>JAFQRE010000042.1 GCA_017410245.1 Bacteroidaceae bacterium
ATTCCGAACAGAGAAGTTAAGCCCGGTCACGCCAATGGTACTGCGCAAGTGGGAGAGTAGGCAGCCGCCACTTAAATCGCCCTGACAACGAAAGTTGCCGGGGCGATGTTTTTTTTGTAATATAGTCTAATAAGCCCCAATCAGACCAATTAGTCAAATTAGACGAATTGGTCTGATTGGGTACTAAATATTTGGCTCAGTGGCTAAAAGGAGTTATTTAGCCATGCAGCTTGATAGTAGTCTATAGAGAAAAAACTCACGCTCTCAGCTCCTTTATATTACTATATAGGCACAATAATGTGTGTCGTGCTGTATAGGTGTGAGGGGCAGGTATCCTTTTATGATTTTTTGATTTTCGATGAGTAATGGGTGTTCTTGTTTCAATTGCTCATGTCGTTGCTGTAGTTGCGTAGTGGTATTGGCATAGTAGACGTAGTAGTAGCCTCGAGTATTGTCGGCTAAGAATCTGTCGGCTATGATGCGAGCTACCATACCCATGTTCATGCGGAGGTTTAGCTCAATACATGGGTGAAGAAGTTTTTTATCTCTATCTTGGTATATGAGCATGTCTATCCCGAAGTATCCTATGTAATGTGGTGCTATGATTTGTGTGGTTATGTCAATGAGTGCTGCGCGTGTGTTTTGTAGTAACTCTATGTCAATGTGATAAAGCAGTTGTTGTTCGATATAGTTGTTATGCGCTAATAGATTGCCAAGATATGCGCCTCGTTCATCGGTGTTGAAGAGCGAATATCCTGCAAACTCTACTGATTGCCCATCGCTGTAAAATTCCATGGCAAAATCGATGATTTTGTCGCATAGTTTTTCGCCCATGATATATCCTTGCTTACGAATGATACCTTGTGCACTGCGTGCTGTAGCATTATCGAATGTGCCTCTTACAGCCCAGACGCCTCGTCCGCTGCTCGACCAGGGAGACTTGAGCATTGACGCCGGTTGTGATGTTACATATTCTTCAACCTCCCTGATATTATGAAGTATATTGGGGAGAGGTGGTAGTGTATGTTGTGGTAATGAGTTATGTAGGGCTTGTAGTATGGTACGAGTAGTAGCACGTCCCGAAAGGTTGCGTATGTGTTCTATGCGTTCACTATCGGGTAATAGGTGTGTTGCTATGCCGGCGCGAGTAAATTTGTCGGTAATGTAGGCACTCCAGCCCCATGGTTTACATATTGAAGGTGTACTGGGGCGTGATGTGGCTTTTGAGGTGATGCCCATCGCATCGAGATGTTGTTGCAATGTATCATCTACCAATTGCGAGCTCCATACGTAGGCATTTGGTTCCAGAGCGTACCACAATGGTAGCAACGATAGATCACGTGCTATTGTTTGTGCAGCCGGAGTGGGTGTATAGTGTGGACCGCCGAAGGCTAGAGCCATGTCGTTTTCGGGTGCAAACAGGTATAGTGGATACATTGTTGTATGTAGATATAAAGAGGGTGAGTCAAAAGACATGATTTTGACACACCCTCTTTATATAAATTGTGTTGATAAATTACTTGAATAGCTTTTCGGGATATTCGCCAGCATCAACAAGGCTTTGTATCTTAGCAACAACATCGGGGCGGTCTTGTGCGTATGTCACGCCAAACCATCGTGAGGTTGTGTCAAGTACTTCAACTGTCGATGTACCATCTTTGATGAGTTTGTTTACCATGAGGGGAATGAAAAACTCGGCCTTGAGGTTCTCGATATTCTCTTGCAAGAAGTTGGCAAAGTAGCTGTCGGAGTGAGTAAAGTAGTCGGGCGTAAAACCCCACATATTCATCGATACGGGAGTATTGTCTTCTATTGCTACCCACTCATCATTTTCGTCTTTGTATTTTACGACACCTTCTCTTCGCTCTATTTGAGTGCGCTCTACGACATCTGTGAGCATGCGGTTGTTGTCGGTGGCGCAAACACCACGAGCTACAGTACCGCTCTCAGATAGTGTATTGCCTACGCGATATCCCACCATGCAGTATTGGTTGCTTTTACCTTCCATTTGGCTAAGCCATTTTCCCAACACAGCAAAGCTATCACGACCGTAGAAGTCGTCGGCATTGATTACAGCAAAGGGTTCTTTGATAACATCTTTGCCCATGAGAACCGCGTGATTGGTACCCCAAGGTTTTACTCGATCGGCCGGACAAGTAAATCCTTCGGGAAGCTTGTCGAGCGACTGAAATACAAGTTCAACAGGAATGTGGTCGATATATTTATTGAGAACTTTCTCACGAAAATCTGCTTCGAAATCTTTACGAATAACGAATACTACTTTTCCAAATCCTCCACGAATGGCATCGAAAATAGAGTAGTCCATGATAGTCTCTCCATTTGGGCCGAGACCGTCCAATTGTTTCAAACCGCCATATCGGCTACCCATTCCGGCTGCGAGTACAAAAAGTGTAGGTTTCATATCTTTTGGGATTAAAGTGATTAGCAAAGTTTGCGTGAACCGTCAGAGATAACAACATCGTAAACTTTGGGTAATTTGCCGTATTTCTCTTTGTAAGCCTCTTTAGCGCGAGCTATAAATGAGTCGTAGAGTTCCTCTTTAACGAGGTTGATGGTGCAACCACCAAAGCCGCCACCCATAACACGAGAGCCTGTTACACCGCATTCGCGAGCTATATCATTGAGGAAGTCAAGTTCTTCGCAGCTTACTTCATACAACTTGCTCATGCCGTGGTGAGTTTCGTACATCTTAGCACCTACAGTTTCGTAGTCGCCTTTTTCGAGTGCATCGCATACGTCAAGTACTCGTTGTACCTCGCCAATGACATACTCGGCGCGCATATAGTCTTCTGCGCTCACTTCAGCTCTCACTTCGTTAAGCATCTCCATGTTAGCGTCGCGCAGGTATTCAACCTCGGGGTGGTGTTGTTTCATCGCAGCTACAACATTCTCGCAGCTTTGACGACGGTGGTTATAGGCACTCGATGCAAGTTCGTGTTTAACAACCGAATCTAACAATACCAAGCGGTAGCCTTCGGGCTTGAAGGGGAAATATTGGTATTCGAGGCTACGGCAGTCGAGGCGAATGAGGCTACCCTCTTTGCCAAATACCGATGCAAATTGGTCCATGATACCGCACTTCACACCGCAGTAGTTGTGTTCGGTAGCTTGACCCACTTTGGCCAACTCAAATTTGTCTATTTTGTTTTCACCGAAAAGGTCGTTCAAAGCATAAGCATAAGTGCTCTCGAGAGCAGCCGAAGATGACATACCTGCACCCAGAGGAACATCGCCGGCAAAAGCTGTATTGAAGCCTTTCACATCAACGCCACGCTTAATCATCTCGCGGCATACACCGAAGATATATCGTGCCCAAGAAGTGCGAGGAGCATCTTCTTCGTTAAGACCAAATTCAACGTAGTCTTTCATATCGATAGAATAGGCGCGAACTTTGTTAGTTCCATTAGGACGCAACTCAGCAATCATGCCTTTATCAATAGCTCCAGGGAATACAAATCCGCCATTATAGTCGGTGTGTTCGCCAATAAGATTGATACGACCGGGAGAAGCATAAACCGATCCTGTAAGTCCATCGAAGTGTTTGATAAATCTACTTCTTACAAATTCAATATCCATGATAATATGTTTTATATGGTTAGAAAAAATTTATTTTACAGCAAATTTGAATGTAGTTTGCGATGTGAATACTTCGCCCGGACGCAAAGTTGTTGTGGGGTATTGCGCTTTGTTGGGTGAGTCGGGGAAGTGTTGAGTCTCTAAGCAGAATGAAGTACGAGCATTATAATATTTATTGTGCTTGCCAATATTTTTGCCGTCGAGCCAGTTGGCTGTATATAGTTGAATACCGGGTTCGGTTGTATATACGGTGAGTGCAATACCTGTCTCGGGCGAAACACATTCGGCAGCTATCTCATATCTACCCTCTTCCTTGTCGAGTACATAGCAATGGTCGTATCCGAAGCCAAAAATAAGTTGCTCGAAAGGCTCGTTGATGCGTTCGCCAATGGTGTGAGGTGTGTCGAAAGCCATGGGAGTACCTGCTACGGGTGCCGGATTGCCATAAGGTATAGCAGTATTGTCAGTGGGCAAGTATTGCGATGCATGTATGGTAAGTATATGGTCGGCTACAGTCTTGTCAAAGTCGCCCGAAAGGTTGAAGAATGCATGATTGGTGAGGTTTACAACAGTAGCTTTGTCAGTAGTAGCTTGGTATGTAATATCCACGCTGTTGTCGTCGGTGAGGCGATATGTTACCTCAACTTGCATATTTCCGGGGAAACCTTCCTCTCCATCGATCGAAGTGTAACGTAGTACAAGTGTCTGATGGTCGCGTTGTTCGGCGTCCCATACTTGTTCGTTAAATCCTTTTACGCCACCGTGCAGGTTGTTAGGACCATTGTTTATAGCCAGTTGGTCATAAACAACACCATCGAGTTCAAATCTTCCTTTGGCAATGCGGTTGGCATATCGACCACAAACTACTCCAAAGTAGCGGTCGCCGGTTGTAAGAATCGTATCGATAGAGTCGTGACCGGTAACAACATCGGTCATAATGCCATTGCGATCGGGTACGAGCAACGATATGATGCGAGCACCAAAGTTGCATATAGTTAGCTCACAGCCGTTTTTATTGGTAAGAGCATATAGGCGAGTCTCCTTACCATTTATGTTTTTTACAAATTTTTCAAAACTGAGTCCCGAAAGGGTTGTTCCGTTGTTCATGTTATAGTGAAATTATTCTGATGAATATTCTTTCTGGTCGCGTCAATCGTTTTTTGTAGCCAGATATTCCTCGGCAACCTCGCAAAGAGTACGATACCAATCTTCGCCAAAGCGACGGATAAGAGGCTCACGAAGGAATTGATAAACTCGCACACCTTCACGTCGTCCCAGCACCTCTGCCGCCTTACAAATTTTCCAGCGGTGGTAGTTGAGAGCCGTATATCCGGTAGGCCATTCTTGAAGTCTTACAGGATATAGATGGCACGACAAGGGCTTGTAAAATTTCGACCGACCTTCTCTGTATGCTTTTTCCAGTGCGCAATAGCACATGCCATTCTCACCATAGCAGGTGAAAACACAATCACGACCATCGACAATTGAAGTTACGAGATCGGCTTCCTCATCGATATACGACACTCCCTGCTCCTTGATTACGGCTTGAGCTGCCGGGCTCAGGTCGTCCCACACAGCATCGAGTGCTTCTTCTATAGCCTTTTGCTCTTCGGGTGTAATAGGAGCGCCTGCATCGCCATCAATGCAACACTCGCCTTTACAAGCATCGAGGTTGCATAGGAAGTATCGTTCTAAGATATCTAATGTGATGATGGTATTGTCTATTTGTATCATAGTGGCATAGGATTGTGTCACAGAGCTACGAGTGTATATACTATGAGTTGTGAGCGATTATACATTCTATCACTCACAACTCTATAAAAATCTTATTCGGTAGGAATGTCTTTATTTACATTCTTCGAGCCTACCAATGCGTAGAATAAGAGGTAGGCCAAAGCGATGATGATAACCCAATAGCTACCAATAAAGCCTATTTTATCGGCAACAAGACCTTGAACGAAGGGGAGAATACCACCACCACAAACAAGAGCCATGAAGATACCCGATGCTGCTGGTGTGTATTTGCCAAGGCCCTCGGCTGCAAGGTTAAATATAGAACCCCACATTACCGATGTACACAAGCCACAAAGTAGCATGAAAAGCATGCTCAATGGCACCTCGGTGTTGATGAAAGGAACTGTCACTTTTACTGTATCGGGGGTAAACATCAAGGCGAGAACCAAAGCTATACATAGAGCCGAAACGGCTGTGAGCATAGTCTTACTTGTTACTTTGGCACCTATAGCACCACCAATGAGACGACCACACATCATCAAGAACCAATATGCACCAACTACAGTACCTGCAACAGCAGGGCCTACCCAAGTGAGGTCGGACATATAGAGGTTGGCAATATTGGGGATACCTACTTCTATACCTACATAGAAGAAGATGGCAATAGCACCCAATACGAAGTGACGGAATGACATAGGGCCGTGAGGATCTTTGGGTTGAGTGCCACTCAAACGGGCTTGCTTCTCCTCGGCAGTCTCCATGTGAGGCTCGGGTATCTTGGTCATGGCAATGATTACAAAAGCAACGGCAAAAATAGCCATAGCAATAATCATGGCAGGAGCAGCATCGCTAACTGTAGCTGTGTCCATAGATCCACCAATCAAGTAGCCCAAGAGTATGGGGGCGATAGTACCACCAATAGAGTTGCAAGAGCCTCCCAATTGCAAGAGTTGGTTACCGCGAGCACCACCACCACCAAGGGTGTTGAGCATGGGGTTTACCACAATGTTGAGCATACACATAGAGAAGCCTGCAACGAATGCGCCAAGAACATACACCATGAAAGACTCAACGTAGCCCGAAAGGAATTGGATACCAACACCCAAAAAACCTACGGTTACGGCTGCCAAAGAGGTGAATTTATAGCCTTTGCGTTTCAAAATTATACCTGCCGGAATACCCATACATGCGTATGCGATAAAGTTGGCAAGCGAACCCAATTGCGAGAGAGCATTAGATGCTTGAAATTGGTTTTTCACGATTACTCCCATTGAGCCTGCAAAGTTGGTAACGAATGCAATCATAAAAAAGAGTGCAAACATCACTGCGATAGGGAGTGCATAGTTTTTCTTTTGTTCCATGGTTATATTCTTTAGATTGGTTTGTTTAGTCTTTGATAAGGTCTTTACCGGTCATTTCGTTGGGTTGAGGCAATCCCATGATGTGCAGTATTGAAGGAGCTACGTCGGCCAATACACCATCGCTCACTGTTGCATTTTTGTTTTCGGTAACATATACAAAGGGTACAGGATTGAGCGAGTGAGCGGGGTTGGGAGTACCATCGGCATTGATGGCAAAGTCGGCATTACCATGGTCGGCAATGATGATAGCTTCGTAACCGGCAGCCTTAGCAGCCTCAATTGTATCCTCAACGCACTTGTCGATGGCAACAACAGCTTTTTCTATAGCCTCGTAAACACCGGTGTGACCCACCATATCGCCGTTGGCATAGTTCACAACAATGAAGTCGTATGTTTGTGTCTTGATAGCCTCTACCAACTTATCTTTTACCTCAAAGGCACTCATCTCGGGTTGGAGGTCGTAGGTAGCCACTTTGGGCGAAGCAACAAGAATACGGTCTTCGTTGTCGTAAGGCAATTCGCGACCGCCATTGAAGAAGAATGTAACGTGAGCATACTTCTCTGTCTCGGCAATGTGAAGTTGTTTCTTGCCTTGAGCAGCCAAGTATTCGCCAAGAGTATTCTCTACGTTCTCTTTGTCGAAAAGAATGTGAACACCCTCAAACGAAGCATCGTAGGGAGTCATACAATAATATTGCAAGCCGGGAATGGTGTGCATACCGGCTTCGGGCATATCTTTCTGAGTGAGAACGATGGTAAGCTCTTTGGCGCGGTCGTTACGGTAGTTGAAGAAGATAACAACATCGCCTTCTTTGATAGTGCCATCGAATGTGGCATTGACGATGGGTTTGATAAACTCATCGGTAACACCTTCGTCATACGACTCTTGCATGGCAACTACCATGTCGGTTGCTTTCTTTCCTATGCCGTGTACAAGCAGGTCGTATGCCTCTTTGATGCGTTCCCAGCGTTTATCACGATCCATAGCATAGTAGCGTCCTACGATTGATGCTATTTTACCGGTGCTTTGCTCACAATGCGATTGCAATGCAGCAATAAAACCTTTACCGCTCTTGGGGTCGGTGTCACGTCCGTCCATAAAGCAGTGTATAAAGGTATTGTCAATACCATACTCTCGCGATATATCACACAGTTTGTACAAGTGGTCGAGAGAGCTGTGTACACCACCATCAGAGGTAAGACCCATGAAGTGTATATTTTTCTTGTTGTCGCGGGCATATGTAAAGGCCGAAATTATTTCGGGATTTTCCATAATGGTATTTTCGCGACAAGCCTTATTGATTTTTACCAAGTCTTGATATACAACACGTCCTGCACCAATATTGAGGTGTCCTACTTCCGAGTTGCCCATTTGTCCGTTGGGCAAGCCTACATTTTCGCCACACGCTTGAAGTTGAGAGTGAGGATATGTAGCCAAGAGTCGATCCCAGTAGGGGGTAGAAGTTGAAGAAATAACATCGGCACGAGAATTGTCACCAATGCCCCAGCCGTCGAGAATCATTAGCAATGCTTTTTTACTCATAATCTCTATCTTTTTTGATTATTATACCTTAAAATTAATTTCTTTGCGAAGATAACAATTTTTTGTCTATTATTCTCTATCTATAAGTCTGTTTTTTGGTTTTTATCATGAATTTTGTATTTGCACATTTCGTGGTTATTTATTTACTTTGTCTTGTCTTATCTATGAGGCTATGAATATCGAAGAAGTTATACATTTTTCAAAGTACCAATGGCACGAAATCAATAGGCAATTGAGGTATATCGATTTTGCCGGTAGGAGGTCGGTCGAGTGGCCTGTGAGCAATGATATGTATGGGCTTTTGCAGGCTGTGGTATCACTATCGGGTGTCTCGTGTACAGCCGAACAGTTGCAAAAAGTCATAGCCGGAACAGATGTCGAGGGTTGCGATGCTACCATTGCCCAGCAATGTTATAGAGTGATACAAATGCTGTTGGCCGATGAGGTCGATACGACCCTCGATGAGTCGCGTATTGTGTCTATTTACAATATGTTGTATAGTAGCGATGTTGTCCCGAACAATTGTAAAGAGCGTGTTACGGTGGCAAGCCTGTTGAGTGGCAATAAGCAGCAGGTTGCAGAAACTAAGTCGGTTGCAAGTGATGCCTTGAATAGGTGTGTCGAACTCTATTGGATATGTAGTGCCGATGGTCATATTCACCCCATGGTGGTGGCGGCTGTTTTTCTATATGAATTTCGCAATACGACAACCTTTGTCGAGGGTCGCGACCTTGTAACCATATTGATGATGTTGCTGTTGCTACGCCGAATGGGTGCCGAGTGGGTACGACTATATTCGCCGCTATTGGTAATGAATGAAGATTGCGTAGCCTATCGTAGGGCCATTTATGGTGGAGCCAATGGTACGTTGGGGTGCTCGGAGTGGGTAAAATATTGGGTAGATATGATATATGAAGCAGCTCGTAGGGCCGGCAGGGCAATTGCTCCGAGTTTGCCTCCCGCAACGGCCTCTCATAAAACTGTGCTTAATAGCCGACAACGGGCTGTCCTCGATTATATAGGACGTTGTCAGCCTGTGAAGCTGTCTGATATAGTAGTGCATCTACACAAAGAGTCGGTCAATACTATCAAGAAAGACTTGTTGCATCTACGCACACTCGGATATATTGTTGCCGATGGGGTACAGAAAGGTACGGTATATTATCGCGTATAACCATCTTCTATATAGTTTCTCCCAACTTGCAATCTTGACCTTCCTATTTTACCAACGAGAGTTGGATAGAAACTCCATAATTGCTGTTTGTAACAGGGTAGGCCGACGATGATACAAGGGGTGTATTGACTTGGTGGTCAAAGTAAACACCCAGTGTGATGCGTTTGCTCAGAACATAATTGGCTGTAGCCTTGAGCGATAGAGTGCGAGTACCGGTGGTGGCTTGGGTATAGTTTTCATCGATGCGACGTATGAGCGATATAGTGTTGCGCCATGAGAAATCGCCATTGATGGTGAGGTCGTTATTGACACCGGCCTGTTTGCTACCAATTTTCAGTATCTTGTTGAAATTGGCAATCTTGTAACTTACACCCACAGTAATGTCGGTCGTGTTGGCCTCAACAATTTGTCCGGCCGAAGAGTTGAGTGTGAGTACACGACCATCGTTATACTCGGCTCGGAAGGTAATGTTGTTTTTCATCGTCGCATTTACACCTATAAACGGAGCAAATCGTTCGGTAATCGATACCGATGATATGTCGTAGGGCGACGATGGGATAGGATTGCCCGAAAGCTCATCGAGTGTGAAGCCCATATCGTTGCCACCCGAGTTTATCCAGTTCATGAACGAAGAGTATGAACCAACAGCATAGGTGCATTGGTATGCGTGGTTGATGGTAAACGACTTGAAGTGCTCTTTGACGGCAGCAATTTGCATCAAACCGTCGTAGGTAATACGCCAGTTGGGGAGCACACTTGACATTGCCGGGAAAGCAGTGAGAGCCACATTATCGGCACTGATGCCCGAGTAGGCGGCCAAGAATGCCGGTATCATGACATCGGGCGATGAGTGATTGACCCCTCCATTGTTGCTGTCGTATGGGCGACCTGCCAGCGGGTGACCTTTCATAAAACCGGTTGTAGGATAGCTGGTGCCTTCATATTTTTTCTCATATCGGCCGGCTATTATCTTGCGGTTTTCCATAAATTGGTCAAAAGCGTCCGATTGGTATCCATTTTCGACCGATGACGGACGCAATGATGTGAGTATGGCAATGTGGGTCTTGGTGTAATTACCACCATACACTGTAGGATTACCTTCAAACATAAATTGCATTTGCGAACTATTGGTCTGGTTCCAGTTTCCCGTAAGTTTTATCTTAAGACCGGCAATAGGTTCTATATCGACATCGAAGTTCAGCTCTTTGGTTAAGCCCGAAACGGCCGGATTGATTTGCAATTCGTCGCGAATGAGCCAGTTGTTATCGATAGCACGTTGCACAAAGCTCTCATCGGTAAAGCCAAAAGCAAAGTCGAGACCCGGAGCCATAGGCCCGAAGGCGCGAGTTTGTCCAAAACCATCGCCAACTACGGGGCGGAATAGGGGCAAGTTCATAGAGCTTACCTCGCGATAGCGGGCACTTACGTTACGCACCATCATCAAGAATCGAGCCGAGTATTGACCAGCCTCACTCCAGAAGGTCTTTTGCTCCTCGGGAATGATTACTTTTACTTTTATCTGACGTTTACCTCGTGTCAATACCTCTATATTATTGTCATCGACAACGCGAGTCTCTATTGCAAAGGCCTCGCCCTTGAGGTTGGTTGCCGTTACATTTACCTTCTTGCTCTTCAAGTTGTGGCGTACTACAACGGAGGTGTCTTCTTTGAGTGTAATGGTACGCTCGTATTTATTCTTCTGCTTGGTTGCGCGAGAGTTTACACGACTGCTATTGCCCTTGGTAGCGGCAAAACGTTTGTTTACCTTCTGCAAGTATGGAATTTTGTTGTACAGTTGTTCGAGGTTGATACGACCGTCAAAGTTCCATTGAGCTTGATTGGAGATTACATTACCCATATCTACACCCTCTATTTCAGTGCCTTTCTCCCAATTGTATGTTGCATTGTACTTCACCGAGAAAGAGAGGAAGTCTATGGCAGCAATCTTATTGAAAGGTGCTGTCCAAGAGGCATTGAAGGTTTGATTGTAGTCCCAAGGAGAGCCCAATCCCTTGATACTGCTCCACACCGAGTCTTGCCATATCTTATACTCATCGGGGAATAGATCGCGATTTACAACACCAGCGGTTTCATCTACACGAGCGTTGGTCATTGTTTGCAATGAGAAGTTGAGCGACTTGGTCAAGTTCCATTGTAGTGAGAATTGGCGATCCCACAAGAAGTTCTTACTTACCGATACCGGTAGGTCAATACCTTTTATACCCGATACGATAGAGTTGAGGTCGCGTGTTTGTTGCTCGTAGTAATAACGCGATATATTGGTGTTGAATGTGAGGTTGGTAGGAACATAATTCAATTCCCACTCCTGTAGGAACTTCATGTTTTTCGATTCGCTCTTGATACCACTGAAGGGCTTGAACGGCTTGACGTATGGGGTGTATGAGTAGGTGAGACTACCACGATGGTCGTAGGTATTCTCATAGGTAGTAGTGGGGTCGGAGTTGCTTTGTCGATTGTATGAATATCCCAGCGTGAAGTTGGCGGGGTCGTAGGGCATGGGGTTTTCGCTCTTTACATTCACCTTCACACCGGTGATGCTGAGGCTCTCTACACGCTTGCGCTCGAGGGCTATGCTCGATATAGAGTCGCGCTCATGCTTGTCTATGGCGGCATCGAGTGCGTCGGATAGTTTTACGTCCTCATCTACGGGGTTGTATTGGGGCGATGTCACCTGCTCGGAGTATGAGTAGTATAGAGGAGCCGAAACTTCGGCCTTCTCGGGGAGAAAACGTCCCAAATCGACTTGTGTTGCCACATTGTATTGATAATAGTCGTCCATGCGACGTTGGGTAAGACTCTGGTCTATCGAGCCGAAACCCGATGTCTCAATGTGACCTCCAACATTGACGGTTGCAATATCCGATATGCCTAAGTTGATATTTCCTTTGGCAGCCCAGCCTCCGCTTTGGTCAAAGTCGGTGAGGCGCAATTCATTGACCCATATAGTACCATTCTTCACGTTGCCCGAGTTGTTGCGTACACCTATGAGAATGGTGCGTATATTCGATAGCGAAGGGTTACCAACAACGGTCATGCGGTTGCGCTCGTTGTCGGGGTCGTATATCGAGTAGGGTTGTGTAAACGACACGTTGTCGCTATCGGTCTTCTTGCTGCGGTTGCGTAATGTTTTCAGTTCGGGTAGGCGGTCGAGTGCAAAGTCGAACATATTTTCTACCGGCCACACTGCATATTGGTCGCTTACATTATATGTGCTGTAATGACCCTCGGGAGTAAGCATGAGAGGTATCTCATACTCGTAGTAGTTCGACCGGCTGTCGCTACCGATGCGCATGAAGATAGTAAGGTCGCCATCTTTCAAGTCGGTATAGTCGTCGATGAGCTTTTCGGCATGGACAAACATCTGAATGCGCTTGTAGTAGCGAAGGTCCATGCTGATATTTTTATATACGGCACGTGCATCGCCCGATTGCAAGTCGGTAACTTTCAGTGCAAAAGCTTGCTCATTGAGCTGTGTGGCTTGCGACTGGCTGGGATCGACAATACGTGTCACACCCGGAGGCAACACATAATTGACAGGGCGTTGTCCTGCATTCTCTTCAATATTAACAACACTCATATCCAAGCTGCCTTGAGCGGGAGCATCGCTACGGTTGTTGAGCGAGTATTGATAGGTGCGCCACTCACCGCGTACAAGCTCAAATGTGGCAAAACGCAAGTGGGTAGGTTTCTTAAAGCCGGTCATAAACATACGAATGAAACGTATGGTCTTGAAGTCGTTGATAGAACCTATGCGACTCTCAAACTCCGATACAGGTACCTTGAACTGATACCATACGGCACGACCTTTCTGTCCATTGCGTAGGGTTACTTCGGTAGATGTTGAGTCGGTAATAAAGTTGCGACCCACAACCAAGTCCTCAGGACGGATAGAGATGCGATACTGGAAGTAGCGCTCATACTCGTTGAGGGTGTTGTCTTGGTTTACGTCCTCGACATCGGGTACACTGCGTGACGATTGGTAGTACGGGTCATCTACATCTTCGCTCGATGCCGAGTTGCCTTCTACGCCGTTGTAGCGTTTGTAGCGTTCAAGTACCGACATCTGTTCGTTGTCGTAATCGACACCGCGGTAGAAGTGGTAATTGTCGCCGGCCGGGTCGTTGTAGGGCGAGAATTGGTCTTGACGCATGTGGGCTTGTGTCTCGGCCGAGAGACGATTGCTCAACTCGTTGAGATAATTGCTATAGGTTGGGAAGTTGTATTCCTCGTCGTTGGTCAATCCGTCTAAACCTACGTCTTGCAATTTGCGTGCTCCGGCTGTATTGTCAAATGCGTATGTGAGCGATTGGTTGCGCGACACTTTACCCCAATTGGTTACATCGATGTGTGTCGAGTCACCGTCTATAGGCATACCATTCTCAAACGATTTCATACCATCTTTGAGAATATCTTCCGATATTTCTCCCAGGTTGATATATAGATCACCACCCTCATAGTTGGGGTTTTCGGGGTCGAGGAAGGGATCCATCATCCAGAAACGTATTGTCTCTATGTTTCCGGTCTCAAAATCGGTATTGTCCATCTTGCGCATGATACCGCCCCAACGACTCTCGGGGTATAGCAAGTTACCCTCTGCATCTATTCGCTCGGTATCGAGGTTGTAGGGGCCGCGCTCCTCGGGGTAGAACGACAGGTTGAGGGTTTGTATAGTTGTGCTTTCGCCGTAGGTGAGTTCTTTGTTGGGGAACATCTCATGCACACTCACTTCGCGCACATAGGGATTGGACAATTGGTCATAGTCGTTTTTGATGTGCGAAGGTGCCAATGACGTGTGCTTGTCGGTAAACATGCGGTCTATATAGTACCATGCAAGCAAAGCACGATTTTTGCCATAGTCAGGGTTGTCGTTGAGCGAAGCCTCGGCAAACATTGATGGGGTAGATGCCATGTTCCATGCGTAGGGCGATCGCAAGTCAATACCTGTTTGTGTCGATTCGAAGTCATCGAGATACGACATACCCTTTTGGCTACCCTGTGGTGCTTGATGTGTTACCAATTGTGCAAACTCGCCTGTCACCGATAGGGTAGATGGGGCAGTGGCATTGACGGTGGGTATGAGGTTGAGCCAGTTGGTGAGCCAATTGAACTTGGTATTGTACGACAAGTTTAGACCCCACAAAGTGTTGTTGAGCAACTCGCTACCGGTATTTACCTTGTTGGTGATGGGTTTCTCAGACAGGTGCAATATGGTACCACCTATCTTGAAGTCTTTGGTGAAGGCGTAAGTAAGGTCGAGACCGAGCATCGTCTTGCGTTGCATATTGAAGAGCGACTGATTTTCGAGCGATACGTTGATAGGTGTACCGGCATCGATAATGCTCTGATTGAGAATGCGTACAGTACCCATGGTATAGTCAACGGTATAGTCGCTATTCTCCACAAGAGTCACACCGCCGGCTGTCACTACAACCGAGCCTCGTGGCACATTCATCGCTCCAAGACTTATCTCAGAGCCCGATGAGGCTTGATACTCACCTGTTATGACAAACTTATTTCTATCCGACACTTGTTGTGCCACAGTGAGGGTAGAGTCGTACAACTCTTGGAATATATATTTCTCGGCTATCTCTTTGTCACCGATGGCTGCTGCTAAGTGGCTGCCAAAAGGCTCTACTACAGGAAATATGATGCGTCCGTTGCTCGACTGCACTGTATAGCCCTCTATGTAGTCATAGAAACCATCGGAGTGGCTCTCTTGGTTGGCATCGAGGCGGTCGAGGTTCATGGCTTGTAGCAAAGTCTTTTCGGCGATGTTTCCGGCCGGAATGTAGTTGAGCAACACACCGGTGGAGTCGCTCAAGTATTTTATCTCAAGACGGAAGTGATCTTTCTTGAGCTGATAGGCATTGAGCGAATATACATTCTTCATCATCAAGTCCCAGATGGGGAGCTGAGGCGAAACGGTGACACCCTTGAGCAACTTCAAGTATAGACATTGGTCGGTAGCAGTAATGTCCGAAGAGAACTCACCCACCTGATACACCTGTCCGCCATAGGTATATTCATAGGCAACAGCCACCATCTCGTCCGAGTTGAGGGCTACCTTCAGCGATATATATCCCAGTGCGCTATTGAGGGTATATTCGTTGCTGTTGAGCTTGCGGGCACTCTCTATCTTGACAAAATCCTGTCCTCCCTCAAAACCATATACCGATAAGCCCTCAAGTGCCTGCGACACGCTGTTGATGTTGCGGGCATCGGGGTATTGCGATTTTATCTCGCTCAACAGGGTGTTGGCATTGTTCATAGGCAGGGGATTGCCCGAGCCTCGCCAGTGGTCGTTATAGATGCGGTCGCTCTCGCCCAAGTCCATAAAACCCACAATGTTGCGCGACTGGTCATATTTGCCCTGTTTATTAGTCACCCATACCTCTATGCGGTTGATAGTAATACCCGACTGTACGTATGGCAGTTTAGAGGCAAACTGGTCGTAATTGTCACGGAAGTAGTGAGCCAAGAAGAAGTGGCGGTTTTCGTCGTACTTATCGGCATTAAACTCAAATGGAGTTGTCTGTACACCACCACTGGTGCTCACAGTCTTAGTCTCCGATTGCTGTTGTGATACAAGGGCCGTAGCAGTGAGTTTGCCAAACTGCAACGTAGTCTTGAAACCAAACAACGAAGTGCTGCCTCGTATAAGCGAAGAACCCGTAGTCATCGACACATTACCGGCCTCGATATTCTTCACAATATCGTCTTCCTCGCCTTGAAATTGTAGTTTGAGATTTTGTGAGTCAAATGCAAATGTAGCATCGGTATTGTAGTTGAGGTTGAAACCCAACTTGTTACCTACCTTGGCATTGACGGTAGCTTGTATCTTGGTATCAAAGTCGAAATAGGTCTTAGAGCGAGCCTCGAGCGAGAGGGCAGGGTTGTCTATTTTGTTATATTTCACACCCATATCCACCTCAACACTACCTTGAGTTTTCAGTTGCACACCGCCCGGGCCAAACACTTTCTCCAATGGGCCGAGGCTGAAGTTCATGTTGAGGAAGTCAAACTTGTCCTTTTCGGCCGTTTCGGGATCGTAGGCATTCTTTTCGCGATAGTATGCCTCCATCGACTTGCGGAAACTGTAGTTGCCATATTCCTCGGCTGTGAGCGAAAACGGAGTGGCAATTTCGGTTTCACCTACGCGCGTGCGCAAGATGTATCTGTTGGTTATTGGGTCATACTCAATGTCGGTCTTTATATTGGCCGGTGTACGCAGGTCGGCAGCACTTTCGGCACCTATATCTTCGTAGTTTTCGGGCGATGTCTTGCTCACAGGGTAACGCACAACACTATCGGCAGCTGCCTCTTTAGGAGCTGCACTCTGAGCGTTGGCCGAGGGTACCACACCCCACATGCCAATGAAAAGTGTAAGAATGATAAGAAATCTCTCTATTATCTTCATCTATGCGTTAGCCATATTCAACATATAGCCGTCGAGCATCACAACATCTTCAATGCTTGTTTTATGACCTCCTCGACCCGTATTCCGGGTGAGTCTTGCAGTAGCTTTTGCACCACTTTCTGCGATGCTTGCGGGGCAAATCCCAACATCGACAAGGCTGCTACAGCCTCTTCGTAGGTCTCCGATACTCGCGGCATACTACTTACTAACGTAGAACCTACCGATTTTATTTTATCCTTGAGGTCAACAATTATTCTTTGTGCTGTTTTAGCACCTATCCCTTTTACCGACTTTAGTAGTGTAATATTCTCTGTAGCAATAACTTGTTCAAACTCATCGGGCGACAATCCCGATAGTATCATTCTTGCCGTATTGGGGCCAACACCCGATACCGAAATGAGCAATTGGAACAATTCGCGCTCCTTGCGACTCTTGAAACCATACAAAAGGTAAGCGTCCTCGCGTATAGCCTCGTGCACCAACAACCGTGCTCGTTCACCCTGCTTCAGTGCCGAGAACGTATTGAGCGAGATGTGTAGCATATAGCCCACACCACCGGCAGTCTCTATCACAGCACTCGTAGGAGTAAGCTCTACCACTTCTCCGGCTATATATTCAATCATGACATTATCTGTTTATGCGTTACAGTGACAAAGATACTACAAAATATCCTATCTGCAAACAGCAACATCACCCTACAACTCAGATGACACCACAGCAACTTCAACAGCATCTCGCATCACTCAGCAAGGAGCAGCAAACCAACCAACAATCCCCTTTCGGCACTGATGCCCCTATAGCCCCTGCCACAGCAACAACAGTCGCCGATACCCGCATTGCCTACAGCATAAATAGGTTACGAAATATTGGTAGGGGGGCAGTGGGCAAATATGCGATGTCCGGCAATGATGCCTGTTGCGGCACCTAATGTATTGGCTATGAAGTCTATGAAGTCTCCCTCACGACCCAAAGCCATCTGTGTCTGCATTATTTCCATGATGCCTCCTATGAGTATGGCAACCAATAGCGCCCATATCAGTGCCGGTAGGGCATGACGATGTGTGTCTCGGCGGTAGTAATCGAAGCAAAATGTGCCGGTGAGTGCCATATACATTATAAAGTGTATTAGCTTGTCGGCCCCTTTGAAGAGTAGCCATTGGGTATCATCGGGCAGAGGATTGGCTTGTAATGAGATGTAGCAGATAGTGCCCAGTATGAGTAGGGTGGGGAGGTAGGGTGGTATGACCTTTATTATAGTGGCAATGGCCGACTTTCGACTCATGGATAAAGAAAAATGGTTGCTTGTATGATAATGTGGTGCAAAAATATTAAATTTGTCGATATTTTTATTAGTCTCAATCTTGAAAATAACGGTGGATATGAAAAATGGCAAATGGCTTGATAAATGGTATGCTTTGTCTCTCGGGCAGCGCCGGGTTACCATGCTGTTGCTTGTGTTAATGCTGTTGTTGGCTGTGGCTCAGATTGTTGCTTCGTACAATCGTGCTTATGTTGTAGCCGAGGTTGAAGACTTTGCTCAATTGGAACAAGAGGTGGCCGCATTTCGGTTGCACTTAGATACTGTACCCTTGCATGAGCGTCGTCCTGTATATCATCGTCGCACGCATGCCCGCCGTGATACCTCGCTTGTTATAGAAACATCTTTGCCTCGTCGCCTTGAACGGCCCACTCCTCGTGCTGTTGATGCCGTTCCTCGCATAGATGCAGGTGTGAAAATTGACGATATAAGGAAAAAATGATATTTATACACTATTTTGCGACCCAATTTCGTAGAAAAGTTGTAACTTCGCTTCTCATAAATTTCTCAAATAAATGCTTACCGATAGACGCAATAGAAAACTAACCATCAATGCCGGAGGTCGTCTGGTAGATTTATCTCGACCTCGGGTTATGGGAATACTCAATGTTACCCCCGACTCGTTCTACAACAACAGTCGTTGTGGCGATAGAGCCACTGTAGCTGCACGAGTTGCCACATTGCTCGGAGAAGGAGCCGATATGATAGACGTGGGAGGTTATTCATCGCGTCCGGGTTGTGCCGAGGTAAGTGTAGATGAGGAGAAGCGTCGCCTTGCCATGGGATTGGAGGCTATACGCCTTCAGGCTCCCGATGCCATAGTTTCGGTGGATACGTTTCGTGCCGATGTGGCTCGTTGGTGTGTAGAACAGTGGGGTGTACAGATTATAAACGACATATCGGGTGGCGAACTTGATACTTGTATGTATGAGACAATAGCCGACTTGCAAGTGCCCTATGTGATGATGCACATGCGTGGCAAACCCGATGCCATGATGCAAGAGCAATATCTGCACTACGAAGATGTCACAGCCGATGTGTTGCAGTATTTTGCCGAGAAAATAGACCTGCTTACACGCATGGGTGTCAATGACATTATTATCGACCCGGGATTTGGTTTCAGCAAGACAATCGACGACAATTATCGTCTCATGCGCCACCTCGACGAGTTTACCCGCATCGGTTTGCCATTGCTTGTGGGTATATCACGCAAGTCTATGATATATAAGTTGTTGAATACAACTCCTGCCGAGAGCCTCAATGGTACTACTGTGCTCAATGTATTGGCATTGATGGGTGGTGCCAACATACTGCGTGTACACGATGTGAAACCGGCTGTAGAAGCTGTGAAAATAGTGATGCAAACTATACCTGACACAATATAATACTTATTGTATATGATAGAATTTGGAATAAAAGATGCCATAGATATACTCATAGTAGCTTCGTTGCTCTATTATCTCTTCAAGATGATGAAAGAGTCGGGGGCGATAAAGATATTCAGTGGACTCATAACGTTTGTATTGGTGTGGATTGTTTTTCGACTCATACTCGATATGCGATTGTTGGGAGCCATCATGGATAAGTTTATGAGTCTCGGTTTGTTGGTGTTGGTAGTGCTGTTTCAAGAGGAGATACGTCGCTTCCTTATAGAATTGGGCTCGCGCAACCGATGGAAATTTTTGTTGGGAATTTTCCAAAAAGGTGAGAAGGAGCAGTCTAAGCCCTATGTCATGCCCATTGTGTATGCCTGCATGAGTATGGCAAAGACTAAGACAGGTGCGCTCATAATTGTAGAGCGTAATACACCCCTCGACAAGTATGAACTTACGGGCGAGCTTATCAATGCCGATGTCAATAGTCGTCTTATAGAGAACATTTTCTTCAAGAACAGCCCCTTGCACGATGGTGCCATGATAATTGCCGGCAATCGCATTGCTGCTGCATCGTGTATCTTGCCGGTGTCGCACAATACCGATATACCCAAGTCGCTGGGCTTGCGTCACCGCTCGGCTTTGGGTCTCAGTCAGGAAACTGATGCTATAGCCATTATTGTGAGCGAAGAGACCGGTCATATATCGGTGGCTATGAATGGAAAGTTCCAATTGGCACTGTCGGCAAAAGATTTGGAAAATATCTTATCGCAGAGCTGATAGTGTGTAAAAAACAGAAAAATAATTATATAAGAAATAATTTGTAATAAAAAGGCTTGTTTATTGAATATTTATTCTTAACTTTGAGAAACCTTAAGTTTTTAGTATTATGAGAATATATGGACTATCACCCGAAGAGTTGGCCAGCCTTGAAGAACGTGCTAAGGCCGGAGATCGTACAGCTCAACTCGATTTGGCCGACTGCCTATTGATGGGGCATGGCTACAATAAAGACACCGAGCGTGCATTTGATATATACAATACAATATATTATAACGGAGTTTCGGCCTCGCTTACTTGCAATCATTATGATCGAGTGATGGACGGACTTATATATTGTTATTTCAATGGTGTGGGCGTAGACCGCGATGAGGCAAAGGCAACTCGCCTCAGTGTTGAGAAGAATACCTCGTGGAACGATCTATTTGAAAATTAAGTATATACATATACTTATCGTATAGCAAGAGCGACAGCATTCCTAATGGGGGTGCTGTCGCTCTTGTCAGTATCATGTAATGGGCTTACTTGCCCTGCTTGTAGTATCGTACATATATGACAATGAGGGTAATAGTGGCAATTGTACTGCATACTATAGTTGTGGTAGTAGGCTCGGTGCCTATCCACGTCATTTGTTCGAGGGCCGGTTCATAGTAGGTTATAGTAGTGAGGCTGTTGTTGAGAGCATGGGCTGCAATAGGCAACCATAGGCTACCACTCCATAGCGCGGTATAGCCAAAGAAAGCACCCAATAGCATGCGGGGTACAAAACCGTATGCTTGGAAGTGTATGGCGCTGAAAATAAATGCGGTTGCCCATATAGCTATGTGCGGGTTGATCTTCTTTTCGAGCATGAGCCGTTGCACCGAGCCTCTGAAAATCAGCTCTTCTCCTACACCGGTGAGTATGCCTACAATCAGTATTACAATGAGCAATTGTCCTATTGAAGTTACGTTCAACATCTGCTCAGTAGCCACCTTGGCAGCATCTTCCATCTCGCGCATCCACGACAGCGTTTCGGGCAGTTGCCACCCTTCGTTCCATAGTACAATGGCATTCATCATAGGTATCGACGCCAAGTATATGAGCAACATCAATACCCAATGCACGAAGCCAGGTATGCGGTTGAGTTGTAGTGTTTGCAACGTCTTGCCGGGATTGAAGATGCGAGCAGTAATGACTGCCGGAATGATGAATACACCTATATTTTGTAGCGCCGATGTAGCCATGAGCATGCGCCAAGGTTCTACGCCTTTGGCCTGAAATATGAGCATAGAAACGAGTGTGAGCAGGTAGAACAATATAATCAGTCCCAATAGGGTGATAATCTGAATAGATGCTTTTTTATTCATTTTGATTATTATTGAGTTGTATAATTGAGTCGTGCAAGTGTTTTATGAAGCGAAGATACACATTAATAATATTTTTTTGAGTACTTTTGCCGAGAAAAAATCGGAACTATGAAAATAAAGAAACCATCTCTGCTTGTGCAAGTACTCATTGCTGTAGCTTTGGGTGTAGTGTTTGGACAATTCCTTCCTCATGCTATAGCACGTATTTTTGTGACATTCAATGGCTTGTTTGGCAACTTCCTTGCATTTGCCATTCCGTTGATTATCGTTGGCCTCATCATACCTGCTATAGCCGACTTGGGTAAAGGTGCAGGACGTATGTTGTTGCTGACGGCTGTTATGGCCTATGGCTTTACGCTCTTCTCGGGCTTCTTTACTTTTTTTGTGTGCGACCCCATTTTCCCATCAATGATAGCACAAGGACAAGGTGTAGCCAATTTGGCCGAGGCTAACGAGTCGCTTACTCCCTACTTTACGGTTGAAATGCCTCCGTTGATGAATATCATGACAGCATTGCTTATAGCTTTCTGTGTGGGATTGGGATTGTCGGCCGTAGAAGGCGATACACTCAAGCGTGCTGCCGAAGATTTTCGCGATATTGTTACTATGCTCATATCGAAGGTTATCGTGCCTCTGCTGCCCTTGCACATCTTTGGCATCTTCTTGAATATGACAGTTACCGGACAAGTTGTTTCGGTCATGTCGGTGTTCCTCAAGATTATCGTAGTCATTTTCATACTGCATGTACTACTGCTTATCCTACAATTTGTTATTGCCGGTATAGTAGGTAAGAAAAATCCCTTTGTATTATTGCGCAATATGTTGCCGGCGTACTTCACAGCGTTAGGTACACAATCATCTGCTGCAACCATTCCGGTTACGTTGCAACAAGCTATCAAGAATGGTGTTACACCCAATATAGCAACTTTTGTCATACCCTTGTGTGCTACTATACACCTCTCGGGTAGTACCATGAAGATTGTGGCGTGCTCTATGGCCGTACTCCTTATGAACGGTTTAGGCATAGACTTTGGCAACTATGCAGGATTTATATGTATGTTGGGTATAACGATGGTTGCAGCCCCGGGTGTTCCCGGAGGTGCCATCATGGCAGCACTCGGTGTATTGGAGGCGTTCCTCGGTTTTGGCGAGATGGAACAAGCATTGATGATAGCTCTCTACATTGCTATGGATTGCTTTGGTACAGCATGTAATGTAACAGGCGATGGTGCTATAGCTGTGATTATCGACCGCATTGCCGGCCGCAAGTAAACAAGTGAGACTATTATGATGTGTAATAATACCGAAGTTATTGCATTTTATGCTCCAATATTGTATATTTGTCTCACTATCACAAGCAAGAATAATTTTAAAACACAAATAGCGATATGAAGAAAACATTAGTAGATCTATTTGAACAGTCAGTTAAACTGTATCCCAACAACACTTTTTTGTTGGAAAAGACCGACAAGGTTTTTGAGCCTACAACCTACCAACAAGTCAAAGAACAAGTATATCGATTGGGAGCCGGATTGCAAGCCCTTGGTGTAAAAAAGGGCGACACGATGGCATTGCTCAGCGAAGGTCGCAATATGTGGATTATTGGTGAGTTGGCCATGTTCTATGCAGGTGCTATCAATGTGCCTTTGTCTATCAAACTCGAAGAGAGCAACGACCTCATGTTCCGCCTTATTCATGGTGATGTACAGTACATCATGGTATCGGGACAACAACTCAAGAAGGTGCGCCTTATCAAGGACAAGTTGCCTGCAGTGAAGAAGATTATCGTGTTTGATGATATAAAAGAGTATGAAGACCGCGAGATGTCACTCGCCGAGTTGCAAAAGATGGGTGATGAGTTCTTGGCATCGCACACACTCGATGAGTTCCTTACCGTAGGACGTTCTATCGAAAACGACGATTACGCCACCATTACCTATACCAGCGGCACCACTGCCGACCCCAAGGGAGTTGTGCTCACACACCGCAACTATACAGCCAACGTAGAGCAAGCCCTCACCCTGGTAGCCATTGACCAAACATGGCGCACACTCATCATATTGCCTCTCGACCACTGTTTTGCACACGTGGTAGGTTTCTATATCATGATGTCGCAAGGTGCCACAGTAGCTACCGTACAAGTAGGTCGCAATTCGTTGGATACTCTCAAAAATATTCCTAAGAACATCAAGGAGGTGCGTCCGCACTTTATCCTCAGTGTGCCGGCATTGGCCAAGACCTTCAAGAAAAACATCGAAGGTGCTATCCGTGCCAAGGGCGAGACTACCGTTAAGCTCTTCAACATGGGTCTGAAGGTAAAACAGACCTACTATGGCGATAGCAACCTCGACCCCAAAGGTTGGCGCATATTGCTCAAGCCCATCGTTGCATTGTTCGACAAACTTATCTTTTCGAAAGTGCGTGAAAACTTTGGAGGCGAGTTGCGCTTCTTTATCGGTGGTGGTGCACTGCTCGACAAAGACCTCCAGAAGTTCTACGTTGGCGTAGGCATGCCCATGTATCAAGGCTACGGCTTGTCTGAAGCTACACCTGTTATCTCTTCAAACGGCCCCGAGAAATATCGTTTTGGCTCAAGTGGTAAGTTGGTAAAACCCATCGACTTGAAGATTTGTGATAGCGAAGGTAAGGAATTGCCTCTCGGTGAGATGGGCGAGATTGTAGTAAAAGGCGAGAACGTAATGGCCGGCTATTGGAAAAATCCCGAATCAACAGCCGATACCGTGCGCGATGGTTATCTATACACCGGCGACCTTGGTTACATGACAGCCGAAGGCCTTCTCTATGTGAAGGGACGTTTCAAGAGCCTCCTTATATCGAGCGATGGTGAGAAATATAGCCCCGAAGGTATCGAAGAGTCGCTCGTTGAGTTGTCTCCCTATATCGACCAAGTGATGTTGTACAACAACCAATCGGCCTACACCACAGCCCTCATCGTTCCCAACAAAGAGCGTCTGCGTGCCACATTGAAAGAGCAAGGTCTCGGCCTCGACACCGAGGAAGGTCGCAAGGCCGCTCTTAAACTCATCGATGGCTCTGTAGCCCGCTTCAAGAAAGGTGGCGACCTCGAGACAATGTTCCCCGACCGTTGGTTGCCCGCCGGTATTGCCGTATTGGCCGAGCCATTCACCGAGCAAAACCAAATGATAAACAGTACCATGAAGATGGTGCGTGGTAAGATAGAGAAAGCCTATGCCGAGCGTTTGGCCTACCTCTATACACCCGAAGGCAAGCAACTCATGAATCAACAAAACATCGATGCACTCAAGTAAACAGTAGCATCGACACATATCTATCAATGCAGAGGTTGCATCAAAAACGAGATTTTGATGCAACCTCTGTAGTTTTTAGGGTTTGTCATTCTCTTTGAGAGAATCAGCAAAGTTATTGTGCACTCTCTGTAAAAAATATTGAAGTAAACTTCATATTTCTCGCTCGTTTCTCATTATCTTTGCCGTTAGATAATCAACCCTAATAAATATCATATTATGTATCCTTGGAGTGAAGAAATGAATTGTGCCGTAACGGTGTGCGATACCGAAGGCATTATCTTGTACATGAACGAAAAAGCTCGCCAAACCTTTGCCCGTCATGGCGACCTCATAGGTAAAAACATGTTTGACTGTCATAGCCCGGCCTCGCAAGCCAAGATACGCGAACTGTTGGCTACCGGTGGCACCAATGCCTACACCATCGAGAAAGAGGGATTACACAAGGTGATATACCAAACCGCCTGGCGCGAAAATGGAGTAGTAAAAGGTTTGGTAGAGATATCAATGGTAGTCCCTGCCGAAATGCCCCACTACGTGCGATAAGACAATAATTAAATGTGACCTCATATATTAATTTTTGCATTATAAGAATGTGAAACATGAATCCCTCGATAGTTTAAATGAGTTTCAGTTGCTTTTGGGTAGCTATCTTGGAGTTTTTTTGATAATCTTTTATGACAACGAGTAAAAAGACAAAAATAACACCCAATAATGGCAAACAATTTATTTGTTCCCCCATGAATTATATAGGGGGGAAATTTAAATTATTACCTCAAATACTACCTCTTCTTCCTAGAAATATCAATACTTTTGTTGATTTGTTTTGTGGAGGGTGTAACGTGGGAGTAAATGTTAATGCAGAAAAATATTTTCTCAACGATAATCTTACGTACTTAATAGACTTATACCGATTATTTTACACTTTGTCTCAGGACGATGTTTTACAGCACGTCCAAGAAAGAATAGCTGAATACTCTTTGTCGTTGACCAATGATTTTGGTTACAAAAAACTTCGTGAATACTATAATGAACACCGAAATCCATTAGATCTATTTGTCCTAGTGGCATATTCATTTAATCATCAAATTCGTTTTAACAACTCGCATGAATTTAATAACCCTTTTGGGAAAGAGCGTAGCACTTACAATCGAAGAATGGAAGATAACCTAATTTCTTTCATTCAACGCTTGCAAAGTATGGATATAAATTTTACAAGTAATAATTTTGATGAATTTGATTTTATGCAACTCACAAGGGAGGATTTCGTTTATTGTGATCCGCCATATTTGATATCGAACGGTTCTTATAATGATGGTAAGCGGGGTTTTACTGGTTGGGGAACTTCTGAGGAAATTCGTTTACTTTCAATTTTAGATATGTTGGACAAACAACATATTAGATTCGCATTATCAAATGTGTTGTTACATAAAGGCGTTAATAATAAGATTCTTGCAGAATGGGCCAAAGATAATAGATATATTATTCACCATTTGAACAAGAATTATTCAAATTCTAGTTATCATTTAAAGAATAGAAAAGAATCAATAACAGATGAGGTGTTAATTACGAACTATCATAATTTATGAGATACATTGGAAATAAAGAAAATATACTTGAAAAAATATTCACGATATTGAATGCCCATGGTGTTCATGGTAAATCGTTTTTTGACTTATTTTCAGGAACAACTAGTGTTGCTAAATATTTCAAGAAAAAAGGATATGAAGTACATTGTTCTGACCTAATGTATATGTCGTACTGTTTACAAAAAGCATATATTGAGAATGGCGAAGAACCAAACTTTACGAAATTAATTTCTTCGTTAAATTTAAAAAATGACAAAGTATTATTTGCGACACCCTTAGAAATTGTGCTAGAGTATCTTAATCATATCCCCGATGTGAAAGGTTTTATTTTTGAAAATTATACGCCCGCGGGTACTCAATATATGGAGCGACCTCGTATGTATTTTAGTGATGAAAATGGGCTACGAATTGATGCAATCAGAATACAAATAGAAAATTGGAGGAAGCTGTTATTAATAACAGAAAGTGAGTATTATATTTTATTAGCATGTTTAATTGAAACTGTATCCTTATATGCTAATGTTGCAGGTGTATATGCTGCTTTTTATAAAAAGTGGGATCCTCGTGCTGTAAAGCGACTTTATATGCGGCCTATTGAAATTATCCCAAATACGAAAACTCATCATGTGTATTGTGGAAATAGTCTTGATTTAGTATGTAGTATAAATGTAGATATTTTATATCTCGATCCCCCTTATAATGAAAGACAGTATTTACCCAATTACCATTTGGTAGAGACTATTGCGGCTTATGATAGCCCTAATATTCGAGGAGTGACTGGAATGAGAGAATATGGTAATAAAAAATCTTCCTTCTGTAATCCACAAACAGCCTTAAGGGACCTTGAGTATATAGTAGCAAATGCAAAATTCAAATATCTGGTGTTAAGCTATAATTCTGAAGGAATAATGCATCAAGAGCAAATTATAAGTATGTTCTCGAAATACGGTAATGTAGTTCTTGAAGAATTTGAATACTTAAGATTTAAGAGTAATAACAATGGATTAGCTAAGACAAAGAAACATATAAACGAACAATTATATATCTTGACCAAATATGAATAATGAAACTAAAAATCTATGGATTTTAACCGAAGAACGACCTAAAACATCTGTTCTTCAAACAATCTTTTCGTATTTTGCGAAAGATCAAGATTGTGGATTTTTTGGCGACACCATACGAATTATACCGCTATTAGATAAAAACAAATGCTTTGACTTTACTTATAAAGTAATTGGCTTTGCATGTGCCAAGGTTAATAATATCTATATTAAAACTGTTTCTGGTTCCTCGAGTTTTACCGATTTTCTAATTTTTTATCAAGAAGATCAACCTAAGCCTACAGACATTCCGTTATATGCTATAGAGGAAACTAAAACTGATGATAAAGAAAGCCGAAACACAGGAGTTTATCAAAGATGTTCCAAGTTCGTTTTTATTAATTACTTTTATCCTACAACTAAGAAAGTAATGTTGTACGCATTGCAAGTAGGTCAAAAGGAGAGCCCTACTGAGACATACGTTTTTGGAACAAGGCTATTATTAACGTTAGGTGTAGATATTTTGGGTAAAAAGTTAGATGATGATATTTTTAAGCCTTTTACCTCAATTGATGAAATTATTGCGTTTAAGAAAGGCATGAGAAAAGCTCCTGCTGGCAATACTCCTATCTTAATAACCAAAACAGATGATAAGATACAAATATCTGGAAGATTGTATAAGAGCGGTTCTTTATCTCATGACCCCAATATAGGTGCTTTAAGCATTATTGCTGCAGTAATTCGTAAATTAGGTTGGGGAGGAGAAATCGAAATTACGCAACATGGTTTAAGACAATCTCATGTAGGTAATCGCAATAAATTTATTCAAATTGCAAACCAAATTGGTATTTCATTGGAAGGATTAACAGTTCCTAAAGCAATTTTACCTAAGGATTATTGGCATTACGATTACCAAGGCGAGAAATTGGGAACTATATTTATACATATAGTAGTCGAAAACTTTACTGAAAGTTATTCTATTTTTGAAAATCATGCTGGTTGCGAAAAAGGATATTTCCACACTTCGGACGGGCAACATATTCCATTAGCGAAGTATGCAGACCGAGAGGCATACAAGAATGGTGAAAAAGACCAGATTGTATTTATCCCGGATCTAGTATTACTTGACTTAAAAGAAACAGAAGTTATTACAATTGAAGGTAAAAAACATCAGAACGTGGAAAAAGGTATAAAAGAATTAAACAATTATACTTCGTTCGATGAGATGTATCTTAATAAATACTATCCAGAATTTCATATTGTGAGAACTGTAGTTTTGTATGGTAGTAATAAAGAGGAAATTGCACAAATTGAAGTCGGATTCTTATTAAATGAAAAAGGCAAAATAATTCTTGGTATCAAGGCACCAAAATTATTTAGACGGGCAATTTCTAATCTCTTCGATTTCTGGAAATAAAAGTTATCAAACTCTATGGTGTTTTATCAATCAGACAACTTTCTGCCCCTGTGTTGCGAAGCAATATAGGGGAAGTCCTCGCAGTGGGAAGGGGTTAAAAACATCAGGCGTGAAGTAGTTACTATGTTTGCATGAGGGACGAACGATTACCGACGCCACGTCGTCTTTCTCCACCGTGTGCGTAGCGAAATAGGTGTGTGGCGTGTAAGCGATAGTAGATGAATAGAACAAGGATCTGTTACTCTTCAATGATAATTCCACCGCCGAGGAGGATGTCGCCACGATAGAAGGCGGCTGCTTGGCCGGGGGCGATGGCGGTGAGGGGCTCATGTAGCTCTATGTGCAGGGTGTTGTCGGGGAGGAGGGTTACGGTGCAACGATTCTCCTGCTTGCGGTAGCGAATTTTGACCACGATGTCGTCTTTGCCCAAGAGTTGCGCCGGGTTGATGATGTTCCACTCCTTCAAGCGCATCGAGGTGCGCTCCAGCAACTTCAAGTCGCCCAGCACTACCTTGTTTTCGGCAGGCACTATATCCTGTACAAATACGGCTCGATTGAGGTCTATGCCCAGTCCTCTCCGTTGGCCAATGGTATAGAACGGGTATCCCTCGTGCCAGGCGATAAACTTACCCTCTGTGTCGAAGAATTTTCCTCTCAGGATAGCCTCTGCCGGCACTTTGTCGCGAAGAAACGACCGATAGTCCATCGGGCAGAAACAGACTCCGAAACTATCTCTCTTTTGTGCCGTCTTCATAAACCCTCGTTCTTCGGCTATCTCGCGTACTCGCTGTTTGGTCAGTGCGCCCATGGGCAAAAGCATCCGTTCCAATATATCTTGTGGCAAGCCCCACAGGAAGAAGGACTGATTCTTGTTCCTGTCGGCACCATTTGTGATGTGCCAATAGCCATCGACTCGGCGCTTCTGCACATAGTGACCTGTGGCCAAGTAATAGATGCCCATATCGTCGGCAATTTGGCGTAGTAGTGGCCACTTTAAGAGGTTGTTACACAGGGTGCAAGGCACAGGCGTGTGCCCCGCCATATATTCGCCGATGAAGTAGTCTATGATGGTCGATTGGAAGCGTTCGCGTTGGTCGGAAATGATGTGCCGAATGCCCAGACGATGACACAACTCGCGAGCATCGTCGAGATACTCGGTGCAATTGTCTTTCTCGTAGAAACGAAAGGTCACACCCACTACCTCGTATCCGGCATCTTGCAGAAGCATAGCAGCTACGGAACTGTCCGTACCGCCACTTATCCCCAACAAAACTCTCTTTTTCGCATCCATAGTACAAATATAGTGAAAGGTGAGAGAAGAAAAACAAACTTGTTTGGTTTTTATTCCGAACCGCATCCTATATTGGGGTTTCAACTCAAATATAGCGAAAGGTGAGTGAAGAAAAGCAAGTTCACTTGAATATTTCTTCCTAACCGCATCAATTACAATATCATGTAATTGTAGAAGATGATAAGAAATCACCCCCCGACCTGCAAATAGCAGGTCGGGGGGTGGAGTATTGAGGATTACTCATCGTTATCTTGGTTGAGGGTGTTCAGCCTTTGACGAACGAAGGGTATAGGTAGGCGGCGGTATATCTTTAGGCTATTCTTAAAGCCTTTGCGTATAGTGCTCCATTTGGGGTGAATGGCCGATGGACGTATGGTGTCGGTGGCTATAATAAGCAGTAGCACTATCACAAAAAGGGCTATTATCAACAGCCACCCGAATACCTCTTTCATAGATACGATGAGGGCATGTTGCTGCACCATACCATATAGTTGCTCAAGGGGTATGTGCGTGGCTTGGGTATTGACGGCTGTCATTGAGCTACCTATCAGCATGGCGTTCTTGGTCATCGTACGCTCAAATATCTCGCCCAAGATGGCAGGCCCTACGGTACTGCCCAATACGGCACTTGCAAATCCGTTGATAGTGAGTGCTTGGGCAAAGTTGGGGAACGGCAGTCCGGCCTGTGATATGGCGGTGAGGAAGCATATCGAGCATGTTACAACCGCTGCACCTCTGAAGAACAAAGGTATAAACAGTGTCTCTTTCTCTAAGTTGTAGTCGATAAAGAAATAGAAGTATGCCAAGTATATGGCTGCGAATGTGAAGCCTATGATGGTCATAGTCTTAAAACTCCACCGACGCTTGGCAAACACCTCGTAACAAAAGATGCAGCTGAATAGAACCCCGATGAGTACATACCAATTGAGCGAGATGGCATTGACTGAGTCGTATCCCAATATAGCCTCGCTGAAGGTGTGCTCAAATACGTGCTCGGTCGATACAAGAAAGTCTATAAATAGGTATAGCAGAGTTGTCTTGATGATAATGCGGTTTTTCCATACCATAGGTGCAATGTAGGGGTGTCGTAAAAATCGCATGCGCCATATATTGATGCATAGTGCAACAATGGCAAAGAGGGTAGCGGTGCGTATGTGTACCGACTGCCACCAGTCGTAGTGGTCGCCATAGAGGCATATAAATACAATGCACATCATGAATGCACCCCACAAGAGCGAGCCCAACCAGTCGATACCGAATAGTGGCAGCTTGGGCATACTGCGATGGTGGTGTATGAGTATGGTGGTGAGCAAGAAAATCAAGCTCAACAACCCTATTACGAGCCAATGTATATATCGCCATGAGGTCCAGAAGGTGGTATATACGATGGCAATACCATCGAGTTGCATACTGCCTTGTACTATCAGGTATATGAAGCAAAACCACTCGGCCATGTCGCGTTTGGGTGTTATCCATAGCTGTATGGTCGTGTTACAGGCAAATGTGCCCCACATTCTGAACCAACCGGCTACAAAGCAGGTGGCAACAAGCAGTGGTACGCTTGTGGTATGGAGGCATATCAAGTTGCATATTATGAGGGCAACACTGCATGTCTTCAGGCTTGTACGGAGCGAGAACCTGAATTTCAATCGGAACATAACGGCAAAATTGAGCGACATACCTATCAGCGATGCATAGCCGGCCATCATGATGTCTTGGTGCATGAGGGCAGTAGCACCTACCATGTTCGATGCTGCTGCCAGATACACACCGCCCGACAGCTGGAATATCAACACAAAGGCGATGAATATCCAAGGCTTCAGTCGGCGTGGTACATAGTTGCTAACGTCGGGTATATCAAATTTTACCTTCTGTATTGTAGCTGTTCCCATTAGTAATTCACTTCACATTCTACATTCAGTCCGGCACGTAGGCGTTTCATGTCTTCGGCCTTATTGTCTTGCGTAAATTCTATCCGCACCGGTATGCGTTGCTCAACTTTTACAAAGTTACCGGCCGAGTTGTCTTGTGGCAATAGCGATACGCTGGCACCTGTCGATGCCGAGAGTGACTTGACGATGCCTTTGAATACAACGTTGGGTATGGCATCTACCTTTATTTCTACGGGCATACCTTCGTGTATATTGGCTGTCTGCGTCTCCTTGTAGTTGGCTATTACCCACACATCACTTTCATCTACAATCTCCACCATAGTTTGTCCGGGTTGCACCAATTGTCCTACTTGAATGTTCTTGTGCGAAGTATATCCATCGCAAGGTGCGGTAATGATGGTGTATGAGAGGTTGAGGTTGGCCAGGTCTAATGCCGCTTGTGCCAACTCTATGCCTGCGTTGTTTTGTGTGAGACGTTGCGAAAGCTCTTCACGGGCCAAGGCTGTCGATTGGCGTTGGCGTTTCAGTGTCTCATATTTGGCCTTCATGGCTTCGTAATTGGTCTTTACACCATCATATTGTTGGCGTGTGACGGCATTTTGTTTCAATAGATTTTCGTAGCGATGGAAGTCTTTCTCGGCATTTTCCATCACAATGCGTGCCTCTTCGATGGTAGCTTCGTTTACAGCGATGTTGTTGCTGATGGTCGATATGGTACTACCTGTGACACTCTTGCCGGCTATTGCGTTTTGATAGTCGGCGTTGGCTTGTGCCAAGCGTAGGCGAAACTCGCTATCTTCAATGATGACGAGTGTGTCGCCTTTGTTTACGTGCATATACTCTTCAAAACGCACCTCTTTGATAAATCCCGGTACACGGCTGTTCACTGGCACGATGTGTTGGTTTATCTGTGCGTTATCGGTATATTCCACTTTGCCCAAATGTATAAACTTAGAGGCAACCCATGTTACTCCGCCCAACAAGACGATGACTACAAGTACTCCCGATAAAATTTTCTTGGCTTTCTTTTTCATAATACTCCTGATATATATAGCAATTTATAGTAAAAATATATAATGTTGATTTGTGCGTTTACAAGTTTTTGTTCTGCATCGAGTTTGGCATTCGAGGCATCGAGCATATCGGTTATCAGTGCCATATCGTTGTGATATCTGTTAGATGTCACATCGTAGTTTTGTATGGCAAGTTCTACACTCTTTTGTTGTGTCTTGAACTCCTCGTAGGCTTCGAGGTAACGAGTGTAGTCGGCATTGATGTTGAGTGCTATTTGCTCCTCGGTAGCATCATATTCTTCACGAGCCTTTTGTGTGGCTATACGGCTCTTGGTCAGTTGCTTATTGCTCTTGAATAGCGATGCGATATTGTAGTTTATACCCACTCCTACATACCAATAATTGAAGTTCTTGTCGATAGGCGGTACCTCAATGGTGATAGGTCCGTCCATCTTGTAGCCGGCAAATAGGGCAATGTGTGGCAGTCTATCGGCCTTTATTATAGCCTCGTTCTTCTCGCTCATTTTCACACTCGTCTCAGCAATCTTTAGTGCCGATGAGTTGCTCATGGCGTTTTCTCTCCAGTGCGAGTAGCCTCCTAAGGGTAACGTTTGTTGCAAGATGGTTGTATCGGGCATGATGGTATAGTCGTTGGTTATGCCCAGTGTTGTAGTCAGGTTATTGTTGAGGATAGACAAGGTGTTGTCTATTTGTGTGAGGTTGAGTTCAAGGTTCGACAGAAGCAGCTCGTAGCGTGTGATGTCGTTGCGTAGTACTATACCCTCTTTTTCGCGGGCATGCATCTCTTTGATAACTTTACGTGTTTGACCGATGGTCTTTTCCAGTACACTGCGCATATTGCGACACTTAAAGAGGTCGAGATAGTAGCCCACAAGCATAAATCTTATGGCACTGCGCTTGTTTTCGACTTGCAGTTGAGCCATGTCATGTTGCAGTTCGGCCATTTTTATGCCGTTGTTTATAGCGCCACCGGCATATACTACCTGACTTGCTTCGAGGACAAAGTTGTTGCCATAGTGAGGCATAGGAGCTTCCTCGAAGTGAGTAAAGTCGCGGTCGGTAATAAAGCCATCGCCTAAGTAACTAAATGATAAGTTGGCGTTTAGGTCGGGCAATCTGTTGGATTTGGCCACACTGACACCCGCCTTGGCTTCGTCAATGCCACTCAACAAAGGTCGTAGTTGCTTGCTGTTGATGTCGGCCAAGCGAAACATCTCATCGATGGTGAGTATTCCATCGGCTGCTGTAGGCGTTGGGGCACAATCCGACATATCGGTTTTGCATGCCCGTCCTACTTGTGCACACAATGTTACACATAGTAACACCATGAGCAATTTGTAATTGTTCATGAAAATAATATTTAATAAAAGTTTATAATGATTGTCTTTAGCGATACGATTGTACGCTTGTTGGGATTATTCTATATGGCCGGTACTTTTCCATTTTTCCATACACGAGTGTCTGGAAATTATATTGCCCGTAAGAAGGTTGCTTGAGCATATATTGGAAACAGTTTGGTTCATCATTGTACCGTTGTATCTATTAGAATTTCGTGGCAAAATTATAGAAAAATTTTTATAGTCACAACTCATATATGAGCTTGCTATTGCAGTATAAAGTTTATTGTTTTGTTGTAATGTATTCATAGACAGGTGGATATATTTTGCTCTCTGAGATGATAAATTTTTCTTTTTTATCGCAATGTAACATTATGGCATTTGATGTTTTCATGATTATTGTGTGTAATATTCGTCTCTTTTCAGATTGTTTTTATGAGCCTATTTTATAACTTTGCATTCGCTATTATGAAAGTGTGATATGAATAAGTTAGTTACTGTTTTAATATTGATATTTCTCTCAAATATAGTCGTAGCAATGGCCGATATGCCGCGCGACTACTATCCCGACAATCTTGAGGGGCGCAATAAGGGAGATCTCAAAACCGAGTTGCATAAACTCATCAAGGAGCATACTCGCATAGAGTATGGTCGCAATGGTACGTGGGTGGTATTTCGTGAGAGCGACATACGCGATGATGGTACGGTGTGGGATATGTATTCGACCATCGAGCGTTATTTCCCCTATAGTGGGGCGGCCAAAGGCATGAACATAGAGCATAGTGTGCCTAAGAGTTGGTGGGGCGACGATTATCCCTATACAGTAGATGGCTCGTTCGACCTTCATCACCTTGTTCCGGCCGATGCCGATGCCAATTCGGCCAAGTCAAACTATGCGCTGGGTGAGGTAGTGGGAACACCCTCTTTCAACAATGGTGTATCGAAGGTGGGATATGATGCCGTAAATCGTTTCAATGTATTTGAGCCGGCCGATGAGTATAAGGGCGATTTTGCGCGCATGTATATGTACTTTGTCACCTGCTATCAGGACTATTCGTGGCGTTCGTTGGCCTCCAATATGTTCATTACAGGCAGTTATCCCACGCTCAATAGTTACTCGCAAGAGTTGCTGTTGCGTTGGCATCGTCAAGACCCGGTGAGTAAAAAGGAGCGAGATCGCAACAATGCAGTGTATCGTCACCAGCACAATAGAAATCCCTTTATAGATTATCCTCAAATGGCCGAATATATATGGGGCGACTCTACCGAGTATGCGTTTCGTTTTGTCGGTGAGGCCGTAGAGGCACCCAAACTCAACTATACAACGGGCGATGTACTTACGTTCAATTGTATGTCGGAGAGCGATAGTCGCACCATGTATATCACGTTGAAGGGTGTCAATGTTACTTCCGACCTCCAACTCTGTGTCGATAATACAACGCACTTTGAAGTTTCGCCTAAGCACATTACGGCTGCTCAGGTTGCCGATGATGCGGGTTGTGAAGTAGCTATAACATATCACCCGCAAGACTTCGGGGTGCATAAGGCTATCCTCATTGTCAGTGGTAAAGATTTTCCCAATGATATTGAAGTGACCTTGCAGGGATTGTGCATGCCCGAGGATCCTCAATTTGTAGCTGTCGATGGCCTCAAGACGTCATATTCGCGAGGCGATGGCGATGTGACGTTGCTGTTGCGCAATTGCGATGAAGAGGTTGTGTGGTATATAGATGGTAAGCAACTCGATAGTAATACCTTATCGCCATCGGCATTGTCGGTAGGAAAACACATCGTCCAATTTGTTACTCCGAGTATAAGTGGCCGAGTGAGAGTAACAATAACCCAATAATGGTTGTGAAAGAATGAAACGAGCAAATAATATTATAGCAAATCTGTTTATCATAGTAGCCATATCGCTATTGGCTGCTTGCAACCCCAGTGATGTAAAGACAAAATTGTCGCTCTCTTGTGGGTCTACCTTGTCGGTTGTAGAAAATGGGGTAGAGACCATTGAAGTGTCGGGTGGAGGAGAGTTCCATATCGACACCGACAATATGTATGCCGAGTGTAGCAAGAATGGCTCGATTATAACCGTAACAGGTGTCAAGGTGGGACAATGCGTGCTTGTTGTAACAGCCGAGAGTGGCGAGAAAGCAATCTGTACCATCACCATAGGTAAGAGTGCGGCGCAGAAAGATTTTTTGGTCTTTGCCACCCCACGTGTAGAGAATTGGCTCGACCATACAGTCGATACCGAGACAACCGAGGGTATGCAAGTGACATGTGAGCAAGGTATTGATGCAGCAGGCCGTCATGTACAAGGCTACACAACGTATGGATTTTACAATATCAATACCGGCGATTTTTGTCGTCTATCGGCCCTTGGTAACTTTTCCGACAGAGGGGAAATACCCGGTGGTATCTTGGCTATAGGCAGTGCCAGTAGCCCTACTCAATATTACTTATGCGAGCGAGTAGAGGTAGTAAATATCCTCAACGGCAAGGTGTGGATTGAAGCCTCCTTTTCTTCGCGTTCCGATATCCGCATCGTTACCGAACAATTTTAATAACCCTATATCGGCAATATAATGAAACTCAAAACTTATAAAGCATGGATTGATGCAGCGCGTCCGCGCACATTGCCGGCATCGGCAGCTCCTGTGATTGCAGCTACTGCTTATGCGTGGTATGATGGAACTGTTGTGTGGGGTGCTGCATTGTTGTGCCTTGCATTTGCGCTCTTGGCACAAATAGCCTCAAACATGGCCAATGACTATTTTGACTTTAAGAATGGCGGTGATACTCCCGATCGCGTTGGCCCGCAACGTGCCGTTGTATCGGGACTTATATCGCCTCGAGCCATGTTAGTGGGCACATGTGTTGTGTTGCTGTTGGCTTGTTGTGTAGGTCTTGGGTTGATATATTATGGAGGTTGGCATCTTATATGGGTAGGTATCATCATAGCCATCTTTGCGTTGGCCTATTCGGCCGGTCCGTTCCCCTTGTCGCGCATAGGGTTGGGCGATCTTACCGTCTTTATTTTCTTTGGTCTCATTGCCGTAAACTTTACCTACTATGTACAAGCCGGTTGCTTCACAAAGCAAGTGCTGTTCCTCTCGGTAGCACAAGGGTTGTTGTCTATCAACATATTGCTTGTCAATAACTATCGTGATATGAAGGAAGATGCCCTGAGTGGCAAGTTTACCACTGTAGTGAGATTTGGTCGCGACTTTGCCTCGACATGGTATCTTCTCAATGGCTTTGCAGCCGTAGCTTTTACTTCCAAGATATGGTGTGAGGAGCCTCATTGGCTTATGCTCTTGCCGGCTGTGTATTTGATATTCCATTGTCATGCATTTCATGCCTTGACCAATCGCGATGGTGTCCGTTTAAATCCTATTTTGGGTCGTACTGCGGCACTTTTGTTGCTCTTCACTATACTATATGTTGTGGCATTGGTAGTGATAAAAAATATTTAGAAAATGGACGCATTCCTCTATAATCTTGCCCGACATTTCTATAACCACGAGAGAGGTAACCTTTCGCAGATAGCTTTTGTATTTCCCAATCGGCGTAGTGGCAAATTTTTTCAAAAGTATCTCTCGCAAGTAGCCAATGGCAAGTCGCTATTTTCTCCGTCTGTTATTACTATCAATACGCTACTTACCGAGTTGTCGCAGTTGCAACCTGTCGATAAGATAGAGTTGCTCTTTGTGCTATATGAGGAGTATTGTCGCTTGCGCCAGAGCGATGAGCCCTTCGATAAATTTGTATTCTGGGGCGAAATATTGGCCGGTGACTTTGACGATATAGATAAATACATGGTCGATGCCGATAAGCTCTTTGCCAACATCAAGGACCTCAAAGATTTAGACCAGTTGTATCTCTCGCCCGAGCAGATAGCTATTATTCAGCAATTTTGGGATACCTTCATACGACTCGATGATGATAGCAACAAGAAGGTCGAGTTCAACTCATTGTGGAATATCCTCACCGACTTGTATAATAGTGTTCGCAATCGTCTCATCAGCAAGGGTGTAGGATATGAGGGTGTCATATTCCGCGCCGCAGCCGAAACGGCATTGTCGGGTCGTATGCCCCGACTTGAGGAGATGCGAGCTACCTACAAGTGCAATCGCATTGTCTTTGTAGGGTTCAATGCTATTACTCCGGCCGAGCGTTGTGTGATGCAGTATTTCCGCGATAGTAAAGTTGGTGACTTCTATTGGGACTACAATGCACCCACCTTGCAGTATGAAGATGAGAACAGAGCCAACTTTTTCATCAAGCAAAATCTGAAAGAATTTCCATCGCGGTATGATATTGACAACGAGCATATTATAACCTCTGTACCTGAGATGACAGTAATACCTGTAGCCTCGGGTATAGGTCAGGTGAAACAGGCCGGTGAGATATTGCAGACATTGGTGAAAGAGAAGATTGTCGATGCCACCAATGCCATAGATACGGCCGTTGTATTGCCCGACGAGGAGTTGCTCATGCCCATGATATATTCTATCCCCAGTGAATATACCGACATCAACATCACAATGGGATATTCGCTGCACTATACCTCATTGGCCTCGTTTTTTGAAACTATATCGCACATGCAGCGACGAGTGAGATATGTGCAAGGTAAGGCCCTCTTCTATCATGTCGAGGTTGTTACCATACTCAACCATCGCATTGTACGACAATGTGTCGATAATGCCGTCTTGGATAGAATTGTTGCTACGATGACTACTCACAATATGGCCTATGTCGATACCGACTTCATGGCGCGTGAGGAGCAACCACTATTGCAAGCTATATTTACCCCCATCACCGACAACGATGCCGGTAGCTATGTAGAGAATTTGTTGAGTTGCATACTCGACAATATGCCCGATACAGCTGCACCCGATGAAGATGGCAAGACTACAGTTGCTATGCTCGAGCGCGAATATACCTATCACTACTATAATGTAGTGTCGCGCCTCAATGATGTGGTGGCTCAATACAACTCGGTAGCCATGAATGCAACTACCTATTTCTTGTTGTTGGGCAAACTGTCACTTTCAATACCCTTTGTGGGTGAGCCTCTGTCGGGACTGCAGGTGATGGGTGTGTTGGAGACTCGTGTACTCGACTTCGACAACATCATCGTATTGTCGATGAACGAAGGTGTATTTCCCAAGAAGAGGAACACCGGTAGCTTGATACCCTACAACCTGCGCCGTGGATTTGGTATGGCCACTACCGAGCATCAAGATAGTATTTATGCCTACTATTTCTATCGCATGATAGCTCGTGCCAAGCGTGTATATATGTTATACGACAGCCGTACAGATGGACTCAATAGGGGCGAGATGAGTCGTTTTATATACCAATTGAAGTATCACTATTCGCATTTGCTTTCCAATCATATCGATGTGTACAGTGTGCATCATAGCGTACAGGTAGATAAACCTCCTGTTATCTCTATTGCCAAGACCGATGGTGTAGCCCAACGTTTGTGCTCGTTCCTTCGTGATGGCAGTGGCAATGCACGAGCCTTATCGGCAAGTAGCCTTAAGACCTATCTCAATTGTCCGCTGCAATTCTATCTGACGCATGTCGAGGGCATGAGTGTTGAAGATGAGATAACCGAAAACGTAGATAGTAGCGCGTTTGGTACTATCTACCACAATGTCATGGCCGGTATATATAATGACCTGTGCCAAAAATATGGTACAACGAATGGCGATAATCGCTTGGTTGCCAATATTACCGAAACGATACTTCGTGAGGTATTGGCCGATGAAGATAGCATCATGGAGCGTATCGAGTATGAGTTTAATCGCACGTTCTATCATGCCGACAAGCGGGTGCGTGCTCCAAAACTTACCGGCAAAAACTACATCATAGGTCGCACAGTGCTTTCCTATGTAAAAAGGACTCTCCAATACGATTGTGAGAACTTTGCTCCCTTTATCTACTATGCGTCGGAGGAGCGACTCGATGGTGAGTTGTATCTGCCATTGTCAAATGGTAATGCGGTGCGTTTCAAAGCCTTTATTGACCGTATGGATTATAGAACCGATAAACTGCGTATTATCGACTACAAGACTGGGTCGGACCAATTGTCGGTGTCATCTATGGAAGAGCTTTTCGATCCGCAATTTACCAAAAATCACGGAGCCATATTGCAGGTACTGCTCTATTGCAAATTGTATCTTGCCAAGTATCCCCATAGTAACGTGCCTCTGCAACCCCTCATATACAAGGTGCGACAAGCATTCTCCGATTTTGTGCCCGACCTGAAGATAGGGGGTGTGAAGATAGCAAGTTATGACGATGTGAAAGATAGGTACGAGGAGTTGCTCACTGCTCTGCTCGACGAGATTTTCAATCTTGAAATACCCTTCGAGCAAACTCAAGTGCTGGAGCATTGTAAATATTGTAACTTTAAGACAATATGCAAGCGCAAAGAGTAGTTGCGTTAAAGCACCATTTCAACGCCTTGTTTCAACTATTGCAGTCTGATAAAATCAACGGCAATAAGATTAATAACCCCACAAATATAGAATAACGAGGGTGAGCCGGTTTTTCATTTAGGCTCACCCTCGTCATTTTATTCTGATAGTTTCTGTTACTTCTTGTTGAGTGTGGGATAGGCAATGCGGGTGTGGTAGATAGTCATCAGTTTGTCGATGAAGGTCTCTTTGATAGTCTCCACATCGCGGAAGCTGAGCGGGGTCTCTTTGAGTAGTCCTTCGCTTATCTGAGCATCTATAATGCGATTGACAAGTTGCGAGATACTCTCACGATTGTACTCCTTGAGGCTGCGCGAAGCCGCTTCTACGGCATCGGCCATCATCATTATACCGGTCTCTTTGCTTTGGGGGTTGTGACCGGGGTAGGTAAACTTCTCTTCATCTACTACCTCATCGGGGTGTTGGTTGCAGTAGGTGTTATAGAAGTATTTGGCCTTGCCATGACCATGGTGTGTGGCAATGAACTCCTGTACCTGTCGTGGCAGACCATACTTTTGCGCCATCTTCAATCCTTCATCGACGTGCGATATGATGATACGGGCACTCTCCATGAGGTCGAGGTTTTTGTGCGGGCTGTCGGCTCCCGATTGGTTCTCGGTGAAGAACGATGGGTTGCTTAGCTTACCTATGTCGTGATAGAGTGCGCCGGTACGCACCAATTGGGCATTGCCTCGCACGTGATGGGCTGCGGCCGCTGCCAGATTGGATACTTGCATGGCGTGCTGGAATGTGCCGGGAGCTTCCTCCGATAGTTTCTGCAACAAGGGCGAGTTGATGTCGGACAACTCAACGAGTGTTACCGATGAGAGGAAACCAAACAATCGCTCAAAGACGTATATGAGCAGATATGAGAACAATAGTATAATACTATTGATAGCCAGATTGATAATCATTGTGAGCGAAACCATCTTGATGTCGCCCTCGGTAAAGAGGGTATAGCCGGCATATGAGATGGCATAGACGGCAAATACGATGAGCGTGCAACGGAATAGTTGTGAGCGTTTCGATAGGTTGTTGAGACTGTCGATAACTGCCATGCCGGCTACCATCTGCAAGAAGATAAACAACATGGGGTCGTTTGCCGCAAATGAGCATATAATGGTAGTGATAAGGTGCACATACATGGCTGTACGCGAGTCGAAGAAGGTAACTATGACAATGGGTACGATGGTAAGGGGCACAAGAAATACGGTGTGAAATCCCTTGGTAGATGCGACAAACGTAGCTATAGATACCATTACGGTGAGGAGCATAATGAGTGTAACGGCTCGGTTATTGCCCCACATACGACGACGGAAGAATGCAAGGAAGAGATACAAGAATGCAAGAATGCAACCAAACACAATAACCTGTCCGGCCAGTGTGTAGTGCTGATGGTGTGCGCTCTGAGTGTTGTTCTTGGCGAGCATTATCTCGTAAGAGGTGAGTATGCGATATATCTCGGGGGTGATTATTTCTCCTCTATCTACAATGCGTTCGCCGGCTTGTACAAGACCGTCCGACAACGATATCTTTTGCAGATACTCGTCACGCACCTTGCCGGTCATTATGCTGTCGTACTCGATGTTGGCTACCAAATAGTTGTTGATGTTGCAACTCTGCAAGATGTGGCGATGGTATGTGCCCGAGAACTGATTTAGCAACTCCTCATAGGCCGTTTTGGGTGTATAGAAATCATTGATATTGCGGTTTTTGGCTACATTCTCCTCGAGTAGGCGTATGTCGGCGGCGTTGTTGTTGCGCAGCATATTTTGTGCCTCGGGCGATACGATACCACAATTGTAGATGTTCTGCAGGGCATCTATGATGTGCTTGTGGTTGGTGCTATTGATATTGAGCTCTTTGTTTTGTTTTATTTCATTGTCGAAGCCTTGCACCATCTCGCCGGCCAATGCTTTGTTGGCTACAAATATGGGGCGTAGGTCGCGCATGATGCTGTCGCGCTCGGCCTGTAGGCGTGCCTCATCTTTGTAGATGGGTATGTCGAAAGGCGCAGTGAGGAGGCTGTATGCCCAGGGTCGTCCTTCTTGAAAGATGTATTGTTTCTCGCCCTGTCGGGGGAAGAAATATGCCAATAAAACTACAGCAATGACAAAAAGTAGCGAGCGTACGAGCCATTGGCTTATCTTGTTGTTGCTTTCGTTCTGAATTTTCATGGTGATGCCTGTTTATGGTTATTAATTCTTTATGCGTACAGCTTTTTGCAACCCTTTTATTTTCCTGAGTTGAGTGCAAAGTTGCTCTACAATCGTTACGTCATGAGCAAAGATATTGATTTTTCCCACAAAAATACCTTGTTCGGCCGATATATTGAGCGAACGCATATTTATTTTCAGTTCGTGTGTAATGAGCTGCGTGATGTCGTTGAGCATTCCCAAACGATCGATACCCCTTATCTCTATGGTTACAGGGAATGCCTCTGTATTGTCGGCTTGCCACATGGTATTGACAATGCGTGAGCCGTAGGTCGATTTTATTTTCATCGCCTCATGACACTCTTGCTTGTGTACGACAACGGTGTGGGTATGGGGCTCTATTATGCCCAATACATCGTCGCCGGGTATGGGGTGACAGCAAGTTGCAATGGTGTAGTTGGGTACGCCATTGACTTTGCGCAAGATGTAGGTCTGCTTGCGGTCGATACTCTTGATGTCGTCGGTGCTTTGTCCCGAAGATGACTCCTGAGGCCTTACAAGTCCCAACGTGAGGTATTGCATGAGCTTGTTGTTATTGTTGCGCTCAAAAATCTTCTTCAAGTGGCTGTTGTCGAGGGTGATGCCTCCACTACCCAATTTGTAGAAAAACTCGTCGGGGTTTTTAAATCCGAGTCGTGCCAAGGCACGATTGACAATCTCGTTGGTAGGCTCCTTGCCATGCTCTATGAGGAAGTCGTTGAAAGTCTTTTCGCCAAGGGCTATTACTTGCCGTCGGTCTTTGCGCAAGGCTGCTGCAAGACGCGATTTTGCTACCGAGGTAGTCACGTGTTCTACCCACTCGGCTTTGGGGGCTTGCGACTTGGAGGTGAGTATCTCCACTTGGTCGCCACTATGTAGTTGTTGTGTCAGCGGTACAAGTTTATGATTTATCTTGGCTGCTATACAATGGTAGCCAAGGTCGCTGTGCAGTGTGAAAGCCAAGTCGAGGACAGTGGCATTCTTGGGTAGTGTGATGAGGTCGCCTTTGGGGGTAAAGACAAATATCTCGTTGCTGTAGAGGTTCATCTTGATGCTCGACAGCATATCCATAGCATCGGGCGATGGGTTGTCGAGAGCATTTTTGATGTTTTCTATCCAGCCATTCAACTCGCCATCTTCGGCCTTGTCACCGGTCTTGTACTTCCAGTGTGCTGCCAAACCGCGCTCGGCTATATCTTCCATCTTCTGCGAACGTATCTGCACCTCTACCCAGTTGCCATCGGGACCCATGACGGTGACGTGCAAGGCGCGGTAGCCGTTGGGCTTGGGGGTCGATAGCCAGTTGCGGGTACGGTCGGGGTGGGGGTGATATATTTGGGTGATGATGTTGTAGATTGACCAACATATATCATCTTCATCTCTATCCTCGGGACACTGAAAGACGATGCGCACAGCATATAGGTCATACACCTCCTCGAAGGGTATGTTCTTGGCTTGCATCTTTTTCCATATCGAATATACCGACTTGACACGAGCCTTCATCGTGTACTCATATCCTTTCTGCAACAGACGCTCCTTGATGGGTGTGGCAAAGTGGCTGTATAGTTCGTGACGATTGCCTTCGCTCTCGGCTATCTTGAGGTTTATCTTCTCGTATGAGTCGGGGTGCTCAAACTTGAAACTTAGGTCTTCTAACTCCGATTTGATGGCATATAAACCCAACCTGTGTGCAAGCGGAGCATAGATGTAGGCCGTTTCGCCGGCTATCTTAAATCGCTTGGCAGGTGCCATAGAGTCGAGGGTGCGCATGTTGTGTAGGCGGTCGGCTATCTTGATGATAATGACACGTATATCTTCCGACATTGTGAGCAACAACTTGCGGAAGTTCTCGGTTTGCAACGAAATGTGGTCGGCTACCACTCCGCCCGAAATCTTAGTTAGGCCTTCGACAATAGATGCTATCTTGGGGCCAAAAAGATTTTCTATATCTTCAACCGTATAGTCGGTGTCCTCTACCACATCGTGTAGCAATGCTGCACAAATAGAGGTGGAACCAAGTCCTATCTCTTGGCTCACAATGCGTGCAACGGCAATGGGGTGAAGGATATATGGCTCGCCCGAGCGACGGCGCACACCCTTATGAGCCTCACGGGCAAATGTGTAGGCTCGTTTTATTATATCTATCTTTTTGCGATGGTTCGATCGTAAATAACCCTCCAGCAGGTCTTGAAAAGCGCTCTCTACGATTTGGTCATCGTCTGTTTTATGTTCATCTATATTGTTCATGTGTATCGATACGATTTTAACAAGCAAATATACAATAAATAATTTGAGTTCTCTATACCATAGAGAATAAATATAATCGACTTTATATCATTCGTTATGCATGCAATAGTACAACAGCCTGTATAGTAGCATGATGCAACTGTTCAGGCTGTTGTCGTTTGTATCGTTGATATAGGTTATAGATGCTTGTTATTTCTTCCTCTTTTTGTTGTTGCGAGGGGGCAATGCCGACTCGCGACGTGGAGCGTTATTGCGCATGGGCGTGAATGGTCGGTCGCCGTAGAGTTGGCGTATGAGATCGGCTCGGTGCATGCGGGTGAGTGAGTTGCGTATGTCCTCTTCGCTCTCACGCTGATACCAGAAGAAGTACTTGCGTTGTCCCAACTTCTGCTCTTGGGTACGTGCCGTAAACACCTTCTCGCCCGTATATGGGTCGATGCCGGTATAGTACATCTCGGTAGCGAGAGTCATGGGTGTAGGCGTGAAGTCTTGTACCTGCTCAAGGTGGAAGTTGAGGTATTTGGTAGTAACGGCGAGTTCGGCCATAGCCTCCTCGGTGCAGCCCGGGTGGCTCGATATGAAGTATGGAATGAGTTGTTGGCGCAGCCCTTCGCGCTTGTTTATCTTGTCGAAAAGCGACTTGAAATCGTGAAAAAGGCGGAACGATGGTTTGCGCATCTTCTGTAGCACTACATCGGACGTGTGCTCGGGAGCAACTTTGAGTCGGCCCGAAACGTGATGTGCTATCAACTCTTCGGCATAGAGTCTTCCGCTATCGGCAATGTCGGGATTGCGGTGGCGGTGCAGCACCAAGTCGTAGCGTACACCACTACCCACGTGCGACTTCTTGATAGCCGGTAGCGCATCTACTTGCTCAAAGAGGTGCAGCAAGGGACGGTGGTCGGTGTTGAGGTTGGGGCAAACGGCCGGGAATAGACACGAGGGACGGCGGCAACGATGACAAGCTTCGCTCTTCTCGCCATGCATGCCATACATATTGGCCGATGGGCCTCCCAAGTCGCTTATATAGCCCTTGAAGTCGGGCATACTGGTTACGGCCTTCACCTCGCGCATGATAGACTGCTCGGAACGTGACGATATGAACTTGCCTTGATGGGCCGATATGGTGCAGAATGCACAACCACCAAAACAACCTCTGTGCAGACACACCGAGTGGCGTATCATCTCGTATGCCGGTATCGTCTTGCCTTTGTAGCGAGGGTGTGGCAGACGAGTATAGGGTAGGTCGAACGTAGCATCTACCTCCTCGGTAGTCATGGGAGGGTAGGGCGGATTGATGTGTACAGCTATATCGCCACAACGTTGCCACAAATGTCGGGCTCGGAAGGCATTCGACTCCTCCTCAACAACCTTAAAGTTGGCAGCTTGTGTGCGCTTGCTACGCAAACAATCCTCATGCGAGGCGAGTATGGCGTGCTCTTCGCCCTCCTCTGGCATGGCACTCAGCGGCTCAACGACAACCGTTTGCGGTATGTCGTGCATCGTCTGTATCGTCTCGCCGGTATCGAGCCGGCGGGCTATTTCGCGAATAGAACGTTCGCCCATGCCATATACCATCATATCGGCACCACACTCGGTGATGATAGAGGGGCGCAACTTGTCTTGCCAATAGTCGTAGTGAGTGACACGTCGCAACGAAGCCTCAATGCCACCTACCACCACCGGCACATCGGGGAATAGCTCCTTGAGAATGCGACTGTAAACAATAGTAGGATAGTCGGGACGCATACCGTGACGGCCATCGGGCGTGTAAGCATCGTCGCTACGCAAGCGTTTGTTGGCAGTGTAGTGGTTTACCATCGAGTCCATAGCTCCGGCCGATAGCGCAAAGAACAACCGAGGACGACCCAACTTGCGGAAGTCGCGCAGGTCATCGCGCCAGTTGGGTTGAGGAACAATAGCCACCTTGTAACCCTCGGCCTCCAATACGCGCCCTATGACAGCCGCACCAAACGAAGGGTGATCGACATAGGCATCGCCCGAGAAGAAAACAACATCAACCTCGTCCCACCCGCGCAGCTCCATCTCCTTGCGCGATGTTGGCAACCAATCTTGTAACTGATACTCTTGCATAACGAAATACTATCTTTTAGAGATTACAAAGATAGCAAGAAACGAGCGAGAAATATGAAGTTTACTTCAATATTTTTCACAGCGAGTGCACACAATCTTCGAGGTTTACCTCAAAGATGCACAAGAAACGAGAGGCCGACTATAGTCCTTACGGACTTTTTAGTCAGCCTCATTCTTTCTTATGATAACTTAAGAAGCGGAGTGAGGGGGATTCGAACCCCCGAGCCGCTTGTGACGACTACACGCTTTCCAGGCTCTCTATACTTACTCGTAACAGGTTGAGTTATACAATTTTGTTAATTATCTCTTTTTTACTTTCACGCAATCTGCGCACTTAATTAAAATTCTATGTTGTTTTGGAGCAATAGAAGTTTGAGGTTCATTATTTCTTCATTCTTCTGAAGCAACTGCTCCTGAAGAGTATCAATCCTTGATTCTAAGGCAGAGATGCGTTCTTCTCTACGCTCTACCAATGAACTGACATCTTTAAGTATTAAATCAATCTTCGCTTGTAGTTGGTCATCAACTACTGCTCCATTGACATAACCATTGTAATTGCCATTTACATGATTATTATTGATACTAACATTCTCGCGTACATTATAGTTATCAATATTCTCTATCGATAACTCGGCTGATAAAATATCCTTCACTCGCTGAGACACGGCTGTCTTGCCATTCTCCATTGCAGATACAGAACTTTGTGGCAAACTTAACATCTTTGCCACATCTTTTTGTGTGAGTTTGTAATCTTTTCTCAGCTTATATAGGTCAAATGTCATAGCCATATCTTTGCAGATTATCGTATTTATCGGCAGATTTTTGCCGATATTTCAAATAATATCGCTATATTTGCAATAATTATCATTATGGTTATGCAATCCAATAACTTTTTCTATTGCAAAGTTAATGATAATTATTGAATTGACAAAATTCTTATTGATAAAAATTTAACGGCAATGACAAAATCTTTCAAAGAACTTTATTTCGAACAAAAAAATTTGCCTACTCCGGCTCAAGCCTTTCTCGAAGATGTGGCTTTGGCTACCAATAGGAGTATCACTACCGTGCGTATGTGGATTTCGGGTACGCAAATTCCTGACCATAAAACGCTGAAAATTCTCGCAAACAAATTTGATACTGAACCTCATTTATTATTCCCAGACAATGAGAACGAGTGAACCTAATGTATCAGACAAGGGCAGATACTCCATAAATCAGACTTGTCAGTTACTTAACATTTGCCGGGACTCACTTCGCAAATACACTCAAAAAGGACTTATAAGATGTGGTTATCGCACACTTAACAACAGACCTTTTTATTTAGGTAGCGAAATTCTTCGATTCTGGCGTGAACAAGTGTAGCTTATGATAAGTAAATCTGTTATCGACCAAGTTGTTGACCGTGCCGATATTGTTGATGTGGTTAGCGATGTTGTGCAGCTCAAAAAGTCGGGTGCTAACTATAAAGGGTGCTGTCCTTTCCATAATGAAGAGACTCCTTCCTTTATGGTTAATCCAAGCCGTAATTCATGGCATTGCTTCGGTGCGTGCAATGAGGGTGGCGACGCTATCAGTTTCGTGATGAAATACTATAATATGAATTTCATCGAAGCCGTGGAAAAGCTTGCTAATCATTACGGCATCAACATTTCCAAGGAAGACAGAGAGGAGAATGTGCAAAATCGCGAACTGGAACTGAAGCGTGAGGCAATGTTTGCAGTTTATAATGAAGTGCAATATTACTTCGTTGCTAACTTCAATAACAACAAATCGGAATGTGTCGCTGCTCGACAATATGCGTTTAATCGTTGGAATGAGAATTTCTGCCATGAAATGGGTATCGGTTATGCGACTTCCGATTGGCAAGGTTTGGTTAATTTCGCTAATGAGCATGGTATTAGCGAACAATCTCTGCTCGAATTGGGACTTATATGCAAATCGGAAAAGAACGGTCGCCTATTTGATTTCTATCGTGAAAGAATCACTATTCCAATCAAAGACCGATACGGTAGAATTATCGGATATACGGCTCGCTATATCGGAGACAGCGAAGACACGGCTAAATACCTTAATCCTAAAACCAATATATTATATAACAAAGATAATTCTGTTTTCGGCATCAATGTCGCTTTGCGTGAAGCTGCAAAGGCTGATAAGTTTTTTCTTGTAGAGGGTGCTCCCGATGTTTTGCGTCTGCAATCTATCGGTGTGAACAACGCTATTGCTTCGCTTGGATCTGCGTGGACGGAGAACCAGTTCTCGCAATTAAAGCGACACTCTGCAAATCTCTGTTTTATTCCTGATGCCGACCCACCAAAGAATGGCGAATTTATTGGTACAGGGATAAAATCTGTAATCAAAAATGCTCAAACGGCTATCGCTTTAGGCTTCAATGTTATAGTGAAAGAAATTCCTTTTACCACTGCCGGAGTTAAGAATGACCCCGATTCATATATCTTGAACCGTTCCATTCTGAATGAACTTGAAGAGGTGGATTTTATTCCTTGGTATGCTACTAAATTATTCCACGATGACATTTCTCAATCGGATAAGAAAAATGCTGTGGAAACTATTGCCAACCTTATTGCCGGGATTGACGACGAATTGCGTGAAAAGATGTATGTCGATATTCTTGCCAAAATGGGTATGTCAAAGCCTTTGTGGAACAAGGCTATCAATTTTGCCAAGAAACGACTGAAAGAGGAGCAAATGCAAAAATCAGGACAGAGTGTCAATCTTGATTTGTTGCATAAGTATGGCTTTCAAGAAAGAAACAATCAATATATCGCTATTGGCAAGGACGGTGATTTAGTGCAGTGGTCAAACTTTACTATGCGACCTCTTTTCCATATCAAGGACGCTGTTATGCCTCTTCGATTGTTTGAACTTAAGAACGTGTTTAACCAAGTGGAAATCGTGGAACTGAAACAGGAAGACCTTGTTTCGCTTTCTAAGTTCAAACAAAAGGTAGAGGGTTTGGGCAATTTCGTGTGGCTCGCAAAAGAGGAACAACTTACTAAATTGAAAATGTTTCTCTATGAATCAACAGAAACAGCTGTTAGAATTGACCAACTCGGCTGGCAAAGGCAAGGCTTTTATGCCTTCGGAAATGGGGTATTCTCTACCGAATGGCATGCTGTCGATGACCTTGGTATTGTACGACTTCAAGACATCGGCAATTTCTACTTACCTGCGTTCTCAAAGATATATGCCGATGATACGCAGTTCTATCAGTTCGAGCGTAACTTTGTGCATTATGACTATAATGCTGTATCTCTTCAGGAGTACTGCAATCGGCTTATATCTGTGTTTGGTGATAACGCCAAGGTCGGTATCGCTTTTCTGCTTGCTTCGCTGTTTCGTGATGTGGTGGTGAGTACCACAAAGAGTTTTCCCATTCTTAACTTATTTGGCCCAAAGGGGTCGGGCAAGTCGGAATTGGGACACTCGCTGATGTCGTTCTTTATCATTGAAAACACACCTCCAAATATTCAAAACTCCACTGTGCCGGCTCTTGCCGATACGGTGGCTCAATCGTCTAACGCTCTTGTTCATCTTGACGAATTCAAGAATGATGTCGATATCATCAAAAGAGAGTTCCTGAAAGGACTATGGGACGGCACAGGACGAAATCGTATGAGCATGGAACGAGATAAAAAGCGTGAAATCACTCGTGTTTCGTGTGGTGTTATTGTCAGTGGCCAGGAAATGGCGACTGCCGATATCGCTTTGTTTACTCGTTTCATTTTTCTTTCCTATGCTAAAAGTGAGTTCTCGCGTGAGGCGAAACGACAATTCGAGGAGTTGCGTTCTATTCGCAAGAAAGGTTGCTCACACCTAACTTTGCAAATAATTAAATACAGAAAGCGTTTTGAAGCTGAGTTCAACGCCAATTATAACTCTTGTCTCCACGACCTCATGGAGCGTCTTGAAGATGCCGGTATCGAAGACCGTATTCTTCGTAATTGGCTTATCCCTCTCGCTGCTTTCCGTACTCTTGAAGGTGTGCTGCATATTCCGTTCACTTATGCCGATTTGCTTGATGTTTGCTCAAAAGGTATTCGCAATCAAAATGCTGAAGTGAAACAGAATAACGAACTGGCTGATTTTTGGAAGTTCGTATCGTTCTTGCAACAAGACGGAAAGGCTTGGCTCGGTTCTGACTTCAAGGTGATGTATTTGCAATCGATTAAATGCAAAGGTATGACCGCACCGATTGAATACACTTCGCAAAAGCCTATTCTGTTTCTCCGTTTCAATCGTATTTCACACCTTTTTGAATCGGGTAGCAAGTCGGCTAATGCCACACATCTTCCTGTCGGCTCGCTGATTTATTACCTCGAAAACTCTTCTGCCTATATAGGTAAGAAGAATGTGCGTTTTGATGTGCGAACGAATGGCGTTCTTGATTATGAATTTGAAACATCGCACGGAAAAACGATTAAACGCAAAACTACTGCGCCAGACCTCGCTATGTGTTTTGACTATCGTTTAATCAGCGATACTTTTGGCATCAATCTGGAAACTTCTAAAACGAAAGAGGAAGAAGATTATGAGAATGATTGACGCAACAAAAGCGTTGTTTTTTTGGACTATAGTCCGAAAATTTTCAGTTGATTATGCCAATAACAATGATAACATTGATTACATTGTTTATAATCAATAGTTTATACACTTCACAATGTGGTAACTTTTAATAACTCTCAATAACATTTTACTTCATGGATAACATTGATTTTACTTTTTTGATAGTTTGATAACATTATTATCAATATTCCATTGATGTAATCTTCAATAAATCAATCGTTTATTTTTTTGTTATCAATGTTATCGAAGTTAATGCTGAAATAGATGTCAATTTTAATGTTTAATATATGACCGAACAATATTGCTTATACATCAAATTAGAGCCATACATCAAGCAATGGCTCATTTATGAATGTGGTGGAACAATCCCTGTTCTCTTTCCTCGCAATTCTGCCGAGCGAGGAATTTTAGAGTTGTTCCTTGAAGAATTACCTGAAAATACTTTACCTGATTTGCCCAAAGATGAAGATGATTTGGCTATTCTAATACCTTGTTTCAAGCATAAAAAACCTGAGAAATACAACTATTTGCCTCATACTGCAAAAACCGCATTGATTAAATGTATAAAGAACCGTTTTGATGTGCAGCTTTGGCTGGACTTACATCGTTTTGGGTATATCGGCAAACAGCAACAAGACCTTATTTATGCTTGGATGCAGAAAAAAGGTATTGAGCCTGATGAGCGAAATTGGAACTCTATCGCGAAACGATATCAGCGTAAAAGAACCTACTATCTCTCAAATTTGAGAGCTAAAAGGGCAAAATCAGAAAAAAAATCGGGAAATTCGACCCCTTAAATTGTACCAATACACGATTTCAGCTATTTCAGCTATAAACTCTTTAATTTTAATTGTTTGCTATGGAAAACTTCAATCACTCATTACCGGGTATCGCACAAATCGGCTACTGCCTCTGCGAGAATATTCAGCCCAACATCGTTCTCAAACATTTGTCGGGCATTCCTGTCGGCGTCTTCACTGAGATTACGCCTGTTCGCTTCTTCGGTCAGCCGTCATACGAAGCTGTAAAGGAATACGACAACAATGGTCGCAAGGTGCTATGCACTCTTAAATTTGTGTCAAACGACAACATTCCACTTCATAAACACCTCGCTTTTGTAATCACGGACGCATCGGGAACTTCCTTTATCATCGGCTCTCGTGAACGACCGTACCCTGTCGTCAAATCTTCTGCCACGAGTGGCAACCCCTCAGGTGAATCTAATGCCAATACCTACGAAATTAAGTGGTCATCGGTTGGTATGCCTATTCGTTGTGCCATATAAAGCAGTATCACTTTCTTCATTGTTATTCATAGTTCTCTTGTGGTCGAGCAGTGATTTCATTGCTTGACCTTTTTTTGTTATGCTTAGGCTGAACGAAATCTGCTCATACGAGAATTAAATCAACAATACTCCGTCGGGCACTTTTACGCCGCAAAGTTATTGCCGGTACTTTCAACTGCAAGGTCAAGCAACAGGTGTCGGGGCTGAAATCTCCACACCTAAATCGGGTAGTATTTAATCTCCGAACCTTGCATAATGTTTGCGTATCGGCTCTTTGTGGGCAGTGTAAAAGTCGCTCCTTTACGGAGCATAGTGTTTAATCATTTAATTCATTATCGCATGAATACAAATTCTTCTCTTTCAGCCCACAGCGACAACAAGGTCGCTTTTGTAAATGAAATCAGTGGTCGCTCTTTCCCCATAAGTGATGAACTTCAATATCACAAGCATTCGCTTGATAGTGATAATCCTGCTGTATATTGTGGCACTTACGGCAAATACAACAATGGCTCAATCGAAGGTATGTGGATTGATTTGACCACCTTTGACGATTATGACGAGTTCATCGAGTTCTGCTACGATTTGCATGCCGATGAAGAAGATCCCGAACTTATGTTCCAGGATTACGAGAATTTTCCTCGCGAGTTGTATTCGGAAAGTTGCTTCGATGAAGACACTTTCGACAAAATTATTGAGTACGCCAATCACTCTGACCGTGATGCTGTTGACGCTTTCCTCTCTTGCTACGGCATTGACCAGCTTGACAAGTTCGACGAAGTTTATCAAGGTAAATTTGACAGTGAAGAGGATTTCGCTCGACATATCGTTGACGAATGTTATGACCTTGACAAGATGTTGGGTAGTCTTTCATATTACTTCGACTACGATGCTTTCGCTCGCGATTTGTTTATATGCGATTACTTCTTCGATAATGGGTATGTTTTCCGTAGATAAATCTTTCGCAAACAACACTAAAAAAGGTCTCTTCGGAGGCCTTTTTTGCTGTTATTGTGTCTTTTATTCCCTTATAATAAGGTGCTAACTTTGACATAGAAATAAATTTAATACTATGTCAAACGCAACTTATAATCTTCATCTAAAAGGCTTCGTCGGTGGTGCTGACTTCGACCGCAATTATGTGGACTTCGTGCTTGCCCAAAATAGCGAGCAATCGGTTTCTGTACTGATTGACTCGCTGGGTGGCTCGTTGGCTACGGCTCTGTCTATCGCTTCGGCGTTCCGTAATCATGGCGATGTGTCAGTGCATTTTGTGGGCATGAATGCGTCTGCGGCTACTATCGCTTCGCTCGGTGCGAAACATATCTCTATCGACGCTAACGCTATGTACCTCGTACATAAATGCTCCACTGAGTTCTTCCGTTGGTGCGACCTCAATGCCGACAATACACAAGACCTTATCAACGAACTGCAAGCACAGAAGAATGACCTTGACAAACTTGACGCGAACATTGCTTCGATGTACTCTGCCAAGTGTAAGAAAGATGTCAAGGACTTGCTTGAACTTATGAAAGTGGGTGGTTGGCTATCGGCACAAGAGGCTCTTGATTGGGGCTTCGTCGACGAAGTCACCAATTCTAACGAGCAAGCACCTGTGCTTACTGACGCTATCGCTTCGGCAATGGCTAATGCCGGTATGCCGATACCGAACATTCCTGTGCAAGACAGAAATTCGCCTTTCGCCAAGTTCATCGCGTCGCTTTCGTCGCTGTTCAAATCGGAAAAATCTTCTAATCTTTCAAATACTATGAACATCACTCTCGCTAACATCAGTAAAATTCTTAATCAAGAGAATTTCACTGTCACCGACAACATGGTTACGCTGTCGGTGGAAAATCTTCAAGCAATCGAAAATGCCCTTGACAAACAAGCCAAGGAGATTGATTCATTAAACGAACGCATTTCGGCTCTCGCTTCTGCTCCTGCCGATAGCTCTACTGCTGTCATCGAGGACAACAAGCCCTCTATGACTGAAAAATCTGATGTCGAAGAGTTTTACGACACCGTAAACTCTGCTCGCAAACTCTACAATCTCGTATAACTTTTAATCTTTTAATACTATGGCTGGTAAACTACAATTTACGCTCGACGACTATCAAAAGGCAGCCATTAAGTGGCGTAAAGACCTTTTGATGTTGCCTATCATCGGTATTCAGGACACGCTTCAGTATATGACTGGTCGCCCCGGAATACGATACAAAGAGAATGTCGGCTCTATCTACGCTGACGCTCAGTTCGCTCCCTACAAGGCTACTCGCTCAGGCAATGTAAACTTGCAACTTGATTTCCGTACGCTCGAAACGCATTTCGGTAATGTGGTCGCCAAGTTTGAACCTAACTCGGCTATCTCTACTTTGCTTGGCACTGGTGCTACCAAAGGTGCCGGTCAAATGACCACTCCGACTGCTCTCCATGTGCTTGCTCAAATCGCAAAGGGATTGTCGGAACACCTCAATGACGCTATTTGGAATGGCGTGCGTAACGCGAACGGTGATACTACCAAAGACCTCTTCGACGGCTTTGATACCATTACACAAAAGGAAATCACTGCGGGAGCTATCTCTGCCGAGAATGGCAACTATATGAAGATTTCTGAGGAAATCACTTCGGCTAATGCTGTCGATGTGGCTAAGGAGATCCTTTTCTCGCTTGACCCTCGTCTTCGCTCTCAGGAACTCCTTATGTTCTGTTCACAAGACTTTGCTGACAAGTATAATGAAGCCTACCTAATGAGCCATGGTGGTATTCCGTACAATACGCAATACAATCACACCACTGTTGAAGGCTCTAATGGTCGCCTCAAACTTGTGCCTTTGTATAACAAGGCTGACAGCAAGTTTATCCACATCTGCCCGAAATCAAATATGCTCGTGGGCTACGACCAAATGGGCGACATCGAAAGCATTATGGTCAAGGAATACGAACCGTTTATCCTTACCTACATCGCCACTATGTTCTTCGGTGTGCAGTTTGAATCGATTGACAAGCGTCGCTTCAAAGCTGTCGAAATCACTGTCTAATCTCTAAAATCTAACTACTATGGCTGAATGCTTAAATATTCAACAATCACTCGGTTGGTGCCAAGGTACTCCCGAACTGCCCGGTGTAAAACGCCGTGTGTACTATCTCGCGAAATCGGAGATTGTGGAGTGGCCGGCACTTTCTCGCGACGCTAATGGTCGCATTACTTCGGCTCAATATAGTGGTAGCTTTACCCTGAAAGCCGATAGCAAGTGGAAGTATATCGATATTCTTCCCGATAAGTCGCAATTGACTTCTGAACCTCAGGGAGAACTCCCAAGCCAAACCCAACTCAATAAATTGGTTGCCGTTCACCCCGGTGTCGGACTGCGTGCCTCGGCTGCTGCTGCCTATATCAACAATTACGACAATGTGTTTCTCGTAGAAGACATGAAAGGCTTCTTCCGTGTTGTCGGTTGCGATAAGTGGCAGACCAAATCGACGGTCAATCAAGACCTTGGTCAAGGTCCGACTGGTTCAACTTCCACTACTATCAATGTCGAAGCGACAGACGAATGTCCTGCTCCTTTCTATTTCGGCTTGATTGAGACCGAAGACGGCGACATCGACGCTAACAAGGTTACAGACGCTTAATCTCTCTTACTATGGATAACGGAGCTGACTTGATTGATTTGAACGAAATCCTGACCGATATTGTCGTTCCTAAAATTGAAGTCGGCTCTGTTTCTGTTTCAGAAAGCAAGCCGTCTCAAAAGGACATCTTTGTCGAGGAGAAACGCAAAGCATGGGACAAATCGGTGGAAGCAAGGTGCGACTTTACTTATCGTTTGCGTCTAACAAGACGCTCAAATGTGAACTTTGTTTCCATTTGGCAAAAGTCACTTTATGGTCGCACGCTTACTGAAATAAAGGCTGATGATGATATGGTGCAGTTCTTCGCTGACAGCATTATTCCTGTTATAAAGGAAATGCTCGGCTACAATCTGCCTAATGGCAATTGGGCTGTGGTGACCACTCCTAAACGCCGACATCTGACGAAGAACTTTGCAACTCGTATCTCGGAAGTGATCGCCCGACAGCTCGGCATTCCATTCTACGAAGATGTGGCTTCGTGTCGCTCCAAACAGCGAATGAATGCTGTGTTTACGCTGAATGTTTTGCCGAAAGAGGCTAACTTAATCGTGTTCGACGATTTCGTTACCACAGGGCAAACACTTGCCTCGATGAGAAGACTGCTCGAAGAGCATGGCAAAAATCTTGTGTTCTTTACCGGAATAAACAACAAACTTTAATACTATGGCAACAGACAATAAATTTACCGAACTTATTAAGCAATGGCTCGATACTCCTGCCGACGAGCGTGACTACACTGTCGGTGCGTTGTATCTGCTCAAACTTTCGGGCAATCAGATTATGTATCGTAACATAATGGCGAACCCAAGCCGAAAGGCTGAGTTTATAGAGTATAACATTCGGAAGTATTACAACTTCCGTGTTCAAGCACTCACACACGCTCAAGTCGAGGAAATGCAGAAGCAAGTCGATGTTATCGCCCAAGAGCATTTCTCACTTGAAGAGAACAATCCTGCAAAGGATTTCAAGAAAGGTAAGCGTGATGACCACGATGACCTTCCCGACGATATTCAGGCTCTCTATGTGGAGAACCTTTCTATTGTGCAGCGTATGCGTGAAGTGCATCTAAAACTCCGCTCTCTTTCGACTGAAGATAGCACTTGCCCGGACAGTGAGCGTTATCCATTCCTTAAAGAACTTATCGAACTCGACAAGCGTCTGCACTCTAATTGGGAACAATATGACCACTATGTGGGTACGCAATCGGAGTTCCCTAAAGAGGAAAAGAAAGTTTCTAAAAAGAAAACTACCAAGAAAAAATGAAACGCAACACATCGATAGACTCTGTATTAAAGCCGTTGAGAGACAAGTCGTATCAGGCTTATCTCTCTAACGCTGTGCAAGTGGCAGATGTATTGGAATGGATTCTTGAACAGGTGGGAGAAGCCGAAGTGTGGCAAACTTCTTTCTCCATTTCGGAAGAGTTTTTGCGTCGCCTTTTCTTTATCGAAAAGTCAGGGCGAGTAAAGGCATTCCACCTTGTTCTTGACCATAAGGCGACAAACAAGACGCTGAAGCTGTGGGCGTTCATTACGCAAGTTATCGAGCGGACATACCTCGCTGACAATCACAGCAAGATTTTATTGGTAAAATCCACAGCCGGCGATACGGTTTGCGTCGTCACTTCGCAAAACCTAACACGAGGAAATCGCTCTGAATCTGCTTTCATCACTACGGATAAGGAAATATTCGCTACGCTTCATAGCCAGGTCGATGACCTTATTTCCAATCACTCCGTGCCACTGAACGACCTTTTTTCGCAACGCATAAACTCTGATTGATATGAACTACACTCCCGAACAACTTGACCAAATAGAGAAATTCGCTTCCATATACCTCAAAATATCGGATATGGCAGTCATTCTTGATATTGCCCCTGAACAGCTTCGCTGGGACATATCGCAGAAAGATACCGAAGTTTCAAGACGCTATTATCGTGGTAAAGCAGCTTCTAAAGTGAAGTTGCTACACCAAGAAATGCTACTTGCCCAAGTTGGTTCTCCTCTTGCGATTGAAAACACTCACAAGAATCTACTCGACATGGAAGATGACGAGTGATAATTAACTTAAAAGTAAATTATATGGCTTATCCTAACGCACTTGAACTTTGTCGCTCCGACCTCTTTACTAAAGAGGACGAGTTGCGCCAAGCATATCCGCAATTACTTGTGGATAAGGTGCTTCGTGTGCGTGATATGTATAATTGGTGTATTGCCAATCCTGATGCTAAGGATAGGCAGTTCGTGGAACAGGAACTAAGCCGTTACGACATTTCAAAGGTCGTGGCTTATTCCGACCTCGCCATTGTCAAGACTCTGCTCCCTACACTTGCCACTGCAAGCAGGGATTTTCATCGTTGGCGTTACAATGAAATGATTCTTGAAACATACCAAATGGCGAAGAAGCGTAAAGACACCAAGACTATGGAGAAAGCAGCTTCGTCGTATGCGAAGTATAATCGCATTGACCTTGAAGATGAACAGGCAGTGCCTTACGAAATGATAGTGGTTCAGCCGTTCACTGCTACCTCTGACCCTACGGTGCTCGGTATCAAGCCTATCCCGAACATCAACGATAAAATTAAGGCTATGCTTAATAAGTATCGCGCTGAAACTATCGACATCGAGGACATCACTTACGAAGAAGCTGACCTCGAAGAAGAATCTTTATTCCCACCGCAAAATAAGGAAGACGACAATGAGCAAGAATGATAAATCCGTTTACTTCAACACGCCACAGCGTTTGACGCAGTTAATCGGGGCGAACACTACCGTGATCGTCGCCGGCCGTCGTACTGGTAAGACGGACTCCATTGCGTCGCCTTTCGTGCTTCGTAATATGCAGAGAATGCCCGGCTCTACCGGTGGTATAGTCGTGCCTACTTTCAAGCATGGCTTGACTAATACGCTCCCAGGACTCTTCGCTGCTTGGAAGCGTTGGGGATTTATCAATGGCATTCATTATGTCGTCGGTCGTCGCCCACCCAAATCGTTCGCTAAGCCTATCATCGAGCCGTCGGACTATGAGCATGTCATATCCTTTTACAATGGCTCGTGTGCAATCATCATTTCACAAGATAGACCCGGCTCGTCTAACTCGCTGACGCTCTCTTGGATTCTTGTCGATGAAGCGAAGTTCGTGGATTATGAACGGCTTAAAGATGAAACGCTTCCTGCTAATGGTGGTATAAAAAGCCATTTCGGTCATCATTCGTGCAATCACTCGATGATGATTCTTTCGGATATGCCTCAGACTCAGAAAGGCTCGTGGTTCTTGCACTATGAGGACAAAATGGATAAGGAACTTATCGCCACCATTGAGGGTACTGTGTATGAGATATGGCGAACTAAGGAGCGTATTCGCGCCCTTAACGCAAAGGGTGTGGCTGTTCCCCCTTATCTCAAATCGTACCTTCGTCGCCTCGATACAAATCTGAATAAAATGCGTTCGGTCGCTGTTTACTACAAGGAGTATTCTTCTATCGAGAATCTGCAACTCCTTGGCGAAAACTACATCAAGCAGATGAAACGCGACCTCACTCCGAAGACTTTCCAAACCTCTATTCTGTGTCAGAGGATCGGAATAGCCAAAGACGGATTTTATTCATCGATGAAAGAAAGTCATAAATACAACGCCTCGGATTTCGCATACCTCGATTCGCTCGGCTATGACTTTAATCCCAACTTGCTCGACTGCCGTGCTGACGCTGATGTCAATCCTCATGCTCCAATCTGCATTGGTATGGACTACAATGCCAATATCAACTGGATTGTTGCCGGTCAGCCTAATGGCCGACGATTGAACATAATAAAGTCGTTTTATGTCAAATTCGAGCGTAAAATCCCTGCGCTTATTGAGGAGTTTTGTCGTTACTACGCCAATCATCAAAATAAGACGGTGGTCTATTATTACGACACTACCGCACTCGGTGCAAACTATGCTGTAAACGAGCAAGATTTCCACTGGGTAGTGTGCCACGAATTTGAACGTCACGGCTGGCAAGTAGAAGATGTGTATCTCGGCAATCCTATGCGACACGATGAAAAATACCTCTTGATAAATCAAGGGTTTGCTGGCAAACAACGCCTAATGCCATTCTTCAACCGACAGAATAATGATGACCTTATTCTTGCTGTTCAGTCTGCCGGCGTTACTCGTGGTCGCAATGGTTTTCGTAAGGACAAAGGTGGCGAAAAGTTAGCCGAAACAGAAGAAGACCTGCTACAACATCGCACCGACGGAACAGACGCGTTCGATACGCTCTACATCGGTTGCGAGAAGTTCCCACATCGTGAGATTATGCCCTACACTTCAAGTGGAGTGCTGTAAAACGCAATCTTATTTCCACCTAAGCACTTTGCTTCTTTGGTTTTCTTAAGAATACACTCAATCCCTTTTTTATAATCAAATTCTATTTGTTTTGCACTTCTAAATTCTAAACAATTATCTACGGTTTCAGGTGTTAATGCTACACATAAAACATCTTTTAATCTTGAATCTATCGCTTTGGTACTTTCATATGTTATACTTGCATATTTTTTTGTCAATATTTCCGCAAAAATTGCACTAATTCTATATTCTCTTTCTTGTTTCACCTCTTTTTTGAACTCATCAGAGATAAATTTTGCAAATATTTTTTGCTCCTCTGTTAGTATCGTTTGATAATACAAATCTCTAATCTCATGACATCTATTATCACCATATACATCGCAAATTACTGCGGTACTTATATCACATTTTAGTTCCCACTCGCTAATTATTACTTTGTAGTATTTTTCTTCAGCATTTGGGTTACGAAGACACTCACATACTTCTCCTAAAGCTCCTATAAGACCATTCGTTGAATCATTTGCTGAGATACCATAAAACATAGTGTTGTTTGGGGTACTTGCTCTTAAGTATGATGTATTCAGATGTGCTGGTTTATAACTTAATCTATCTATTGATGTTATATTCTCATTAGGTTCGATAATTGAAGCCCGATATAAAATTCCTCCTTTTAGTAAATAATCACTTGGAAATAGTAATCCACCATTTATTGATGAAAATATGTCCCAAATTTCTTCGGATTGATTGTCATTTGTTATTTGTGATAATAATTCTACAGCCTCTACTAAATTTATTTTATTCATATTCAATTTATTTAACCTCAAAGATAAATACTTTTTAACAGTTGCACAAAGCTTTCATTGAAAAATCATTTCACTATGAAATATATTTTTTGCAATTTTCGCAAACTTATATGTTTTTAAGCATTTGAGCTTATTATTTCGGTTTATTTTATTAACTTTGCTATCTAAACTAACTCTTACCGCATTAGACCAGAGAAACTAAACAAATAACGCCCTGTAAAGGCGTGGGACATACAGGAACTCCTTGATAGGTTTTATGAGCTTTGGTCGGCTCGCGGTAGCTATCGAGGGGTTCTTTGCTTTTAGCAGATATGACAACACAAAGCGAAGCTGCATTAGAAAATGGTCTGATAAAGACCTTGCAAAATATGAGTTATGAGTTCGTTGAGATTCGTGAAGAAAGCAATATGCTTGCTAACTTCAAGACTCAACTTGAAAAGCATAACCAAAAAGAACTTGCGAAATACAATCGCACTCAATTTACAGATAAGGAATTCGAAAAAATCCTCATTCACTTAGAGGGTGGAACTCGTTTTGATAAAGCAAAGAAACTCCGTGATCTTTATCCCCTCGAAACTGAAGACGGAGAACGTATTTGGGTAGAGTTTCTAAATCGTAACCAATGGTGCAAAAACGAATTTCAAGTTACCAATCAAATAACCGTTGAAGGTCGCAAGAAATGTCGTTATGATGTAACCTTGCTTATCAATGGTTTGCCACTTGTGCAAATCGAATTGAAAAAAAGAGGTATTGAGCTAAAACAAGCATATCAACAAATACAGCGATATCACAAAACTTCTTACCACGGATTATTTGATTACATTCAAATATTTGTAGTTTCAAATGGTGTGAATACACGCTATTTTGCCAACAATCCAAATCAAGGCTATAAGTTTACTTTCAACTGGACTGATGTTTCTAATAATGCATTTAATGACCTTAGCTTATTTGCAGCTGAGTTTTTCGACAAATGTACCCTTGGTAAATTGATAAGCAAATATATTGTAATGCACGAGGGCGACAAATGCTTAATGGTGTTACGACCTTATCAATTCTATGCCGTTGAAAAGATTCTTGACCGTGTGCAAAATTCCAACAAAGACGGATATATTTGGCACACAACAGGAGCAGGTAAAACCCTTACATCATTTAAGGCGGCTCAATTAGTCTCTGAAATAGACGGAATCGACAAAGTGATGTTTGTTGTTGACCGTCATGACCTTGACACGCAAACACAATCAGAATACGAAGCATTTGAACCAGGTGCTGTAGATAATACCGACAACACTTCGGAACTTATCAAACGCCTCAATGGAAATAGCAAAATCATTATTACAACAATTCAAAAACTTAACACTGCCGTATCTAAAGACTATTACAGTAATAAACTGCTTTCGGTCAAAGATAAACGCGTTGTTATGATTTTTGACGAGTGTCACCGTAGCCATTTCGGAGATAGCCATAAGAATATTATGAAATTCTTTACCAATACTCAAATATTTGGCTTTACCGGCACTCCTATATTTGTAGAGAACTCTGTTGACGGACATACAACCAAAGAAATATTTGGAGACTGTTTGCATAAGTATCTTATAAAAGATGCTATTGCTGATGAAAATGTACTCGGCTTCTTGGTTGAATATTATACCGGCAATGTGTCTGCCGAATATGATGACGAGGGACGAATGACTGAAATTGCTCAGTTTATTCTTAACAATTTCAAAAAATCAACATTCGACGGAGAATATGACGCACTATTTGCTGTGCAGTCTGTTCCTATGTTGATTAAATATTACAAGATTTTCAAGAGCCTTAACCATCAAATAAAGATTAGTGCAGTATTTACTTACGGACAAAACACTAATCAAGATGACGCATACACAGGTATGAATAAAGGCTTTGAAAACGACAAAGTTCAAGCCGATGAGTTGCAAGCCATAATGGACGATTACAACAAAATGTATGGCACAGCTTTCACCACTGAAAATTTTAGTGCTTATTACGATGACATAAATCTTCGTATGAAAAAGAAAAAGCCCGATATGCAACCTCTTGACATTTGCCTTGTGGTGGGTATGTTCCTAACAGGTTTCGACTCTAAAAAGTTGAACACTCTATATGTCGATAAGAAACTTGAATATCACGGATTGTTACAAGCATTCAGTCGTACAAATCGCGTGCTTAACGAGAAGAAACGCTTTGGTAAAATCGTTTGCTTCCGTAATCTTAAAGACAATGTAGATACTTCGATAAAGCTATTTAGCAATAACTGCCCAATAGAAGATATTTTGCGTGAGCCTTTTGATAAGGTTAAAAAAGAACTTAACGACTTGACTATTGAGTTTTTGAAGAAATACCCAAAACCTCAATTGGTTGATACTTTGCAAAGCGAATATGACAAGCGTGATTTCGTTATAGCGTTCCGTGAAATCATCAAGAAACAGGCTGAAATTCAAATCTACGAGGAATATAATCCCGAAGATTCAAGCCTATATATGACTGAACAGGAATTTAATGATTTCAAGAGTAAATATCTTGATATTGCATTGGGCGTTGTTACTCCTGAACAGCCAACAGGAGTTGCTGCTGAACCACAAGAACCATACGGAGAGCCTAAAACTCTTGAAGATATCGACTTCTGCTTGGAATTACTTCATAGTGATGTTATCAATGTGGCTTATATTCTTGCACTTATTGCTGACCTTAATCCGTCAAGCGATGATTACCAAGTTAAACGCCAAAACATCATTGATACAATGATTAACGATGCAGAAATGCGTAACAAAGCAAAACTCATCGACGGCTTCATTCAACAAAATGTGGACGATGACCGAGAAAACTTTGAGCGTGCTAAAGCTGATGGTTCTATGGACTTGGAAGCAAAGCTTAATGCTTATGTTAAAGAAAAGCGAGAAAGAGCAATTAAAGATCTTTCGGAAACCGAAAATATTCCTGTCGATGTACTCGCACGTTACTTAGCTGAATATGACTATTTGCAAAAGCATAAACCCGAAATTATTCAAGAAGCAGTTGCTGAGCAACATCTTGGTCTTATCAAAACAAGAAAGGCTATCAAACGAGTTACCGAACAATTAATGTCAATTATTAACACATTCTCTTGGGAATAATACGGCCTATGAAAACTAAAGAAACCGGATATGTATATATTTTGACTAACCCAAGTTTCCGAGAAGATTGGGTAAAAATAGGTAAAAGTACGCGACCCGTTGATATCCGTTCTAAGGAACTCGACAATACTGCTGTGCCGTTACCCTTTGAAATTTTTGCGACTTTGAAAACCTCAAAATTTAATGAGGTTGAAAAACTCGTGCATAAAACCATTGACCGATTGACCGATTTACGAATTAGACAAAATAGGGAGTTTTTTAATGTAGACCCACATATTGCTCTTGACATTTTTAGAGATATAGCTTCGACAATAGATGATGCTGTGATAACAGAATACAAAGATAATCAGCCAATTCAGTCAAACACAGACGGAAGTAAATCTGAAGTGCCTACACACAAGAAAAGAGGGCGATTTAAGTTCAGTATGGTCAATATCAAAGTGGGTGAATATGTTACATTTATCCCAACTAATCTGAAGGTAAAAGTGGCGAGTGATGATTCAATTGAATACGAAGGACGAATATATAAATTATCACCCTTTGTCGGCACTTTTCTACCTGAAGAAAGGCGAACTCCTTCTAATGCGTACCAAGGCAGTAAATATTTTTCATACAATGGTATCGTGTTAGACGATTTAAGAACGGCTTTTGAACAAGCCTCAAATGGCAAAACTAATTTAGAAGAAAACAAAATACTACAATAATATGAGCGAAGAACTTCAACAAAAATTACGCAACCAACTTTGGACTGTTGCTAATACTTTAAGAGGAAATATGTCAGCCGGTGAGTTTATGTACTTCTCACTTGGTTTTATATTCTATAAATATCTATCAGAAAAAATCGAACATTTTGCCGATAATGCTCTTGTTGATGATGAAGTTTCTTTCAAAGAACTTTGGAAGATTACCGACGATGAAGATTATCTTGAACTTCAAGAAGCAGTGAGAACCCAATGTCTTGAATCTATTGGTTATTTTATCGAACCCGAATTTCTTTTCTCATCGGTTATCGCTTTAATCAAGAAGAAAGAAACCATTCTTCCTATTCTTGAACGCTCATTAAAACGCATTGAGGATAGCACTCTCGGTCAAGACAGCGAAGAAGATTTCGGCGGACTTTTCTCCGATATCGACCTTGCTTCGCCCAAACTTGGCAAAACTACCGATGACAAAAATACTCTTATCAGCAATGTTCTTCTTGCTCTTGATGAAATAGATTTTGGTATTGATGCAGCTGAAGAGATTGATATTCTTGGCGACGCATACGAATATATGATTAGTCAATTTGCAGCCGGTGCAGGAAAGAAGGCTGGTGAGTTTTACACTCCTCAGGAAGTAAGCCAAATTCTTGCAGATATTGTAACCACAGGCAAGACACGCCTACGCAATGTTTACGACCCTACTTGTGGTAGTGGTTCATTGCTGATTCGTGCAGCTCGTAATGGTAAGGCTGAAGATATTTACGGACAAGAGAAAAATCCGACAACATTCAACCTCTGTCGTATGAATATGTTGCTTCACGGCATCAAGTTCCACAACTTCCGTATTGAGAACAACGACACTCTTGAACACGATGAATTTGGCGATACCCAATTTGACGCTGTGGTTGCAAATCCACCATTCTCGGCAGAATGGAGTGCCGACGCTAAATTCAACAATGATGACCGTTTCAGTAAGCCCGGCAAACTTGCACCAAAAAGCAAAGCCGACTTTGCGTTTATTCTTCACATGATTCATCACCTCAATGAAGGTGGAACAATGGCTTGTGTCGCTCCTCACGGTGTATTGTTCCGTGGCTCGGCAGAGGGAACTATCCGTCAATTCCTTATTGAAAAGAAAAACTATATTGACGCAATCATCGGTTTGCCTGCTAACATTTTCTATGGCACATCAATCCCGACTTGTATTCTCGTTCTTAAGAAGTGCCGTCAAGCCGATGACAATATCCTTTTCATTGACGCAAGCAAAGAGTTTGAAAAAGTCAAAACTCAAAACAAACTTCGCCCCGAACATATCGAAAAAATCGTTACCACTTTTCGTGAACGCAAGGAGATAGAGAAGTATAGCCATTGTGCCTCTCTTGATGAAATCAAAGAGAATGACTATAACTTGAATATTCCTCGATATGTTGACACCTTTGAGGAAGAGGAAGAAATCGACATCAAGGCTGTAATGGCTGACATCAAGTCACTTGAAGCACAGCGTGCAGAACTTGACGCTCAAATTGAAGTTTACTTAAAGGAACTTGGATTAGTTGACTAATTGCAATCCTTAATGTTTAACCTAAAAGTAAACTAATGATTATGGCAGACAATAAACAAAATAAAAATCCAAATGTACCCAATTTATCATTTAAGCGAGAGCAAAGTGAATCTTGTTTCGACTCTGCCGAGCGTGTGATAAATCAGAAACAGAATGTTCCTAATTTGAGATTTCCTGAGTTTACGGAAGATTGGGTACAATACAAATGTTCTGATTTGCTTGAATTTTATTCAACAAATTCTTTGTCATGGGAACAATTGGACTATGATAATAACGATTTATTAAATTTACATTATGGCTTAATTCATGTTGGTTTACCAACTCTTGTAAATGTAGAGCAACACAATTTACCCTCAGTTAAACCGGAATTTAAGCCTAAAAATTACACTCTATGTAAAAGTGGAGATATTGCATTTGCCGACGCTTCTGAAGATACAAATGAGGTTGCTAAACCCATTGAATTTTATGATTGTTCAGACAAACAAGTTGTGTGTGGGTTACATACAATTCATGGCAGAGATAAATTAAATACAACAGAAATTGGATTTAAAGGATATGCCTTCTCTTCTATGCCTTTTCATCATAAGATTAGGCGATTAGCTCAAGGCTCCAAAATATACTCAATTAGTTCTAAAAACTTTAGTGAGGTAACGATTGGAATACCCCAAAAAGAGGAACAACGAAAAATTGTTGATTTACTATCAAAACTTCAAGAACGCATAACAACCCAAAACAAGATAATTGAGGATTTGAAAAAACTAAAGGTCGCAATTATAGAAAATACTTTTTGTGGGAAGCATTATAACTATAAAATTGGCGATATAATTACCCAAATTTCAAATCGTAATAAATCAAACAAAGAGACTAATGTTCTTTCTGTTAGTAACAAATTGGGATTCGTTGAACAATCAGAACAATTTGAAGATAGAACAGTTGCAAGTGAAGATGTAACAAACTATAAGATTGTTCGAACTAATGATTTTGCTTATAATCCAGCTCGTATAAATGTCGGTTCAATAGCACGACTAAAACAATATGAATCGGGGATTGTAAGCCCAATGTACATTTGCTTTCATGCGAAGAAAAATGTATTGCCTGAATATTTAGAAATGTTCTTTCTTACACAATATTTTAAGCACGAAATGTATAAAAGATTAGAGGGAAGTGTTCGTTTGTGTCTATCATTTGAGGGATTAACAAATATTCCAATCTCTATTCCCGAAATACCTTTGCAAAAAGAAATATCAGAAAAGATATTAGCATTTGAAACAAAGATTGGAATTGAAGAACATTACCTAAATGCGTTGGAAAAACAAAAGCAATACCTACTTCAGCAAATGTTTATATAAACAGATTACTGAGTAGATAGGCTTTCTGAGATAATAGAGATTGGAGATATTTATTTTCAATCTCTATTCTATATTCAAACGTATCAATTACTTCAATAATCTTATTTTGGTGTTCCAATTTAGGTATAGGAATTTTTAGTTTTGCCAACGGTTGTCTTACAATCTGAGGTTGACCTGACCCCGATATTAGTGGAGTAAAATTAATTGTGGATAAATAGTGATATAAATATCGTTTATTTACGATATGGGTATATTCATCAGTATTAACAACCATTGCGTTACCTGTTATCCAAGACTTTGGAACACTGAAATTTATATTCCCACAGGTATTCCCTCTACAAGTAATACATATCTGTGAAAGTTCATGATTGTATTTATTGTATTTGCCAATAATACCATTAGCTCCGTATACAAAATAATCAGCCTCATCATTAAGTGCTGACGTTGGTATTGTTTGCGGTTGATATATATCAGCTATTTTTTCAAGATATTTAATTTCAGAACAATCGGGAATAGATTTAATTAACCAATTTGTAATTGCGACCATTAAGGATTGCTTATCTTCGATTCAAAATAAAAGATTTGAACATTATGGCTGCGTGGTTCGTTTTATTATTATGCCGTAAAATTTTTACACTTTATTGCCGTAATTTTTTTACGGATAAGAAAATATTATTACCTTTGTACCGGAAAACTAACTAAAAAGGAGAAAACTATGTTAACTAAATTCGCAGTAACTAACTATCGAGGTTTTGCTAATCGTATAGAATTAGATCTATCGAATCCAAGTAATTACGAGTTTAATAAGAATGTCATAAAAGACGGCATAGTAAAAAATGGTATTATCTATGGACCTAATGGTTCAGGAAAAACAAATATTGGATTAGCAATATTTGATATTGAATACCATTTAGCTCCATTGAAAGCAAAAAAAAGAGATTACTATGACAATTTCGTATATGCAGGTGCAGTTAATGAGCCTGTAACCTTTGAATATACATTCAAGTTTGGTTCGCAAACAGTTGAATATATTTACTCAAAAAAGGAAAAGGGTATCTTCGTTAGTGAAAAGCTTGTAGTTGATGGAGAAATGATTTTTAATAGAGAAAATAATCTGTTTACTATCACAACTAAATATTTCCCGAATGACGAAATAATTACACAGAATCTCAAAAATAGTGCCAACAATATTTCTGTTGTGAATTTCCTCCTAACATACTATCCTTTAGGGGCTGATAGTTACATTCTAAAAATGCAAGAATTTGCAAACAAAATGTTGTGGTTTAGATGCCTTGATGTTAGAGAATTTATCGGTATAGAGACACAAGACAATGGCAACATTGAAGAATATTTTATCTCAAATGACTTAGTCCCGGAATTTTCTGAGTTTTTGGAAAATATAAGTAGTCAGAAATTTGATTTCATTACTCCTCAAAAAGGTGATAAACAATTATGGTATAAGGTTGGAAACTCAGCGATATTATTCAATACAACAGTTTCAACAGGAACAAGAGCCTTAGAATTATTATTCTTTTGGTTGAAACGAATGAATGATGCTAAATTTGTATTTATTGATGAATTTGACGCTTTTTATCATTTTGATCTTGCATTCAAGTTATGTAAATATATGTTTGAAATAGATTGCCAGATATTTCTATCTTCACACAATACATATTTGATGACAAATGATTTATTACGCCCTGATTGCAACTTCTTAATCAATGGAGAGAATATAAAAGCTCTGTGTGATTGTACTGATAAAGATTTGCGTTTTGGTCATAATATTGAAAAAATTTATAGAGCAGGGGCATTCTATGAAGAATAAGGCAAAAACATTGTTCATATTTGAGGGAGCAAGAACAGAACACAAATTTGTTGAGAAATTAGAATCTAATTTCTTGGGAGAGAAACATGCTATAAAGTGTGTCTACGATGCCGAAATTTACCAACTTTATCGAGCAATAAAATCGGAAGGTAAATTCTTCTTTGATATAGTTGATTTACTCAAAGAACGAAGTGCTGAGAATGCAGAAGTTCTAAAAAATTATAATAGAGATAGTTTTGCATATATTTATCTGTTTTTTGACTATGATGCTCATTCTACTTTAGCCGATGACAATAAAATAATTGACATGTTATCATTCTTTAATGACGAAACTGGAAATGGCATGCTTTATATAAGTTATCCGATGGTTGAAGCAATTCGACACTTTAAGGATATGGAAAGTTTTAAGGCATTAACCGTCAAATGTAAACGAAATAATTGTCCTTACATTAATAATTGTGCCGAACAAAATGAATGTAAGAACGAGCCTCATTATAAGCAATTTGTTGCAAATGATAGCAAACCACAACTTTCTAATTTAAATTCTTATACAACTTCCGTATGGAAAGAATTAATTACTGCACACTTATCAAAAGCAAATTATCTTGTAAATGACGTATTTTCTTTGCCTCTTTCAACTATTGACCAAAATTCAATTTTCTCAAAACAATTAGAAAAACATATTAATAAAAAATGTCCTGAAGTTGCAGTTCTTAGTGCATTCCCTCTTTATGTATTAGATTACTATGGAAGTGAAGGAACAAGAAAGAAATTAAATCCTTAATTAAAGGGATAAGAGTAAACTTATTTAGTTTTGATAATTATAGCATTAAATATTTAGGAGAACTTTGTTCTATCACAACAGGCAAACTTGACGCCAATGCTATGGTTGTAAACGGGAAATATCCATTCTTTACTTGCGCAGAAGAAACTTTTAGAATTGATGAATATGCTTTTGATACAGAAGCATTGTTAATTTCTGGCAATGGCGCAAATTTAGGTTATATTCATTACTGCAATGGTAAGTTTAATGCATATCAACGAACTTATGTATTAGATAAATTCGCCATTGATGTAATGTATATTAAATATTATCTTGAAACATTCTTGATTAAACGCATAAATCAAGAAGTTAATGTAGGCAATACTCCATATATAGTGTTGTCTACTTTGACAAAAATGAGAATAAAAATACCCGATATCTTAATTCAGCAGAGGATTATTACAACAATAAAATCCCTCAAAGAAAAACTTTTAAACGAGAAATTAGCTCTTATAAAATACGAAGAGCAGAAAAAATTCCTGCTCTCCAATATGTTTATATAAACAAGTTCCTTAATAGATATGCTTTCTGCTTTTGATAGGCTGAAAGTATATCTTTTTCTTGTTTGAGTTTTGTCTCAATTTTGTTGATACCGTCAACTATGCCTACTTGCGTTTCTAATGGTAAAATAGGAACAATAAATTTTTCTAAATCTTTCTTTTGAATATTAGGCAAACCACTGCCTATTCTCAATGCCATTATTTCTTTCTCTCTTGCTTTCAGGTAGTGATATAAAAATAAATTGTGATATCCCTCTTTAATGTTTTGTAAAGTATAGCAATGACCACCACTCCAAAAAGGAACATTGTTATATTGAACATATCCACAAGAATTTCCACCCTCACTTATAGAGATTGTGTTTGCGTATGTATTATATCTATCGTAATAACCTGACGGCTCAATACCACCATTCATTACATAATAATCTCCCAATTCAGATAGTTCTTCGCCATTTACTTGTTGACCTTTTTGTATCGTACAAACCGATGATAGTTTTTGATAATCTGAAATGTCCTCAAAAACTTTATCATATATCCCTTTAATTAAGGATTGTAGTTGTTGTATTATCTTGTTTTGGGTTGCAATACGAGAATCAAGTAAAGACAAGAAGTCCGCAATTTTCTTTTGCTCAGAATATGTAGGATATGCTATCTTTACTTGTTTAAGATGTTCTCCATATAAATGCACAACCGAGACTCCTTGAGCAACCTTTGCTATGTCAACTTTCCTTTTGCCATTTAATTGATAGGCGAAAAAACCTCCATTCTGATTTTTAAGCCTAATTATATTTAGGTCTCCACCTAATAAAATGCCATTAAATGGTACACATCGAGCTGTAGAAATATCAATAGCAGTTTCACCTGAGCATGGAATTATCACATCGTTTTCTTTACTTTTAACCAAATTAGCTGCATCTAATTCTGTTTTACTATAAACCTCTGAAATAATTTCCGAATTATATTTCGTATATAATTCACCATACAAAATACAATAAGTGCCATTTTCTGAAAGTTGGTCTTTTGATATACCCGAACCTTTAGAAATAGTTGCTACTTTTTGCAATTCTGTCAAACTCCATTCATCAGAATACTCACCAAATCTCAAATTGGGTACATTAAGGTTTTTCAATCCTTGAATTTTCTCACGCTCGGCAAAATCGGAATGAATTTCGTTTTGCCCTCGCTTAATCGAAAAATTAAGGACTTCCAATCCGTAAATTATAAATGTACTATAAACATTTAGAATATGACGGAAATAGAATCATTTAGAGAAATTTCCTCTCTTTGGAAAGAGGAAAAACGAAAGTATGTAAAACTTTCAACCATTTCAGCCTATGCAATTATCCTTGAAAATCATCTTTTACCAACTTTTGGCGATAAGACAAAAGTTATAGAAGAAAATGATGTGCAAGAGTTTGTTTTTGACAAACTGAATGCAGGGCTAAGTCAAAAATCAGTAAAAGATTTTATGATTGTGCTGAAAATGGTCTATCGTTTTGGTGTAAAAATTGGAGCAATGGAACATCGTGAATGGGATATAAAATATCCAATTACACAAGAACGGACAAGTATTGAGGTGTTGAGCGTTGCTAATCACCGTAAATTAGTAAACTTTGTTGCCGAAAATTTCACATTTCGCAATCTCGGAATTTTGCTTTGCCTACATACAGGAATGCGTATCGGCGAAGTTTGTGCTTTGAAATGGGAAGATATTGATATAGCACAAGGCATAATCAATGTAAAACGAACCATTGAACGCATTTACATTATTGAAAATGGAGAACGACGAACAGAACTAATCATTTCAACACCTAAAACGCAAAATTCAATTAGAGAAATACCACTTTCAAAGGAACTCATAAAAGTGATAAAGCCGTTGAAGAAAGTTGTTAATGACACCTTCTTTGTGCTTACTAACGAAAGCAAGCCTACCGAACCAAGAACATATCGCAATTATTATAAATCGGTTTTACAAAACCTCAAAATTCCTCTCTTGAAATTTCATGGTTTGCGACATAGTTTTGCCACTCGCTGCATTGAAAGCCAATGCGACTATAAAACGGTGAGCGTAATTTTGGGACACGCTAATATAAGCACAACCCTAAACTTATATGTTCACCCAAACCTTGAACAAAAAAAGCGTTGTATTGACAAGATGACAAAATTATTGAAATAACTATCTTTTACGATAGACATACTTTGATGTGCCGTTGATTCTTGGCTTTGGCTGTTCTATCGATCGCAACCGACTTCGGTAAACATAGTTTAATCCTCATATAAGACCACTTGGTTTTGACTCTCACAAGGAGCGAGCCGAGTGGCTTTTCTTTTATCGTTATCGGGCAATTCAACACTGCTCGATGTTCCATTACTATGTCTTATTTTACAGCTTGATTTGATGATACAATGGCTGTCGCTTTTCGTCACACTTTGATATTTCACTACGCAAAGTTCGGGTATCATTCACTACACAAGGACACTGCAAGTTATCCGAAATTTCTCCAGCCCTAAAGGGTAGTAAATTATCTGAGATAATCCTTGATGTTTAACGGCAGATGTGTCACTGCCTGTTCACTTGCATACCCACTTGGTTGCGCGTAAAAATCAAGTGCGAAAGCACATTATTGTTAAATCATTAAATCGTAAAATAATATGACACATTCAGTTCAAACATCGGTAATGAATCTTGGTTTCGATAACAATTCAGTGAATAATCGCTCTCGCTTTAATCCTCGTGCGATGAAGTTTTACCAAGTGGATATTGAGGATTTTGACAATGAAGTTTACTCTTACGAAGTCGAAGCTCGCAATGATGAAGAAGCAGCTCTCAAAGCCGAAGAATTGTTCAATGGCGACATCTATACAATGTATGTCTATCTGATGTAAAAGATAGATATTCACACCTTCTCAAAGGTGCTTGCTTCAAGCAAGTGCCTTTTCTTTTGTTCAACCCGGTCAGTCGCACATCATTTCTCGCACCATTCATTCTGCCGTTTGCCTTATCGATTGCTCTGCTTTCTATTGCTGATTGAGTGCATTTTTCTTCCATACTTTTGATTGGGATTCTTTTCCATTTCCAAACCCATTACTCGGTGGCTGATTTGTGTCAAGGAGATTACTATTGTCGCAACTCCATTTCTACTTTGTCGCTCCAAAATCAAGATCATCTTTTGTGGCTAATATCCGTTATATAGTGTATGATTGTTCTTCGTCTATCGGGCAACGCTGTGCCGGGAGCATTTTCGCTATCCGAACTACGGTCATCACTCTGCAATAGTGCCACTTTTCGCCTCTATATCGTCGCTTATTCTGCCACTCGATTTTGTATTAGTATTCTATTGTTCTACTATGATTTCATCGCCACAATCGTGTTGGCACACTCTTCTTTGCTACGGCTGAATTTATCTTTGATGATTGGCATCGCTTTCTTGGGGTACTTATCGGACAACCTTGCTGATCTGCCCACGGCCCATTGTCGGCTCAATATTCTTTCGGTCGTAATACCACACCTTTGAGTGTTATCCTTTACGCAACGCTCCTTGATACCTCGAATTTTCTCCGTTCGATTGAAGCCACTCGTAGCCACATTCCACACTTGCTCTTGTAGGCATTGTTAGCGCAGCTTTTTACTTTGACGCTACACATCTGAATACATCTGCAACACTAACTTTTTGTGCCGATTTTGATACACTGCTCCGTGCTGTTGCGATATAAGAAATTCACCGAGCGAAGTTAGCATGCCGTTCCGGGCAAAAGGACAAGACAAGTTTACAGAAAAATCTTCCTCTTGCAGAGAGTATTGTTTGCAGTAAATCCTTGTGCCTTATCTACACTTGACGCATGCCCTGATTTGCTCGTAAATTTTAATCGCTCTCAGCGAACAGTTTTTAATCTCAAAATCTCAAAAGTTATGTCAAAGACAGTTGCAAATTCAGAAGTTAAAGTAGCTAGCAAGAAAAGCTCACGCAAGGCTAAAGCCGAGCCACAAGTTGAAGTAAAAGTGGAAGAAGTGGCAGTGGTTAAATCGGAAAATTCTGAAGTGGTATCTTCAAAGAAGCTCATCTGCGTAAAGCCCTCATTCGGTCGCTGGTATGTTTACTTCCGTGGCGTGAAGCCCGAAGACAATGTGGGCTGTGGTTGCAAAACAGCTAAATCGGCTATCCGATACATGATGTACCTCAAGAAAAATCACGATGCCGAAATCTATAACAAAGATTATCAAATTCTTAAAGCCGAAGCAGCAAAGGAGGCGTAAGCCTCTTTTGCCCTTTGTGGCTATTGTTTCACAATAAAATCACAGAACAATGAACGAATACAAAGTTTACACAAAATCATGTTACTGGATAATTTATGCCGATGACGATGTAGAGGCAATGAGAAAAGCACTATGGTTTTGCTGGAGAGATGAAGAAGAGTTCGTAAAGATAGTACGCGAAAATTATCACTCTCCCTACACACTACGCATTGCCGTAATAGACAATAAAACATTTGAATCATACACAATATAAAATCACAGATTATGGAATTAGACAAATTCACAAAAGAAGAGCTTGACGAACTTTTTGAAGCGTCGTTCAAAGTCAAAGAAATTATGGAGAGATACGACAATTGGCGTAATCTCATACTTGACAATCAAATCTATCGCCACAATTTCCTGCTCGTGCAGTTGGTAATGGGTGAATGGAAGAAAAGAATCTTATCACCAATCAAAAAATCAGAATGATTATGGAATACTACAAATTCACTGAAGATGAATTGGACGAAATGTTCACTCTCGCAATGAAAATCGTCAGTCGTATCAAAGAACATTACGCTGATGACGAAGATTATCTTCATCAAATAGATGAATTTACTGTTCTCAACACATTCGCTTATAATTGCTATTACGCGATGTCGAGAAAGTACAAAATGAGAACACAGAAAGCTCCCGAATAGTCGGGAGTTTCTTTCTCAATTCTCTCTTTAAGGCAGTCGAAAGATTGCCTTAAATTGTGTCTTTTAATACTCGCTGTCGTCGCCGTAACTTCGTGGTAAATAAAACTTATTTACTATGGCAACAAGTTTAATTACTGAAATTCCAATTTTTGTATTCTCGTCGCAGATTGGCGACATCGAACTATCTACCGACCAGGCAAAAATCGAAATCGTGGTGGAAGACGGCTTGACAAAGATGTTCAAGACAATGCTCTATGCCTATAATGGAAAGGTGTCGATTGTCAATATCGGCGAGGTGCTGGAAAATTATATGGTGGCCAACGGCAAGGTCTTTACCGCTTTCACGGTATATTACAACACTGCCGAGGGTGCTTATATCGGTCAGTTCAATCTCAATACTCAGTATTGCTCGCTGAAACTTGACACGAATCCTGCATTGTTTGGCTCATATAATTTCCTATCGACATTGACAGCGAAGCGTGTGCCGAGAAATGCCATTGATTATATATGGCTACTTCACGGACAGGATAGTGGCGAGGTAAAGGCTCATTGCGTATATGAACAGGAGAATGGCGAAGTCGCCAACAAGACTGTTACGATGCGTAGGTTGATAACCGACGACCTGGGCGTTACGCAGATCATCATCAATCAATCGCAACTGCTCATGCTATTGCGTAGTGGTGGAGCAAGTGTGTCTAAACTGTTATCGTTTGCGATAGAGTTCAACAACCGATATTTCACTTATTATGTCACGGACAAAGAAGCCGATGCGTCGTTTGTTTTCAAAAACTGCTTTAATGTGGACGAGATAGCATATTTCAATGCTATCACTACCACTACAACAAAGGTCAATCGCTCTACGGCAGTGGTAGGTGGACGGCATTTGTTCTACGACCAATCGGTGGATAAAACCTACGAAGTCGAGTCAGCTCCATTGACAAGCGATGAAGCCTATTGGGTAGAACAACTGCTAATGTCGCATTCCGTAAGGCTGAATGACACACTGCATGATGTCATTATTACCGACAGCACTTGCGAAATTAGCGACAACGATGAACAACTTAACAAGGTTAAGTTTACTTGGCAGTTTGCAATGAAAACGCCACATCTAATGAAATCGTTCCGTGAGGACACTAACGGAATATTTACCGAACCTTATAATCAAACATTTAACTAATGGCTAATTCTGTACACATAAGCACGCTACGGAAAATGCTTCAAGCCGGCGACCCTGTAAACATATCGCTTTGGACGAAAGACGGTCAAATACAGCACTGGAATAATTGTATTCCGCTTCGATATGATTTCTATAAGGGTGTGCGTCGTATGAAACTCCTTACAAGCCGACAAATACGCCAAGTGCGTGATGTCTGCATTTTCCGTATCAATGGAATGGAAGTATTCTTATAAATCTCATATACTATGAACAACTTACAATTTAATTCGGTAGAGAACATACCGATACTCAATGCTCAGGCAGCGTTCCAAGTAGATAGCTCGGCTGTGTTCCGTGAACAAGGCGACATAGTGCCTACGATTGTCGATGACCGCACTTCATATATGCCGTGGGGTGGCGACAATCAAATGCCGTTCGACATTCTCAATCTCATTGAGAGTGACGAAACGCTTTCCACTTGCCAAATCTTTAATGCCGAAGTGTGTTATGGCAGTGGATTGGTGTACCAATCGGAAAACTGCTCGCCACAACACAAAGAGCAGATTGAGGATTTCTTCCTCGATAACGACATAGCGAGCTACTACCTCGGTGTGTCGCAAGACTTCAAGCACTTCGGCTTTGCTGTCTCGGTAATCATTCTCAATCCCGACGGCACAAAGATTGTTCGCTTGCTTCGCAAAGAGGCGTGCTACTGCCGTTTTGCTCCTGCAAACAATGAGGGCAAAATCGACAAAGTGCTGTATGCAAATTGGCGTAACAATATCGCAAGCCGTGAGCAGATCGAAGTAATCGAACTGCTTGACTCGGCCTCTCCATTTGCCGACCTCAAAGCTCGGTTGGCAAAGAAGACGAAAGCACGCAAATTTGCTATCGTCAGCCGTGTGCCTACGCCCGACAGCACTTATTATCCCATTCCTTATTACGCTTCGCTATTCAAAGGTAAATGGTATAATATCAAGCAGCTTATCGGTATGGCTAAGGAAGCAAAGCTCAAAAACTCTGCTCCCATAAAATACCAGATTGAAATCTCCAATAAGTATTGGGAATCAATCTTCAAGGCAGAGGGCATCACCGACCGACGCAAACAACAAGAGCGTATCATCAAGGAGAAGCAACAAATCCTGGACTTCCTTACCGGGGCTGAAAACGCTGGTAAGGCGTGGTTCTCCACCTTCTATGTCAATCCTAACGGCGATGTGCAACACGATGTGGTAATCACCAAGATTGACGATGACAAGGAAGGTGGCGATTGGTCAACGGACATTCAAGAGGCCGTGAATATGTTCTGCTTTACGATGCGTGTTCACTCTAACCTTGTCGGCTCAGTGCCGGGCAAGTCGCAGACGAACAATTCAGGCTCGGATAAGCGTGAACTATATACTATCGCTCAGGCTCTGCAAAAGCCATATCACGATATTCTGTTCGCCGTGCATCGAATTATCATTCGCTTTAACGGTTGGAAAGGTGCTTATCCCGACTGTCCGTTTATTATGCTCTCTACTCTTGATGAAAATCGTGATGCCAAATTGGTAACGTCGAGAGGCTCGACACCCAATAAAAACAATGCTAATAGTAACAATAAACCTAACGACAATGACACTGATAAAGAATGATGAAATGCTTCGTCGCTTTATGCCGAATGTATTTGCGACTGCTAAGGGTGAAACGCCTTTATTTGACAAACTGACTCCGTGGCTCATTGCCTCGGAGCAGTGGCTGATAGAAAAGATTTGTGGCGAAGATACGCTTGTCGAAATCGTGGCTCTTGACGATATGAATGTCGTCAAAATGCTTGCTTCGCAAATCGTGGTGTCGGACGCTGTGCGTTGTGCTGTTCCGTCACTCGACCTTGTGCTTACGCCCAATGGTTTCGGGATTGTCAGCAATACGAATGTAGCTCCGGCTTCAAAGGAGCGTGTCGAACGGCTCATGGCTTCGCTGTTAGACATGCGTGATAAGGCCGTAGAACAGTTGCTCAACCAACTTCCACAAATGCAGTCGTGGACTGCTTCGGCACAATGTAGATGGTTCACGGCTACGCTGTTCCCCAACATTGACCTTGTGTCGCTTTGTGGCTTTACTGAACATCGATGGGAGAAATACCTTGAATTACGCTCAAAGGTCCTCGATATCGAAGACTCTCTCGCTGAAGAATATTTCTCTCACGAGTTAATGGCTGTTCTACGACAACAAGCCCTTGCTACATCTGCGAATGAAAGTTATGCTTGGATCGTCGCACGAATGAAACCACAAATTGTGGACTTCATTCACGACAAGCCAATCAATCAACGAAAGATGATAGACATCGTCAATTTCATTCGCAACAATCCTGAAGAGTTTCCTGAGTGGCACAACTCCGACACGGCAAAACTATTTTCGCCACCTAAGTTTGAAAACAAAAAAGAAAATAAAGGCTATTGGTTCTGATGAAAACAATCAATCTCATTGTGCCTCGTGGGTGGCACGAACTCGATGATAAGCAGTTGCGATACCTGTTCGGTCTGCTTGCCGATGATTACTCGTCGGCAGAAATTCGCACGCTATGCCTACTGCGTTGGTGTGGGCTAAAAGTCCTGTATCGCCAAGACAACAACTTTGTGCTGAGCTTCGGGAGTGAGGAATTTATGATTACGGTTACTGAAGTAACCGACGCTATTGAAGCCCTGAAGTGGCTTGATGAAATTCCATCGTTCCCGGTCAGACTATCGCGCATTGGTCAATATACCGCTCTGCCGTCGGATTTCCTTTCTGTCCCATTCGAGAAGTATATCTATTGCGACAACCTCTATCAAGGCTATCTCCATACGAAAGATGATTCTCTCATTGACGAAATAATGAAAGTACTTTATCCCGGTTGGAATTCTAAAGGACTGCCGTTAGAGAGAATTGCAACATTTTACTGGTTCGCTTCGCTCAAGCAGTATTTTGCAAAGACATTTCATCACTTCTTTCAACAGACAGGTGGCCCGGAAGCTAACTTGCTCGGCAACGCCAAAAGCATTGCTCAGCAAGTAAAGGACGCGATGAACGCTCAAATCCGTGCCTTGACCAAAGGCGATATCACAAAGGAAAAGGAAGTCTTGGCTATGGACTGCTGGCGTGCGCTGACCGAACTTGATGCTATCGCAAGAGAAACTGAAGAACTTTATCGCAAATACAATACGAAATAGATATGGAAAAGAATTTCAATTGGGACGCCGTAGGTTTCTTTGAAAACCTTACGGCTGAAAATCGACTCGCTCAAAAGGAGCAGTTCACATTCTGCCGTGTAAGTGGTCTTGACGGATTCGAGGAGATGCTTGACAATATGCAGTCTTCGACGGCATTTGTCGCTGTGTCGGACATCGCTCAGGGATTTACCGAACTGAATAACACTCCTCGCACCCGACGAGTCAAGACTGTATTCTTCGCTATGCGTCATAAGATTGATGATATGACGGCTCGCCAAGAATGTATGGAGATAATGCGTGAGCTGTTCCGTCAGTTTATGTCTCGCTTGATCCTTGAAAGAACAAGACTCGAACAAAACTGCATTTACCTTGACCCTCGCATATCGTTCAACGAGATTGACCGATATTTCTTTTCGGGCTGTGCTTGTTGCTACTTCCAAGTGGCTGTTGATGTGTTTACTGATTTACGCTTAAATTCTGAAGAATGGAATCAATGACACAACAACAGGCACAACAAGAGCGTGAGAAATATGTGCTTGCTTTCAACGACACTATGCTGAAAATTTGGCAAGAACAAATCACACTGCTCGATGTCATAGACACTCGCAGTTTGCTCCGTTCGCCAATGGCTTTGCCGGTGCGTGCTGACGGCCGATTCTTTGAAGTCGGACTCTCGCAAGCATTCCTCGAATATGGTCTTTGGCAAGACTACGGCACTGGCAAAGAAACGCCACGAGGAAACTCCGGGGACATCGGTCGTGAAAAGAAACGCAAGCGTCGCCGGTGGTTCTCTAAGAAATACTATTCATCTGTGATGAACATTCGTGATTTCTTCGCCGATAACCTCGGTCGCGAGTTTCAAGGTATAATAGCCGATAGTTTTGATGACAAAACTTTCCGTAGAACGCATTAAAAATATATTTTAACTTTGTTCTAATTGACTTTTTATATATCTTTGTTTCGGTATAACGAGCAGTTGAAAAATATACCCTTTCCGCGACCATACGGAAACTGCGTGAAATGTACAGTAGTGCCGCGACCATACGGACGTACAGAGTAGCTGAAGTAAAAACGAGCGTTTTAACGCACGATTGGCTCACTCTTCGGAGTGGGCTTTTTTTGTCTTTTAGTGAGCGAAGTTTCTACCATACTTTTGCGATATAATTCTAATCTCAAATACTATGATAGACATTACAAATCTCACTTCGCTTATTACTGCGTTCCGTAATGAGACGGAACAAGGAAGTATCTCTCCCGAAACAGTCGGCTCTCTGCTACAAGCAATCGCAAACCTACTTTCGGCTGCCACCACAGAACAAGAGCAAAGCAAGTTGACAAACATCTACAACAACTTGCTGAAAATGGGTAATTGCTTGACAAACCTCGCTCAAGGTGATGCTGACCGAAATAATGTGTTGGCTGATTATGCCTTTTTCAATCCTATTTCGGGATTGCACTCGGCTCAAAGAAGCCAAGTCTTTATCAAACAAGCCACCACCGAACGAGCAGGGGCAATGAGGGCTCAACAAGTAATTGACCTCAATGCCACCAAAAAGGGTGTGGCTGCACTTGAAGACGCTGTGGCTCAAATTAACACTCAGCTCGAAGAACTGAACAGCTATATTGAATCGACTGACGGTGTTGTTCAATCCTTAGCCGATGATATGTATAATGCCAAGTCTAATTTGAACACGCTCAACAATCGTGTCTCGGTTGTACCCATTCCTCGTGGTAGAATCACGATTGACCCTTCAAGCATTACTTCGCCAGCCGGCAACTATTTCAAGTACAGCATGGCAGACGGCCATTATGACTTGGTGCGTGGTGGCATGCTTATCGGTCGTGCCGTTTCTTATCAATATGGCAACTTCCGAATGTTTGATGTAGTTGGACTTTGCCATATCAATTCAAACAGTTTCGTGTATCAAGATACTCTCGCTCACATTCTTGTTCGCGTGGCTCAGAATGGGCTGATTGTTACGAACGGCACGATTGACCATGTTGATTTGCAAAACCAAATCAATGAACTCAAATTCAAAGAACGCCCATTCTCTCAAAGTGATGGCTCGAACACTATTTCGGGCAATTGTGTCGTGCATGGCTCGTTGTGTACTATTGTCGGTCGTGCCTACATCGACGCTGATAATGCTTCTATTTCGGCTCTATTGCCTGTCGCAGCTGCTGATGAAAAGAATCTTCCCGAAGCATTTATCTACTACGAAGATACCATGCAATGGGTAAGAGTGTATCTTTTTACGGATGTCACAGGCACCCATATTTCCGCAACCATTCCCGAAGATTTCATGAATGGTGGCGAAGTCAATGTTTCGTTCTCTATTTCCTTCATGATTAAAGCCTAATGCTATGAAAAATCCTGCTAATAATCACCTCGTGCAACTCCTCTCGGCAATCTTAATGATCGTCATCGGGTGCAGTCTGCTTATCGCCGGCTTCGTCGTGCCACCGCTCGGTGTCATCGACTCCTCGGTTCTTATCGCATTTGGCGAAATCTTGACTTTCGTGGGTGCGCTTTTCGGTATCGATTATCATTACAAATCTAAATCTTAAACGCTATGAGAAACATCAATAAAATCATTGTTCATTGCTCGGCTACGCCTGAGGGCAAAGCGTTCAGCGTGGCTGATATTCGTCGTTGGCACTTGCAACGAGGATTTTCCGATATCGGTTATCACTTCGTGGTTTACCTCGATGGTTCGGTGCATGTGGGACGACCACTTCATAAAATTGGGGCACACTGCATAGGGCAAAACAAAAACTCTGTCGGGGTGTGCTACATCGGTGGCGTTGCGACCGACGGCAAAACCCCTAAAGACACTCGCACTGACACACAAAAGGCGTCGCTCGTGAAGCTCATTACCGAACTTCGGCAACAGTTCCCTAATGCCTCTGTACATGGTCATCGTGAATTTGCCAACAAAGCGTGTCCCTGTTTCGATGCACATAAGGAGTATAACGATTTATAATCTTTTCCGTTATGAGAAATCTTACAATCATCTTCTTGCTCGTGGTTCTCACTTCGTGCCACTCAAAAAAGAACATTGCAAGTTCGGGTTCGGCTAATGCCAACACAATCGCCACGACGGATATACGCGTGAGTACAAGCAAGTTGGACTCGGCTTTCTCCTCTATGGCAATAGAGTTGGACTCTTTTGATATTACAGCCGAACCTGTGCTGATAGCCCCTTGCCCCGATAGTGTCAATACTCGCTCTGCTGTGATTGCCTATCGTTATCGCATCAAAGCCAATAGTGCCACTGTCAAGGGGGAAAAGAACGCAGTAAGTCGTGCCTTCGCCGACACACTGCAACAGGATAGTTTAGCATCTAACTTAGTCCACTCGTCGGCAAGTTCCGAACATCGTGATACGATTTCGGTGTATAAGCCTCCCGATGCGACAATAGTAATTATAATCGCCATTGTCATTGCGATAATAATCTTCGTTATACTTTGGAAATTTCGTAAATAAATTCCCTCAATATCTCTGAATGTGTGTAAGGTGGATTGCTCGTGAGAGTAGTCCACTTTTTGTTTTGGTTGGGCTTCTGCTATGGCTTGGCACTAACGAACGGCTGGGCTGTGCCACATACTTTAGGAGTGGCGTTCCCTTTGGGTTTGTCGTCTGCAACCGCCAAGGCTTATGCCTCTATTCCGTTACGCAGTGAAACCTACACAAGCTCCGGCTTCATTGCTCCTCTGCTAGACGGCATAGGTTCGCACGATTGCACTACATTCCGTAAATCAACCTTCGCTTCTCTTCGGCTTCATTACTCCTTTGCGTTTATCTCCTCACCACGCTTCGACGGTATTGACACAAAACACTTACTCTTGCAGTACGGCTTCGCCTATTGCCTACGCACGCCAAGACAATACGCATTGCCCTTGTTAAGCCCCTAAAGGGAGTAAGGAGTGCTATTGTTCTCGCTGAAACCACATCGTGCCTCGTGGTTTCGGCTCGCACAAAAGCGATTTTACCGCACATATTCCGATACGAAATTAAATCGGTTTTCGGTCGGGCGATTGAGGGCGGTCGGGGGGTCTTTGCAGACAGCAGTTAAAGGCAAGCCCTTAACAATCCCTTTAATTAGCTCGATACGAGCTAATTAACTTTTTCAAGCCTTTACAATGCGTGAACTTTTGTAAAAATCGGTGCTTGAAAATGTGTGTAATCTCTCTGTAAATCTGTCTTTTATGTAGCCATATTTTCAGCCTAATTTTGACTAAACTTTTAATCAAAATACTATGAGTGATTACACAACTAATGCGTCAGTAAATCTGACGATGAACGGCGAGCAACCTAAAAAGGTGCTCGAAGAACTGCGAAATCGCGCTTTCAATCTTGAAAACGCTATCGCTAAAGCAGCTAAGGCTGGTAACAAAATGGAACTCAATAAATTGCGTAAGGAACTGAAGACTACGCAACGACAAATCCGTGAAATGGAGTCGGCCACTATGCAAGTGGAACGAGTGCTGAAGCAACTTGACAAGGCGACTCCTAAGGAACTGCAAAGAACACTGAAAACCCTTGAAAAGCAACTCAACAACTTTGAAAGAGGCTCGGAGGCTTGGAAACGCCAAACGGAATACATCAAGCAAGTGAGGGCTGAGATTGACAAGGTAAACCGGGAACTGCGTAACGGTGAAACCTTTTGGGAAAGGTTCAACCGAAAGATGAACGATTGGCAAACTACGCTTGCAGCCGGTGCCGCAGCTGTTACCGGTGTGGTTATGGCCGGTCGCTCTGCCGTGAATGCCTATGCCGAAATGGACGCTGAAATGGCAAATGTCCGTAAGTTTACAGGTATGACTGCCGAACAGGTGGCACTCCTGAACCAAGAGTTTCAAAAGATTGATACTCGTACTTCTCGCGAGGATCTTAATCGGCTCGCGCAAGAAGCCGGTCGCCTTGGTAAAACCTCACAAGAAGATGTGCTTGGGTTCGTGAAAGCGGCCGACCAAATAAATGTGGCTCTCGATGACCTCGGCGATGGTGCGACGCTTACACTCTCTAAACTTACAAACATTTTCGGCGATGAAGCAAGACTCGGTACGGAACGCTCTTTGCTCGCTGTCGGCTCGGTTATCAATGAGCTGTCGCAGAACTGCACGGCGTCTGCTCCGTACCTCGCCCAGTTCTCGCAACGACTTGCCGGTGTGGGAGCGCAAGCTGGTATGACAATCCCACAACTTATGGCATTTGCAGCTGTGCTTGACTCGCAAGGTCAAGCAGTGGAAATGTCGGCTACGGCATTGTCAAAGCTTATTATGGACTTGTTTAAGGAAACGGACAAAATCGCACAAGCAACAGGTCTTGACCTTGAAAAGTTCAAGGCTACTTTGGAAAGTTCCACTAACGAGGGACTTTTGATGTTGCTTGACCGACTGCATGAACTCGGTGGTATGGATGTCCTCGCTCCTGTATTTAAGGATATGGGTGAAGAGGGAGCAAGAGCATCGGCTGTTATCTCTGCTCTCGCCGGCAATGTCGATACTGTGCGTTGGCAACAAGAGAACGCTAACAAGGCTTTCCAAGAGGCCACTTCAGTAACGAAAGAGTTCAATGTGCAGAACAATACGGTGCAAGCAGGGCTTGACAAGGCTCGCAAGAGATTGACTGAACTTGCCGTTGAACTCGGCGAGAAACTTGCTCCTGTAATGAAGCATGTTATTTCGTCAACAACACTCATTCTTAAAGTAATGAGTTCGCTAATCACCTTTATCGGCAAATATAAAGGTGAAATAATCGTGGTTACGGCTTCAATCGTTGCATACACTATTGCAGTGAATGCAGCTGCTATCAAGACTAAGATTTTCGCAGTGGCTCAAGGTGTCGCAAAGGTGGCTATGGTGGCATGGCGTGCAGTGACTCTGCTCGCTGCCGCAACAACGGCTCTATTTTCGGGAAATATCACTCGTGCCACTATTGCGTTCAAGGCTTTCTCTGCCACGCTCAAACTTTCGCCTATCGGTTTGCTTGTAGGCTCTATTACGGCTATCGTTGCCGGACTTGCTTTGTGGATTACTCGCACAAAACAACTTACTCTTGCTCAAAAACAATTGGCTGACATAGAGAAAAAGGCTCACGAAAGTTCGCTCGAAGAATTGACTACGCTTAAATTGCTCTATGAGGCTTCACAAGACCAAAAGCGTAGTTTGGAAGAGAGAACTTCTGCTGTGCAGAAACTCCAAGAGAAATATCCCGACTACTTCGGAAATCTCTCTACTGAAGCAATCCTCGCCGGTAATGCAGCCGATGAGTATGATCGTCTGACGACAAGCATTCTCAATTCGGCTCGTGCTAAGGCTCGTCAAGAACAACTTGTATCGAATGAACAAGAAATTCTTAAACTTGAACAAGAGCGTGACAACATGGTCAATGCAGCTCTTGATGATATGGTTTTGAACTCGCAAGATAGCCGATTTTATGGCAATACTCGCCAAAACAAGTTGATGTTGCTCGATTGGATGTCGCTTGAGGGAAAGCCTGAATATCTTATCACTAAACGATACATCGACCAGGTACGAGAGGACTATAATGACAAAATCGCTCAGTATCGCAGTGCTAACGATACGTTGTCTAAACAAGTTGCTGACGATTTAGTCAAGAATGAGAATAGTGGTTCGGGTGGTGGAAATACCAAGAAATGCCCCAAATGTGGCAAACTCCCTTGTGTATGTTTCAAAGGGGGCAATGGTGGAGATACCAACACTGAAACTGAAGACCGATTCAAGGCTGAAAAGGAGTGGCGTGAGCGTGAAGAGGCTCTGAATCGCATCGCATACGCTAAAGGTGAAAAGTCGTACATCGACTACACCAAGCGAATGAACGAAATCGAAGTGGACTATTACAAGAAACTGAAAGACCACAAAGAGGCAACAGCTAATGAGCAGTTGCAGTTTGAGGCACAATATTACGAGGCTGTCAAGAAGCAAAATGACACTAACACTACTTTGACTCTTGAAGCTGAAAAGGATGCCTACAACAAGCGACTTGCTGAAGCGAAGCAGTTCTTCATTGACGGACAATATTCTATTGATACCTACAACGAGGCTATCGCTCGTATTGAGGAAGAACATTTGCGTAATATGGTTACTCTCACAAAAGAGGGGACTAAGGAACGAATGGACGCTGAAAAGGCTCTCGCTGACTTCCAATATCAAGCAGCTCTCAAAAAACAACAGGAGTTGAAGAAGCAACAGGACGCTATAAAAAAATCGCAAGACGACCTCAAAAATGAGTATTTCGGGCTAAACGCTAATGAACGCAAGAACGCTTATGACAACGATCTTGCTAATCTGAAAATCGTATATGAGGCTGAACTTGCTGCAACGCAAGGCAATGCTGAAGAGAAACTTCGCATTGAGGAAGCATACCAACAAGCGAAACTCGCTCTGCAAAAGAAGTATGGTTTCCTTGCCGTAGAGGATAATCGCAATGCTCTTGAATTGGCTAACGCTGAACTTGCTGAATGGCTCGAATCGGAAGCCGGTAAGGCTGTGATGCAATCGTTCGACACTGTAATGTCGGGTATGGGTGCGATATTCTCACAAGTTTCATCTATCGTGCAGTCGGAATTGGAAATACAGACTGCTGCGATTGAAAAGCGTTACGACAAGGAAATATCTCTTGCTGAGGGTAATTCTTATAAGGTGGCGAAGCTCGAAAAGCAAAAGGAAAAAGAAATCGCTAAGGCGAAGAATGAGGCTAACAAGAAAATGTTTGCTATGCAAGTCATTCAAGCAATAGCACAGACCGCAACCAACGCTATAAATGCTTATGGTTCGGCAGCTGCTATTCCGGTGGTCGGTTTCGTTATGGCTCCGATAGCGGCAGCTATGGCTGTCGCAGCCGGTGCGTTGCAGATTGCTGCTATCAAAAAGCAACAACAGGCATCGGAATCTCAAGGCTACGCTAAGGGTGGTTTCACTCCCAAAGGTGCTGTTGATGAAGAGGTGGGCGTGGTTCACGCAGGAGAATGGGTAGCTTCGCAAAAGTTGCTCGCAAACCCGGTGGCTCGTCCTCTTATCAATGCACTTGACTATGCTCAAAGAACTAACACTATCGGCTCACTCCGTTCTGTCGATGTGTCAAGGGCTGTCGCTCCTCAGTTGGTGGCTCAATCTGCACCTACTATCGTAGTGGAGCAGAATAGTGAGTACACCCACATCATGAAGCGTCTCGCTGAAAGGCTCGATGAACCTTTTGTTACTGTGAACACCATTACAGGCGATAATGGTATCAAAAAGGCTCAGGACGAATACGACAAACTTATTAGAAACAAATCTCCTAAATCTAAACGAAAATGAAAATCATTATCAACGGCAAAGATGCTGTATTAAAGAAAGGTACTTCCTTTGAGTTCGTGGCTGAAAATCGCTCTTTCACAGGTTCGGACAGCTATACGCTCTCCATTACGTTCCCTTTACGTGGTTGCCCCGAAAATATTGCTATCTTCGGCTACATAAATCGTACCGACATAGACAAATCAAAGGTTGTCTTTGATTGCGAAATCTCTGACATCAATTTCTATTCTGCCGGTACTATCACGATTGTAGAGATTAACGAAAAGGAAGTGAAAACGCAATTTCTTGAAGGTCGCTCGGAGCAGAACTTCGACGACACTTTTGATGATATTTACATCAACGAACTCGATTTAGGAAGTTATCCACTTTCGACTCTTCCAAATGAACCGGCGTCGCAATGGCAAGGACTATACTATGGTCAAGAGGCTGTCGCTCTGCCGTGGGTAAATAATTCTTCGGGAAATATTCAAAACGAAGTGGTGTACTCTAATGGTAAATACTCTTATCACGAGGATTGCCGTGGTTTGTCGTTCCAACCTTACTTAATTGTTCTCGTCAAGCGTATTTGCTCGGCTCTTGGCTATTCTTGCGATGTATCGCAATGGAACAGCCGTGAGGATTTGCGTTATCTCTTAATCTGCAATACTCTGCCGTATGCGTGGAATATTCCTCAATTTGCTCGTGCTTTGCCTCATTGGAGCGTAACGGAGTTCTTTGAGAAACTTGAATACTTCATCGGTGGCGAGTTCGACATCGACCACAGGGCAAAGTCAGTCAAGTTCTCTTTTATATCCAATGTGCTTGCTTCAGCTAAGCCGGTACTTATTGATAAGATTATTGACTCTTATTCTGCCGAAGTGACTACTGACGATGAAAGTAATTATATCGAATCAGCTAACCTTAAATACAAAGAGTGTGAGCATAATATGTGGAAGTTCTATTCTTGCCCTTGGTTTGTCAAAGATACTCTCGCCAATCGTGTTGAATATGATACACTCGATGCTCTTATCGCTGCGAATAAAGGTTATGCTCGTGTGCGTAGATATGGGCGTGGAGATAGAATCCACAAGGTGCTATATGCTAAAGATGTGGATATGAACTTTGTGATAAGATGTATTCGTAACGAATATGTCGAAACTAATTCTTTGGGATATGATATTTACGACCGCATTTGTGTTCTCCAACCTGTAAATGTTTTCGGTAGTAAATATGACAATGACGAGTTAGAAAATACTATCGAACTCGATTTTGTGCCTGCGTGGATTGACGAAACTGAGGAAAGTAAAGGAAACTGTTTGTTCCTTGATATTGAAAGCTATGATGAAGACGAATCGACTGACGCAACTCGATCCTCAGAGAGCGATAGCGATGAAGTGGTTATATATCAACCTCTGGCTATGCAACAACTCGCTAACGGAGAAAAGGAAGAAAAATCTGAATACTTCGATAAGATTTACATTGCCTTTTGGGACGGTGCGAACAACAATCCCGGTAAACTGCCGTGTCCTACAATCGATTGGGTTACCATTCGTGAGAATTGGACTTATTTTATCACTCATTTCTCTATGCGTTTTTCAAAAGGTGTTATGGCTCAAGCGAAGTATAAAATAAATCCTAAACAGAAATATCAGTTTTCGTTTATTGCTGACACTATTCCGAATGTGCGTTCTCTTTTCTATATCAATGGCAAGAAATACCTCTGCGAAAAAATAACTGCAACATTCACAGAAAACGGAATGTCGCAGTTACTCAAAGGAACTTTCTACCTTGTGATTTAGGTTTTATCATATAATACATAGTCTAACACCTTACGATTGGCTTCATCTACCTTTCGCATATCAAATTCGATATAGATGTCTGTTACTGTGTTACCACCATGACCTAATGCAGCTGCTATGGTATCTTTGGGAATATCCAAGTAGGCTGCTAAGGTTGCCCATGAATGTCGTGCCCAATAACTTGTGAGTTCTTTTATAGTTACTCCGTCATCTATATCGTTTAATCGCTGTTTAATCGCTTTCAATCCATTGCACATATTCATATAAAATGAACGGTAATTTTTGTAAGTATCAAGATAGTTGAGTAAATGCTTTTCTCCACTATACTTCTGAATTATTTCGTTCGCTTCGGTCTCTACCTTTATAGAGTATGGCTTATGTGTTTTGGCTCGTATGTATTCAACACGACCATTTTCATAAGTTTGCAAATTGCAAAGGTCAATTACATTTATTCCAATAAGCATAAAAGTCAATTTGAAGAAGTCTCGGTATTTTACTTGCCAAGGCTCTAATCCTTCGGCATTGAAAATTTTACGAATGGCTTCTACCGACAAGTTGCGTTTTCTTGTAGGCTCAGGCTTTATCTTGAATCGACGAAATGGGTAGTTGGTCGTAATCTCATTATCAATTGCATCATTGAAGACTGCTCGAATGTTGCGAAGATGAATGTTTCTTGCATTTGCCGACGGTGCTGTCATGGCCAGAAAATCATCAAAGTTCTGCAACCATTCTTTGTTTATATCCTCAAAAGTCAAACTCTTAAATTTCTTGCCAAGAAAGTTTACCAATCGTTTATATGTCGCCATATAAATCTCTTGTGTTCGTTTGGTTTTGTGGTTTGCAAAACGAAGAAAGCACTGCTCAAAGGTGTTCTCATTTGCTCTCGCTTGTGCGATTTCAGGATTTAACAAACACACTAATTTATCACGCAACTGAACCGCTGTTAAATGAGTGATGTTTTCATTACAACTTAGTCTTAACAAAGCTGCTTCATATTCAGACTTTCTCATTGTTAGAAGCGAATTTACCGCTGTAATATTGTCATGAGTTCTTACCCGGTTTTTCTTTGAATCCCATTGTTCAGGCGTCAAATGAACATTTAACGGAACATAAGCAGTACTACGATTGTGAGTAACCGCTAACTTGAGTGGCGAAGGTTTTTCTCCTTTCGATGACCTTGTGTCAAGGTAAAATTTAATTTTTGCCATAGGTAAAAAGTCGGTCACCATGAAGTCCTATCAAAACTTGCATGCATTTTAACTACCCTAAAAAAGCTAATTGTCTAAGGTTTAGATTATTGCTCTTTTTTTCTTGCACGCATTTTGCGCACTTTTTTTCGGCAATTATCTGCAAAAGTCGTCAAAAATCGTCAATTATGACCTTTTTTTTAACCTATTCCGAGTGTGTTTTTGGGAAAAATAAACGGCTGAAAATCTTGTGTTTTGTTAATTTTCAGCCGTTTAAGAAGCGGAGTGAGGGGGATTCGAACCCCCGAGCCGCTTGTGACGACTACACGCTTTCCAGGCGTGCCTCTTCAACCACTCGAGCATCACTCCTTTGCTGGGTGTATAGGCTTTTGTGCCTATTACGCTTGGTCTGTGCAAAGATAGTTATTTTTTTGTAAAAATGAGATTTGAGTTTGCATTTAGCTGTTTATTATTAATTATGTTGTATTTGCTATATTAATGTTTTTTAACCAATTCTAATTGGCTTTATGCTATACTCAATATACCTTTGTAAAAAACTGTAATATTTATTAATCACAATAACTAAAATTTGTTATGATGAAATTCTACACAAAATTCTTCACAACAGTTGTACTGTTGCTGACACTTTCTTTTTCGACAGTAGTATCAGCTCAACAATGGGAGCAGATACAAGAACTTCCGGCTGCACAAAACATCTTTGTGGCAAAGAATGGAAATCTTATATCTTCCGATTTTCATTTCGACTACATTGGAGGTATCTATTATTCGCAAGATGGCGGATTGAATTGGACTAAGGCCGATGTAGAAGACTATGCTTACAATCGTATGATTCAAGCCGGTGATTATATTATTGCTGCCGGTGAGGGTTGCAATTTGGCTCGTTCGGCCGATAATGGTATTACTTGGGAGGTGCTCAACTATGGTTATATGTATAGTGAGTATCTTACTGAAGATGCTATTCAATATAATGTGTGCTATGCTATTATATATTACAAGAATAAACTTTTCCTCGCTGACTTTGGTGGCGGTGGTGTCATCTATAGCGAGGACTTTGGTGAAACTTGGACTATGACCGATCGTGAGTCGCTCAAGTACTATATTGATGGTGTTGCGATGACTCGTGCTAAGGATGATGGTATGGCTATCGATAGTTTCTATAACATGGCCGAAAACAACAATGAGTTGCTTTTGTTTGGTGTTTACTTTGTTTATCGTCTTAACGAAACAGATTATACATGGGAGTTGTTGCGTAACGATAGCAACTTCATGGGTGTTTCTACAACTGTCAATAACAGACTATTCTGTGGTCGTGCTATTATGAACTATAATGCCAATACTCCTTTCCTCGAATACACCGAGGACGGTGGTCGCACATGGGGTCATGTGGGTCATGCCGATACTATTTCGTACGACACCAATGTACGTGCTATGCATAGTGACGAAAAAGGCATGTATGTGGCCTTGCAACAAGGTGGTTTCTACTATACTACCGATATGGGCGAGACTTGGATGAATATTTCTGATGGTATTCCTTATAATATCAATAACAATGATGGTAGCAAGATGTATTATTCACCTCTCATTGTAGACTCGGACGATGAGTATATCTATACGGCTATTTATGATCTTCCCTGGGCTGGAACATCGGTGAGTGGTATATATCGTTACAAAAAATCGGATCTTCCCGTAGCTTCGGTTGATAGGACTCTGAATGATATAGCTGTATATATTTCTAATAGTACTATTTATACTGCCGAGGTTGCCGATATAGCTATATATAGTATCAACGGTACTTTGGTAAGTAACACAACTTCTGCTATCGAGGCCGACCTCAGTTCTTTGGCTCGTGGTGTGTATATTTATCAGGTTACCTGCAACAATGCTACCGTAACCGGTAAGTTTATCAAACGTTGATAGTATTTGATTGAAAATAAATAAAGGCAGATGTGACAAATAGTGCATGTCTGCCTTCTTTCAGTAATATATAAAACCGATAGTAAAATGAAGTGTCTTAGATTTTTATGTACTATGGTCGTATTGTTGGCTACTATCACGGTAATGGCTAACGAGCAAGACTATATGACATATCATAGTTGTAATTTTGATGCCGAGCTTCCCGAAGACTATACCATGTATGATGTAGATGCTCAAACATTGCACTATACGATGGTACAAGCCGGACTCAAACAAGGTGTGGCATGGAATAGAAGAAAAGAGATAGGTACACAAAATTATTATATCGCATCGGCCTGTCGTTATAAAGAGGAGGAAGGTGTAGAGTTGAAGGCCTCGGATAAGTGGCTTGTTACACCTGCCATATGGGTGAGAGGAAAGGAGGCTAAATTGTCTTGGCAAGGTATGTCGGTGACCAATCGTCTTGAGGTTGGTGCCGGATATGAGATACTTGTGTCAACAACCGGTAACACACCGGCCGACTTTACATCTGCTGCTATATATACGGTTGCAGAGGAGTCGTTAGATGAATGGACTCAGCATACAGTCAATCTTGACGAGTATCAAAATCAACACATTTATATAGCATTCCATAACAATAGTGCTCAAGGCGAAATTTTGGCTATAGACAATGTTGATGTTACCGGTCATAGAGGAGTATGCGATTTTGTAGTCACCACACCTACACACTTGTTTGGTTCCAATTCGTTGTATGTAACAGCCTCTATTACCTCATACTCCGATGAGCCTATCAATGATATTCGTGTATCATATACCTACAACGACATGCCCATTACTCAGGAATATATCGACATTAATCTGAGTAAGTATGAGACTTTCGATGTTACATTTGAGCGTCCCATTGAGGTGGCCAATGGCGATACAGTATCATATAGTGTTGGAGCTATTGTATCGGGTTATGAGCAAGACGAGATAGTGTGCTCAACGGTAGCCTTTATGTTTGAGCCTGAGCGAAGGGTTGTGATTGAGGAGGGTACCGGTATGTGGTGTACTTATTGTCCTAAGGGTATTGTAGCTATGGATATATTGCACGAGAAGTATCCCGACTCCTTTATTGGTATTGCAATTCACTATGATGATCCGATGGCTCTTGACGAATACTTCGGAGCTCTTGGCCTGGTGGGACTGCCTTCGGGTTGGATAAACCGCAAGTATTTATCAGATAACCCTATGGTTCTGGTTGAGAATAATGGCGTGAGTGAGTATGTGGTTGATCAAGGTGGATTTGAAACCTATTTTGTCGAAGAGTTGAATATTGTGGTACCTACCAATGTAGATATTACATCGGTAGCATACAAAGACAATCAAGTTACTGTCAATACTACAGTGCGATCGGCTATCGATCTCGATAACTTGCAGTATCAGTTGGCCTTTGTTGTAATTGAAGAGAATGTATGGCAGGTAGGCTATTATCAGAAGAATGGTTTTGCTGGCAAAGATGTTCTTGTCAATGGCTGGGAAAATCGACCTTCTACCGTTACAAGCGATTTTGCATTCAGCCATGTTGCACGAGCTATATATGACGACTATCAAGGTGTAGTAGGAAGTGTTCCAGAACAATTGTTGGCCGGTGAAGAGTATGAGACAAGTTATACGTTCGATCTGCCTTCAACTATACTTAACTACGATAATGTGCATATTGTTGCCATGCTTATCGACCTTACCGATGGATCTATTGTTAATGCCGATCAATCGGAGTCTATCACAGCTATAGATGCAACCAAAGTAGTTGCTGAGCCGTATTGCGTATTATCGGGCAATTGTATTGATGTTATATTGCCCTCAGCTACACCGGCTACGCTTTCGCTGTACAATACGGTAGGCTCGTTGGTTGCCATGCATACTACAGCCGGATATAATATGAGCATACCTGCTCCTGCGTCGGGTATCTATGTTGTATCGATTGTACAAGATGGTGTGACAACCAATCATAAAATAGTAGTACCGTAAGAGGGTAGCATATTACTATATAATATAGTGAGTGGCATGCAACGTCGGTGATGGACGATAGCATGCCACTCTTTTATATGATTGATTGTCATTTGTAGTCTTTCAGAATAATCTGTAGTCGTTGTCGTGCGAAGAAAATACGGCTTTTTACGGTGCCCAATGGCAGTTGCATCTTTTCGGCAATTTCGTGGTATTTATAGCCCTCTATGTGCATTGAGAAGGGGACTCTGTATTCTTCCGAGAAACTATTGATAGCTTTCATAATCTCCTTGACGGTGTAGGAGCCATCGGGTGTGTCGAAGCCCGACTCTTGAGGAAGGTTGAGGTGAAACAAGTCTTCGGTCTGATCGACAATCGTTTGGCTGCGTACTACACGACGGTAGTTGTTTATAAAGATATTGCGCATGATGGTAAATACCCACCCCTTGAAGTTTACATTGTCAATATATTTTTCTTCATTATCAAGAGCCTTCAGCGTGGTATCTTGTAGCAGGTCTTGCGCCTCTTCGCGGTCGGACGTGAGCATATAGGCAAAATTCAATAAATTACTTTGTAAATCGAGGAGCCTTTCTTGAAATTGAGGCGAGTTCATATTGTGTCTATTTTGATATAAGTGTTACTTACTGTCGGAGGTAACAGCTTTACTTCGGTCACATTCCGCAGTGACACTTCTCGGCCTCTTGGGCATCTCTTCGTTTTCATTGTAATCATATTTGTTTTTACATTTTTTGAGCAAATTGTTATAATATATACTGCTCAAAACACAGTTATATAACAAAGTATATAGCTAAAAGTTCCATGCCTACACGTTTTTTCTGAAAATTGATGGTAGAAATTCTATCTTAGTTCTAAAAACAATGACTTTTCAGTAACAAATATTGGTCATCGTTGCATCTTCTACAATAGAAGCGAGAGTATAATGAAGATATTTTTTTTATATAACTATCTATTGTGGTCGTGTGTTTTTGATACAAAATCATTAATTTTGTCTGCTCGATATTGCGAGTATGAATGAAAGTAAATAATAGTGAAATGGATAATAAAGATATAGTAACGGCTACATTTCCTGTACTCAATATGGCTTGTGCAGCGTGTTCGGCGGCAGTGGAACAGACATTGCAAAAGCAGAAGGGTGTAGCAGAAGCTACAGTCAATCTTGCAGCGGCACAGGCTCGCGTGGTGTATGATGCAAGAGTCACTTCACCTCGCAAGTTGGCTAAGGCTGTAAAGTCGGCAGGATTTGTACTTGTAGAGCCATCGGACAATAATGCCGATGTAGTAGCGGGTTATCATCGCGACAAAGCCCGTCGATGGCGTGTGCGTATGGTAGGCTCTCTGTTGTTTTTCTTGCCGTTGATGGTTTTATCGATGTACATGCCCAACATACCTTATCTGCATTATATCCTTTGGGCATTGGCAACGCCGGTATTGTTTGGTTTTGGTATCGATTTTTTCAAGGGAGCTTGGCAGCAGGCTTGTCATGGTCGTGCCAACATGGATACTCTTGTTGCCGTCAGTACTTCAGTTGCCTATATATTTAGTGTATTCAATACATTGTTTCCCGAGTATTGGTTGCAACGAGGATTGGAGCCCCATGTCTATTTTGAGGCATCGGCAGGTATTATTGCTTTTGTGTCAATAGGCAAGATGCTTGAGGAACGAGCCAAAGATAATACGACCGCAGCCATATCGAAGTTGATGGGGTTGCAACCCAATGAAGTGGTGCGTGTAGCCCCAAGTGGCGATATGGAAACTATTGCTATAGCATCGGTAGTTGTGGGTGATTGTCTTGTAGCTCGTCCCGGCGAACGTATTGCGGTAGATGGGGTGGTGGATAGAGGTATGTCGTATGTCGATGAGAGTATGCTTACCGGTGAGCCAATGCCGATTTCCAAACAGAGTGGTGACACATTGTATGCAGGAACGCTCAATGGCAAAGGTGTGCTATACTATGTGGCTCGTAAGACTGGAGATGCAACATTGTTGTCGCAGATAATACGTGTGGTGCAAGATGCTCAAGGTAGTAAAGCTCCGGTACAAAGATTGGTTGATAAGGTTGCATCGGTGTTTGTCCCTGTTGTAATGTCTATTGCTATTATAGCCTTTGTAGTGTGGCTGTTGGTAGGTGGCGAAGGGGCATTTTCGCATGCTCTCATGGCCTTTGTTACAGTACTTGTGATAGCCTGTCCATGTGCCTTGGGTCTGGCTACACCAACAGCTATAACAGTAGGTATAGGTAAGGCTGCTCAGCAAGGTATTCTCATCAAGAATGCCGATGCTTTAGAGAGTGCCTGTCGTGTTACTGCGATAGTGCTCGATAAGACCGGTACCATAACCGAAGGGCGTCCGGCTGTAGTACATAGTCGTTGGGACGATGAGACTGTTGCCAAGCGTGTATTGTATGCTGTAGAAAAACACTCAGAACACCCTCTGGCGCAGGCTATAGTAGCTCATTTGCACATAGATGAAGTGTGCGCGGTAACCGACTTTGAGTCGTTGCCCGGTAGAGGTGTGAAGGCCAGTGTCGATACAGTGCGATATTTCATTGGCAATCGTCGCCTGTTGGAAGAGCTAGGAATAGCTATTCCCGACGATTGGCAAGAGGAGGCCTGCCGATGGGAGAAAGAAGCCAATAGTGTGGTGTGGCTTGCCTCAACAGAGCGTGTCATGGCAGTACTTGCCATATCCGACCCGCTGAAAGCTACATCGCAACAGGCTGTTGCGCACCTTCATGCCGAGGGGTTAAAGGTATATATGCTCACCGGAGATAATGCTTCAACAGCTCATGCAGTAGCCCATAACGTAGGTATTGAATATGTTGAGGCCGGAGTGTTGCCCGAACAAAAAGCCGGTTTTGTGAAATCCTTGCAAGAGCAAGGCGAGGTGGTAGCTATGATAGGTGATGGTATTAATGACTCGGCAGCATTGGCTCAAGCCGATGTGAGCATAGCAATGGGGCAGGGTAGTGATATTGCTATGGACGTGGCCGGTATGACCATTATATCGAGCGACTTAACCCATATAGCACAAGCCATACACATTTCGAGACAGACGGTTACAACAATTCGCCAAAATCTTTTCTGGGCTTTTATATACAACATCGTAGGCATTCCCATTGCTGCAGGAGTACTCTATCCGGTGTGTGGATTTCTACTCAACCCTATGATTGCAAGTGCTGCGATGGCATTGAGTAGTGTGAGTGTCGTGAGCAATAGTTTGCGATTGAAATGGAAAAAATAAACATCAAAATATTATCAGTATGAAATGGAACGCTATTTTTGACAAACTTACCGGCAAGCAGGCCGAAGATCCCAATGCATGGCATTTTCGCACAAGCATTATGTGCAACGGCTGTATTGCCAAGATAACTCCGGTGCTCGATGGAGCCGAAGGCATAGCATCGTGGAAAGTTGCACTCGATACCCCCGACCGTGTGCTTACTGTCGTACCCGATGGCATATCGGAAGAGGAGTTGATGGCACTCGTGCGTGGTGCCGGTTTTACCATCGAACATATGTGATACGACAAGTATGTAGCCTCAACACTATTTTGCCGGCGAAATACTTGCTAATAACAAGAATAATTGTGATATTCGCCTTGTGAAGTGTGTAGTGTAGCGAATATAGATTCATATGCACACAGAAGTCTTCCAAAAACATAAAAAAGTATAAACGTAAATATTGTAAAAACTATGGAAACAAAAGAAAAAGTATTGGCAGTAATGAAAGAGGCAGGTACTCCGTTGAATGCCGGTAAGATAGCCGAGCTAAGTGGCCTTGACCGCAAAGAGGTGGACAAAGCCATGAAACAATTGAAAGACGAAGGTGCTATCGTATCGCCCGTTCGTTGTAAATGGGCTCCTGCCGAGTAATCGCATTCTTAGCACAAGAGTAATAGCGAGTGGGATAGTTTGCAACCACTCGCTATTGTTGCACTTATTGTATCTATTGCAAGTCAAGACACAAGGGTGGGCAGTCTTGCAATTGTATGTCGGCAGCTCGATGAGGTTGGGTGGTTGCGATAAGATAAATAAAATGAGGATTAAAATTTGCTTTATTCGCCCAATGAGTGTAACTTTGCACAGCAAAGTGCCCAAGAGGGTGCCGAAACTATTCTGAAGATAATAATTAACCTTAAATAAATCAGACATGAAAGAGACTGAATTTCGCATTGAGAGCGACTTGCTCGGTGCACGTGAAATTCCCGCAGATGCTTTGTACGGCGTACAAACACTTCGTGGTATTGAGAACTTCCCCATCAGCAAGTTCCATTTAAATGAATATCCCAAGTTTATCAACGGTCTTGCCATCACCAAGATGGCTGCAGCTATGGCCAACCATCAGTTGGGTCTGCTCACTGACGAGCAAGCCAATGCCATCATCGCAGCTTGTAAGGAGATACTTGATGGCCAACACCACGATCAATTCCCCATCGATATGATTCAAGGTGGTGCCGGTACAACAACCAACATGAATGCCAATGAGGTAATTGCCAACCGCGCACTCGACCTCATGGGACACAAACGTGGTGAGTTCCAATACTGCTCGCCCAACGACCATGTAAACTGTGCCCAATCGACCAATGACGCATATCCCACTGCTATTCACGTAGGTCTTTACTACTCACACCAAGAGTTTATGCCCCACTTGCAACGCCTCATCGATGCCCTCAACAAGAAAGGTGACGAAATGGCTCACGTAATAAAGATGGGTCGTACTCAATTGCAAGATGCAGTGCCCATGACTTTGGGTCAAACTTTCCACGGTTTTGCAAGCATTCTTACCGATGAGATTGCACACCTCAACCACGCTGCCGAGGACTTCCTCACAGTGAACATGGGTGCAACAGCCATTGGTACCGGTATCTGTGCTGAGCCCGGATATGCCGAGAAGTGTGTAAAAGCTATGTGCGACATCACAGGTCTTGAGTTTAAACTCTCGGGCGACCTCGTTGGTGCTACTTCCGATACTTCTTGCATGGTAGGCTATGCTTCGGCATTGAAACGCCTTGCTGTGAAAGTAAACAAAATCTGTAACGACCTTCGTTTGCTCGCTTGTGGTCCTCGTTGCGGTTTGGCTGAGTTTAACTTGCCTCCTATGCAACCCGGTTCATCTATCATGCCCGGTAAGGTTAATCCCGTTATCCCCGAGGTTATGAGCCAAATCTGCTACAAAGTTATGGGTAACGAATTGTGCGTAACTATGGCCGGTGACTCTGCTCAAATGGAGTTGAATGCTATGGAGCCTGTTATGGCACAATGCTGCTTCGAGTCAATAGACTTGATGCGCAACGGTTTCGACACTCTTGTTACTCGTTGTATCGAGGGTATCACTCCCAACGAAGAGCGTTGTCGCACTATGGTACACAACAGTATTGGTATCGTTACAGCTCTTAACCCCGTTATCGGTTACAAGAACTCAACCAAGATTGCCAAAGAGGCTCTCGAAACAGGTCGCAGCGTATATGATCTCGTTCTCGAACACGACATCATCACCAAAGAAGAGCTCGACACTATCCTCAGCCCCGAGAATATGTTGCACCCCGTTAAGTTTGACATCAAGCCCAAACACTAATCGTTTGAGACAGATAATAGACATCGGCAGTCCTCATGAGGGAACTGCCGATGTTGTTTTATAGATATTGATATTGTTGTGCAAGTTGATAGCGCTCGTCTCTATAGAACTGCGGGTGTGAGTATATGGGTGAATGTGTAAATTTCTAATCAAAATCTTGTTATAATAAGATTAACAATTTAACACATCATATATTTACTTTTTTTCTTAACTTTGCATGATTATATTGCCTCATAAGCGGGCAATGTAGTCGTGAGTGGACCAAAAGTATTATGATAGACCAGCATACCATAGATCGCATACTCGATGCTGCCAATATTGTGGAGGTGGTATCGGACTTTGTTACGTTGCGCCGTCGTGGTGCCAACTATGTGGGTCTGTGTCCTTTTCACGACGAAAAGACACCATCTTTTTCGGTGTCGCCGGCTCGTGGTATATGCAAGTGTTTCAGTTGCGGCAAGGGTGGCAACTCGGTGCATTTCTTGATGGAGCATGAGCAGATTTCGTACTACGAAGCACTGAAGTATTTAGCCCGCAAATACAATATTGAAATACAAGAGAAGCAACTCACCGAGGAGGAGAAGCAACGCAAGACCGAACGTGAGAGTATGCTCATTGTCAATGACTTCGCTCAGAAATTTTTTGCTACCAATCTTCTTGAAAATGCCGAAGGCCGTTCGATAGGACTTGGCTACTTCCGTGAGCGCGGTTTTGGTGAAGATATTATCAATAAATTTGGCCTTGGTTATTCGCCCGAGCAACGCGATGCCTTGGCTAAAGAGGCTTTACGCCGGGGGTACAAGAAAGAGTATCTCTTAAAGACCGGATTGTGTCTCGAGTCGCAACAAGGTTCGCTTTACGACCGTTACAAAGGTCGCGTCATTTTCCCCATACATAGTTTGTCGGGTAAGGTGATAGCCTTTGGTGGCCGTATCTTGAAGAAAGACGATAAAGCTGCCAAGTATGTCAATTCGCCCGAGTCGGAGGTATATCACAAGAGCGATGTGCTATATGGCATCTATCATGCCAAGCAGGCTATTGTGAAGAACGACTTCTGCTATCTGGTAGAGGGGTATACCGATGTGCTGTCGATGCATCAGGCCGGTATAGAGAATGTAGTGGCATCATCGGGTACTTCGCTTACGCCCGGTCAGATACGTCTTATACACCGTTTTACCAACAACATCACTGTACTGTACGATGGCGATGCAGCCGGTATCAAAGCATCGATGCGTGGTATCGACCTCATCTTGCAAGAGGGTATGAACATCAAAGTCGTGCTATTGCCCGATGGTGACGACCCCGACTCTTTCTCAAAGAAGCAGAGTGCTACCGACTTTACTGCATATATAAAGGCTCATGAGACCGATTTTATACGGTTCAAGACCAACTTACTACTCGAAGGTGCCGGTAATGATCCTATCAAGCGTGCTACCCTCATAGGCGATATAGTGCGTTCTATTGCTATCATTCCCGACAATATATTGCGATCTGTATATGTGCAAGATTGTGCTCGCCTGCTTGCTGTAGACGAGGAGATGTTGCTGCGCGAAGTAAACAATATACGTCGCGATAAGCGCGAGCAAGAGATAGCCACCGAGTCCATAAAGAGCCGGCAGATGCGTGAAAGGCAAAACTATCCCGAGCCCACCTATCCGCAGCACCCCGGTGCGACAGCCGATACCTCTGCCGTAGCATCTCCTACTGAGGTCCCTCTTGCGGTAGGTATGCAACATTACACACCCTCCGAGAATGAGCCTCAACAACCTCTCGACCAATATAGCGAGCCATTGCCTCCTGCCGATGAGCCTATGCCCGACAATCGACCGGTGAGTGTCAATCTGCCGGCGATGAGCAAGGAGGAGAAGATTATAATAGAATGTGAGCGTACATTGGTGCGCTACATCTTGCGCTATGGTTATGCCAAACTTACTCAACTCGACGAGAATGGACAGCCATCGGAGTGTGAAGTGTTGGATTACATCACACAGGAACTTGCTGCCGATGATGTAGTATTGTCGCACCCGCTATACGCACGCCTCTTGAGCGAGGCTTGTCAGATCGATCGCGAACTTGCCCGTCAATATGGCGATATGAAGCAGGAACAGAGTTTGCCTCGACTGCGCGAAGCACTGCAAGTGCAACTCGATGAAATACATAGCAAGGAAGAGGTAGATGAAAAATTGCTGAAGATGGCCGAAGAGCGTTTCTTGGCAGCTTGCGAAGCAGTGCGTTATGAGGCCGAAATATCTTATATTGGTCACACCTTTATCAATAGCCCCGACATGGAGCTAAGTTCCCAAGCGATAGAATTGATGAGCGACCGACATCAACTCAGCAAGATACATACCAAATATCAGGTTGTCGAACGTGATATAGATCGCCTCAACGAACTCATACCCAGAGCTGTATTTGAGTTGAAAGATGCCATTATTATGCGACGCATAGCAGGCTTGCGTGGTGTGTTGCGTGATATGCAGGCCCATCATGCCGAGGACCAAATGATCAATGTCTTGGAGGAGATAGCCCATTATATGGAGGTACGCAAGAACTTAGCCGTATATTTGGGCGAAAGAATAGTCCCGGCAAAGACCAAGTAGACAACTGTATAACAACAAATATATAGAACTATGTACTATTTAGAAGCAAGAAACATCGTAAAACAATATGCCTCGCACAAGGCACTCGACGATGTTACTGTGCGAGTGCCCGAAAATCACATATACGGATTGTTGGGGCCTAATGGCGCAGGAAAAACTACGCTCATACGTATCATCAATCACATAACCGGTCCCGATAGTGGAGAGGTATATATCAACGGCCGGTTATCAGTACCCTCTGATGTAGAAAATATAGGTTATTTGCCCGAAGAGCGTGGCTTGTATAAGAAAATGAAAGTTGGCGAGCAATTACTATATCTGGCTCGTCTCAAAGGCTTGTCGCGCAACGATGCCAAGCAACAAATAAAACATTGGTTGGGTAAGTTTGACATTCAGGAATGGGAAAAGAAGAAAGTAGAGGAACTGTCGAAAGGTATGCAACAAAAAATACAGTTTATCGCAACAGTTATTCATCGCCCCAAACTGCTTATCTTTGATGAACCTTTCAGTGGATTTGACCCCGTTAATGCCAACTTGCTCAAGAACGAAATACTCGAGTTGCGCAACCAAGGTGCTACTATTATCTTTTCTACCCACAACATGAGTTCGGTAGAGGAAATATGTGATGAGATAACCCTTATCAATCGTTCTCGCGCCGTATTGCAGGGAGAAATCAATGCCATACGACAGGCGCACAAGAAGCACTTGTTTAAAGTAGCGTATTCGCACGATACTACTATCCCGGGTTATACACTCCGCAGTAACGACATCTATCAAGTGATGGAGTACGGACAGGCCGGAGGTTGCAATACCGCCATTGTGCGCAAGTGTGATGCCTCGACTACTAATAACGAACTTATTGCAGCTATGATGCGCGAATGTCAGTTGAATACATTCGAGGAGATACTTCCCTCGATGAACGAAATATTCATCGACACCGTTGGTGAGCCTGTCAATAAAGATTAATAACACCCTTTGTTCAACTCTATATCTATTGCGAATATGAGTAAAATTTCACTTATCATCGAAAATGAATATATGTCGCGCGTGAGAAAGAAATCTTTCCTTGTGATGACATTGCTCACCCCCATACTGATGGTACTGCTGTGTTGCATACCGGCATTTATCACATTATTTGACAATGGCGAGATGCGCTACGTCACTGTTGTTGACCAAACAGGATTGTACCGCGATGTATTTGTCAATGACGATGAATATACATACAACTATCTCAATACCGAGACAACTGCCGAGCAGATGCGAAGTGATGAGGAACCCTATGCCTATATTGTCATCAATGACAACCTGCTCAATAACCCCGATGCCATGACCATCTATTCGCATCGTCAGGTCACTACGGGCTTTGAAAGCAATGTGACAAATCGTATGGAAGACTTTTTGCACGACCAAAAATTGGCTTCATTCGACATTCCCAATCTCCCTCAAATCATAGAAGAGAGCAACGTCAATATCAGCGTAAACTCAATTCGTTTCGATAAAGAAGGCGATACCCAAACTTCGGCCGGACTTGCTACAGCTGTAGGTATGATATCGACGTTTATCATATATATGTTCCTCTTTATGTATGGCGGTATGGTGATGAATAGTGTCATGCAAGAAAAGACCAATCGTATTGTGGAGGTAATGGTTTCTTCGGTAAAGCCTTTTTACCTGATGTTGGGTAAAATTATCAGTGTAGGGCTTGTAGGTCTTACGCAGATAGGTATATGGGTTATACTCATAGTTGGTTTAGGCTTGGCTGCAAGCGTGGCATTGGGTATTCCTATGCTGTCGGGTAACGAGGCCGAGTTGTTGGCGCAAGCTCAAGCTATGGGGGAGGCTTCTACCATCGACCCTGATATGCTTGGTATGGTTCAGACGTTGGCAGGTATAGACTTTACACAAATACTCGTGTCGCTCATTCTCTATTTTATAGGAGGATATGTACTATACGCATCGCTCTTTGCGGCCATTGGATCGGCTGTTGATAATGAGGCCGATACCAACCAATTTATGATACCCATTACCATTATTATACTATTTGCTTTCTATGTAGGTCTTTTCAGTGCCGAAAATCCCGAAGGTGCCATGGCGTGGTGGTGTTCAATGATACCGTTCACTTCGCCCATTGTTATGATGGTGCGCATACCCTTTGGTGTGGCTTTGTGGGAGCTTATTCTCTCTATAGTACTTCTCTTTGCCTCAGCAGTGGGTATGACATGGGTGGCTGCCCGTATATATCGCGTGGGTATATTGCTCTATGGCAAGAAACCCTCATATAAGGAACTCTTTAAATGGATAAAATATAAAGCATAAAATCATGAGACGGGTATATCTATTGACATTGACAGTCTTGTTGTCGTTGGTATTGCTGACGGCATGTAAGAGTACAAAGCAACTTGCTGATAACAGTTATCCGCAGTGGCTGCAAGAGAAGTTTGAAAAACTCAATGAACGCTATAGCGAAATAACGCTCTTTGAGTATGAGGGACAGCCTTATTATGCAGTTTTTGTAAAGGGACCCGAAAAGTCGTTCGATCTCAATCGTACTACCATATATGATGCCGATGGCAATGTGTATATGTCATTGGGCGGGCCTCGCAAAAGGAGTGACGAGGAGATAAATTTCTTCAACCGCTCAGTAAATAAAGGTATAATATGGCAATCGGATATTGCTAAAGAGAAAAGTAAGGAATAAAGAAATATTGCAAACCAATGATAGGGCTGTACCGATTTTAAGGAGGTATGGCCTTTTTTTTATGCTGCATTTCTACTCTATCATAAACAAGTCGCTTATGATGCTATCGCTTATGAAAAGTCCTTGCCGAGTGATGCGTAGATGGCCATTGTATTGCTCCATATTGCCGCAAGCTATGTGAGGTGCAGCCATGCGGTATAGATATGCCATCATCGAAGGGGCAAATTTATGTTTCTCTTGTTCCTCATTGATGCCTTCTCGTGTGCGTAGGCGTGTGAGCAGCATATCGTTGTATCGGTCTCTTTCCGATAGTACTTCTTCATTGTAGCAACATTGGCCTTGCTCTATGGTCGATATATATGCTTCGGTATCGGCAGGGTTGTATCGGCGAGTATTTCGGTCGTAGCTGTGGGCGGCGGCACCCAAACCAAGATAGGGTGTATCGTTCCAGTACGATGAGTTGTGTTGTGCCGTAAAGTGGGGTAGGGCAAAGTTGGATATCTCGTATTGCCTATAACCGGTTGCTGCAAGACGGTCGATGAGCATATCGTACATGGCCAATGATAGCTCGTCGCTACACTCTTCTACCAAGCCTCGTTCTTTGAGGCGCATCAGAGCTGTTCCCTCTTCATAAATAAGGGCATAGGCCGATATGTGTTGAATACCCAATGAGGTGGCTATATCGATGTTTTGTTGCCACTTATCAAGTGTCTGAGCCGGTAATCCATAAATAAGGTCGATACTTATATTGTCAAATCCTACAGCTTGGCAACGAGCAATGGCATTGCGTGCCGCTTGAGCCGTATGGCGACGACATAGAAAACGCAGGTCGTTGTCATCAAAGCTCTGTATGCCCATACTAATGCGGTTGATGGGCAATGTGCGTAGCATGGTTATGTACTCATCAGAGAGATCGTCCGGATTACATTCCAATGTCACTTCATTGCACCTTGAAATATCAATGTGCCGGGCAAGATGCGTAAATAGTGTTGAGAGTAACTCTCCCGATAGTTGCGATGGAGTACCTCCTCCTATATATATTGTATGTATAGGCTCACTCTTTAACTCAGATATGCGCATATCAGCTTCGGTACATAACGCATTGATATATCGTTTTTGCAACGACATATCGGTGCCCGAGTGGAAGTCGCAGTATATGCAACGAGTGCGACAAAAAGGAATATGTAAGTACAATCCTGCCATCGTGCAGCGAAATTAGTATAAATTGTGTAGATGTGCAAGTAGGAGAGTTGCTTGCATGAAATTAGTGTTAATATGGTTCTCTTGGTTATGTTATTAAATATTATAGTGTTAAATGAAAAAAATATTGAACGAAAGTAGCGAAAAACAATAAAGATTGAAAAAATATGCTGTCAAACTTGCATTTTAACAATAAAATTTATAAATTGCGTCCGCTTTTTCCAATAGGATTGTAAGCAGAAATAAAACCAGTCTTAATAACCTTAAAAAATAATATTATGAAGGTCTACAATTCGCGAGAAATTAAAAACATTGCCCTTTTGGGAAGTAAAGGCGCCGGAAAGACCACACTCGCCGAAGCAATGCTTTACGAGTGTGGTGTGATAAAACGTAGAGGAAGCATCGAAGCGGGTAACACAGTAACCGACTATTTCCCCGTAGAGAAAGAATATGGATACTCGGTATTTCCCACTGTATTTTATGCCGAATTCCTCAATAAAAAGCTCAACGTAATAGATTGTCCGGGAGCCGATGACTTTGTAGGAGGTGCAATTACAGCATTGAGTATTACCGACACTGGTGTTATCGTTGTCGATTCACAATATGGTGTTGAGGTAGGTACTCAAAATATATTCCGTACAGCCGAGAAGTTGAAAAAGCCCATTCTTTTTGCCATGAACCAACTCGATGGTGAGAAGGCCGACTATGATAACTCTCTCGAGCAATTGCGCGAGGCATTTGGTAACAAAGTTGTTCAAGTACAATATCCCCTCTCTTGCGGTGCATCGTTCAATGCTATGATCGACGTATTGCTCATGAAGATGTATAGCTGGGGTCCCGAAGGTGGTGTGCCTACAATCAGCGATATTCCTGAGAGCGAAATGCCTAAGGCATTGGAATTGAACCAAGCCCTTGTTGAAGCTGCCGCAGAGAATGACGAGACATTGATGGAGAAATTCTTTGAGCAAGGTTCTCTCACAGAGGACGAGATGCGTGAAGGTATCCGTAAAGGTCTTATTACGCGTAGCTTGTACCCCGTATTCTGTGTGAGCGCATTGCGTGACATGGGTGTGCGTCGTATGATGGAGTTCTTGGGTAATGTTGTACCTTTTGTTGATGATATGCCTCTCCCCGTAACTACAGCTGCCGACGAAGTTGCCCCCGATCCCAATGGTCCCGTTAGCTTGTATGTATTCAAGACTACTGTTGAGCCTCATATTGGTGAGGTTTACTACTTCAAGGTAATGTCGGGTACTCTTAAAGAGGGTGATGACTTGCAAAATATGAACCGCGGTAGCCGCGAGCGTATGGCGCAATTGTTCTGTGTAAGCGGACAAATACGTACTAAAGTTGATCAATTGGTAGCAGGTGATATAGGTGCAAGCGTAAAACTCAAAGACGTGCGTACCGGTAATACCCTCAATGAAAAAGGCTGCGAATATGTATATGACCTCGTACAATATCCTGCTCCCAAATATCAACGTGCTGTTCGTCCTGTTAATGAGGCTGATGCTGAGAAATTGAGCGAAATTCTTACTCGCATGCACGAAGAAGATCCCACTTGGGAGGTTGTTCAATCTAAAGAGTTGAAGCAAACTATCGTTTCGGGCCAAGGTGAGTTCCACTTGCGCACTCTCAAATGGCGTATCGAAAACAATGATAAATTGGCTATTGAGTATGCCGAGCCTCGCATTCCTTATCGCGAAACTATCACTAAGGCTGCTCGTGCCGACTATCGTCACAAAAAACAATCGGGTGGTGCCGGACAATTTGGCGAGGTACACCTTATCGTTGAGCCTTACTACGAAGGTATGCCCGCTCCCGATGTATATCGTTTTGGCAACCAAGAGTATCGCATGAGTGTACGTGACACACAAACTATCGATCTCGATTGGGGTGGTAAGTTGGTTGTTGTCAATAGTATTGTCGGTGGTGCCATCGATGCACGTTTCATTCCTGCTATCGTGAAGGGTTTGATGGATCGCATGGAACAAGGTCCTCTCACCGGTTCGTATGCTCGCGACGTGCGTGTATGTATCTATGACGGTAAGATGCACCCCGTAGATTCAAACGAAATTTCATTCCGTTTGGCTGCCCGTAATGCGTTCAGCGAGGCATTCAAATCGGCAGGCCCCAAAATTCTTGAGCCGGTATATGATGTTGAAGTGCTCGTTCCCAGCGACAAGATGGGCGATGTAATGAGTGACTTGCAAGGTCGCCGTGCCATCATTATGGGTATGACCAGTGAAAAAGGATTTGAGAAACTCTCTGCCAAAGTGCCTTTGAAAGAGATGGCTTCTTACTCAACAGCTCTCAGCTCATTGACCGGTGGTCGTTCTTCGTTCACTATGAAGTTTGCTTCATACGAACTTGTACCCGGTGATGTTCAAGATAAGCTCCTCAAAGCTTACGAGGCAGAAGAGAAAGAAGAATAATAGCCAATATATAGTATTGCCAACATTATATCACAACAGTGGTGTAATGTTGGTTTTTTTATAATATAAATGAAACCTATATAACAAGAATAATTTATGAGAAATTCGTGGAAAGTTTGGTGCGTTTTTTCTTTGTTGGTAGTAGCATTGAGCAGTTGTGATAGAAAACTGCCCGATTTTGATGGTATAAGAGAGCATGGAAGTACGGGCAACCTATCGGTAACTGTCAATGGTGTTACCTTCAATATGATACATGTTTCGGGCGGGTCGTTCGATATGGGCGTTACTCCCGAGCAGAATGATGATGATATGCTTAATGCCGATATTGCACCTGTGCATGAGGTGTTTTTGAATGACTATTATATAGGCGAAACAGAAGTGACACAAGCGTTGTGGGTAGCTGTGATGGGTGAGAATCCCTCTGTTTACAAGTACTATAGCTATAGTGATAATATGCCGGTTGAAAATGTTTCGTGGGACGATTGTCAAGAATTTCTTCGCCGTCTTAGTGAATTATTGGGCGCGGAATTTACACTTCCTACCGAGGCTCAATGGGAGTATGCTGCTCGCGGAGGACAACAGTCTAATGGTTACAAATATAGTGGAAGCAACAATGTAGATGATGTTGCATGGATTTGGACCAATTGCAGTGTCAGGCTCCATGAGGTTGCTACTAAGTCGCCCAACGAATTGGGTATATATGACATGAGTGGTAATGTCAGTGAATGGTGTCAAGATTGGTATGACGAGAATTATTATAATAACTCTCCTTTGAACGATCCTCAAGGTCCTTCGGAGGGAGATAGCCGTATCCTTCGTGGTGGCAATTGGCACAATTATGAGTGGTATGCTCGCACCTCACATCGCATGTGCCTAAATCCATTTAATACTGAAGATGATAATGGATTGCGCATAGTTTTGGAGTGATATTTGCGACCTTTAGTTGTTTTAAAAAAATTGCCTGATGCACATATCGGGCAATTTTTTTTATATGATTATATAGGTTTCTTTTCTTATATCCTGGTAAATGCAATAATAGTGCTATAATGTGACAAAGTTGCAATATTGTTATTTTTACTTTTTTGGTTAAAAATGTAAAAATCGACAGAAATTGCGCTTGGTAGGATTTTGTAATAAACATTTATTTGTTAATTTTGCAGTGAATTGTTAAAGCAAATGACTCGTTACTCATTATGATAATTAAACCTAACTACTAAATAGTTTGTTTATTTCATAAAAAACAGCAAGTTGCAAAACATATAATAACAAAGAGTGTACGCTAAGATATGAAACGATCGACAATATGGTTTCTTGCAATCACGATGGCAGTAACTTTTGCCAGCTTGCTCTTTACGCAGTTTATGTATTTGGAGAATATGATAAAGATGCGTAAAGAACAGTTTAAGGAGGCTGTTCAGCGTAGCTTGTACACTGTTTCTACCATGCTCGAGGAGGACGAGGCCCAGCAATTCCTTACAGAGGCATTGGAGGAGGATATGCTCTCGTACCAAAGCCACGATATAAACAAGCATGCCGGTCAGCAGCAACTTACTATTACAGCACCCGATGGCTCTGTTACAACATTTACATTCAATCCATTGCAGGGACAAATGGGTGGCTCGAAAATCATGCCCTCGTTGAAAGGTCACACGCATGTGCCCGCTCCGATGATGAAGGCTTATAAAAATATGCAAGAGTTGTTGCGCAGTCAATATCTGTATCATCGCGGACTATTAGATGATGTTATCATCGATATATTGGGTCAGGCAAGTTCTAAACCTATACTTGAGCGTATAGATACTCGCAAATTGGGTTATTATCTCAAGACCGAGTTGGAGAATAATGGCTTAAATCTGCCTTTTGAATATGCAGTAATAGATAACAAAGGCAAGGTTGTGTATGATAGTCCGGAGTATAATCCGGCAGTCTCGGGCAATCTGCTGTTCTCGCAAATTGTGTTCCCTAATGACCCTCCCGGCCGTCGCAATACACTCAGGGTATATTTCCCTACGCAGAATGACTATCTTTTCGACTCTATACGATTTATCATTCCGTCGTTTATTTTTACGTTCATTTTGTTGGTGACATTTACATTCACTATTATCGTGATATTCCGTCAAAAGAAACTGACCGATATGAAAAATGACTTTATCAACAACATGACTCACGAGTTTAAGACACCTATATCTACCATATCATTGGCAGCTCAGATGCTCAACGATCCTGTCATGGTGAAGAGTCCGGCCATGTTTAACCACATATCGGGTGTTATCAATGACGAGACAAAACGTCTGCGCCTACAAGTGGAGAAAGTATTGCAGATGTCGATGTTTGACCGTCGTAAGACACAGATGAAGTTGCACAATGTAGATGTAAACGACTTGATAGCCGGTGTAATGAGTACCTTCAAAATAAAAGTAGAGAAATTTGGAGGCTCTATAGAGGCCGATTTACCGGCCGAGGATATGATTGTCGCTGTTGATGAGATGCATTTTACCAATGTCATTTTCAATCTGCTCGACAATGCAGTGAAGTATCGACGTGAAGATGTGCCTTTGTCGCTGTTGATTTCTACTCGTATCATCTCGGACGATAAGGTAGAGATTGCCATCAAAGACAATGGTATAGGAATAAAAAAAGACGATTTAAAGAAAATATTCGATAAGTTCTATCGCGTTTCGACAGGCAATCGCCACGATGTCAAAGGCTTCGGTTTGGGTCTTGCCTATGTGCATAAGATTATCAAAGACCACAAGGGCGACATTCGTGTCGAAAGCGAATTGAACGAAGGTTCGACATTTATAATAACATTACCATTAATTAAAGAATAAAACTATGGACGAAAAATTGCGTATTTTGCTTTGCGAAGATGACGAAAACCTGGGTATGTTGCTTCGTGAATATTTGCAAGCCAAAGATTATGATGCCGACTTGTGCTCTGATGGTGAGGCTGGTTACAAAGCATTTTTGAAAGGGAAATATGACCTTTGTGTACTCGATGTGATGATGCCCAAGAAAGATGGTTTCACATTGGCTCAAGAAATACGAGCTATGAATAACGATGTACCCATCATTTTCCTTACCGCCAAGTCGCTCAAGGAAGATATTCTTGAAGGTTTTAAGATTGGTGCCGATGATTATATCACCAAGCCTTTCTCTATGGAGGAACTTGTATTCCGTATCGAAGCTATTTTGCGTCGTGTGAAGGGCAAGAAGGGTAAAGATGTGACATTCTATCGCATTGGTCAGTTTGCATTCGATACTCAAAAACAAGTGCTCACTATCGGCGATAAAGTTACCAAACTTACTACCAAAGAGTCGGAACTTTTGAGCCTGCTTTGCGCTCACGTAAACGAAATTCTCGAGCGTAACTATGCGCTCAAGACTATATGGATTGATGATAACTACTTCAACGCACGTAGTATGGACGTTTACATCACCAAGTTGCGTAAGCACCTGAAAGACGATCCTGCTATTGAGATTATCAACATCCACGGTAAAGGTTATAAACTTATCTCGCCCGAGTCTGTCGAGGCTAAGGCATAATAGATAAGTATAGAATTGATATGAATGAGGGTGTCTGACGAAATCTCGCCGGACACCCTCTTGTCGCTCTACATAACTTATGACATTATCTTACATACGTGTATTGATGACCTTATTGAGTCTTCTCTTGTGCATATCAATGTATGCCTCCGACACTCCATACCGGCATTTGTTGTCGGGGAGTGGTATGCAGCATGCCTCGGTGGGTGTGCACATTGTTGATGTTGATACACGAGAGGTAGTGCTTTCGTATGATGCCGATAGAGCCTATACACCCGCTTCGTTGATGAAGGTTGTTACCGCTGTGACGGCCATGAAGTGCTATGACGATGCTGCATGCTGGCCTACACCGGTAGGTTACAATGGTGTGATAACCGATACCATCTTGCATGGAGATGTCATTGTAAAGGGAAATATAGACCCCTCATTGGGCAATGCAACCTCGCAACAAAGCCCCCATGCCTTTATAGACTCTGTAGTAGATGCTATAAAGCAATTGGGCGTACGTTGCATAACCGGTCGTGTTATAGTAGATGCTTCGGTAGCGCCTCTTGCCGGTTGGAACAGCTGGTTGGTTGAGGATTTGGGGTTTTATTATGGAGCTGTTTGTTTCGGAGCCAATTATCGAGGGAATGAGTATAGGCTATATATGCGCACTGCCGGAGAGGGATCACGTCCGCAAGTCATAGGCGCATCTATGCAATTGCCCGATATGCAATATCACAACCACATGACGGTAGGGGTAGAGGATTTGTCGGAAGTATATATTATGCCTTATATGCCTCATACCTTGCTCATGGGTACTCTGCCGGCTCATCGCGACACATTCGCCTTGAAGTGTGCCATGCCCGATGCGCCGCTTACTATGGCTCAACATCTGCGACAAGCGTTGTTGTCGGCCGGTGTAGAGGTTTGTGGTGAAGCTACTACCGATTATATATTGACCGAAAGTGGCTGCGCTGTGCCGCGTAGTACGCATGTGTTTTATACGCACACCTCCGACTGTATGGCCGATATGTTGCGTGTAATGTTGCACAAGAGCAACAATCTATATGCCGAGTCGCTACTGAGATATGTTGCACTGAGTACCGATAGTATAGCCACTCTATCTACAGCCCTGCAAACCGAGCGTAAACTCTTGTGTGACATGGGACTCGATACGTTGGCTCTGAAAAAGACCGATGGTAGTGGTCTCTCTCGAAAGAATGCTGTTACTCCGCAGTTTCTGTCATCATTGCTTGTTGCTGCATATCACGATGATGAGTTGGGGGATCGCTTTGTTTCGTTATTGCCACAAGTGGGTAAAGAAGGTACGGTGCGTTCGTTGTTTACGCGCAATCGCCTGCCCGGTATATTGCGCCTCAAGAGTGGGACAATGGAAGGGGTGTTATGTTATGCCGGATACTATCAAGAGGGAAAACGCACATATGCGGTAGTGTTGATGAGCAATCATCACACCTGCAAAAACTCGACTTTGCGTCGTAGCACTGAGCAATTTTTGTATCAAATACTGCCCGCTTTGCGATAAATGGATAAGAATCTAAAATTTTTGGCACTTTAATAGATATGAGTGAGGTAAATATAGCTAAATTTGCAATATAAAAACATGACGATGAATAACACAGAACATACTCAAAATATAATTGAGCAATTATCGCAATTGCGCGACTTACTTATCGTTATAGAGCGTAGTGGTAGCTCAGCTCCCGATGTGCTCTATAAACTTGCTATTGAGAAGTCGCAACAAATAACCTCTCTTGTAGAGGCTTGGCGAGTAGATGCCAAGCCTCAGCCTGTACAAATTCCGGCCGAATATGAGCAATGGCTCGATACAGAGGACGTGGAGGAACAACTTGTCGAGGAGGCTGATATTGATACTATAGAGCCTGTTGTTGATGATATAGAGATAGATCCAACCCCCGAAGAACCCAAGTCGGAGAATAGGGAGGCCGATATGAGCGATGAAGATAACGATTTCGTAGCTCCGTTTGTTGAAGACGAGCCCGCATCTGCCGAGTTGTCATATGGAATAGATATGTTGCCCGAAATAGTTACAGAAGAAGAGTCGGTAGAGCAAGTCGATTGTGTTGAAGATATCGCAGTTGAGAGTGAGGGTAACGATGTGGCGAATATCAATGTTGTTGCATCTCCCATACAAGACAATGAAACCATTGATGAGGAGGCCGAGCCTGCCGAAGTCTTTTTTGCGACCGATGACATAACTATCATGGAAGAAGATATAGCTGTTGTAGAAGATGGAGCAGACGAAGAAGATGTAGAGGATACAGAGGACTTCGATGAAGAAGATGAGTATGCTACCGACATCTACAACCGAGGCGAGCCAATGGAAAACGAGCCTATCACAGTAGGTGAGATGATGAGTATGCGTCAAGCCAAGGAGCTACGCAAGGCCATCAGTCTCAATGACCGTTTCCGCTTCCGTCGCGAATTGTTTGGAAATAACGATGTTGTTATGAACGATACCCTCAACCTGATAGACACCATGAACGACTATCAAGAGGCCTGCGACTACTTGTTGCAAGACTTGGGTTGGAGTGCCGATGAAATAGTAGTCCAAGAGTTTTTTCAATTATTAGAGCGTCATTTCAGACAACGATAACTATGGGAAAGTTGTATTTGGTACCTACGCCGGTAGGAAACCTCGAGGATATAACCCTGCGTGCATTGCGCATATTGCGCGAGGTAGATTGCATATTGGCTGAGGACACACGTACAAGTGGTGTGTTGCTCAAGCATTATGATATACAGGCTCGTTTACAGTCGCATCATAAGTTCAACGAGCATAGTACCACCGATGCTCTGGTGGCGCGTATGCAGGCAGGAGAGACAATAGCCCTTATTACCGATGCCGGAACTCCAGCCATCTCCGACCCGGGCTTTCTACTCGTGAGAGCTTGTTGTAGAGCAGGTGTCGAGGTTGAGTGCTTGCCCGGAGCTACAGCCTTTGTACCGGCACTTGTTATGTCGGGACTGCCCAATGAGAAGTTTTGTTTCGAGGGCTTCTTGCCTCAGAAGAAAGGTCGTAATACTCGTTTGGAGGCACTTGCATTGGAAGAGCGCACCATGATTATATACGAGTCGCCATATCGATTGGCTAAGACCCTTTCTCAATTGGCCGAAGTCTTTGGCAATGAGCGTGAGGCTGCGGTATGTCGCGAAATCTCGAAAATTCATGCCGATACCCGTAGAGGTACACTTGCCCAATTGGCTCAATACTATAGTGACAACGAGCCCAAAGGCGAAATAGTGCTTGTAGTGGCAGGTGCACCCGAGCAACCCCGTGCCAAGAAAGACAAGTATGCCGATAAAAAAGAGAAAAATAAAAATGTAGATAATAACCCTAATGAATAGTGATATGAAAAAAAGTATTTTTATTTTGTTCCCGCTCAGTCTCATGTCGATGGTAGCATGTAATAATGGTATAAGTGCTAGCGAGCAGGCTTTGCAACAGACCAATGACTCATTGAGACAGGCCAATGCCGAGATACGTAGCTACTATGAAGAAATGATTGGCTATATGAGTGAGATAGATGCCGACATGCAAGCTATCAAGAGTGCCGAAAACTTTGTAATAGAGCAAAGTGCCGATACGGGCGATATTACAGTATCGACACAATCGCGCATCAAGAAAGATATAGAATTGATGTCGGAGACATTGCAACGCAACCGTGAGCGTATTGCCGAATTGGAGAAGAAGCTCAAGTCGAGCAACACACAGTCGGCAGCATTGCGCAAGAGTATCGAACAACTCAAGACCCAGTTGGCCGAGAAAGATTCGCTTATCGTAGAGTTGCAAGCCTCATTGGCAGCTCGCGACGTTCGCATCAATGAGTTGGACGAGGCAGTTGCCAACCTTTCTACCAAAGTAGATGATCTTACCAATGTGGCTCAGAGCCAAGCCAATGTCATTGCATCGCAAGATGTCGCTCTCAATGAGGTATATTATGTTTATGCCTACACCGAGCAATTGCGCGAGAACAATATACTCAGTGGCGGAGGTTTGTTCAGCAAGACACAAGTGCTCAAGGAGAACTTCAACCGCGATGCTTTCGTTAAAGCCGATATGCGCAAGCTCAACTCTATCTTCTTGGAGAGTAAGAAGGTGAAAGTATGCACCAATCACCCGGCCGAAAGTTACGAACTCGTACAAGACAACGAAGGTTTCTATACCCTCAATATCCTCAATCCCGACAGCTTCTGGTCGGTATCTCGATATTTGGTAGTAGAATTGAAGTAAAATAAAAAGACTGATAGTGTTAAGAACCGCCGCCTGCACATACAACGCTGCAGATGGCGGTTCTTTTTGCTCATTGTAGGGCATGGGATTGTTTTATAGATTTATTAATATTCTTGCATGTATAGTAACAATGTTATCGTTTGCATATGGTTATGTAGCAAAAATTATTACTCTCGGAGCATGATTTTCTGATGCTTTTTCTATCTTTGTCATCGATTATCAAAAAAACAAAAGCTACAATTATGGCAACAATAAAATGTATAGGAATACTCACATCGGGAGGCGATGCACCCGGTATGAATGCGGCCATTCGTGCGGTGACTCGTTCGGCCATATATAATGGTATTGAGGTAAAGGGTATATATCATGGTTATCGTGGACTCATCTCGGGTGAGATTAAATCTTTCAAGACCGAGAATGTAAGTAATATCATACAGCAAGGAGGTACAATATTGAAGACAGCGCGTTGCAAAGAGTTTGAGACTCCCGAGGGACGTGCCGGTGCCTATGAAACGCTCAAACGTGAAGGTATAGATGCCCTTGTTGTGATAGGTGGTGATGGCTCGCTGACAGGAGCAAGAGTATTTGCTCAAGAGTTTGACTATCCCATTATCGGTTTGCCCGGTACCATCGATAACGATTTGTATGGAACCGACCTGACAATCGGATATGATACGGCGTTGAATACCATTATGGAGGCTGTCGATAAGATACGCGACACTGCATCATCGCACGAGCGTCTCTTTTTTATTGAGGTGATGGGTCGCGATGCCGGATTCTTGGCGCTTAATGGTGCCATTGCTACGGGCTGTGAGGCTGCTATTATTCCGGAGATTTATACCGAGATAGACCAATTGAAAGAGCTTGTTGAAAATGGTTTCAGGAAATCGAAAAACAGCAGTATCGTATTGGTTGCCGAGAGCCCTACTACCGGCGGTGCCATGCATCTGGCCGAGCGTGTCAAAAACGAATATCCGCAGTACGATGTGCGTGTAACGATACTCGGCCACATACAACGAGGTGGCTCGCCATCGGCACAAGATCGCATTCTCGCAAGTCGTTTGGGTGCAGCTGCAATAGATGCCCTGCTCGATGGTCAGCGCAATGTGATGGTGGGTGTGCGTAATGATGAGGTAGTGTATGTGCCATTTAGCAAAGCCATCAAGTATGACAAACCCATCAATCGTGAACTGCTAAATACGTTACGTAAGCTATCGATATAAAAAATTCTATAAAAATTTGCTGTTTATAAATAATTTGTGCATCTTTGTCGTAGAAATAAAGATGCACTTTTTATTTTATTATATAATTTATTAATAACCAATCAAAACTTAATTAAAAATGAATAACTTAAAGAAATTTGCCTTTTTATTCTTTGCAATTTGCGGTCTTATTAGTTTTGTAGCATGTGAGGAGAATAATGTAGAAGATGTGTACACAATTCAAGTAGGTGAAATGAGTGATGCTTATTCTGATAATATCATTTTGCAAGCTAAGGTGGCAGTTGAGCTTGCTCCTTATATTGCAGATACTCAGGTTCGTACAGGTAAAGATGCCAAGGCTTGGTTTGATGCAGCTTGTGACGATGTAAAGAAAAGTGTCGATGAATCGAGCATTGTAATTGCCGAAGATACTTGGGTTAATTTCAAACTCGTTGATAGCAAAAATGCAGTAATAAAAACTCGTAAATTGAAATTTTAAAAATTGAGATAATTCAATGTGCTGAAAAGGGTTGCACCGAGTGCAACCCTTTTCTTGTTTTATATGCTGTTTGATTAATATGTTCAATTAGTCTAATTAGACTGATTAGACTTATTAACCCTAACCCTTAGCCTAATTAGCCCCTGTGGAATAGATACAAAAAAAGAGGAACTTGTTCAGTTCCTCTTTGTGACCCCGGAGAGGCTCGAACTCTCGACCCAATGATTAAGAGTCATTTGCTCTACCAACTGAGCTACGGAGTCATGCGTTGCTTTTGCATTGCGGTTGCAAAGGTACTAATTATTTTTAATCCTGCAATAGTTTCTGTGCAATTTTTTATCAATTATTTTTCAAATTTGTACAATTGCGATGGGTGGTTGCGTGCCAAGGTTACGAGTTGTACATCTTTACCTACTCTTATGCCCTCGTTGTATAGTCGCCCCTCGATGGTTTTGTAGGCCAATTGGGGGTGGTTGTTGTCGAGGCTGAGGTGGCATAAAAAGATGTGTGTGAGCTCGGGACGATAAGATTGAGCAAGAAACTCGGCAGTCTCGGCATTGTCCATATGACCTTGAGGTGCTACTATGCGTCGTTTGAGGTGCAAAGGGTAGGGCCCGTTTTGCAGCATTGTTGCATCGTAGTTGGCCTCTATGACCAGATAGTTGGCCTCCGATAGGTATCGAGCAGCAGTGGGAGTGATATGTCCCATGTCGGTGGCAAGAACAAATGTATGATTGCCATATTTGATGCGATAGCCCACATTGTCGCTGCCATCGTGAGGTACCTCAAAGGCGGTTAGCTCCAAATCGCGTATCATGAATGGTACTTCTTTTACTATCTCGCGGTGTGCGCTATAGATTTTCTCGTTCATGCAATAGTTGCGATTCATGCCATTGAGAATACATGATGTGGTATATACAGGTATGCCCAATTTCTCACCAAGGTGTCCTGCTGCCTTGATGTGGTCGGCATGGTCGTGGGTAATACATAGTGCAACGATGCGTTCGAAGGGTATGTTGTTGTCTTTGAGAGCCTTCTTGATGGTGCGTACGCCTATGCCTGCATCTATAAGAATGCCATATTCTTCGGTGCCTATATAGCAACAGTTGCCACTGCTACCACTTGCCAGACTCATATATTGTAGTTGCATTGTGCTTAGGTATTTTCGTTTAGAAACGCAAAGTTACAATAATAGTATGACAAGTCGAAATATATAGGGCGCTTTTTGCGATACAAAAAAATCATCGTGTATGTCGATTGGTTCGAAAACACGATGATTGTATGTTGTTGAAATAAAAAAATCGATTGACAATTGCATCAACGGCAGGTGTTGGACAACTCTGCTATTTGCTGTCTATTATGTTGCCTTGTAGGTCTATAAACATGTGTTCTTCGCCAATTGTCACCTCGGCTCGTCCGTTTATAAAATATCCGGCACTATCGTACTTGCAAGGCAATACTGAGCGACCTTTTTCGTCTATATAGCCATACTTGCCGTTTTGCTTTATGATAGTTACACCATCGCGAAAGGGTAGGTCGATGTAGGTGCTCTGGCAGGCATATATCTCTTTTCCTTTGCGGTTGATGAGGCCTTGCAATCCATCGCATTCAACTATGGCATAATCACTTATGAAGTCAGTTATCTTGTCATATTTGAAGGGTACTGCTATTGTTCCATCGGGATATATGAAGCCACTCTTTTCGCCTTGTTTCACACGCGCCATTCCTTCGCTGAAGGGGTCGGCAATGTCATATTTGAAAGGTATAGCTGTTGTACCATCGGGGCGTATGTAACCCCATTTTTTCTTTTTCTTGACAGGTGCAAGACCTTCGGAAAATGATAGTATGCGACTATAAATGGGCTTCACCACCATCTTGCCGGCAGTATTGATAAATCCCCATGTCGCATCTACCATAACAGCTGCCATACCTCCAATGAAGCGTAGGGCATCTTTAAACTTGCATGGTATGACAAGACTGCCCGAGGTGTCAATATAACCATATAGGCCGTCTTTCTTTACCCGAGCCAAACCCTCACTGAAGTCTTTGGCATTCTCATATATACAGGGAACTTCTATCTCTTCCGATTCTTTATTTTTGTATCCACATGCACCCTTCTCACAGAAAGGCTTCAAGTCGGTGTCATGTTTTTCGTCGCTCAAAGGTTTCATAATAGTGCATTAAATAAGGTTACAGTTTGCAGATAGCAAATATAGTAAATTAAAAACGTAATTGCCAAATAAAACGGCCAAATATTGCATTTTGTCTAAAATTTCATAGCACGATCCATGGCGCGGCGATCATCGCGTTCTTTGATGCTATCGCGTTTGTCATATTGCTTTTTGCCTCGGGCTATGGCAATGGTGAGTTTGGCAAAACCCTTTTCATTGAGGAACAATCGGGTGGGTATAATAGAAAAACCCGGTGTTTGTGAGACATGTGCGAGGTGAGCTATCTCCTTGGCTGTGAGCAGTAGCTTGCGGTCGCGGCGGGTTTGGTGGTTGTTGTACGAACCGAATGAATACTCGGCAATGTACATGTTTTTCACCCACACTTCACCATTATATACATAGCAGAAGGTGTCGGCAAGTCCGGCTTTACCTTCGCGTATCGATTTTATCTCGGTGCCGGTAAGTACAATGCCTGCTTGGTAGGTTTCTACTATTTCGTAGTCAAACGATGCTCGTTTGTTTTTGATATTTATATTGTTGATGTTTTTGGCTTTCATGTCAGTGAAGTATTAAGTCAAATATTTTTTGCCATACAAAGGGTAGTCCTAAGATGACAACCGATGTGATGACTGTGTAGCTGAAGATATTTTCTTGGGGTATCTTCATGTATTGGCGAGCCTGATAAACAATCCAGATGCTATACATGGGCAGAAACTGTACAAACGCAAAGTCGCTGGGCAGTATGTTGCCAATGAGGGTTGCAAGCATAGTGAGGGTATATACGTATCCACTATAGAGGTGAGCTTCGCTATTGCTGTATGATGCAGCAAAGTATTTGGGGCCAAGTTTGGTAAGCAAAATCCATGTGGTCATGATGCACGCACCGTATTGCAACAATGTTAAGAGTGCTTCTTGAGAGGCTTCGGCTACAGTGGTATATCCATACCAATGGTGTATATAGGCCGATAATGCTGTAAAGATGAGCAATGGATAGACAAGCAACCACATGAGGTATTGCTGTCTAACGATATCGCGCGAAAGCTCATTCCATGCTTTCTGCGGAGTTATGATGAGTTGTATGAGTGCTCGTATCATCTCGGTGATATATTTTGAGCAAAGATAATACTTTCTTCCTACATTTTATATATTCGGTTGCTTTTTGTTACCAGTAAAGAATTGGAGTGTTGTGTAGGTGCCGATTGCTTGATTGCCGATTTTTAGCACTTTAACAATACAGAGTGAGTGCCTGTTATATGGCGTAAAATTGCGATTGTATAATATGACATAACAACAGTAGTAGGATTGGACGTATGATTTTTTCATTGAAGTCCTACCCTGCTACTGCCGATATTTGTAGTAACACACTATAGTGCGATAGAATTATTTATGTTGCTTGTGGGTTGTATGGTGAGTGTGACTATCGCTTTTGCTATGTCGGGTATGACTCTTTTTCCACATACGGAAGTGATCGGGGTGTGCAGGGTGCTTTTTCTCTTTATCGAGCATTATCACAGTAGTGTCGCTCTCGACAAATAGATACACCGAGTCGGTAGCTCCACTATCGGGTGCTAAGACATACACTTTGGCATTGTGGTGGCCGGGCAATCCCCAGTGGGTATGCTTCTTGCCTTTGCTCTTGTGTGTGTGATTTTTTATTGTGTCGGCCTCGATGTAGGTCGTTGTCATGGTATAAGTGCCATTGATGCTATCGAGTTCTTCGCTTATTACCACCATATAGTGAGCCGGAGGCGTGTCACCATGTCCTTGTATATTGCCCTCATAGGCATATACATCTATCATTCCGGTCGAGTCGGCAGCCTCAATATAGGCTCCATCATCTACGGTGTAAGTGGTACGGTTGCCGTTGCAAGCTGTCAGTAGAGCTACAGCTGCGCAAATGAGAATTGTCTTTTTCATCGCGTTTTGTTTTATGGGTTTTACTTGCCTATAAACAAGTGGCGATGCCGTATAGTTCACAATCGAAGTGCTATTTTGTCTGATAGTTTGAGAAAGGCTTGCTTATAACTTCACCCTTGTGGTTGATGAGTCTGAAGCGTTGTGCCTCGTTTTGCATTACAATACATTGTGGTGTGATAGATGGACGAATGACACCGGGCAGATGCTCGAAAGGCACTATGACATTGCCCTTGCAGTCAATCACTCCCCAATTGTGCTCTTTGTTCTCGGCGGCAAAGAGCCCCCCTTCACCCAAATATATGTTGAGATACTGTGCGGGCACAACAATATTGCCACGCTTGTCCATCAATCCATAGTAGTGCCCGTCCGAAAAAATACAATGACCATTCTTGAAGGTGTAAGGAATGGTTGCCGGATTTTGTGGTCGGCACAGAGCCCAATTGTCATTGGGCGCGATGGCCAACTCTCCTCGGGTATTTAGGAAGCCTATCTCTTGTCGTATGTTGATGACAGGTAGCAGACCATCGGAATACTCAGTGGCAAGAGGTTGCCACTCATTGCCAAAGGTGTATATAATTGTGCCACGACAATCTATAATCGAAACCGAGGGAATACCCTTGATTATCTCCTCGACAAGAGCTACTCCACACACAAAGTTGGTAGCCAGTGAGTAGCGTGCCGGTATAACAATACTGCCATAAGGGTCGATATAACCCATGAGAGGTATATGACTATCGGTGACAAAAGGAGCCAATCCGCTCGAAAACAAACCTATATCTATAATACTGTCGGGTAGGGTAGCCACAGTCTCGCCCTTGATATTGATAACCGAAAAGTTGCTGTCGCCATCGCGTTTTACAGGAGTGTAATCGCTCAACAAAAATGGTTTGGCAAGGTCGTAGAGTTCGTTGTTGATGCGTTGCGGCTGTTCGCGACAAGTGTAGAACGCATATTTGCCTATCTCCTCACGCGACAAGAAAACTCCACGGGTGTCAGCCCCCGGAGCATACATGAACTTGCCATCGAACATTACCTTGCCATCGGGGCTCATCATACCCCAAAAGTTACCCTTCTCGGTGCGGAACGAAAAATGCTTGATAGAGGTAGAGTCTTGCTGGCAAGACATCAGCATGACCATCATTAACAAGGTTACTATAAGATATATACGTTTCATTGCAAGGAGCATAATGTTTGGTTTGGTACAAATGTAATACAAATAACACACTTCGTGTAAGCAAAAAAGCGTTATTTAACTTCTTAATTCCGATTTTTAATTATAATTTTGTGACTGTAACGGTTTATTATAATGTAATTAAATATCTTTAATCTCTAATCTATAAATCAACATTAAGGTATGGAAAAAGCTAAAGTCTATTTTACCAACATGCGCACAACCCCGCAAAGCAATCTCCTCGACAAGATGGAGCGCCTTGTACGTCGCGCCGGCATAGCCGATATTGACTTCGAAAACAAATTCGCAGCCATCAAGATACACTTTGGAGAGCCCGGCAATCTGGCCTATTTGCGTCCGCAATATGCAGCCCGTATGGCATCGGTAGTACGATCTTTAGGAGGCCGCCCATTCCTTACCGACTCCAATACCCTTTATACCGGCCGTCGTGCCAATGCCGTAGATCACCTGCAGAGCGCTATGGAAAATGGCTATAATCCCATATCGGCCCAGTGTCCGGTCATCATTGCCGATGGCTTGAAAGGTACCGACTACCGCGAAGTACCCATCGATGGCGAATACTGCAAAACCGCAAAAATAGGTACAGCTATTGTAGATGCCGATATCGTAATATCAATGAGTCACTTCAAAGGACACGAGCAAGCCGGATTTGGCGGAGCACTGAAAAACCTCGGTATGGGAGCAGCAAGCCGTGGAGGTAAACTCGAACTCCACAGCGGCTCACAACCTCGCATCAAAGAACACAAATGCGTAGGTTGCGGTATGTGCGTGCGCAATTGCTCACACGGTGCACTCTCGCTCGTCGATCGCAAAGCCGTTATCGACTACACACGCTGTGTAGGATGCGGACAGTGTATAGCCATGTGTCAGTACAACGCAGCCGTACCCGGAGCCGACGACACCACCGAACGCCTCAACTACAAAATAGCCGAATACACCGTAGCAGTACTCAAGGACAAGCCCCATTTCCATGTCAGTTTCATAGTCGATGTATCGCCCGAGTGCGACTGCTGGAACCACAACGACGCAGCCATTGTGCCCAACATAGGCATACTCGCTTCGTTCGATCCCGTAGCCCTGGACCAAGCCTGTGCCGACCTCGTTATAGCAGCACCCGCATTGAAGTCCGACAACATCTTGCATTGCAATCACGACCACGGTACGCTCGAAGGAGAAGACAAATTCCACCTCCTACACCCCGATACCCACTGGCGTGCCGCCCTCGAGCATGGCGAAAAAATCGGCCTCGGTACCCGAGAGTACGAGTTGATAACAGTCTAGTAAAAACATACCAATTGGAGTTGGCGCGGGGTGCTTCGGTTACGAAGCACCCCGCTTTTGTTTCTAAGTGTAATGCCGAGATTTAAGTCGAATGAGAGTCCTGAATATATAACCAAGTCTATTGTGAATCACTACAACCTCCCTTAGCAATTGAACATATTACCTTTCATCATTACCACCGCATATATCCCCCTACACGATGATGTATGTGGTGGGTCTATATTATATATGTGTGTAGCTGTCTTTGATAAAGGGGCGAAATATTCACGTAAGCTTGTCGGTGTTATCAAACAATGTTGAGACAATTTGCAATCAGATATGTAGGAAAAGGATTTTTTAACCAATCTATACATGGTTACTTGAAAGAACCATGCACAATTGCAAAGATACTAAAATAAACCATAATAAGAACGAATTTCAACACTTTTTTTGTCCATATTTTATAAAAATATCCCATAGAAATATATAGGCACAGCAATGATAGATATTTATAAATGTTACAGTCAATTATAGTAAAACCTGTATTATTATTATTCCTTTTAACTTAATTATATTTTTCAAAATAACCATGTTTTTAAATTTTTGATTTGATGTATTATAAACCACTATCATACAAGATTTTATAAAAATAAGTAGTTCTTTCAAGTAACAGTGCACCAAATATTCTCTATTTGCCATGAACGACATAATAGGTAGTACCGAGATATTCAATAAGGAAGGTTCGCTTGTTACTGTGACAAACGGCCGCGAAGCGTATCCGAGGCGTTGGATTGCAGTCCTCGTTCAGGTAAATTGTGAGAAGAGAATAGCTACCCTTTTAGGCAAAGCAGGATACGAAACATACATACCTACTCAGCTTGAAGTGCACCAATGGAGCGATCGCAAAAAGAAGGTGCAACGCATCATAATGCCCATGGTGGTTTTTGTACGTGCTGCCAAAAATGAAGAAAAATGGTTGCTAAATCAATCATACATACACAAACTCATTGCTCTCCCCGGTAGCAAAGAGGCTATGAACAAGTGTGCAACCCCCATACCCGATGCTCAGATAGAGCGTTTGAAGTTCTTGCTCGAAAACGCAGAAACGGAGGTGACCATTGTGAGCAGTCTGAAAGTAGGTGATATGGTGCGTATTGCTGCAGGTCCGTTGACCGGACTCGAAGGTGTAGTTAGTGTAGCAGAAGATAAGAATACAATTGTGGGTCTACAAATTGATGGGCTTGGCTATGCCTGTGTTCGTATTCCCATTGACTATTTAACCCGATAAGAGATAAATATGAAATTTGCGCTTGACAATGTCTATTGTAATATGACCGACAAGGAACTTGTCGATCTGTCAATTAAAGGAAATGACGAGGCCATACTATATCTCCTGTATGTGAGATATGAGAAGGACTTGAAGTTTTATGCAATGAGATACTATGATTCGTTGGAGTATCTTGATGAATTGACCCATGAGCTCTTTATACGACTCAAGGGTACGAATGCCGATTGCAAACCATTGGATAATTTCCAATGGAGGAGTTCGTTTAGAACTTGGCTCTGCAGAGTCGCATCAAATCTTTTCTTAGAAAAAAGACCCCAAATGATAGGTCTGAATAGTGATAGGAACTCTAATGGTACAAACGATGATGATTTATCGAAGCTGCCCGAACCCCAACCTGAGCCGGTTAATGAAAAACTGGTGATGATATTGGAAGCCCTCAATCGAATGGAAGACGATGAGTATCGCTTCATTCTCATCAAAGAGCTTGAAGGATACAATCATAAAGAGATTGCCGAGATGCTGGTTGCCAGAAGAGAAAAAAAGAATATAGTAAAATACTATAATGGCAATATAGTCGTTCCTGATGCTTCCTCTGTTGATAGGGATAAGGCAAGGGCTATTAATAAACTCAAAGTTATTGTAGAACAGATTAAACAAGAGTGGTATGGAAATGAGTGATGAACTGATTGCTTGTTATGTAGAAGGAAAAGTAACTCCAGAGGAGCGAAATTTTGTCAGAAAGTATCTATGTGAGCACCCCGAGGAATATGAATGTATTCTTAGCTTGATAGATAATGATACTGAAGATTATTTAGGCCAACAACTGCCAATATCGGCCGATTGCATATCGATGAACGAAACGTCATTCTCCGATATTGCATATTCGGCAGCGGCATTTGCCCCGGAACAAAACAATTTGTCTATTCATAAACCTAAATCAAATTTACCCGATGTAAACGGAATATATGATAGGTTGCGTAGATTGAGTGATGAATTAGATAAATGATACTTTTTACAAATTTTTTATTGAGTGAAAAATTATGAAAAAGATTGCGATTTTTGTAGCTATAGTATTGTCTGTAGGATTGTGTATTTCATGCCGAAATTCATCAAATACCAAACTTTTTGTAGATAAGGCAGTTAAAGAATATCGAGCAGCTAGTAAAAGTGATGCTGTACGATATTTGAAAACACAAAACAGAATTAACCAAGCAGAAAGATTGATTGATAATTATTACTCATCATCTTCATGCAGTACATGTAATGGATATGGTGTTGTTTATCAAGTTGATGCATATGGAAACGTAATTACCGACTATTATGGTAATACAATCTACTACTTTTGCCCGACATGTGGAGGATCTGGTAATTATTAAAAAATTATTGAAGGTCATGTAAGCATAGAAGAGTGAAACTTCGTCAGACAATATCTATACAAGTCATCGGAGAAATATGAATGAGTAGTATGCCCTTTACAGAAGGATATAAAATACTGAAGAGTAAGGCCCAACAGGCTGTTATAACAGTGAAAGCCTCTAAATTCTTTCCTAAGATGAAAAGAACTACACTTCCGTATGCCTATCCTTGCAAAAACTATTTAGACCCAATACTTTCTAACGAAATAGTTCACTCGGCATTGCAACTATTTGTAGATACCAATTGTAAAAAACAGATTCAAAATATAAAATCAACCGGACAGTTGGTTACTAAAGATAACTATCCGCAATTTTACAATCTGCTTCAAAGTTGCTACAAATCGTTGAATGTAGAGGAGGTACCGGAAGTTTATATAACCGGTAAACTGAAAGGAATAAATGCCTTAAGTGTAGGAACAGACTCAGCTCCGCTCATTCTCGTTAGCAGTAAATCGGTAGTAGGCCTGCCCGAGGGAGAGCTGAAGTTTATGATAGGGCACGAATTGGGGCATATCCTTCAGAAAAATCTGATGTGTCATACGATCAAAGGACTTTTGGATAACTTAAACAGAAAATCAGATGTTTTCGGGCCTATAGTATCCGATATAATCGAAGTCCCGCTCAATCAGTGGTATAGATGTGCCGAATATACAGCCGACCGTGCCGGACTGATATGTTGTGGAAGTATATCGCACGTGAAATCGTTATTCACACGATTGAGCAATAGTGCAATGCGACCCAACAACCAGATAGAAAAATACTTCGAGTTGAGCAATATACACCCATTGTATAATAGTCGAATAGAAATGCTCGAGCAATTCGTTTTGTCGCAACAAAAAGATATTGTATGATAAAAAACAAGAAAATATTAAAAGGGTTGAATAACTCGCAATACGAGCACCCATTCGACCAGAAAGCACTACTGGCTCTGCAAAGCACCCCCGGCGTGGACTTGGTGGGAAACTTCATCGTCAAGCATGCCATCGAGAAAATATATACCGTACAATATACCGGAAGTAACTTGAAGGTAACAAGTCAAAACTATCCCAAGATATACGAATACCTTCAGTATGCTTGTCAAATCTTAGATTTACCCCGAGTGCCCGAATTGTATATCGAGTGGGGATATAACATAAACGCCTTTACCGTAGGATCTGAAAATCCTATCATCGTATTGAGTTCGGGTCTAATCGACTTGTGCGACGACGATGAGATAATGTTTGTCATCGGTCATGAGTGTGGCCACATCAAGAGCAACCACATGCTCTACCACATGATGGCACAAGCCCTCAACATCTGCATCGATAATATACCCGGTGGAAACTTAGTAGCAGCACCATTGCAGTATGCCCTATATTATTGGAATAGAATGTCGGAGTTTACTGCTGACCGTGCCGGATTGCTCAGTTGCCAAAATATGACAGCAGCCATTGGCGCATTTATGAAGATGGCCGGTATGCCCATCAAGGAATTCAACAAAATGAATTACCAGACATTCATTCAGCAAGCCATAGACTTCAAGCAACTCGATTACGACGCCATGAGTAAAGTCATCAAGTTCATATCCATAGCCGATGCTTCGCACCCATGGACCGTAATGCGCGCTGCCGAACTCCTCAAATGGGTCGGCGCCGGTGAGTATGATAGAATCATCAATACATACCGCGCCTTGAAATAATTGGCTGGAGGAGGGGTGTATACAAACTAATTAGATGACATGACTATTTTGTATGGATAATTATAGAAATTGAAGTTGTAATATATAAGTAACAATTTAAAATAATGCATTATGCCTTTACAGCAACAAATTGAGACAATTATTACAAAGCGCCGTATGAATCAAGGTGAATTTGTAAGCTATTATGAGAAGACTTCGGCCATTTATGATTTTGTTAATGGAGTAAAGTCCTTTAAGTCAAATCCAGGTTGGCTTACAATGATTAATGAAAATGAGAAACTTAGGCTTGAGTGGGAAACACTAATAGCAGATGTAAATGAACTTGAACTTTTATTGAAAGATTTAAGTTATGGAGATACAGGTTGTTTGATTGAATGTTTGAAAAGAGTAAAACGAGAGTATTTGAACATTGGGTGTATTGGACCTTGGCGTCAAGGTAAAAGTACAGTCATATCTAAACTAACAAATCTCAGCGATTATATCATACCCCGCTCAAAATATCTTACATGTACTGGTACAACTATAAATGTTTTTAATGGAAACCAAGTTGTTTGGGAAAATAATCAATATGTTGAAAAAGACGGCAATAAGGCTGTACTCTATTTCCATTCATTTAATAGCATTTGCAAAACAATAAATGAATATTTAGTACAATTGGGTTTTTCACCAATGCCATATGCTTTAACAATTGAGAGCTTTGTGCAGAATTGTTCGAAATGTTATAAAGAAAATAGCTATAAAGCTGGAAATGACACTGAATTGAAGAAGATGCTGGATAAATATCTCGTTCATGCAAGTGAATATGCACCTTTGTTAAAGCAGAAAGATGGGCTATCAGAGGAAATTTTGAATCTTTCAAGTATTGAATCTCAACAAAAACTACGTCCATATGTATCATACTACGAGAAAACAGATGCAGAATATGAGCTTGAAGGTATTACCACTCCAGTCCAAAAGTTTATAGTTTTAGCAGTAAAAAAGGTTGATATATTTACTCATTTTCTTGTTAATGGTGAAAATGGTCCAGAAGAGGTTGGTAGGATACAATTTGTTGACACCCCTGGTATAGGTGAAAGCAAACTTGAGGTCGCCGAGACTTTAGCAAATGCGTTAAGGTCCGATTTAGATATTGCTATTTGCCTTCGCAAGGTATCAAATCAAAGTGGAATAATCCCGACTGATAGTTCCGATTTTCATAAGGTGCTGAAGCAGAATACCTTTGGAAGAAATCCTGAAAACTGGGTGTTCTATTTATACAATAAAGAAGGTGATGTGGCTCATGATATTCTTATGACAACATTTTCTGAAGTTAATGGAGATCTCATGAATACACCTGTTCAGGGCAGAAATGTTAATCAAATTATTCCTGGCATTAAGCTTAAATACACACCACAAGAGCCTAAAGGGAATCACATTGATTTTATTGATGTACAAAGAGAAGAAGAGAAGTTACAAAAATATTTCCTATCTATTCTTACGGAAATGGCTACAACTATTTCTGTGTCAGATAATGCTTTTTACAATGAAACTCGTGATTTGTACAACAAGGTTTCTAATCTTTACCAAAATATCATTGGTGGAAGTATGAAAACCATATCGCAGTGCTTGCCTACATTTGACGATAGAGAGAAAATCCTTAAGACTATCAAGGCCGTAAACAATATGTGGATGGCTAATGTTAAGTGCCCTGAAACTCTCAGCGAAAATATAAATGCAGCATTAGTTGATTTTTATAAGGAGCCATATGGTGTGGTGTTGGCTGAAGTCTTGGGGCTGTCTCCTGAGAAAATTAAGAAAATGAGTGATGAAATAAAAAAAGTTGAAAATAGTGCTGAATTAAAAATAGGAGAACGTATTGCAAAGAGAAAGCAGATAGCTTATGATGCTATCTTCCCATTGATACAAAACAAAATAACATCTTTCACAGTAGATGTCTTGGCTGTACATAGTGTATTTGGCGAAGTTTCCGAAAAATTATCGAACCGGATGAGTGAAAGAGCTGTCCGAATAATTGAAGCTACTGATGCGATAAAGAAACTTGATGACCTAAAAGAGAATTTTTGGCTAGGGTTTATGAATGAAGGGTTATTAGGTTTTGGTAAAACAGATGTAAATAGCTGGATTAATTATTTCTTAAGTCTTCTTGAAGAAGGAGGTGCTGATTTTGCAGCTCTACACAATGCTATTGTCAACTTCAAAAATTGTCAATTTGATATTAGGGGTGATATATCAAAGTTTGTCAAGGCTACTATAGAGGAAGTGAGAAAAAAGTTCGTCATATTACAAGGAAAAGGAAATGACTTAAAAGATATTCAAGAATCTGTTTATAATGGTTTAATCAGTTGTGAAGCAGAAACAAAGGCTGCCGTTCAATCTCAATGTAGAGAAGCCGTGAATGGACAGTTATTGTTTGCATTAAAAAATTTCAACGATGAAGTGATCCATTTTGGTATGACTATCATTCCTGCAAGAAAGCATATACTTGACTACGAATGTGAATTTGAACAATTGGTGAAATTTTACAATAAGTATTCATCGGAGATATTCTTAGCAGATGAACAAGCAAGCCAAAAACTTGCGGTTCAAGAATGGAATGTCCTAAAGTTGAAGCATGTGAACTAACTCAAACATATTTAACTAGTGATGTCTTAGAATGGGCATCACTAGTCATTAAAAATATATAAATATAAAAATTATGACAAGCGATTTTATGCCTATCCCTGAAATAGGAGTTAAATATGTAAAGCCTAATGGAGATATAATTAAGGTAACGAACTTCTTCCAGAATAATGGAGGCGTACCCGATTATGTTGAGTATATTGAACTTTCTGATAATTCCATAGGAGAAGCTCCTATGGAAGACTGGAACAACTTAAATCTAACTCCAGTTGACGACCATCTAGGTGGTAAGACGTCAGTTGAAGTCTTGGTTGGTAAACCGACTCCAGTTTCAGTAGATGTAACCATAAAGACTACTAATATTAAGGAATTTGCATACATTCTAGATCAGGATTCTGATGCGACGTCCATACTCGTTAGTGGTACAAAGGTGGAGATCAAAGACCCAACAATTGTATCAGAGAAGGTTATTACAATTCATAGTCTTGAACCAAATACATCTCACAAGGTATACTTTGCCTTTCGTCAGTCTGATAACAATATTTACGGCGAGGTGAAGATTGAAGAATTTACAACAAGCAATGCCAATGATGAAGAGAAAAAAGAACAAAAAACTTCCAATGAGGATAAAGATCCATACAAGGTCAAAGAACTTGAGGCATTATTAAATAATGGTCCGAAATATATCAATCCAAATTATTTCCCTCTTGATTTTGCAAATGATTTGCCACAAAATGAGATGGTGGAAACGGATGCAGAAGAAGCTTTTCAAAAGACTATCAATGAAATTAACCAAAAAAGAAGGGTCGGACGCAAACTTAAATGTGGCTGTGTAAATGAGGTTTTATGGACTTGTGCTGGTGTAGATAAACCTTTATTAAGAATGTCTCCAACAGATTGGTCGAAAAAAGCTGGTGTCGGTGGTGTTATATTAGGCACTGGCTTACTGGCTATGCTATCTGGTGGATATGCGATGTATACAGTTTTTGATTCATGGTTTGCAGCTGTAGTTATTGGTATATTTTGGGGCCTAATCATTTTTAATTTTGATAGATATCTTGTTAATTCAATGGTCTCAGATGGAACTGCGAAAATAACCAAAGATGAATTTTATAGTGCACTACCACGAATAATTATTGCAATATTTTTGGGTGTTGTTATATCTGCTCCAATTGAGATAAAATTATTTGAAGGTAATATTAATGAAATTATTGAAAAAGAGAAAGTTGTTTATCTTGAGGATAGAGAGAAAGATGCTTTAGCAATTTTTAATGAAAATTCTGAAAGATATAAAGGTAATTGTGAAAAGGCATTACAAGATTTGAAAGTTGTAAGGAATTGTCTAAAATGGGAAGAATCTGGGTACTACTATGATAGAACTACTGGTGAAGTGTTGAAAGATGACAAAGATAATCCACTAAAAAGTCTCCAAGGTGCAGGTAATGGCGACGTTTATAATTCGTTAAAGGAAGATGAGAGCTCGTTGATAACCAAATATGACGATGCTGTGAAAATATATAATGATTATCTTAAATCGATTAGCAAAGATGATATAATTAAAAATTCTAGAGAAGAAGCCGAAAAAGATTTTAAAAATCAATTAGGTTTAATTAAAAAGTATAAGATACTACAAAATCTTACTGAGTTCTATGCCGATGAGCCATCAGAAAATAAATCTTGGTGGAAATTCTGGGAAAGAGATATTAATGGATTGTTTTGGGTAAAACTGGTTATAACATTGTTGTTTATTATTCTTGAAATAATGCCAGTGTTTGCAAAAATGATGCAAGAGGCTGGCTGGTATGACAAATGGATAAATCTAGAAGATCAAACTATGGAACAGTTGGCAAGAGTGAAGGAATATAACCACATCAATGTACTTAGGACTGGAAATTTGTCTATATATCGTAAACAAATATTAGGACATGATATTATAGATGAAGATAATGAGGGTAATCGAGCATTTGTTAAGACTAATACAACCAAACAAAAGAAAGATGAAACAGAAGCTGCCAATCTTGAGATTTATGTTCGCACGATTCAACGTCATAAGGATTTTGTATTAAGTTGTGTAGATAAGATTTATGGAGACGTTACAATAAATAAGACGAAACATAATGTATCATCTGACGATTCGAAAGATAATGATGCGTCAGATGATGCGATAAAGATTAGTTAAGTAATATGGATAGATGTTTTTATTGTAATTCACTACTATTCCTATCTCATTATAAGGATATTTATGATAATCACTGTTGTAAAAAGCATATTGATGAAGAGAATAGTGTCGCATATTGTTCGGAATGTCTCAAGTTGGTTCCCAAGTCCGGGAATCAGCTTGATGACGGTCGAGTAATATGTAAGGACTGTATGGGGATTGCTGTCAGTCCAGATAGACCTTATGATTGGATATTAAAACAAGTTCTTGCAAGGCTTTACAAAGCGGGGTTCAATGATTTAAAGATTGATGATATCACAATCTGGACTGCTACTAGTGAAGAGATGGCCATGTATAAGAAAGGTGGTGTTAATGTTTTCAATGAAGGTTTCTGTTCTGTACGCGAGAATGGGAAAATAAAAATTTATATTCAGTCACATCACACAAAAATACATTTTGCAGGTGTATTGGCACATGAATTACTCCATGCTTGGTGTTTCCAGCACGGATTATTCAATATCCCCTCACCTATTGCTGAAGGCATGTGTAATCTTGCAAGTTACTATGTATACCACTCTATAGACTTCCCGCTAGCAAGAATATATGAAAGTATGCTCTTTGCCGATGAAGACCCTGTCTATGGAGATGGATTTAAAGCAATGTACAAATTTTATGAGGAACACGGTTGGGATGGTGTTCGCTCAATCGTAATAAATTCAAATAACGAATAATATGGGTGTAGAAAGATTTAGAGGAGAATCCGCTCCTAACGCAGAGATGAAGTGTCTTTGTGTTTTAGTTATGGATGTATCAGGCTCAATGGAACCTTGCATTGAAGAGTTAAATGATGCACTTAGAAATTTTTTCAAAGACATTGAATATGCAAGAGGCTTGCCCGAATCAACAAAGGATCAATTAGAAATTTGCATATATGCCTTTGATGAAGAAGTAATGTTGAAGCGAAATCCTTGCTTACTTAAACCAGGTGAAGTTCCAGCTAAATTAAATCAAAGAGGAAGTACAACTGAATCAGTCGCTGCATTGCGAGCCGCTATTCAAATGGTTGAAGATCGCAAAGAGTTTTACAAAGATACAGGCCAACCATATTATAGACCGTGGATTGTGTTTATGACAGATGGTGAGCCATACCCATATAGAGAAAATGAGATTGCTGAAATCGAGGAACAGATTAGACTTGATGAAAAGGCAAAAAAATATCGTATAATGGGATTAGGTGTTGGAGAGAATATCTCAGAGAAAACCTTAAGACGACTTACAAATAATAATGCACGTAAATTAAAAGGAACTAATTTTGGTGCATTCTTCGATTGGTTAAGTAATAGTATGGGCATTATAGTTTCTTCTAAACCTGGTCAAAAAGTAGATATTTCTGCCGGTAGTGATGAATGGATGTCTAAATTTGATGATTTTGAAGTATGATAAATTTAATAGAAAAGGTAACCTCCTTTTTTAAAAATCAAGTCTTTCAAAATACTCTTGATATGGAAAAAAACAAGAGCATATCCAATGATTTTGACATAAATGGTTCTGATGTAATAGAAGATGATGTGGTGGTAACTTCAGAATCAAATAATGATAATCCGTCCAATAATATTTCAGAAGAGGGTACTGTTAGCACCCTCTCTGAAAATGTTAAAATAGAAGAGATTCCAATAATATCGGATTCTGTGTCTAAAAATGATATAGATGAAATTAATAAAGTTTATTTAAGTACTTTACAGTCCTGTGACAATGGTTATGTTATAGGTGCATCTATTCGTGGACGTTCGCACGAACTACATGATACTCCATGTCAAGATTATCATATATTTGAAAAAGTTATAGACGGATGGTACATCCTAGCTGTTTCTGATGGTGCAGGCTCTGCTAAATATGCAGCTCGAGGAGCTAAAGCAAATAGTACCTTTTCAGTACGATTGGTAAAACAAATGTTGATGGAAAAACGCTGGATAGAAAACGAATATTTCCCGACAGAATTAGAATGGTATATTGAAGCTCGTGCAATATTTGAACGAATAAAACTAATTATTAGGACAAAAGTATCTGAATTGGAGGAGGAAAGTGTAGAAGCTGATTTTAATGCTACGCTTTTGTTAGCAATAGTAACACCTAAAGGAGTTTTAACGGCTCATATTGGTGATGGCCGTATGGGATATTTGTCAGATGATGATGAATGGAAAGCGATGATGACTCCACATAAAGGAGATGAAGCCAATCAAACAATTTTTTTACAAAGTGGTTGGACGTCTCCTATGGTTCCAGCGTTTAAACTTGGTGGAATATTTGTACCAGAAATAACTATTGTACGCGGTATGCCAAAGGCCATTGTTCTAATGAGTGATGGTTGTGAACGTGCATCATGGGAGTGCTCCATTATGGATATTGAGAAGGGTAAGTTTGTTGATAATAATATTCCTTATAAGGGGTTTATGAATCCATTAATAGAGGCTTTAGATAGTTGTTCTCACGAAGATAGAATGCAACTCTTTGTGGATATATTGAACCATGGGACCACGGCCTGCGAGAGAGAATTAGATGATAAAACAATGTTATTAGCAGTATTCAAATGATATATTATATACACAGACAGGGAAAAGATGTTGCGATTGAAACTGAAACTAAAGAACTAAGCAGTGGCGGACAAGGAAAAATCTATAAAATAAGTTCTCCGTATGAATTCAAGGATTATTGTGTTAAAATCTACAAAAATAAGAAGCACATAGATGAAAACAAAAATAAAATTCAATATATGATTCTTAATCAGCCGAAAAATATAGATATGCATAATATTCGTATTTGTTGGCCTGAATACTCTCTCTATGATAATAAAGGGCAATTTGTGGGGTTTGTAATGAAGTTGGCACTTGGCTTCCCAAAAAGTAGGGATTTGAAAATTTTAAGTATCTATAGCTTTGGAAAAACTATCAAAGAAAAATATCCTGAATGTAAAGAATGGCACGATAAATTTGAATTAACCAAGTCTTCTGGAACATTGAACCGGATGAAAATGTTGCATAATTGGGCTTTAGCTGTTGAGTTAATACATGAAACGAAAAAGTATGTGATTGTAGATGTTAAGCCTGATAATGTTTTAGCTACGGCAGACGGTCGAATTTCAATTGTTGATGCAGACTCATTTCAGATTAATGATGGGGCGAATGTTTATAGAGGGCCAGTTGCAACGCCTGAATATTTCCCTAAGTTTGCCAAATATATTGAACGACAAAAACGACTTCAAACCATAGATTGTGATAATTTTGCACTAGCTGTCGCTTTTTATAAAATTCTTATAGGAACGCATCCCTTTAGTGGTTTTAAATTAAAGCCCCCCTATAATACCGATGAATATGCAGATATTTCATCACATATTGAGGCTGAATTGTTTGCATTTGGTAAAAAAACAGATTATATAGAATATTTATCTATAAATAATATGCATGAGCGATATAAAACTCTACCGCTTATTTTAAGAAGTATGTTTAAATCTGCATTAACAAATCAAAGTAATTTACCCATGGCTACAGAATGGAAAAATGCATTTAAACAAGTTCTGAACGGTCAAGGTGCATTTAAGCCTCATGCAGATGTAAAGTTTAATAGTACCCCGAACTCAGAAATGAAATGTCTTTGCGTTTTAGTGTTGGATGTGTCTGGTTCGATGAAATTATGTATTAATAGTTTAAATGAAGCCCTCGATAAATTTATTCGGGATATACGTAAAGGTGTCAATGGTTTCAATGAAAGTTCGAAGGAATGTATAGAATTATCTATTATCCAATTTGATAAAGATGTGAAAGTATTGCATTACCCTTCATTAGTAGAACAAATTACCAATATCCCCATCTTAACTGTTCGTGGATTAACCACGAATACCTTGTGTGCATTGGATACAGCATTCGACGTAGTGGAAAAGAGAAAAAGAGAATATAAAGATTTAGGTATACCCTACTATAGGCCATGGATAATTTTACTTACTGATGGTAATCCGAATCCACTTAATCAAAATGAACTGAATAAATATGCTTCTAAAATTTCAAATGACATAGCTGAGTATAAATATATGCTAACGGCTATTGGTATTGGTGAAAAGATTGATAAAAATATTTTATCAATGTTGAGTGATGGTAATTATAGTTTTATTAAACAAAATGGTTTCTCAAAATTCTTTCAATATTTAAGTGCTAGTATTAGTAACCCGGATAAGTGTTGTTCTCATGATGATTTGTTAGGAGAAATAGATGATTCTCTATCTATTATGTTGTAGAATAAGATTTATGAGCAAACTAAAGATTCCTGGAGTTTCATTTTCGTTGAAGCGTGCATTAGGATTGACAAAACTGAAGCAGAAGATTAGTCGCCAGACTGGAATTCCTATGAGTGAGAGCGGAATAGAGCGTAAATTAGGTAGATTGTTGTTGGATAAAATCTTTAAGAGATAAGTTCTTACTATGGATTCTAAAGTAGCCATTCGAGGATTAGATATTTCGACCATACTACATCCTGAAGACAAATCGACGATGGATACCCTGAAAAAGATTCCGGGGTTTAAGACTGTTGTTGATAGGACTGTGGGCAGTGTAATGGAAAAATATGCTGCGGTTGAATATTCGGGAGAGGGTATCAATGTATCGGAGCAATGCCTTCCTGCTTTGAATAGTCAGATTAGGGAAGCTTGCAGAATACTTGACATGCAGGAGATTCCAAATTGCTCTATAAACTGGTTCTACCATATTGGCTCTTTTTCTGTTGGTGAAAAGAGCAAGCGAATGGTTTTTCCATCTGGTTCAATAGATTTATTGACAGCGGAGGAACTGAATTTCTTGATAGGTCACGAACTGGGGCACATGAAGTGCGGTCATAAAACGTATCATATGTTGACTGAGGCTATGTATCGTCCGATGGTAGGCTCGGACATGGAATTTATAATGAGTTTGATTAAGATGCCTCTGCTCAATTGGTATCGAGTGTCGGATTTTACGGCTGACCGTATGGGACTTTTGTGCTGCCAAGATATTGAGGTGGCCATCAAGACTATGATAAAGATGGCCGGATTGCCCAAGAAATACCATAATCAGATTCATATTGAGTCTTTCATTCAGCAAGCAATAGATTTCAACAAGAACCATTCCGGTTTTTTTGATGAGATGGTGAAGTATCTTTCTATTAATGCTGCTTGTATGCCTTGGTTGGTATTGAGAGCCTCTGAGTTATTGATATGGTATCAGTCGGGGGAGTATGATAGAATTTTGAATAAAAGTAAATCCATCAGATAAAAGTTAAACTTAATATTAGTTGTTATGAATGCAAGTGTAAACAATCGGGTTAATCAGGAAAACATTCTTGCGATATTGAACAACAATGTTATCAAGGAAGAGAGTAGGAAGGAAGCTATGATAGCTATGGGACTTTCGTCTTGTCAGGTGGCTTGTATGTCATATAAATGCTGCACCGGGCATGGTAGTGGAGGAAAACACTCCCGACATTCCTATAAGATTAAGCATTAGCAATGGAGATACGGACACGCTCTGGTAATATATACTCTTACAACAAACATACCGGCGAGATTCTTGGCGGTTCTATAAGTGCGCAACTTCCTGTGTGGGATTTTGCGCCTTTTGTCTCTTTTGAGTCAATGCCGCAAGTCGATTCGTTTATCTTGGGGATAACAGAGCAATGTAATCTTCGTTGTACTTATTGTTGCTACTCCGGGAGCTATGTTAATAAGCGGGTGCACAATATCACCTCTATGGACTCAAGGGGCATTGATGAAATTCTTGCATTTATAGATTCATTTACAGGCAAGAGACCGATTAAATTGTTTATATACGGAGGAGAGCCTTTGCTCAACTACAACTTGGTTAAATATACTATTGAAAAATCTCGCAAACGATGGAGCAATGATGTGAGTTTTACGATCTCCACAAATGGCACGACCTTGACCAAGGAGCGCATTGATTGGTTGGTGGCTAATAATATTGTATTGGCTCTATCTATTGATGGGACAAAACCATTTCACGATAGTTATCGAGTAGACGCACAAGGTAATGGTTCATATACGAGAGTTTATGATGCGTTGAAGTACATCAAGACAACTTATCCAGAGTATGCAAAAGAGATGTCGTTGATTATGACCCTCGCATCGTTTGACAAGATCGTAGATATTGCGGAGGCGTGGCATAATGATGAGATTTTACACGATATGTCACCCACAATGATGAACTCCTTAGCTCCGAATTTCAGCCAAGGTGTTGATCGGGCAGACTACGAAGAGGTGAAAGAGTTCTACGATACGTTGCTTGATACTTATGAGAAACATCAAGATTGGGTTGTATTGAGAAAGTTATTAGAGTCTTGTGTTGCATACTGGAAAGAGCGCCCAATCTTTGAGCCGTCATCTGCTGTGCCTATGGCCACTTGCCTGCCTAATAACACAAAGTTGTACATCGATTCTAACCTTCAGATAGGTGTATGCGAAAAAATGTCTGATAACTACCGCATAGGCAATATCAAGGACGGCATTGATTGGGTTAAGGCTAATTCAGTCGTTCGTGATTACTACAATAAGCGAGTTGAGCGTTGTAAAGATTGTTCTGCTGTTAGAATGTGCAATATGTGCTTGACAGCGATGGAGTATACAGATGAACAATGGGATATCTTGTGTCACAACGAGCTGGTATATACTCGAGTGTTTATGTATCTGTTTTGTGAAATGGCAGAAAGAGGTTTGATAAGATGAGTGTTATTCCCAATGTAAGTACAAAGCATAGTCTGCTTACTCATGTATCAGAAGAAGATATGAGCACACTCCGAGAAATCTTCGAGGATGTCGAGACCAAAAGATTTCTTCCAGAGCTATATGAACTATTAGATGCTCCTGCAGGCTTACAAAAATTTGTTTCAACCTTTGAACTATATTCGCAGAATGGTGAAGGGTATTTGTGGGGCATTTATTGTGATGATACGTTGCTCGGATTTGTCGCAGTAATAGATTTGTCATACAATCCTTCTCTTTTTTACGCTACCCACCCGGCATATCGTTGTCATGGATATATGAAAGGTGCTATATCGGCTGTCTTAGATTATATTGGAAAGAGAAGTCTGTGTCATAATATATCAACCGATGTGTATAAAGCGAATAGCACCTCTATACATATTCTACAACAATTAGGTTTTAGTGTTTACAAAGAGGACTGTGATAAAGTTTATTTGTCAAAGGTACTTGCTTAGTTTCGAGTCGTTTATTGATAAAACAATGTAGAATAGGGGTTGCTAAAGTAGTTTGAATGATAGTTTTTTGGTGAGTGTAACCGTCTATATAAGAAAAACAAAAGAAATTATAACATTATAATAATAGTTCATATGAGTAAATACAATGATTATGGAGAATTTATGGTAGCAGTGCTTAATGAGGCTGATTATAAGTGCCATCTAAACTCTTATGGAAGTTTAGTTAAGTTGTTTGGTTTAAGTGGAACCAATGAAAAGCTGATATCAATTATAATTACAATTTTTGAGATAGGCTGGCCTGCATTTAAGGCGACTTGTGCCTTATTGATTCTTGGACCTATTGCTTTTGTTGGTGCACTTACAGCATTTATTGTAGGAGGAGTAGGAGCAATCATTGTGGCTGCTTTGGCTATTTACGGTGGAGTAAAAGCAATTCATCTTCTGTATGCCAACAAGACAACTCCACTTAAAATATACGAAGTTGGCAAAAAGTACAAACCTCGTTTTGATGATCATATCAATGAGTACTCGTATATTGACAATCTGATTGACGAAGCTGCAAATGATTTAATAAACTAACTCTATAATTATGGCAAATATTAATTACTACAAATGCTCTCGTTGTGGAGAGATTACACGACAAATTGAAATTAGTCAGAGAGAATTGACTGCTATTGAAGGCGGTGCATGGTGGGAACAAGCTTTTTCAGCTATAAATGATATAGATGGATTATCTTTTTTATTTAGGGAGGCAGGAATCCTTCGACCATATAAATGTACTAAATGTGGACGTGTTTCTAATAGGTCATTTGGAGGAGATGACAAAGGATATCTTGCTGGATAATAAAGATTAACTAAGAACAGAATGATGACTATAAATCCCCTAGGTTGTATTATTGTTGGAGTAGTTTCGGTTGTAGCGATCTATGAGGATACGAAAAAGAATGAACAATAAATATTGTAGAAATTATCGATGGTTATCGTCTATTTGATAGACCCAAATGTAACACAAGGTATCTTAATCTATTAGTAATAATAAGACAAATAACTAATTAATAATAACGATTATGGGCATTATAGGAGCAATATATCATGGAATTAAAGGTGGCTATAAGCTTTTGGTTGATGATTCAGATGCAGCAAGTGAAGAATTAGACAAGGCTGTTGATAGTCTTCATAAAACCGTTGTTATCGACCCAATTGGAATTAGTGACATACCAGATATCATTGATGATATATCTGAAGAGTGCTAGATGCAATAGTGTATCTATATACTCATCTATGCGATGATTAAAGGTAAAGATTTAATTGAGCAAAAGATCCGGGATTCTAAAAACAAGAAGTGATAGGAAGTTTTCTAAAACCTTAATATTCAAAATTATGGCTTGGAATAGTTTAACAGATAGACAAAAGTCGTTAGACCGTGCTATTGAGCAGTGTGGTGTCAAGTTGGATAATTCAGATGCCTGCCTTCGTAGGGTTATGTCTGCAATTGGTGCATCTGTATCAGAAGCTGCTTTCGTTAAGCAACGCATTGAGTTACGACTAAGAACTGCTGCGCTACTTGATAAGACCGATGCATTTATTTCAAATACGGAGCAAATGCTTGACCGATTTGAAAAGGACGATGAAGAGTGGCGCAAACGTGCTAAAAAGCTAGGTATAAATCTTTAAAAACAAAATAATTATGGGTATTTTCGTAAATGACAGAGCTTGGAATCTTAAGCAGGCCAAAGATAGAAAAGAACATGGCGATTGGCATGTTAGAAAGGCTAATGAAGCGTTGAGAAGAGGTGATACTTCGGCTTATAATGACCATATGTACCGTTCAAAAATTTACTATAATGAAGCTGATGCATATATGGCTTCTGCTAGAAAATCTACCAAATAATGAGTTTTATATGGCAGTTTTGAGAGGAGTGTTTAAGTTTTCTCATCTATAAGACTATATGCTACTATGACTAAAGACGCGATTGATCAAATATTCGACCGAGCCCGCCACGGAGATGTCTTTGCCCAAACACTTATGGGGCAAATACTCTGCGAGGGCAAGTATGTGCAGCAAGATAGGCAGAACGGCATAGGCTGGCTTAGAGATGCAGCGCAGTGTAATTGCTTATACGCAAAGGAACTCATCAATGAGTATTTGAGTGGGCAAGTAAATGCACCTCATGGCACAACTCATGAACAAAGACCAAACTCAACTGAGGACAATACTGATGTGGATAATCTTGCAGAACTGAAATCGCTGATTGGTCTTGAGCGTGTAAAACAAGATGTCGATTCGTTGCGTAACCTTATCAAGATTCAGGCCATGCGTAAGCAACAAGGCTTGCCCAATACTTCGGTATCGTACCACTGTGTTTTCTCGGGCAACCCCGGTACGGGTAAGACTACGGTTGCTCGCATCGTAGCCGGTATTTATAAAGAGCTTGGCATCTTGAAGAAGGGGCACCTTGTAGAAGTAGATCGTTCGAAACTTGTTGGCGAATATGTAGGTCAAACAGCCCCTAAGACCAATAAGGTGATAGATGAGGCTCTCGATGGCGTGCTATTTATCGATGAGGCATACACTCTCGTTGGCGAAGGAAGCGATTATGGTGCTGAGGCTATAGCTACTCTGCTCAAACGTATGGAGGACGATCGTGATCGTTTGGTTGTCATACTTGCCGGTTATACGAATGAGATAAAGGAGTTTATTGACTCCAATCCCGGGTTGCAATCTCGCTTCAATCGTTACATACAGTTTGATGACTATTCGGCCGAGGAATTGACCGAGATTTTCAAACGCAACTTGCGCAAGTCGAGATACAAGATTAAGCGTGATGCCTTCGAGGAGTTGCAAAGTGTCATTGAGCGTGCTGTCGCCTCACGCGACAAGAACTTCGGTAATGCACGATATGTACGCAACCTTTTTGAGAAGGTTGTTCAGAATCAGGCAAACCGCTTGGCCAGAATGGCTAGTATTGATAACGATGAGTTGAGTATAATTACTCGCGAAGATATTAACTTCTAACCCAGACGAATATGGACGAACTAAACAATCTTTTCGGCGGAGCCGAGCAGTTGTGGCAATATATCAAGATATATGCTGCCAAAGCCGGTCGTGAGGCTACGCGCGTAGTGTTGGAATTGTACTATGTGGTCAAATCACCGCATACACCGGCATTGGATAAGACTCTTATCATCGCTGCGCTCGGATATCAACTTCTTCCTAATGACTTAATGAGTCGAGAAAAATATGGTTGGTTGGGTATCCTTGATAATGGAGCTGCCTTGGCATTAGCATATAATAGAGTTAAAACCCGTGTTACGCCACAAATTGAGGCGCAAGTAGATGCAATACTTGACCAGTGGTTTGGCTCGGACATACAACAGACTCAAGCTCCCATAGAGCAACCTCAAATAAATAATGACAGTAATAATGGAGGAAACAACTATTGGGAACCACAGGCCTCAACATTACCCTCTACACTCGATTCCCCTATTAATTCAAATCGTCCTAATACTCCACTGGGAGGTTATAGTGATGATGAAGATGTTGTGATTGATTGATGAAGAGTGCAAGGCTTACTGAAATTCTATAATATATAACTATGGTATATAAATTATAAGTATTATGAATCACTATTGTATTATAATTAAAGAAAAAGACAGAGAAAAAGAGTGGGTTTGTCACTTGTTTAGAGAGGAGGAATTATCTGAAGAGGATATAATAAGAATTTATGGACTCAAAGATGGAAGTGTTGAATGGTATTGTATTAATAAAATGAAGGATTAATACAATATCCTCCTAATACTAATTGAGTGAAACTTTTAGTTCTATGTATAATAATGATATATTGGCAATTATAACAATATGTTTAACAAATTCAGGTGTTGGTTATTCAATCATACTTCTATGAATGAGTTCCTGAAGATGAGTCAACGCTTCAAGAAGTTTGGCTTGTCGCCCAATGATGTGGAGGACGCTATTAAATCGGCGTGCGATTTCTTTCATATCCCCATGCCTTGTATGATTCAAGACCTGACCAATGTAAAGAATGGGCAGACTATGTTTGTAAACTACAATAGAGGTAGTTATGATGATGATGTGTTGTGCTTCAATATGCAACAATTGGTCGATATGAAGGTTGATAGCAAAGAGGCATTCAGCCTTGTCATGACTCACGAGTGTGCTCATCGTGTATTGCAAAACACACAGTTCCCGGGAGTGAATAATGGCATATGGGAACATGAACTTGCAGCCGACTTTTTGATGGGCTGTCGTGCCGGACTATGGAATATGGACGAGTCTAAACTTGCAGTGGGGCTAATCCTAACCAATGGAAGCCCCACACACCCCGAAGGTACAATAAGGGCTCTTTTTATTCGTCATGGCAAGTATAAGGCGATAGAAATGCGAAATAAATCCATACCATTGACTATTCCCAATTTGCTTAATGAATTTATGAAGTACCGACAAGAGAACTTAGAACTTATACATCAGTATCAACGAAAGTTTTATAGATTTTAAGAAATGGACAGAATAGACATATAGCCATAGTTTTCTCCCATTATATTCTCATATAAATAAAAATCGGCTATATTTTTATCTGTAAAAGATATTTTTAGCTCGGGTTACTACTCTATACGATAAAAGAGTTGGTAATCCGAGCTAAAAGTTTATAAAGACATGAATGCAACATTGAGCATAGGACAAAAGGTTGGAGATTTCTGCGTTGAGGAGTTTGTCAAGACTTCTTCTGATAATCGTGGGGAGAGTTACTTCGTAAGTGACAAAGATGGACGTAAGGCGTTGATGAAGTTGTATGCTGCCGACGCCGAAAGTCACACGCTTGAGTGTGAGGTAAATACTGTGTTGTCAATAAACTCTGCATTTGTGCCTATGGTTGCAGTCGGAGATATTGAGCATAATGGTGTTGCTTTTCGCTATATTGTTCGCGAGTATGTCGAAGGTGAACGCTTGTCGGAGATTGTTAAAGCCGGTCGTCTGTATTCGTGGGAGGAGGCTATGCCTATTATCCTGCAAGTATTGAATGCATTGAAGCATCTTCACTCGCTAGATAAGGCGATTATTCACAATGATATTACGGCTCGTAACATTCTTATCAATGAAGAAAGGAAACAAGTCTATATCATCGGTATGGGGCATATGTCACATCAATGCAATGGTAGGGCAACTTTTTGTACTAAAGACCTGAACAATTGGTATCGTGCTCCTGAGACCTTCAAAGGTATCTACGGTGTGAAGTCCGACATCTTCTCTGTTGGAGCTTTGTTGTATACGATGCTTGTAGGCTTCGAGCCATGGGGTGTGATTGCTGATGTATATGGCCCCGATGTGGATAAAAGTATGTTGAAACGTCTTCGCTCTATTGGTGATGAAATCATAGATGATATTCAAATTACCGATGAGCAGAAAGTGATTTTGGGTAAGATGATTGCTCTTGATTACGATAAGCGCTATAGCTGTGTCGATGATGTCGTAAAAGGCATAATACATGGTGTTTCAAAAAAGGATCTTCAAGAGTCACCTTGGTATAGAGTGGTCAATGAAGAAGCCGATGAGGAGGCCGATGTAGAGCTTGACATAGAAGAAGATGTTGACACAGATGCAACAACAAACGGTGTAAACGGAGGCTTTGCCGATGTAGCAGGCATGGCCGATGTGAAAAGTATGCTATATAAAGAAGTGATGTTTGTGATGCAAAATAAAGAGAAGGCCCGTAAATACCGCTTGAAAGCACCCAATGGTGTGCTCTTCTATGGCCCTCCGGGGTGTGGTAAGACTTTCATTGCCGAAAAGTTTGCCGAGGAGTCGCATCTTAACTTTATGATGGTTAAGGCTTCTGATTTGGGTAGTATATATATTCATGGTTCTCAAGGTAAGATTGCAGAACTTTTCGATGAGGCGACTAAGAAAGCTCCAACTGTCATTTGCTTTGACGAACTTGATGGAATGGTGCCCGATCGTACATCTATTCAGAACGAAGGTTTATCGGGAGAGGTCAATGAGTTTTTGAGTCAGCTTAATAACTGCTCGGATCGTGGCATCTTTGTGATAGGTACTTCAAATCGTCCGGAGAAGATAGATCCGGCAATACTCCGTACCGGTCGTATGGATAAGATGGTTTATATCCCTATGCCTGATGCTGAGGCCCGCAAAGAACTCTTTAAGATTTACCTTGATGACAGATACTGTGACGAAAGTATCGATCTTGATGAGCTTGCTCAGAAAAGCGAAGGGTATGTTGCTAGTGACATAAGTTTTATGGCAAACGAGAGTGCGCTGGAGGCGGCAATGGCTGATGTGCCTATAACTCAAGATTTGGTTCTTGGAGTGATGCGCAAAGCTCGCCGTTCGGTAACGCAAAATGACGCTGCCGACTATGAACGTATGCGTAAGAAATTTGAGCAGCAAAGCTATAGCCATGAACGCCACAGAATTGGATATTAATATATTGTATAACTTAAATACGTGAAGACATGAAAATGATTGACAAAGTAATGAATGAGTTGCAGAAACAAGGTTTTCTGCCCCAACGTGAAGACTTCGGTATTGCTTTCAAGTACCAAATGGCCGGTTACCTCTTTTTGGCCGATAAGACTGACGATGACTACTTCAGTCTTTATATCCCGTACTTCTTTGAGGTAGATGAGGAGAATAAAGCAGATGTGCTTGAGGCCATGAATGCTATCAATAATGACGTGAAAGTGGTAAAACTTGTGATTAATGATGGTTATGTATGGGCTTGTTTTGAAGAAAAGTTACCGGAAAATGCCAATATAGAGGACATTTTATTTTATTCTATTGTAACTTTGTACCTTTCTCGTCAGCAATTTTACGAGAAGTTGAAAGAGGTATAACAACGATATATGTGTGTGCCTAAGGTCGGATTTCCCGGCTCTACCGTGTGGGTATATCTTGCAGTAGAGCTTTTTAAGATGACGCCGTCTTATTTTATTATATCCCAAGTGGTGCGAGTGCCACTTGGGGGCAACTGAAAAGCAATATTAAAACATTAATAGTATGAATGCAATAATTAGTTACCATGAGATTTCGGATTTTGTAGAGAGGGAGTTTAAGGTACGTCCCAATTTTACTACTGTGGATAAAAAGACTATTGAGGTTAGTTACAAACCCAATATGTTTATGCCGGCTATAGCTGTCAAGTTTCATATTGAGGCGATGCGTCGTGATGTCATCTGTATGACATATGATTGTAGTGCTCCTACCTCTATGATGATTGCCGGTGTTGTTGCTTTTCTTGAGGAGAAGATTCCGAGTGGTATTGATGTGAACACTACCGACAAGCGTGTCAATATCTATGTGCAACGATTGAATCAATTGGAGAAGGTGCTTGAGTATGTGACATTGTCTGATATCTCTTTTGAAGACAATTCGGTCAATATTGCTCTTTCAATAGTGTAGTTATCGAACTTTCAAGGCTCTGTGACTATCCTTGGAGTGTATCGGTAAGTCGTGTGTTTCATTATAAGTTTTAGTTTTATGGGAATTTTAAATAAGTTATGTAAATCAATTAAGAATTGTGTGATAAGATTATTTGATAGGTCGTCGGTTAGCGAAGTAAACGAGCGAGAAACAAACTCATCAAAGCAAACGACTGAACCTACAGAATTGTCAAATGTTTTTAATGACACCCAAGACTCCATTGGTTATGTGGATTTAGGACTTCCAAGTGGTACCCTGTGGGCCGATAGTGATGTATTGGAAGAGAATATATCTGACGATTGTTCCCTTCCTACCTATGAGCAGGCTACAGAACTGATCGAATACTGCCAATTTGAGATAATAACTATGCCTCAGGAAAACAGGGAAAGTATCAAATACAGTAGGGTAATAGGCCCTAATGGCAAATTCATCAGTTTCCGGTTGAATGAATATGAAGAGTATCCATTTCCTACGGTAGCTCGTTGGTGCAAAGGTGGACCAAGACAGGGATTGCAGTATGTTCTTCTGATAAGTGAAGCAACTATTACTATTGGCGTTGCTTCAAACAAAGCTCTTTATCCATCTCGTATGGTAAGAATCTGATAAATGCAAGGTATTGTTTATGGGGTGACAATGAATACTATAAATGAACACCTATCGTTGGCAAAGGGCATATAGTATGTCAATGTGGTTTATCTATAGTTTGATGGATTGTTTCTTTATGGTAATTGTTGTTATGTGTGTTAATGCTGTTTAATTTTCTTGGGTGTTATATGGTTGCTATAACACCCAATTGGTTAGTACCGATAATAGCGAAATGGCTATGCCTGTCAGCCCGATGGCGAGGCCGCTTACTGCTCCTTCAAGGGCACCAAGCTCGATGGCTCGAGAGGTGCCTATACCATGCGATGCCGACCCCAATGCAAGTCCTCGTGCTATGGGGTTGGTAATACCACATTTGTCGAGTACCCATGGGCCTATGAGGCTTCCGATAATACCGGTAAGAAATACTACAATGGCAGTGATGGCAGGTAGTCCGCCCAATTGTTCCGATAGGGGTAGGGCGATGGGCATAGTGGCCGATTTGGGTTGGAGCGAAGCTATAAGTTTTGCATCGAGGCCAAAGAGGTGCCCCAATAGTATTACACTTGCGATGCCTATAAATGCACCTGTGATGGTGGCAATAAAAATGGTTATTTCGCGGCCACGCAAATGTTCTATCTGTTCGTATAACAAGTATCCCAATGCTACAACCGTTGGTCCCAATAGAAAGTCGAGAAAAGCTGTGCCGGCTTGAAAAGTGGGGTAGTCTATGCCGAGAAGAAGCAAGGCTACCAACGTGAGTAGCATGCCTACAGCAACCGGGTGTAGCCAAGCCGAATGCAATCGACGGTATAATAGGGTGCCTATATAGTAACTGCCAATAACAAGCAGTAACATAGCCGGCGTTGATTGTATTATGTTGTTCATTATTAATTATTTGTGTCTTTCTTATTGAAGTGTTTGTCGAGATATTGTGTAATCCAGCCGGTTGTAATCAACACAAGCAGCGTACATACGATTGTAATGGTCATGATACCTACCCAATTTTGCGCTATCAGGTCGTATTGTGCCATGATACCCACACCGGCAGGCACGAAAAGCACAGCCATATTTTGGGTGAGTGCTCGAGCTACACTTCGTACACTCTCTGGCTTAACAATACGCAAGCACAGGGCAACAAAAAGTAGTATCATACCGCACACGCTACCTGGTATAATGCCTCCAATAAGGTAGCTTATGAGGTTGCCTAACATGTAGAAGGCTAATATTATAAAAACTCCTTTAAGTATCATTTCTTAATTATTTGTATATCAGTTTTTAATATATCTTCACTATGTTGTGCGAATGGTTGTTTATTGGCGTTGTTTTGCACTATTCGCACTTAGAAACGTTTACTCCATCGCTTGTAACGATGTGTTCGTCGATGAGTGTGCGCAACACCTCTATAATCTCGGTGCGAGGGTAATGGCAGTGCTCGGTAATGAAGAGTATTGTGGCACTATTTTTCTTGTGAAGCAGCTGCATTATCTCGGTGCGAATGAGCGATGCGCGGTCATTGTTGTGAGTATGGCTGCGTCGGGTACGACACACGTCACAAGTGTTACAATCGGTTGTCGGTTCTTCATCGAAATATCGTAGTAACATAGAGGCACGACATGATGTAGCTGTGGCGTAACTTATCATATACTCAATGCGTTCTTTCATGCGTTCCTTGCGATCTTCGTATACGCTGTGCGGAATGACGATATATTTGCCCTCTACACGACGAACGGGTAGGTAGATGAATGGTGTACGCTTACGGGGGATATAATGCAATACATGCAAGCGAGAGAGCTTTAGAAGTGATTCGTAGATGCTCTGTGAGTCTAATTCGAGGCGACTCTGCAACAGCTCCTCGTGTATCATTACATAGTCGGCAAAGAGTCCGGTGTATGAACGTAGCAGGCACTGCAATACACGGTCGCTTACGGGGTCGATATCGGGCAGGTCATATAGCTCATCGCGGCGCATCTCCATCATCACCCTCGATAGCGAGTTGGTTTCCTCTATAAACTCCAGTGCTCCTGCTTGAGTGAGTATTTCCAAAGCATGTAATGTCTTATTTGTTTGAGTTTTAAATGTTTGGCAGAACTTATTTAAACTAAATTCTCGCATCTGTTCGGCCCCTTCGCCAATGGCGAAACCCAGGAAGTTGCAAGCGCGTTCGTATGTGGTGCGTATAAAATCTTTGTCGGGAAAGCTCTCGGTGACACGCTTGCGTAGTGTTGTCTTATCGCTCTTGGCATATAGTAGCACTGCGTATGAGCGTAGCCCGTCACGTCCGGCGCGTCCAGCCTCTTGGTAGTACTCCTCGGGTGAGTTGGGCATATCTATATGAACAACGAGTCTCACATCGGGTTTGTCAATACCCATGCCGAAGGCATTGGTAGCTACCATTACACGCACTTCGCCTGTTGTCCAGCGTAGTTGTCGGTCGTTTTTTTCCTCGGGTGAGAGTCCGGCATGATAGAAGGTGGCTGCTATGCCATAGTGATGCAACTCGCCAGCTATCTCGCCGGTTCGTTTACGACTGCGCACATATACGATAGCACTGCCTGGTACACGTTCCAATATGTGTATAAGTTGTTGCATTTTGTTTTCGCCCTCACGCACTACATACGATATGTTGGGGCGAGCAAAGGTGAGGCGCAGGCGATTTGGGTTGCGCATGTGTAGTTTGTTACAGATGTCATCGGCTACATGTCGTGTGGCCGAAGCTGTGAGAGCCAGGACGGGTACGCCGGGAAGTTGTTCGCGTAAGGTGGCAATGCTCAAGTAGGAGGGACGGAAGTCGTAGCCCCATTGCGATATGCAGTGAGCCTCATCTACTACCAGTAGCGATACTTTCATCTCTCGCAGTTTGTTTTGAAACATCTCGGTAGAAAGGCGTTCGGGCGATACGTACAGAAACTTATATGCGCCATTGACGCAGTTTTCAAATGCTACATTACGCTCGCGACGAGTCATGCCCGAGGTTATCATAGCAGCTTTGATACCACGGCGACGCAGGTTATCTACCTGGTCTTTCATCAGCGCAATGAGTGGCGTAATGACAATGCACACGCCGTCGAGGGCCATAGCCGGTATCTGAAAGGTAAGTGATTTACCTCCGCCGGTGGCCATTAGGCCCAATGTGTCGCGTCCTGCAAGTACCGATTGTATAATCTTCTCTTGCATGGGCCTGAATGAGTCGTAGCCCCAATATTGGTGTAGTATGTCGTGTATTTCCTTGTGCATTTATGCCTGCTCTTAGTAGGCTGTAAAATTACAAAAATATATTATACATCACTACCTTTTGACTATTAATGTGCTGTGCAGATAAAACACATCGCGCTGTCCCAGTAGGAACAGCGCGATGGTTGTTTTGTGAAAAGTATTATTAAAAATACTGCTTATTATTCGGCAACTTCTTCAGCTACAACATCAAATGCGAGCTCGACAGTAACTTCGGGGTGCAATTTGATGATAGCATTGTATGTACCAACTTCTTTGATAGTATCTTTAACGATGATTTTCTTGCGGTCGATTTCTTGACCGAGATCTGCCAAAGCTTCGGCAACCTTAGCGTTGTTAATACCACCATAGATAGTGCCATTCTCGCTTGCCTTGGCTGTGATAACAACCTTGAGCTCGGCAACTGCGGCTGCGATAGCCTCAGCATCAGCTTTGATTTTAGCGAGTTTGTGTGCACGTTGCTTCTTGTTCTCAGCCAATACTTTCAACGCCGAGGCAGAAGCGATTACTGCCAAACCTTGGGGGATAAGGTAGTTACGACCGTATCCGTCTTTTACAGTTACAACATCATCTTTGTAGCCGAGGCTTGCGATATCTTCTTTCAATATAACTTGCATGTTATTTTCCTCCTTACGTTAAAATTATTTCATCATATCGGTTACATAGGGAAGCAATGCCAAGTGGCGTGCTCTTTTCACTGCTTGAGCAATGCGGCGTTGGAACTTCAACGAAGTACCGGTGATACGACGGGGAAGGATTTTGCCTTGCTCGTTCAAGAATTTCTTCAAGAACTCGGGATCTTTGTAGTCGATATACTTAATACCGTTCTTTTTGAAGCGGCAATATTTTTTCTTTTTGATATCTACCGACGCGGGAGTCAAATATCTGATTTCCGATTGTGCTTGTGCCATGTCTTAGTTCTCCTTTACTTCTTCGTTAGTAGTTGTGTTTGCTTTTACACCTCTTCTCTTGATGGCGTACTCGTGAGCAAATTTGTCTTGCTTGAATGTCAAGAAACGAATTACTCGCTCGTCGCGACGGAAGTTGATCTCGAGAGTCTTAATCAATGTGGGCTCTGCATCAAACTCGATAAATGTGTAGAATCCGGTAGATTTCTTCTCGATGGGATAAGCCAATTTGCGCAAGCCCCACTCTTCTTTGTTGATGATTGCTGCACCATTGTCGGTGAGAATCTTCTCAAACTTTTCTACCGCTTCCTTCATCTGCTCTGCAGACAAAACGGGAGTTAAAATGAAAACGGTTTCGTAGTGATTCATACTGTTTTTAATTATAAGTTTATTGGTTTTGCAAAATTGCGGTGCAAAGATACTTATTTTTCATATACCGGGCAAATTTTTGAGCTACTATTTTTCTTCGTTGTTTATTTAATTATTAGAAAAAGAACTCTGTGTTTGTGGCAATTATGAGAAGTTTTGCTAAATTTGCACAATAGAGTTTTTATGTTGTTGTTGCATTGTGCGCATCGTTATTGCGTTATTGCACTCTTTTCACCGGCTTATTATAGGAGAGCGAAGTTATGAATATACCTGAAAAAAACGAGATTGATCGTGCTTCTTGTGGAGATGTGAAGAGTAAGCATTCTATAGCACCTTCTGTGCTTGTTATTCACCCTTCGGGACAAGTCGATTTTGTGGAAGCCGATGTGTCGGTTATGTCATCTCAAGAAATGGCTCGGCTCATCGATACCTTTGGTGTCGATGCTGTACACTATTCAGGCCCGCTTGCCAATGTTACCAAAGCGTGCCAATTGGAACGGCAGGTTACAATGTATGTCGATAAGTATAGCGCGTTTAAGAGTCTCGATGATAATGCGGTAGCTACCACACTATATGGCCAATCCGATGAGGTGAGAGGTGCTGTCATTATAGCCCTGGAAGATGACAAGTACGATACCTATTCGTTTGATACCAAGGAGGATATAGAGCGTATTTTTGAGGCTATCAGTAAGATGACCGGAGGCCTTGCAAGAAGTTCGCATCATGAGTAATATTACAACTCAAATACTCACAGCCACGATAGCTACCCCTGTTTATGTGGACCATTATCGCGATGCCGATCGCATAGCTACTCTATGTCGCACCTGTTCTCAGTATGGTCGCAGTTGGGGGTGTCCGCCGTTTGAGTATGATGTGTTAAGTCGGTTGCAAGCCTACAATCAAGTACTGATTGTTGCCATGAAAGTTACACCCGCGATGTCGGGCCTCACATGGAAAGAGGTGGATACTCTTCTAAGACCTCACCGAAAGGCGTTCGATGCACGACTCTTGGTTCTTGAACAACAATATGGAGGGCTTGCCTGTCATGCGGGCAGTTGCATATCTTGTGCCGATGGCGAGTGTGCCCGTCTATGCAACAAGCCATGTCGTCACGAGCAACTCATGCGACCCTCGCTCGAAGCCTATGGATTTGATATAGAAAAGACCATGTCGCAAATTTTCAATTTGCCACTGCAATGGCCGGCTCATAACCAATGTCCCGAATACTTAGTATATGTAGGAGCTCTATTCCACAATGCCCACGATGTTGAGTGGTAGGGGTATTGTAGCGATAGTTATATCTTCTTTCTCTATTTGCTCCGTAATTGCCAGAAGGCTACTGCAGCTGCGGCTGCTACGTTGAGCGAATCTACTCCATGCGCCATAGGTATGCGCGCCACATAGTCGGCATCGGCAATAACTCGGTCGGCAAGTCCATCGCCCTCAGTTCCCATGATGATTGCCAAACGAGGCTCTTTGTTGAGTGCTTCGTCGTCTATCGATACCGAGTTGTCGCTGAGTGCCATAGCAACGGTTTTGAAGCCCAATTTGCGTAGCGAACTTATGGGAGTATCTATCCATGTCCAAGGTACCAAGAATACCGATCCCATCGACACTCGTACTGCACGACGGTTGAGGGGGTCGCACGATGTAGGGGTGAGTAGTACGGCATCGATACCCAATGCTGCTGCCGAACGAAATATAGCACCTATGTTGGTGGTATCTACCACGCCATCTACCACTACGATGCGTCTTGCATTGCTACACACATCGGCTACCGATGGAGGATTGGGCCTGCGCATGGCACACAACACGCCTCGCGTGAGGGTGTATCCTGTGAGCGAAGCCAGCAAGTCACGCTCGCCGGTGTAGACGGGTATGTCACCACAACGAGTCACTATGTCGGCAGCATCGCCTGTGATATGCTTCTCCTCACACAGCAGTGCCAATGGCTCATATCCTGCAGCGAGTGCCACCCTTATCACTTTGGGACTTTCGGCTATAAATACACCTCGTTGAGGGTCTAATCGGTTGCGCAATTGTGCCTCGGTAAGGGTTGCAAATACCTCTACTCCGGGTTGTGTCAGTGATGTTATCTCTATAATGGGCATGGATTATATCTATATATGGTAGCGACCATAGTTTTACTCAAATTTTATCGACTTGGCCGGTCGTATAAGCGCCACAATATACGAGGGGCCAAGGAGCATCAACATCGATACAACAAGGCTTGCAATGTTGAGCAAGAGTATATACCATAGATTGAGTTCTATGGGTACATAAGGTATGTAGTAGGCATCGGGGTTGAGCTTGAGTATGTGGAAGTGCTGTTGTAACAGGCATATAGTTATACCTACTACATTGCCCCATAGCAGACCACGACCTACAAGATATACTGCTACGTTGAGGAAGGTGCGTCGTATAGAACGGTTGCTTGCGCCCAATGCCTTCAGTGTACCTATCATGGAGGTATTCTCGAGTATGATGATGAGCAGTCCCGATATCATGGTAAATCCGGCTACTGCAGCCATGAGTATGAGTATTGTCCATACATTCATGTCAAGCAGACTCAACCAACCGAAAAAGACCGGATTGAGTTGGCGAACCGATTGGGTGTAATAGTGTGCTCCATAGAAATCGGGTTTAATCATCAATTGTTGATATAGGGCCGATGTTACCTCGTCGAGTTTGTCAAAGTTGTGTAGTCGCAACTCTATACCACTATATTGGTCGGGAGCCCAGCGGTTTATTTGTTGTATCTGTTCGGCATCGCCCAATACAAATAGGTTGTCATAGTCGGCCAAGTCGGTTTTATATATACCCACTACATTCAACTTTCGAGCACGAGCACGTTCGCCATCAACAAAATAGGCCAATACACCATCACCCACCGATAGTTGCAGTTTCGATGCAATAGGTTGCGACACAAGTATATCGGTCGAAGCGGCTGAGTCGGAGAGGTGCGGTATGACACCCTCAACTAAGTGTTGCTTGTAGAAACTCCAATCATAGTCGTTCATCACGCCTTTGAATACCACGCCCATATAGTGATTGTCGGTTTTGAATATGCCAGGTTTGGTTGCAAAGGGCTCGATGCGTGCTACATTGGCATTGGCTCTCAGTAGGCTGTCGATATAGGGGGAGTATTGTATGGGAGGCGTTTCGTAAGATGTGTTGCTCGAAAAAGCCGATATGCGCACATGAGAGCCGAAGCCTACAACCTTGTTGCGTATCTCGTTCTTGAAGCCTATAACAATGGCTACCGACAATATCATAACTGCCAGACCAATAGCCACACCAGCCACCGCCAACCGTACAGCCGGTGGCGATACTTCGCGACTCTTATCCTTATCGAAATAGATGCGACGTGCTATGAATGACTCCCAACTCATAATTGCCGACAAAGTTACAGAAAAGTTTTGGATTGAGATATATTGATGTGCCCCAATGGTTGTTTCCTATGGGACGTGTTGGAGTTAAATAGATAATAAACAAGTCTCTCGCTGTGAAACTATGAAATAATCTTTGTGTTTTTGTTTTATTATTTATATATTTGTCATTCGTTTATTTCGATAGTACTCAGATAAATAACTATAATATTCTGTTATAATGAAAGCAATCTTTAGGCTATTATTCATCATGGCTTTGTCACTGACTTTTTGTTTGGCGGTTTATGCCCATGATTTTGAGGTTGATGGTATTTACTATGAAAATACTTCTTACGGCGAAGCCGGCGTAACATATCGAGGCTCGTCAAATGCCGATTATGCAAATGTCATAGCCTGATGACGGTAAACTACAATGCTGTAGATTGTAGCAAGGAGCTGGGCGATGATATATTTAAGTCATGCGGTAGCTTGACGGAGGTAAATATAGGAGATGAAGTGCTTGTGATACCGCGACGATTGTTCTACAACTGTAGTAGTATCAATGACTTATCGATGGGTCGTAGTGTGACTGAAATTCATGATAATGCTTTTTATGGTACTTCTATTGCCAATGTAACTCTACCCGAGACACTCATAACGATAGAGAATGGTGCTTTTGCTGCCACCAACCTCACTGAGATTACCATTCCTTGTAATGTTACAACTATAGGTAAGGCTTTCAGTGCGTGTGATAGACTCTCCACTCTCAATTATAATGCTATACATTGTACCGAGTATGCCATGAACAATACTATAGAGATACTCAATATAGGTGGTATGGTAAAAGTGTTGCCCGAAAAATTGGTGGCCGACTGTGAGAAACTTCGCAATGTGACAATACCCGAGAGTGTCACCGAAATTTCGTTTAGAGCATTCAAGGACTGTAAGGGACTTACCGAGTTAGCCATTCCGAGTAGTATTGTCAGTATAGATAGTGAGGCATTTAGAGGTTGCAGTGGATTGGAAAAAATTGTAGTTGATGAGGCTAATACAATCTATGATTCACGAAACAACTGCAACGCCATCATAGAGACTCAAACCAATAAATTGTTGATAGGTTGTAAAGAAACTATCATTCCCGAGGATATAGTGACAATTGGCACCTGTGCCTTTGCCGATTGTACTACACTCACAGCCATAACTGTACCTAATAGCGTCACTCAGATTGATGGAAACGCTTTTTCGGGTTGTACCGGTCTTACGGAGTTTACAATTCCTCAGAATATCAAGCAGATAAAGATTAATGCATTTCAGAATTGTTCCAATATGGCTATTCTCTATTATAATGCAGAGAGTTGCGAGGCTTCAGATGGATTTGAAAATTGTTACTTCATCAAAAAAGCATATATCGGCGACTCGGTGAAAACACTTCCTAAGTCTCTATTTGAGAAGTGTAGTGGCTTGACCGATGTGATTTTTGGAAAAAATGTTACAGAAATAGGTGCTTCGGTATTTTATCAATGTACGAGCCTAACCAATGTAGTGTTGCCCGAAGGGTTGAAAGTATTGTCAGAGCAGACATTCTATGGCTGTTCGAGTTTGCCCACAGTCATTTTGCCCGAGGGAATGACCGAAATAGGTGTCAATGCATTTTATAAATGTACCAACCTCAAGACTATCTCTTTGCCAAGTACGCTGACCGAGTTGGGCAAAGGTGCATTCTATGAGTGTAAAAACTTGAGTTCTATATCTTTGCCCGAAGGTATAACGACCTTGAAGTCTAAAACTTTCTATAATTGTGCAACACTGTCTGCTGTAGTGTTGCCCGGTGGACTCACAACGATAGAAGATGCAGTATTTTATAACTCGAAGAATATGGCTGAGATAAAAATATCGGCTGCCATACCTCCTGTTATACAATCCAATACGTTCAGGAATGTAGTTAAAACAATACCTCTGTATGTGCCCAAGGGTAGTAAGGAGGCTTACCAATCGGCTCAGTATTGGAGCGAATTTACCAATATTATAGAGATGAATATACAGCCTGCATCGTTAATGCTCGATAGTCATGAGTTGAGCATGTATGTAGCACAACAAGCACAACTCACAGCAACAGTATTACCCGAGAGTACTTTGGTAACACCATTGTTGTGGAGCTCTTCTGATGATGCAATTGCAACGGTTGATGATGCCGGAGTTGTTACGGCTCACAAGGAGGGTAGTGCTGTTATCACTGTTGCTACTACCGATGGCAGCAATTTGTGTGACTCATGCAGGGTGACGGTCAATCCTAAATTGGTAGAAACAATAGCACTGGATAAAGAAAATGTTGTAGCTATTGTTGGCGATACAGTGACAATTACGGCAACTATCAATCCGCAAGATGCCACCGACCAAAGGTTGTTGTGGGAGGTCTCAGATGCTACCGTGGTGGATATGGAGATACTCACTGATGTAAGTGTGCAGGTAGTAATACTACGTGAAGGTGTTGCTACTATTACAGCCCGCACTATAGATGGCAGTAACCTCAGTGCCTGCTGCAATATAAATATATATTCGGGTATAAACAATGCTACAACCGATACACAAGAAGTTGAGTATTACGATTTGAGTGGTCGCCACGTGTTACACCCCGAGCATGGAGTGTATATAGTCAGGAGTGGCGGTGTGGTGCGCAAGGTAGTGTTGTAGAAATGTATATAGAGAAAGCGAGGGTATCAACAATGCATACTTGATACCCTCGCTTTCTGTTTTATGATTTTAGTTTGCGTTCTTATCCCTCAATCTCGCTCAGTTCGAGCCAACGCATGCCTTTATCATCTATTTCGGCAATGAGTTCTTCTATACGGCGCGAGTGGGCTATGAGTTGGTCGGTAGTGAGAGTTCCACTACACATCTCCTCTTCGAGGCGTGATTTCTCAGCTTCGAGTTGAGGTATCAGAGCATCAAGTTCTTCGAGCTCCTTACGCTCCTTGAATGTGAGTCGCTTGCGCTCCGAGGATTGCTCTCGCTTGGGAGTAGGGGTGGACACAGCTTGCTTACGTCGCACTTCTTCGGCTTCTTTGCGTTCTTCTTGCAGGCGTGCATCGCGCCATATACGGTAGTCGGTGTAGTTGCCGGGAAAGTCCTTTATGCGTGCATTGCCTTGAAAAACAAGTAGATGGTCTACAACCTTGTCCATGAAATAACGGTCGTGCGACACGACAATAACACACCCCTTGAAGTTGCGCAGATACTCCTCCAATACACTCAGTGTAGTGATGTCGAGATCGTTGGTAGGCTCATCAAGAACCAGAAAGTTTGGGTTTCGCATGAGTACGGTACAGAGATGCAGACGGCGTTTCTCACCACCACTCAACTTATATATATAGTTGTGTTGTTTCTCAGGAGTAAACAGGAAGTGTTGTAAAAATTGGCTTGCCGATAGGCGACGTCCATCGCCCAGCGAAATCTCCTCAGCAATCTCTCTTACAGCATCAATAACCTTCATGCCTTCCTTAAATTGCAATCCATCTTGGCTGTAGTATCCAAATCGCACCGTCTCTCCTATATCGAAGCGTCCGCTATCGGGTGTCACTTCGCCCAAGAGCATCTTCACGAAAGTAGATTTGCCTGTGCCATTTTGTCCTATGATGCCCATCTTCTCGTATCGGGCAAAGTTGTAGTAGAAGTTGTCGAGTATCTTTATGTCATCAAAAGATTTGCTCACATATTGAGCCTCAAAAATTTTTGAACCTATATAGGTCGATTTTACATCGAGTTTCACAGGCCCCTCGTCTATGCGACGGCGAGCTTTAGCCTCCAAGTCGTAGAAGGCATCAACACGGGCTTTGGCTTTTGTGCCCCGAGCTTGGGGTTGGCGGCGCATCCAGTCGAGTTCGGTGCGCAATAGATTGCGTGCGCGTGCTGTCTCGGCATTTTGCACATCGAGTCGCTCTTGACGCTTCTCCAAGTAGTAGCTGAAATTGCCACTATAGCTATATATCGTTTGGTTGTCAATCTCTACTATCTCGTTGCACACGCGGTCGAGGAAGTATCGGTCGTGAGTGACCATAAGCAACGTTCTATTACCTTTGTTCAAGTAGTCCTCAAGCCATTCGGTCATCTCTATGTCAAGGTGGTTGGTAGGCTCGTCGAGTATAAGTAGGTTGGGCTCGGTAATGAGTACGTTGGCCAGTGCAAGTCGTTTTATTTGACCACCCGATAGCTCGCCCACAGGTTGGTCAAAGCGAGTGATATTGAGTTTCGACAAAATCTGTTTGGCACGTTGCTCATAGTCCCAAGCCTTGAGGCGATCCATCTGTTCGAGAGCATTCTCCAAGCGGGCGTTGTCGCCACTCATCAAGGCTTGTTCATACTCAGCAATAACTTGCACCGTCTCGTTGGGTGAAAAGAAACAAGCCTGCAGTACAGTGAGCTCGGGAGGGTAGGAAGGAGCTTGCTCCAAGTAACCCACGCGTATTCCGTTGCGCAGTGTTACCGAGCCGCTATCATAGTCCTCCTTGCCGGCTATAATGTTGAGCAGAGTGGTTTTACCGGCACCATTTTGCGCCACAATACCTATGCGGTCGCCCTCTCCAATACCCAGCGAAATATCGCCAAACAACAATCGGTCGCCAAACGATTTGGTCAGTTTCTCTATCTGAAGGTAGCTTATCATTGCTCTATTCTTTAATAGCGCAAATTTACAATACAATACCCACAATGCCAAATATTTTTTATATCCATCTCCTGCTTCAGGGCTGTTGTAACGTTAATATATAGGACATAGTAACTGACATTTGTGTAGTGTGTGAAGTATTTGCTTATAATTTGAAATCGCGTTGTAAGTGCCTGTAGCGAGGTTTTGTGAAATAAATGATAATATCACACAAAATAATGTTAAGATTTTGTATGAAGTAAAAATAATTTGTTGTACCTTTGTACAACTTTAAAAACACATAATATTAATAAAACCAATCTAAGTTACCTATAATCTACTATTGAATTACACATTCGCTTGTATTGAATATGTAGTTGTTATAATAGTGATACAAGCGTAAATAGAAAGTCTTGTGAGAGACAGAGTGTATGTAAATGTGATTGTATATCAGCAGACATGCGTTGAGCATCTCTGCTGTTTTTTTTGATATATAGGAGTACCAAAATTATCTATATCGATAGACGATGGTGAGCAAAATATTTGTAATTTTGCTGTTTAATATTTAAGTTGATAACACCTGCACACACATATATATTTTTAACTTCTTGTATGGCAGGACGAAAATAGAGAAAGATGGAAAATATAAATCTTAATGGCGCTGAAATAACCTTTGAGCGCGACAAATATATAGAGTTTGATGAAGCACTGCACCAATACTCTGTTGAGGGGCATGGTGAAATGCGTCCTGTAAGTTCAATCGTTGCTAAGTTTTTCAGAGAATTTGATGCACAATATTGGAGCATGCGTAAGTGTAATGGTGATACTGTGGAGGCTGCCAGATTGCGCGAAGAGTGGGACTCTAAAGGTTGTATTGCAAGTCAGGTGGGAACATATCTGCACAAGCAGATAGAGGATTTCTTGAATGGTAAACGTGATATTGACACCATGTGCGATGTGTGTTACAATGGTTGCTACAAGCAGGTGTGCACTCAGGTGGATATTACTCGCGAGTGGACTTTCTTCAAAGCATTTCATAGTGTAGTGGGATATACACCCTTCCGCACCGAGTGGCGTGTGTATGATACCGATGCCCGTATGGCGGGCACCATAGACCTTGTGTGCGCCTGTAGCGATGGTACCTACGAGATATACGATTGGAAGCGTAGCAACAAAGTCAATCCCGATGAAACTAATCGTTGGTCGAGTGGAATAAATGGTCTCGAACACCTTACCGACACCTCATATAGTCACTATTGTTTGCAACAAAACCTATATCGCTATATGCTCGAGCGCAACTATGGCATACGCATAAGCCGAATGAACTTGGTAGTTTTGCACCCCGATTATTCTTCTTATCGCATTGTGCCCGTGCCCCGTATGGATAGGGAAGTGGCCATTATACTATCAAAGATATAAGTAATATTCTTTTCGGTTCTTAGTAATATTGGGCAGTAGAGGAGTAGCTCTGCTGTCCTTTTTTGTGTCCGGCAATGAGCCGTTTAAACGTTTTGGTGTAATTGTTGTTGGTATTATATTACATTATAATATTGTATGCTGTTTTTGTTAATTAATCAAAAAAACAAACTTAAAACATTGTAGGGTATTAGATGTTTTATATATTTGTAATCATTCTAAAATTATAAAAATAAAAAACATATATATTATGAAAAATTATTTCGATCTTAAAGGACAAGTAGCTGTCGTAACCGGTGCATCGGCCGGTCTTGGGCTGCAAATGGCAAAGGCTTTTGCCAATCAAGGTGCTAACCTCGTTTTGTTGGCTCGTCGGCAAAATCTCTTGGAGGAGAATGCCCGAGCTATCTCGCAAGAGTATGGTGTAGAGGTGTTGCCTATCGTGTGCGACATAACCATAACCGAACAGGTGCAGAATGCTGTAAAAAAGACAATGGAGCATTTTGGTCGCGTAGATATTCTCTTAAATAATGCCGGTACGGGTGCTGTAGGACCTGCTGAGGAGATTACCGACGAGCAACTAAAGCATGAAATAGATATAGACCTTTTCGGAACATACATCTGTGCTCGTGAATTTGGCAAGGAGATGATAAATGCCCAATATGGTCGCATCATCAACATAGCCTCTATCTACGGACTTGTAGGCAATATGATAATAGGTAGTGCGCCTTATCATGCAGCCAAAGGTGGTGTTGTCAATCTTACCCGTGCCTTGGCGGCCGAGTGGGGTAAGTATGGCATTACGGTCAATAGCATTTGCCCGGGATTTTTCTATACCGAACTTACTACCGCTACGCTCGATAGCGACTTCTTCCAAGATGTAGCTAAGCGAAGTATACCATTGGGTCGCTACGGAAAGTCGGGCGAACTCGACACCTGTGCACTCTTCCTTGCATCGCCCAATAGTACCTATGTAAACGGACAGAACATAGCCATCGACGGCGGCTACACAGCTGTGTGACAGTATTGAGAAGATAGCCAATGTGCCATATTGACATTATACAGCGTTGTTGTCGATGTTCAGATACGCTCAATGCTCTTTGCATATCTCTATCTTCTTAAATTTTAGCCATCTATGTGATTTATATCATTACACCCCTAATGAGACTATATAGACATAATTTCATTAGGGGTGTTCCAAATAACTTTTACCTATAAGTATGTTTCTGAGATTATTATAACTATATACTCAAATATGTTGCTATATCCTCAGCTTCGGGCATTTGAAGTGTCTGGCGAATAGTACTCTTGCGCTGATACACAGTGCGAACGGATTGTTGTGTTACAACACTTATCTCTTTAGTGGAGAAGTTCGCCTTAAGAAGACAACACAACTGAATCTCCTTCTCATTTAGCGTTGTGCCAAATCTCTTAATTAACGAAGTATAGAAACCGTCATAGATATAATCGATGGTCTGATAGAGGTCGTTCCAGTTCAATAAAGAGTCCACTTCTACCTCTTGGTTAGAAATCTCTCTCATTCGTTTCAGCAATGCCAGATTTGCAGACGTAGGATTAGAGGTTGCTAATCTTATGACGCCCAACTGTTGTAACAATATCTTCTTGAAAAAACGATCATCTTTGTTATCATCTGCTACATTTGAGGATTCTGATATGAGCTTGCGAAGCGTATCTATCTCTTCCTCTTTCTCTACAAGTTTACTCTTTCTATTACGCAGATATAACAATAGCCCTATTATAGAGAGGAGCATAACAAATGTCAACACCAAAAACAGCATCTGCTCCTTCTGTTGTTGTATTGTTATCTGCATGTTCTTCTCTTCAAGCCTCCAGTTGGCCTCGCGTTTGGCGTCGGTAATCTTCTGGGCAATCATAGCCTTATCGCCAAGACCATTGACAAAAAGCCCCCATTCCTTAACATCTATATCCGAACTCTCGGCATAATCCAATATCATTTTAACTATATGCAAATAACCGGCTCTTGACAGGTCATTGTCAAATGTTTCATTCTTGGTTGCCTGTGCTAATTCAATATAGTGGCGAGCTGTCGATAGGTCGTTGAGTTGCAAGTGATACCACGCCAATGATGCATACGACAATGCCTCCTCTGTCGCATTATTTCCTCTATCGTGTTCAAGAACCCTTTTACGAATCTCTATAGCTCGTCTTTGATTGCCTGCAGAACTGAGAATGTCGGCATATGCCGGCAGTGCAAGTTTCCACATCAGTGTAGAATCTTCGGCTGTCATGACATGAGAAAAAGCCTCTTCATAAATAGCTATTGCCCCATCTGTGTCATCATTATAAAATTTTACAACAGCTATTTCGTGTAACTCTTTGAATGATGATGGTGTCGCTTTTGCTTTTGTTCGTTTTATAAGGTGTTCTTCCATTTTCTTGTAATCGCTATCCAAAACAAGAAAGTTTAGCAATGTATATCGGCACTCATTATCATTGGGATACTCTTCAAGATAGCGTTCCAAAATATCGTATGCCTTAGCCTTTTCTCCCGCCCACCAGTAGTGGCTGGCTACAAGTTTTGTTGCCTTCATTATCATAGTGGTATCGGTAGGCTCTTGTGCTTTATAGAACTCCAATGCCTCCGCAACCCCAACATCTTCACTCAGCGAGGCTCCCTCCATTTCGTGTTGCATTGCCAACCTTATACTCTCATCTGCCTTTTGTTTATGGTTGTTATGTGATGAGCAAGAGACTGCCAATGAACATAGACCGAGTATAAAAATTTTTATCATCATATCCATCTCAATGCAATAGTATGTATTCATATGCAAAATTACACCTTTTTTCGATTTATCCCATTCGATATAATGCAATCTAAAGCGCAGAATACCACAATATAAACTTTTCTTATTTCGACTGTTTGTAATTTGCAGATATTCAGTCTTTTATAAAATGAGCTGCACTCCATAAAGTCCGCGGTATAAATCAGTGATAAATACCTTTTGAGGTACTTTTGCAGTAGAAAATAACATTTAAAAGCAACACTTATGAAAAAGACTTTATTACTTATGGGGCTTGTTTTAGGACAGCTCTCGGCTTATGCAGATCTCACAGTTAGAGGGAGAATTGTAGATGATGCAGAAGGAGTGCCACTCATTGGGGCTACTGCTACTATGTATGATGACAAAGACAATATTGTAACGGGCACAGCAACAGATGTCGAAGGTCGTTTCACTCTCAAAAATGTTAAAAATGAAAGTTGTGTGATGCTGTTTCAGTATCTTGGCTACAATGCCGAGCGAATAGAGATTACCAATCTTGACAGAGATGTGGATATGGGAGATATAAGACTGACTGTTTCTGCTGTATCATTAGATGAGGTCGTAGTAAGTGGTGATGCAGTAATTAAAAAGTCGGACAGACAGATGATACTACCCACTCAAGAGCAAAAGCGAGCAGCCACTAATGGCATTAACCTATTGCAGCAAATGCCAATATCTCGTATCTCAGTAAGTCCAATGGATAAGACTATTAAGACAACACTGGGTGAAGATGTGCAGTTGCGAATAAATGGTGTTGAAGCCACTAAAGAAGAGGTAAGCGCCATTCGCCCAACAGATGTAATACGAGTGGAATATCATGACAATCCGGGTCTAAGATACGGAGGTGCTGCTGCTGTGCTTGATTATATAGTAAGGAAGAAAGAAAATGGTGGAAACATTGCAGGAGATTTTACAAATGGAATATCGCATCTTGGGTATGGCGAGTACAATCTTTCTGCAAAGTACAATAGGAAGAAGTCTGCCATAAGTGCAGTAGCTTCGTGGCAACGACGTGACTTGGAATGGATAAGAGAGAATTATGAGGATTTTGTATATCCCGACTATACAGTTCATAACATAGAACTTGGAGAACCGACAAAGGTAAAGTTTGACTATTTGAACTTCGCCCTCAACTATAATAGAACTGATGAGCGCAGTGTTTTTAATATTGCACTGAGGAATAGTTATGATGATAAGCCCAATGCTGTAACAGATAGAAATAGCACCCTATATCAAGGAGATAAGATGTATAGTATTTCGGATAAACTACAACAACGTTCCTATATCCCATCGTTGGACATCTACTATCAGTTGAATTTGAAAAACGAACAACATCTATATTTCGATGTAGTAGGAACATATATCCATAGTAGCAGTAATAGACAGTATTCAATGATAGAAATCGGTACTGAGGCTAATACACCGGCAATTATCTCACAAACCAAGGGAAATAAGTATTCAATCATCGGTGAAGCTATATATGAAAGACCTCTTGGCAAGGGTAAAATGACTGCCGGTATTAAACATACACAGGCTTATATGAATAATCTATATGATGGAAATATTAGCAGTAAAGTAAGTATGAATATTGCTGAGAGTTATCTCTTTGCAGAATATAATCAGACAATAAACAGATTTACATACACGCTTGGCATAGGAGGTATGAGGACATGGCATCAACAGGGAGAACTTTCACAAGAGAAATATATCTTAAGGCCAACTATTACGCTCTCATACAATGCCCCAAAGAATTTCTATTTCAGATACAATGCCTATATGTCCGGCTACTCACCATCGCTTTCGGATCTTAGCAATGTTGCTCAAGAGATAGACATCTATCAGATACGCCGGGGTAATCCTTATCTACAGAGTGTTACCTTTGTGTCAAATAGCCTTACAGCGAGTTGGAAATGTAAGTTTGTAAGTATTGAGTTGTTCGGGCGATATAGTTATGACCATAAGCCTATTATGGAGGAGACTCTATTTGAGGATAATAAATTTGTAAGAACAATGGCTAATCAGAAGGGGTTCCATAGGATTAATATTCAATCGACAATACAGATATATCCTTGGAAAGAACATATTATGATTAAGTTGAATCCTTATTTCAATAGATATATCAGCCAAGGAAACAATTATACACATACTCACTCTAACTTTGGGTTTAGAGGTAGCATTGTCGGAATGTACAAGAACTGGGTTATAATGGCCGAGATGAGCACCAGCCGGCACGATCTTTGGGGTGAGACACTTAGCCGAGGTGAAGCACTGCACTCTATTGCAGCCGGTTATAATCACGACAAGTTCAGCATACAAGGTATGATACTGAATCCATTTACAAAGCTATACGAACAAGGTGTGGAAAACCTTTCAGTACTGGCGCCAAATAAGCAGTTGGCATATTCTACACAGCTGAGCCGGATAGTAATGCTTAATTTTTCATTTAACCTCGACTTCGGTAAGCAGAACCGTAATGGTGGAAAGAGGATAAATAATAGCGATAATGATTCAGGTATTCTGTCAGGAACGAAATAATCTGTTGTATATTTTCCTAAAGATAAGAAGGAAAATCCTTGCAAGACGAGTGTGATGATTTTAGACAAGGAATTACCCTTAAAGGCTGGTTGCTGTTGAGCGGTGTTGCATAATATTCGTGCTCTTTATATTATTATCAATTCTTGTAAAGACAAAAGAGACTGTACCGAACTATCATGCGGTACAGTCTCTGTATTATAGTGCAATATGTTTATTACTTCACTTCCTCAAAGTCCACATCGGTGAAGTCACCAGCACCTTTGTTGTCGTTGCCGTTTTGTGCACCGGCATTCATATCGGGTGCTTGTTGTGCACCTTGTTGTTGAGCTTGTGCGTTGTAGAGGTCTTGAGCAGCGGCTTGAAGCACGTTGTTCAACTCTTCGGTGGCAGCGTCGATAGCAGCTATATCTTGAGCCTTGTGAGCATCTTTGAGTTTGCCCAATGCACTCTCGATGTTGCTACGCTTGTCGGCTGGGAGTTTATCGCCCATCTCTTTGAGTTGCTTCTCGGTTTGGAAAATCATGGCATCGGCATGGTTGAGTTTCTCGATGCGCTCTTTTTCCTTGGCATCAGCCTCGGCATTAGCGGCAGCCTCTTCTTTCATGCGTTGAATTTCGGCGTCGCTCAAGCCACTTGAAGCCTCAATGCGGATACTTTGCTCTTTGCCTGTGCCTTTGTCCTTGGCCGATACGTTGAGAATACCGTTGGCGTCGATGTCAAATGTAACTTCGATTTGAGGTACGCCACGCATAGCTGCGGGTATGCCATCGAGGTGGAAGCGACCGATAGTCTTGTTGTCCTTAGCCATAGGACGCTCGCCTTGCAATACGTGTATCTCTACCGAGGGTTGGTTGTCGGCTGCTGTTGAGAAGATTTCGCTCTTGCGGGTAGGAATAGTTGTATTTGCATCGATAAGTTTGGTCATCACGCCACCCAATGTCTCGATACCGAGCGAGAGGGGAGTAACGTCGAGCAAGAGTACATCTTTTACATCACCGGCAAGTACAGCTCCTTGAATAGCAGCACCGAGGGCTACTACTTCGTCAGGGTTTACACCCTTCGAGGGAACTTTACCGAAGAATTTCTCTACGATAGCTTGTATTGCGGGGATACGAGTTGAACCACCAACAAGGATAACTTCGTCGATATCTGATGTTGACAAGCCTGCGTCTGACAAGGCTTTGCGGCAAGGCTCGATTGTGGCTTGTATGAGGCGATCGGCAAGTTGCTCAAACTTGGCACGTGTAAGTGTCTTAACCAAGTGTTTGGGCACACCGTTCACAGGCATGATATAGGGGAGGTTTATCTCGGTAGAGGTTGTGCTTGACAACTCTATCTTAGCCTTCTCGGCAGCCTCTTTGAGACGTTGCAAGGCCATGGGGTCTTGACGGAGATCTACACCCTCTTCGCTCTTGAACTCGTCGGCAAGCCAGTCGATAATAACGTGGTCAAAGTCATCACCACCGAGGTGAGTATCACCATTGGTCGATTTTACTTCAAATACGCCATCGCCCAACTCAAGGATAGAGATATCGAATGTACCACCACCCAAGTCAAATACAGCAATCTTCATGTCGCGGTCGCTCTTGTCGAGACCATAAGCGAGAGCTGCTGCTGTTGGCTCATTGACAATACGACGTACTGTAAGACCTGCAATCTCGCCGGCCTCTTTTGTGGCTTGACGTTGGGCATCGTTGAAGTATGCAGGTACGGTGATAACGGCCTCAGTTACCTCTTGACCAATGTAGTCCTCGGCTGTCTTTTTCATCTTTTGGAGTATCATTGCCGATATCTCTTGGGGAGTGTAAAGACGACCATCAACATCTACACGGGGAGTGTTGTTGTCGCTACGTACTACCTTGTAGGGCATACGAGCTACTTCGTTTGCAACGCGGTCATAGGTTTCGCCCATAAAACGCTTAATCGAGAAGATAGTGCGTGTGGGGTTGGTGATAGCTTGACGCTTGGCGGGATCGCCCACTTTACGCTCGCCACCATCTACAAATGCTACTACCGAAGGTGTGGTGCGACGACCTTCACTGTTGGCTATTACTACAGGCTCGGTGCCTTCCATTACTGCTACACACGAGTTGGTTGTACCTAAGTCAATACCAATAATTTTTCCCATAATTCTTATATTTTTATTTGTTTTTTTATTTTCGTTTTTCGTTTTCGCCCTATATCGTGGGGCTTCGACTATTATATTTCAAATCTTGTGCCAAAATTTCTTGCCATCTAATTGGTGCATATTGGCAGTTGATTATGGGCGTTGATAGTCAAAATGTGTCAGTTTTTATGCCTATTTGTCACTTTCTTTTGTTGTGCCGGGGCTATGTATGGTGTGTTGTGGGTATCGTCTCTATATCGATAATGACTATTAAGCGGTGTGAAATTTGTATTAATATTTGCTTTTTATAGGTGATGTATCCTATTTAAGCTGTATATTTGCCATAATCTATATTCTAATACACACAAAAACATGTCGCGTTGGCTATCTATATTATTGTCTATTGTCCTGTATTCTCTATGTGTCGAGGCTCAAACCATTACATTGTCCGATACGCTCTTTGCGATGCCCAACAATACTGAAGATATTGTGACGTTACCGACCGAACGCCCTCGCTTTACCATCGATGGAGCGCTCTTCGAGGTAGCTCCGGCTGTTAAGGTGGAAGACTATCTGACAGCTCCCGACTACTCGCACTCTTTTTTCGACTATTTCCCCGAGTTGCCATCGGAGTTTTTTCTTCATGTGCTGGTATTGCATCTGTCAAAGGTAAAAATACCCGGATTGGAGGCCGATTTGGCACGTTATAATATAATGTTGGAAAACTTCAATCGCAATCTATATGAAGGAGGTGGTTACAAAGTACCCTATGTTCCGGCGATTGTGGGCGACACACATAGCTCTACTTTTGTGACAGCCGGTGGTGGAATAGTTGTGTATTCGGGCTGCCTCGACCCCTTGGAGGCTTATCGACGCTGGGAGCAGGAACGCCGATTGTTGCGTGCTCGTAAAATAATTAATTTTCTTGAAGATGACACACCATCGGCTATACAACGCGATGCGGCAGACAATATGCCTATCTCGCCCAATCTATTCAATATGCCCGATGATAATTACGATGTGAAAGTAAAGAAAGATGGTGATAATCCACCATACAGACCTTGATGATGGGGTGTGGCTATTCCGACACCTTTAGTATCGAAAGGGTTGCTATGGGTAGAGTGTTGTCAGATGTAATTGAATAGATGCTGCAAGCCTCTCCGGTGACAGCATTATGGGACGAAAGTATCTCATTATCTATTATTGCCTTATCTATCGTAAGCAAAGGATTGACGTTGAGTTGCTGTTGCAGTAGCGACAGGAAGTGTCCTTTGTGTGTGTCAAACTCTTTATTTACAACCAGAAGCATTCCATCGCAAAATATTGTGTTGGCCGTTTCGTTGCTGAATGGATTGATAGAGAGCAACTTGTTGCGTTGGCAAAAGACAGTGTGCAGATGATATATTGCTCCTGCGCAGTAACATTTATGTGCAAGATAACCTTTTTTCATGCTTATGGCTCAGGAACTAAGTGGCGACGCACCAGCTCGCTCTTCGATTTTTTTACACTCTTCTTTTTCTCTTTCTTGGTGTTTTTGTCTTTGTCTTTGTCGCTGTTTTCGGGCATTGCATTGATGACATAGTACTCCTCCATAGGCATATTTTTCTTGTTATGTATGCGAGTAAGTTCTATGTTATCAATGTACATTCTGTGTTTATCGTGCCGAGGTGGCATTACTACATAGCCATATACATCGTTCAAGTTGGCTAAAGAGTCGCTTTGCACTTTCAGGGTGTTCCAGCCGTTGCGCACCTCACCGTAGTTGTAGTGTATGATATGGTTGTTGTGGCGTACTGCTAAGTAAACCTTTGTATCGCTGTTTTGAGGTACATTTATAGCGTGAAATCGCAGAGCGAAATGGTCGCGACGTTCAAAGTTCTCGTCCTTATCTATGTTGAAAGCCAATACGTTTTGACCCTTGTCCGAGTCGAAGATATGCCAATTTTGCTCTTTCCATATATTTACGGTATCGCCGGCATCGGTTAGTGTCTGCACATTTTCTTGAGCAATGAGTTCTTTTATTGCCTCATTTTCTTTTTTCAGCCGGTCGATAACTTGGTCGTACACGTCCATATACACGTCGAGGTTGTTGCCATACCATATCAACGATGTGTCAAAGTCGGCCTTTGTTGTGTTGTGGCGCATAAAAACAGCCTCGCGCATGGCTCGCCTTTTCTCATCGGTAGGAAACTTGCTGTGGTTGAGTGTCATTACGGCCTCGGTTTTATGTATATCTACAAGAAGATCTACCATGCGATCTTCTTCTATGACATAGTCGGGTTGGCCTTTACAGGCCGACAAAATAATTGCAAATAGCAACCCGATGGCTATGAGGCGTGTAGTTTTCATTGTAGTAGCTTATTTCTTGGTATTCTCTACAGGCTTGTTCTCTTCGCCACCAAGTTGTTTGTAATAGAAAAGCAATATGATGGCTACTCCCACACAGATGGCCGAGTCGGCTATGTTGAAGATGGGTTGGAAGAACTCGAAGTACTCACCACCCACAAATGGTACCCAATCGGGCCAGTAGAAAGAGAATAGTGGGAAGTAGAGCATATCTACAACTCTACCATAAAAGAACGGTGCATAACCGCCACCCTCTGGGAAGATAGTAGCTACAGCAGGAGGCATGGGAGCATCGAAGATGAGTCCGTAGAACATACAATCTATGATGTTGCCTATGGCACCGGCCTCGATGAGTGCCACGCAGGCAATGAAGCCCATAGTGTATTGTGGGCGACGACAGATATACCATAATGCGTAGCCCAAAAATCCCGATGCTATGATGCGAAATATGGTAAGGAATAGTTTACTGCCCAATTCCATGCCAAAAGCTGCACCATTATTCTCGATAAATGCTATCTTAAACCAACTTGTCACATCGATGCTCTCGCCTATATACATATTGGTCTTGACGGCAATCTTTACACATTGGTCTATGAGTAATATGGCAAAAATGATAATGGTAGCCCAATGCCCGCGCGATAATCTTTTCATGTAGGTTGTTATGTGTTCGGTTTATTTTTTTCAATAATACTGCAACCACATACTGTCTGCATCGCAGTGATACAGGTAAGTATGTGGTTGTATGGGGTAGTGTGTTATTTTACACCTTTGTTCTTGGCCTCAACGCTCAGTGTAGCGTGGGGTACAGCCATCAAGCGCTCTTTGGGTATCAGCTTGCCGGTTTCGCGGCATATACCATAGGTCTTATTCTCGATGCGAATAAGCGCAGCTTGCAGGTGTTGTATAAACTTCATTTGGCGCTCTGCAAGTCGGCCGGCCTCTTCTTTCGAGAGTGTATTGGCTCCCTCTTCAAGTACCTTGAATGTAGGTGATGTATCGGTAACATCGTTGCCATCGTTATTCATGATGGCAGATTTGAGACTTTCATAGTCCTTCAATGCCTTGGCGAGTTTCATATTGATTACCTCGCGGAACTCTTCCAGTTCGGCATCTGAATAGCGTGTTTTCTCAGCCATAGTCGTTTGTTTTATAAGGTTAAATAATTTATGTAACAAATCGCTGATGTAACGGTTCGAAAGGGTAAAGACTTTTTTAAGCCTTTACCACTTTAACCATCAACTTGAATGTGTCGAAATCGAGTTCGGTAACATTCTCACCGGCTTCTACAGCATCTACAGTGAAGCTCTCGGCAAGTACTTGATGTGCCATATATTCGCGATACTCGGCAATGGCGGCATCAGTCTCTTCGTTGTGTGCTATTGTTACATGTATCTTGTCGGTAATTTCAAAACCGCTTGTTTTACGTATGTTTTGTATGCGGTTGATCAACTCGCGAGCATAGCCTTCGCGACGCAACTCATCGGTGATGGTAACATCGAGGGCTACTGTGAGGCGACCTTCGTTGGCAACGAGCCAGCCGGGAATATCTTCCGACAATATCTCTACATCGGCCAATTCTACCACTGCTGCATTGCCTTCTATATCGAATGTGAAAGAACCATTCTTCTCAAATGCAAGAATATCTTCTTGACTCATCTCGGTAATGGTTGCGGCAAGTTGTTTCATCATCTTGCCATAACGTTGTCCAAGGGCTTTGAAGTTGGGTTTCACACGTTTTACTACTACACCGGCTGCGTTATCGACAAACTTCAACTCTTTGACATTTACCTCGGCAAGGATAAGCTCTTTCATTGCCTCGATGTGGTTGCGTTGAGTTTCATCTACAACAGGTACCATCAGTGTGCTGAGGGGCTGACGTACTTTGATATTGACCTTACGGCGCAAAGCCAATACCATTGATGTGATGTCTTGAGCAATGCGCATGCGCTCCTCCAACTCGTTGTTGGTTTCGTTTGCTGCGGGGAATTGGCTCAAGTGTACCGATTTATTGTCGCGACCTGTGGCAGTTGTAAGGTCGGTGTACAAGCGGTCGGCATAGAAGGGTGCGATAGGTGCCATGAGGCGTGCAATTGTCTCAAGACATGTGTAGAGTGTTTGATAAGCCGAGAGCTTGTCCTCATTCATTTCGCCACCCCAGAAACGCTTGCGGTTGAGGCGAACATACCAGTTACTCAAGTTGTCGTTTACAAAGTCCGAAATGGCGCGACCGGCACGTGTAGGCTCATAGTTGGCATAGTAGCCATCTACCTCTTCTATCAATGAGTTGAGCAGTGAGATTATCCAGCGGTCGATCTCGGGACGTTGAGCTACAGGTATGATGGGCTCTGTTCCGGTGAAGCCATCTACATTGGCATAGAGAGCAAAGAAAGAGTATGTGTTGTAGAGTGTGCCGAAGAATTTACGACGCACCTCTTCTACACCTTCCAGGTCGAACTTGAGGTTGTCCCAAGGCGATGCATTGGTAATCATATACCAACGTAGGGGGTCGGAACCATACTTCTCGATGGTCTCAAAGGGATCTACAGCATTGCCAAGACGTTTCGACATCTTGTTGCCGTTTTTATCGAGTACAAGACCGTTTGAGATAACGGCTTTATATGAGATGTTGTCAAATACCATTGTAGAGATGGCGTGCAAGGTATAGAACCAACCACGAGTTTGGTCCACGCCCTCGGCAATGAAGTTGCAGGGGAATACATCGCCTCGCTCAAATGCCTCCTTGTTCTCGAAGGGATAGTGTATCTGGGCATAGGGCATAGCACCCGAGTCGAACCATACGTCGATAAGGTCGCTTTCGCGGCGCATAGGTTTACCACTCTCCGATACGAGCATGATGTCATCGACATAAGGACGGTGCAAGTCTATCTTCTCATAGTTTTCCTTGGTATATACACCCGGCTCGAAACCACGCTCTTTATAGGGGTTGCTTGCCATCACACCGGCGGCTACAGCTTTCTCTATCTCATTGTAGAGGTGCTCTACCGACTCGATGCATATCTCTTCATCGCCCTCTTCGGTACGCCAAATGGGAAGCGGAGTACCCCAATAGCGCGAGCGGCTCAAGTTCCAGTCGTTAAGGTTTTCCAACCACTTGCCAAAGCGACCTGTACCTGTCGATTCGGGTTTCCAATTGATAGTCTTGTTGAGGGCTATCATGCGGTCTTTGGCAGCAGTAGAACGGATAAACCAGCTATCCAACGGATAGTAGAGTACGGGTTTGTCTGTTCGCCAGCAGTGAGGATAGTTGTGTACGTGTTTCTCCATCTTGAAGGCCTTTTGCTCGGCTTTCATCTTCATGCAGATATACACATCGAGGCTCTCGGCTGCCGATGCGGCTTGCTCGTCGTACTTGCCATCGATAGTAAATTGAGGATCGTAGGCATTCTTTACCCAGCGACCTTGATATTCATTATAAAGCTCCTCGTTGATGCAAGCCTTTACAAATTGCTCGTCAAGTTCGTCCATGGTATAGAACTTACCTGTCAAATCAACCATAGGACGAGTTTCACCGCGCTTGTTGATCATGAAGAGTGAGGGAATACCCGCAGCACGTGCTACAAAAGCGTCATCGGCACCAAAGGTGGGAGCAATGTGTACGATACCGGTACCATCTTCGGTAGTTACATAGTCACCGGCTATCACGCGGAATGCTTTGTCCGATGCCTCTTCCCAGTTGCCTTCTTCATCTACAGTAACAGGCTTAACCCAAGGCAACAATTGCTCATAGTGCATGCCTACGAGGTCGGTACCTTTGTATTCGCCTACGACTTTGAAGGGAATGAGTTTGTCACCGGGCTTGTAGTCTTCGAGAGCCAAGCCTTCTGCTTTCTTGTTGAAGTGGCTGTAGAGTAGGGGTTTAGCCAATACTACAGTAATCTTCTCGCCATTGTAGGCGTTGTATGTTTGCACAGCTACATACTCAATCTTGGGGCCAACGCACAATGCTGTGTTTGAGGGAAGTGTCCAAGGTGTAGTTGTCCATGCTATGAAGTAGGGTGTACCCCATTGAGCCATTTCGGGCTTGGGATCTACCATCTTGAATTGTCCTACTACGGTGAGGTCTTTTACATCGCGGTAGCAACCGGGTTGGTTCAACTCGTGTGAACTGAGGCCTGTACCGGCAGCAGGCGAGTAAGGCTGAATTGTGTAGCCCTTATAAAGCAAGTTCTTGTTATAGAGCTGTTTCAAGAGCCACCACAAAGTCTCTATATAACGATTGTCGTAGGTGATGTAGGGATCTTCCATATCAACCCAATAACCCATCTTGTGGGTAAGGTCTTCCCACTCGTGAGTATATTTCATCACGTCTTTGCGACAAGCTGCATTGTACTCTGCTACACTGATGGTTTTGCCTATATCTTCTTTGGTAATGCCCATAGCCTTCTCAACACCCAACTCAACGGGTAGTCCGTGTGTATCCCAACCGGCCTTGCGCATTACTTTGTAACCTTTCATTGTCTTGTAACGGCAGAAAATATCTTTGATAGAACGTGCCATTACGTGGTGAATACCGGGCATACCGTTGGCCGAAGGAGGACCTTCATAGAAAACGAATGAGGGGCAACCTTCGCGTGTCTCTATACTCTTACGAAAAACATCGTTTTCGTCCCATGTTTTCAATACCTCTTTATTGATGTCCGAGAGGTTAAACTTGGTATATTCGGTAAATTTCTTACTCATATTAGTCTGTTATTTACTCGTTCGATAAAAATATCTGCGAAGATACAAAAAAATAGTATATCTATCGCAATTGTTTTATAATTATTACATTTATTACTTAATTTGTTCTGTTTAAGTTGTAGCTTACGGAGTTATAGCCTTTCAACCTACACCTAAATCGGTGTTTTCTATGAGCACTTCTATGCGTTCGTCATCGACAAGCATCGGGTATATTTCGTTGCGAAACCACCGGGCCAATTCTACATCTTGCTTGACAGCTGTGCTGTTGTTGTTAAATACATTTACACTGGTATATTCAAAGTGTCGGCGTGCCGTAGCTATGTCGTTTACTATACGCTGGGTGCTATCACCTATGGTACAGCACAGCAGACACACACCATCGAAGTACTTGGCCACATCTTCGGCTGTTACGTCGAGAGGAATGCCTTTGTTCCATTGTTGGCGTAACGCTCCATCGAAGCTCTCTATACCGCATCTAAACTTCACTTGTGCCGGGGCAAACTGTCGGGCAAACTCCTGCAACTTATGGCGATACATATAGTGCATCTCAAACCATATAGTCTTTATACCTTTCTCTACGACAATCTGTTGCAACAGCGATATGGTGTCGTGGTCGAGTTCTATACCCGAGCCTGAGTTGATGACATCGAGTACGCCATGCTTGCCACTTACTTGCGATAGTACCTCACGATTGATGGTATAGGGTGTTGTACTTGTGTCGGTGTGGTAGTCGCAGAAGGTGCAACGGCCCCAGCGACAACCCGTACCTTGCAAGAGTACAAATTCACGTGGGAACTTCTTGTCTATCTGTGCGTAACGTATCATGGCTTGGTGGTGTGTAGATGGTTTTTAACCCAGCGTATTACGATATATGCCATAGGTGTACCCATCGAAGCCTCTATCATGAGTTTCGATATATATTGAAATACCAGCATATACAGCAGGTCGTGCGTGCTCACAACTCCGGCAAAGGCTATCAGTACAAACGGAACAGTATCGAACAGGTAGCCTACTGCCGAGCTGCCAATGGTGCGCACCCATAGATGCTTGCCTTGCATGCGTTGTTTGATGTAGTCCATGACCCATGCATTCGACAACTCTCCACAGAGGAAGCCTGCCAATGAGCCTAACACAATGCGAGGAACGTAGGTAAACACATTGTTATAGGCCATAGCACTATCGGCTAAGTAGTGGGGCGAGGGTAGCCACACTCCTACTTGTGTGCATACGACAAGGAGTATATTGCACACCAAGGTGAGGTATATGATGCGCTTGGAAGTGCGAAATCCCCATATCTCGGTGATTACATCGCCCAGCATATAGGCAAATGGGAAGGTTATTGTGCCGGCATCGAAGTAAAACAGGTCAAAGAGGCCTATTACTTTTACAGCCATAATGTTCGATACGAGATACAGTGTTACAAACAACGCTGTGACAATCATCAGTGGCCAGTGATTGACTTCTCGGTTTTTTAAAGGGTTTTCCGAAACCTTGTTCATTGTATATCAGTTGTTTAAATTTTGTTGGCGCGATAGTATCTCCATCGCATCTGCCTTTGGTGTGGCGCAAATTTACTACATTCTTTCTACATAGCATTATTTTGTAACCATTTTTTGTAACTTTGCAGTTGTATATACCTATACAGAGATATTGTGAAAGTAGTACTCATAAATCGCAGCGATATTACCGGTGGAGCGGCTGTCTTTACCTACCGGTTGATGCAGGCATTGCGCAATGCAGGTGTCGATGCCACAATGTTGGTGTGCGACAAGAAGTGTAGCGATGCACACGTTGTCGATTATTCACAACCCATGCTCGACCGATTTCACTTCTTGGCCGACCGGTTGCAGATATTCTGTAACAACCGATACTCCCGTAGCAATCTCTTTAAGGTCGATACTGCTTGTTGGGGGCGTGACATCAGCAATCACCCTTTGGTGCGAGAGGCCGATGTCATCATGCTCAATTGGATAAACCAAGGCGCATTGTCGTTGCGTAGCATCGAGAAGTTGTGCCTATTGGGCAAGCCTGTGATATGGACTATGCACGATATGTGGAACTGTACAGGTGTGTGCCATCATGCCTATGACTGCAGTCGCTACAAGCAATCCTGTGGCTGTTGTCCCTACTTGTCATCATCGTCGATGGGTGACTTGTCGCATACTACATGGTGCAAGAAAAACAACCTATACAAATTGCCCAATCTCCACTTTGTATCTGTGAGCAATTGGTTGGCCGAGAAGTGCCATGAGAGTAGTTTGTTGCATGCCAAGCCTATCTATGTTATACCCAATACCATGCCGGTAGAGACATTTGGCTATCAGCGTATGCCCAATGCCCATTTTGATATACCCGACAATTGTGCAGTGCTTGCCATGGGTGCAGCGCGACTCGACGACCCTGTCAAGGGATTTGATATGCTCATTGATGTTACACATTATATAAAAGAGAACCTGCCACATCTTGCCCATCGCCTTCATCTCATTCTCTTTGGCGATATACGCGATGCCTCGTTGTTACAGCAGATAGCTATCCCTCATACCCATGTGGGTAGGGTAGAGCCCGATGCTGTCAATGGCATCATGCAACATGCCGATGTGGTGCTATCTACATCGCTGTACGAGTCGTTTGGAGGTACACTTATCGAGGGTCAGGCATCGGGTTGTTTACCGGTCACCTTTGGCAACGGTGGTCAAACCGATATCGTAGATCATCGGCGAACAGGATACGTAGCCCAATACCGTTCTATTGAAGATTTTGCTCATGGTATCGAGTGGGCTGTTGATGCAGGTGTAGGTCGTTTGTTATTGCATAATGAGGTTGTAGCGCGTTTTGCACCTTCGGTTGTGGCCTGGAGGTATATCGACCTATGTAACCATTTTATCGCAACTCTTTAATTTTTTTCTATTTCTTCTTACCGATGGTGTCTGTCATTGACATCATCTCTCCTTTGGCTGTGGTGCAGTGTTATGCTACTACAATAGCTGTCAATACTTGTGTGTATAAAAAAAAGCGGTGCGTCCATCGGGACGCACCGCACATATAGTCGGTTTTATTCTTTCTTATTTGTTAAGAAGAACTTTCACACCATTGATGATGTAAATACCGTTGTTGAGACGCTCGAGGTCAGAAGCCTTCTTGGTTTGCATTACGCGATAACCATTGAGGTCGTAAACAACATAACCGTTTACAGGATCAGCTACGATACCGTTGATGCCGCTACCTGTTACTTCAATCTTGATGCGATACTCTTTTGAGTTGGGTACTGCATAGTTGGGATAGTCATATACGCTACCAGCCTCGATAACGAGATATACAGTGCCTTGGTTTGTAATAGGAGTAGTCAAGATGAAGCGTGCCAAGTTGTCGGGGAGCATATTGTCATCGGCATCATAGTAGCTCGATGTAGTTGTGCTCAATACCTTGCCCGACTCATCAACTACGTTGGGCATGTACAATACAGCAGCACCTGTGTTGAACTCTACAGTGATTTCGCTCAATTCTTTTACGATAGAGTTTTCAGCAGGAGTAGAACCAATTACGATGACGTCTTCAACGCTGCTGCCACCAATTGTTAACTCGATGTTGATGTCTTTCTCCATCATAGTCTCCCAGTCGTAAGCATCAACGATAGTCTTAGCAGGAACTACGAATATGAATGTGTTAGCCTCAACAACCTTGCTATCCAAGTTGAATACAATAGTTGTTGCACCATTATCTTCGTCACCATCTTTGAGGTCAGCAGACTTAACGTTAGCAATTACTTTACCACCCTTGTCTTGGAGTGAAGCTTGCTCAAAGTAGTCGTCATAAACAACGGGTTTGTTGAATACGATAGTGATTGACTCGATAGCATCTACAGTAGCGCCATTAGCGGGATCTGATTCTACCATAGCAGGAGCCTCCATAACAGGAGCATCTACTGTGAATGTGAGAGTAGTCTCGGCATTGAAGATAGTCTCAGTATCGAAGTCCATTACGTCACCCTCGGGGATAACGAGAGTATAGATACCATTCTCAGTTACGGGAGTGTTGAGGACATAGCGGATTTGGTTACCGGCAAGACCGGTGAATACAGCACGCAATGTACTTACAACATTACCATGAACGTTTTGGATAGTAGCGTCAAGGTTAGAAGCATCTGCTACGGTGATACCCATGTTCCAATCTACAACGATAGACTCGAGTTTGTTTACAGTAGCACCATTGGCGGGATCAGAAGCAGTTACTGTCAAGCCTTGCTCAACACCCTCTACAGTGTAGTTCAATGCAAATTCTTTGTTGATGTTGTTGCCAAACTTAACAACGCCAGCGGGGATTGTTACAGTGTAGGCACCGGCAACAGCGTATGACTCCATACCACCGGTGTACATAGGATCAACATAGAGAACAAGCTCGTTGGCAGCACTACCGGCGCGGGCCATCATGTAGCCGGCGGGCATTGTCATACCAAAGTCGGGATCGGTCATCGAAACAACAGGAATGTTGGTTCCCATTGCGAAGTCGGGCTCGCAAACAACGATTTCGTCATACTCAGTGAAGGTAATAACAACCTCTTTGAGTTCTTTGATTGTGCTGTTGTTTTCGGGGGTAGCAGTGTAGGCTGCATCTACTTCCTCGGGAGCTACATAGTCGTTCTCGATTGTGAAGTTCAATACATACTCCTCGGTGTTGAGGTTGTTGTTGTCGTTGTTGAACTTGATACCACCGGCGGGGATAACAATGCGATAGTCACCCTTGCGGTTGAAAGGTGATGTAAAGTCTTTGCTATAGCAACCGGGATCTACGCTGAGTGTTACTGTAGTACCACTTGCAGTGGCGTCCATGTAACCGTTTGTACAATCGTTTGCTACGAGTTCATATTTGCCATTGGCATCTTTCTCATAGAACCATATGCAAGCATACGAATTCTTAGCTTTGGCCGATTCTATGCCTTCACCGGCAAATGTTACATCAACGCTCTCGAAGCTCTCAACTACAGCACCTTCTTGCATGCTCCATGTAGCTGTGATGGCAGGAGCTGATTCACTTACTGTAAAGCTGACAGATGTAGAAGCAAGTGTTTCGCTGCCATCGGTTGTCTTCACAGTGTTTTCGGGGATAACTATTCTGTAAGATTCGGGAGCAAGTGTTTCGCTGAATTCGGCATAAATTGAAGTCTTATCTTCATTTACTGATACCATGCAAGCACCATAATTCATGCCCCATTGGTCGTAAACAACAAATTGACCTCCGCCATAAAGACCTGATACAACTTGTACCTCTTTGTTGAATTTGATTGTTATACCCTTGTCGGTATTTTCCGAGCCAACTACTGCGAGTGCTTCAGCACCTTCAATAGTAACGTTGATGATAGTCTCGGGAAGTGATTGAGAGTCATCATCGGTCTTGAACGAGTTGGCGGGAATTACAATTTGATAGTTGCCACCGTCTTTGATGGGGCTGCTGAGGAAGAACAAGAGGTTCTTAGAGAGGTAGAATTTACCCAAAGCACCTTGGTGGAAACCTGTATAGTTGGGATAATCTACACCAAATGTAGCGAGTTTTTCGCCATCACCATTCAACAAGTAGGGTTGAGCACCATTGAACGAGTCAAGATATACGGGCTCGCTTACCTCAACTTGTACTTCATAAATATAATCTACTACTTCGCCATCGGCGGGAGTTGTCTTAACAATAGAAAGAGCAGGAGTATTTTCTTTTATTGTGAAGTTAACAACTGTCTTGGTAGAGTATTCGCTGTTGTCATCGGTAGCAAACATGTCAGCGGGAATGTTTAGATAGTATTCACCGGCTGTAGTGAATGCTTCAGAAGCGTACAAGCGTACTTTTGTTGCAAGAGGTACTGCTGCACCGAAGATGGGTTTGTGCTCACCAACGGGCTCGAGCATTTCTGCAGAGAGACTTACAACTGTTTTGTCTTCAGTATTCTTAATAGTAGCAGTCTTGTCAGCTTTCCATACGGGCTTGTTGAACTCAACAATGATTTCGCTTAATGACTCCAACTCAGCACCCTCGGCGAGAGTTATGCTCTTGATTTTGAGCTCTTCCTCACCTTCGATAGTCCATGTATAAGTCTTCTCGGCATTGAGCTTGGGAGTTTGAGTCTCCATGTCGGTAATATACTCTACAACCTTTCCGGCAGGAATGGTGAGTGTGTAAGTACCGGCAGCTGTTATCTCTTCGCTGAGAGTAATAATGATTGACTCATAAATACCGTCTTCGCCTACGCGGTCGTTGGTAACAGCATTGAGGCTGTATTCTTTACCATCGGCATCGGTGAGAGTCAAGTCATTTGCTTCACCCAAGTCGGTATCGGTAATAACTTGTATATTCTTCAACGATGTTACAACACCTTCTTCGGGGTTAACGCTGAGGAACTCGATAGTAGCGGGAGCATCACCGGCGGGTACGAACTCGATGTAGTAGAAGTTCATAGAACCAACCATTGTGATAGTAGCAAGACCGGCCTCTACTTCTACTTCGTGTACAGTAAATACACCGTCTACCTTGTCAGTGGCATCGCTTACAATTTTGCCATAAAGTTCTTTGTCGTTTTGTTTAACCGAGAGTGTGCGGTCGGTTGCTGAGCTGCTGCTCGACAAAACGCCAAATACGAGCTTACCGGCAGCAGGAACGTCAGCTGTCAAGTAGTTCTTGTCGGTTTGGGCTTTGATACGTTTAGTGGCAACGTGACCGTTCGAGAATTTCTTTTCGTTTGCGTCAAAAATCCAAGGCTTAGTTGATTCTTCACCTTGCAAGAATGTGAAGATACCATCGGTAAGTGTAGGATACTCTGCACCAGCTTCATAGTCTTCGGCATTGAAGATGTAGTCGGGAGTCTCTACTGTACCACCGATAGTCCAAGTGATAGTTTGCTCCTCGATTTGCTTGCTACCCAAGTATTCAACTATCGAGCCGGCAGGGATGTTCAAGGTGTAAGTACCTTCGGCAGTGATAGCCTCTTTGAGGTCTATTTGGATTCCCATGAAGCCAAGGTTGGCAGGCGATGTGTATTGAGCAGGATATACATTGCCTTTGGCATCGGTGATAGTCCAAGTTGAGGGAGCCATGTCAATCTCAACATCGCACATAACGATGATTTGTTTCAACTCAGTTACATTACCTTCCTCGGGAGTAACGCTCTTGATGTTGATAGCGTTGGGGTTGGTAGCTGATACGATGTATTGATACATGATGGCTTCGTTGGGTTGAGCCTCGGCCAATACGAAATATTCGGCAGGAACAACGAGTGTATAGTAACCCTCAGTGGTTTGAGCAGCTTCGGTAGAGAGTGTAACCGATGTCTCAGTGCTTACACCGGGAGTCAAAGCGATTTGGCTTGAAGCACCTGTTGTGGGATCGGTGAAGCCCAAGAAAGGAGCTTGACCACCGAAGAGACCGTTGATGCTGATGCCTTGCTCGCAAGAGAATGTAAAGTGTTGCAAGCTCTTGTTTACCGATTCGTTGGCAGGAGTTACTACCAACTCGATGGGTTCAGCACCACCACCTACGGTGTAGGTGATATATTGGGTAGCTGCAGGATATGCTTGGTTCAAAGAACCGGGGCCGAGTGTTACACAACCTTTGTAGAATACGAAGTCGTAGTTACCGGCTGCGGTTATAGGTTCAGAGAGTACAAGTTCCAATGTGTTGTCATCAACTTGGTTGGCAGTAACAGTAGCAGTAACGTCCTTACCTTGTATCGATACATATTTCATGCCCGATCCTGATGCAATACCGTCGCTGCAAGTGAGGACGATTTTGTCCAACGTTTCAACTGTTGCATTGGCTGCGGGAGTCATTTCCAATGTAGGAACGTGTTTGGCGGCAAGAGTGGGCATGAAAGTGCCTTGGTCGCCATCGGGCATAGCCCAGTTCTTGTAATAATCGTCCCATTGAATCCAACGACCGGTCTCGTTGTTAGAGATCTTGGCTTGGCCATTTGCTTGTATTTCTACGCTCCATACACCACCTGTTGCGGGAACTGTAGATGAGAGGTTGAACGATTTGTAAGTACCTTTGGCATAGAGGTATTGACCTTTGCTATCCTTGATGTAGTAACCACCATCGGCAGCTTCGAAAGCGAACTCGAAGAGACCGAATGCACTTACCAAACCATTGTTAACTGTAGCATCGACAGTGTAACCATAACCGTAGTCTTTGCCTTCACCATCAATGGGAAGCATTACTGAGTTTTCACCTACAAGTACATAGTTGCCGGCAGCCACTTCGCTGACAGTTTTGTAAGCGTCCAATGTTTTGGCATACTTGATGTAGTATGTTTTTTTGAAAGTATCACCATAGATACCATCTTTCTCGGGACGAATGCTTACTACTACCGCAGTGTCCTTCTTCCATGAATACATGGGAATGTTACGGGTTTTGCCTGTACCGGTGTTAGCTTTGTTGTCGACTGTGGGAACAGTTCCATCGTAAGTTACGAGGTAGTTAACAGTGTTGTTTGCCCAGTCAGCAGTCCACTCGATTTTACCTTGCATGTCGCTGGCAAAGATGGGAGCGGTAACAAATGAGAGCGAACCTTCGAGCTTGAAGTCGTAAGTGGCAGTAGCAACGTTACTAGCCTCTTCGCCTACATAAGCAATAGCCTTAACGGTTGTTTTGCTGTTCAACTCGATAGCGGCTTCGTAAAGAGTAGAAGTGTTGTCGGGTGTGTTACCATCGAGTGTGTAATAGATAGTAGCACCATCGGTCTCGCACTCAAGTTCTACACTAATCTTCTCACCGTAGGTATCGGGAGCTACAGAGAATGTAGGAGTAGCTACCGATGAAGCAGCAAGAGTAGAGTAAGTAACGACAGCAGTTGCATAGCGGTTTTGTGTAGATGCACCTGTGTTATCGGCATTACGACTGGCTGTGAAAACAACAGTCTCGGCATTGCCACTCCATGTCGCAGTGTGGTCATCAGCTGTTGATACGTTGCCGTTATCGGCTAAGAGTACACCCCATGTTCCGTTTGAGCCGGGGTTAAAGACAACACTTGTAATAACAGAACCGGCAGGTGCTGTTACTGTTACAGTGTTACCATCAAGAACGTCGGCAGATTTACCACCATACAGACGTATTTCTCCTGATTTGTTATAAGCCGGAGCGGTTTGAGAATTGCCCTTTGCAAATGTCATAGTGACACCATCAACCGTCATTGGGTCTTTGGCATCAATTCCGCTGATTGTTGTAGCACCATAATGTGCTGCAAAATCAAACGTCGCATCTGCAGCGTAACCGGTCAATGCGACGGCTACGAGGCACAGAATTGATAGTAAGAATTTTTTCATAAAAATTAATTATTTGGTTAGTAAAAAAAGTATTTACTTATATATGGTAAGTTTTTTCTTTAAGCATGTATTAAACTGTACATCTTGGTACAATATTGCACAATATTCATTCGTGCAAATATAACATCTTTTTTATTAACCCTATATATAAAATGTGAAAAAAAATGTATTTGCTGTTTTTAAGCATATTTGTTGATAGAGAGGATAATTAGAACTAATAACTCAACAAAAATAGATGCAAGTTGTGACGTGTATTGCTATGCTCTTGTGGGCATAAAAAAACCGACTAACCTCACGGTCGGTCGGCTCCTATAAAAAAACTATTCTTCTCCTATTATTATTCATAACCATCAACGGGTGTCGATGGTTCACACACCATAAAATTTTATTTATTTACCACTTAAAGTTCATTCGGAAAGTACATGTAGCAGGAGGTGTTGCTGTGTAGAAGTCGCTATAGTACACATAGAATGCAATGCTATTGCGTGTGTAGTCGTACTTATACATTTCGCACCACAGCATCTCGCCATTGCCCTCATCGCTACCATAGTAGTTCTCGTAGGGCAGGGGATAGAATATCTCATCGCCATTGTTGAGGCGACCTACCAAACAACCCGATACTTCGCCCATATTTTCTACAACATATCTCAACTCCTCGGGTGCGTCATTTCCCTCAAAGAGGTACATGTAGTATGAGTTGAGTTGGTCGGCTCCGTTTACAAGTTGCCATTGGTGCGATTGTATGGTGAAGTCGTAAACCTTCCAATTTACACCCTCGCCCGGCTCTCCTTGAGGGCCTTGTGGACCCATAGGACCCATGGGGCCTATACACGATACCATGAGCAATGCCAGAGCAATAACAGATAATACTTTTTTCATATACATATTTATATTAGTGTTTGTCTTATTTAACAACGTAAAGTTATGAATAATTGTTGAACTATGCAATACTATGGTGCAAATATCTCATCTTATAGGTCGCGACACAGCTTTTTCTTTTATTTTTTGACGTATCGTTGTGTGGTTGGTTTAATAATGTATATATATTGTAATGTAAAAATATGTTAATCGTGCGTTATTTTGCGCTTATGGCGTGCTATGCAAACAAAATATTTTGCAAATTTGCAGTCCGAAATCACAACCTTGTCCTGTGGTGTAATGGTAGCACTCCAGATTCTGGCTCTGTCAGTGAGGGTTCGAATCCTTCCAGGACAACACGAAATAGCCGTAACGCATTGCTTATAAATGTGTTACGGCTTTCTCTTTGTAGCGTATCACACTCCTGCCATAGTTGTAGTGGTGTTACGTATAGCTAACGAGGGTGTGTCAAAATACTTTTTGACACACCCTCGTTGGGTATGGTTTTATAATGCTTTCTTACTTGCGGTTTTCCTCAACCCAGCGACGTGCATTTACAAATGCCTCAATCCAAGGTGTTACCTCGTCACTGAGACGACGTTCGGCGGGATAGTATGCACATTGCCAGGGGAAGATGGCGCGCTCGAGGTGAGGCATCATGGCTAAGTGACGACCATCGGCACTGCAAATACCGGCAATTCCCTCGGGCGATCCGTTGGGGTTGGCGGGATAGGCATTGTAGTTGTAGCGTGCTATGACATTGTAGCGGTCGGTCGAGTAGGGGAACTCAAATTTGCCTTCACCGTGAGCAATCCATATACCGAGCTTGCTACCGGCAAGTGAGCGGAACATAACCGAGTTGTTCTCGGGAATAGCCAAGCTGATGAAGTTGCTCTCGAACTTGTGTGACTCGTTGTGACGCATGCGAGGTTTCTCGGCATGGTCGGGGGTGAGCAATCCGAGTTCTACCATCAATTGGCAGCCGTTGCATATACCCAGTGATAGAGTGTCGGGACGTGCATAGAAGCGCTCCAGTGTTTCGCGGGCTTGCTTGTTGTACAAGAAACCACCGGCCCAACCTTTGGCCGAGCCAAGTACGTCGCTATTAGAGAATCCACCGCAATATACTATCATATTCACGTCATCGAGTGTCTCACGACCGCTTATGAGGTCGGTCATGTGTACGTCTTTTACATCAAATCCGGCCAAGTATAGCGAATAGGCCATTTCACGGTCGCCGTTTACACCCTTCTCACGAATGATGGCTGCACGTACACCGGTGCGCTCGCGACGGTCGGCGCTGATACCATATTGCTCCATGCGACCGGTAAAGTCGGCGGGCAATTGTATCTCGATGGGTTGTTCTTTGTAGTTGTTGAAGCGGTTGCGGGCACACTCGTTGCCACTCTGTTTGCGGTCGAGCAGATATGACGAGGCATACCATACATCGCGCAAGTGGTCGATGATGAATTGATATTGTGCACCATTCTTTTCTATCATGATGTGGCGCTCTTCGCAAGGTTTACCTATGCGCAAGAAACCTATGCCGGCTGCTTTGAGTACCTTCTCAAACTCCTCGGGCTGGGCAGTTTGCATAACAACACCGGGATTTTCGGCAAAGAGTATCTTCACAAGGTCTTTCTCGGGAAGTGCTTCAAAGTCTATCTCCATACCGCCATCGACGTTGGCAAAGCACATTTCGAGTAATGTGGTAATGATACCACCGGCCGATATGTCGTGACCTGCCAATACAAGGTCGCGCTTGATGAGTTCTTGCACTGCTCCGAAGGCGTTGGCAAAGTACTCGGTATCTTGTACGGTGGGGCATTCGGCTCCTACTGTACCCAATGACTGAGCGAAGGCCGAGCCACCAAGTTTGAGGGTGTCGAATGAGAAGTCGATGTAGTAGATGGCGCTGTCGGCAACATTTTGCATAACGGGCGATACCACACGACGCACATCGCTTACCTCGGCACCGGCCGAGATGATAACTGTGCCGGGTGAGAACACTTTCTCTTTGCCATACTTTTGGGTCATAGAGAGTGAGTCCTTGCCGGTGGGTATGTTGATGCCCAATGAGCAGGCAAAGTCGCTACAAGCCTCAACAGCCTTGTACAAGCGAGCGTCTTCGCCTTCGTTCTTGCAAGGCCACATCCAGTTGGCACTGAGCGAAACGCTGTCGAGACCCTCGGCCAATGGTGCCCAAACAATATTGGTAAGTGCCTCGGCTATGGCCAGTACCGAACCGGCTGCGGGGTCGATAAGGGCTGCTTGAGGTGCATGACCTATAGATGTGGCTATACCGGCACGACCACGATAGTCGAGTGCTACCACGCCACAGTCGCTCAAGGGGAGTTGTATCTCGCCTTGACATTGTTGGCGGGCTATCTTACCTGTTACCGAGCGGTCCACCTTATTGGTGAGCCAGTCTTTACAAGCTACGGCTTCGAGTTGCAATACTTGCTCTACATATTCGTCTAAGTTCTTTACATCATAGTTGGCATCGATATAGCTCTCTTCTACGCTATTGTCGCGCATATATGTGCGGGGAGCTTTGCCAAACATATCTTCCATGTCGAGGTCAATGGGACGCACGCCATCGGCTTGCTCAAAGACGAAGCGGTTGTCATCGGTAGTTTCACCTACTACATACATGGGAGCACGCTCACGGTCGGCAATGCGACGTACACGCTCTATATCTTTTTGGCCTATAATCATACCCATGCGCTCTTGGCTTTCGTTACCAACAATCTCTTTGGCCGAGAGTGTGGGGTCGCCAACGGGCAGGGCACTCATATCTATTTTACCTCCGGTAGCCTCAACAAGCTCCGAGAGTGAGTTGAGGTGACCACCTGCACCATGGTCGTGGATAGAAACGATGGGGTTCTCGTCGCTCTCGGCAAGAGCGCGTATCACGTTAGATACACGTTTTTGCATCTCGGGGTTGGCACGTTGTACGGCGTTCAACTCAATGGCATTGGCATATTGTCCGGTCTCAACCGACGATACTGCGCCACCACCCATACCTATGCGGTAGTTGTCGCCACCCATTACTACAACCTTTTCGCCCGGAGTGGGTGTGCCCTTGATAGCATCGCGCATGGTACCGAAACCTACACCACCGGCAAGCATGATTACCTTGTCGTAGGCATATTTCTTGTCGTTCTCGGCATGCTCGAATGTGAGCAACGAACCACAAATAAGGGGTTGGCCAAACTTGTTGCCAAAGTCCGACGCTCCATTAGAAGCCTTGATAAGGATCTCCTCGGGAGTTTGATATAGCCATTTACGAGCCGCCATGGCACGCTCTTCCCAAGTGCGGCCTGCCTCGGAGCGAGGATATGATGTCATATATACTGCAGTTCCGGCAATAGGTAGAGAGGCTTTACCTCCGCCCAAGCGGTCGCGTATCTCGCCACCTGTACCTGTTGCTGCACCGTTGAAAGGCTCTACCGTAGTGGGGAAGTTGTGAGTCTCGGCCTTGAGCGAAATGACGGTTTTGATATCGCGTACCTCAAAGTAATCGGCTGTCTCGGGGTTGGCAGGCGCAAATTGCTCTACTACAGGACCCTCAACGAAGGCTACGTTGTCTTTGTAGGCCGAAACAAGTTTATTGGGATTGTATTCCGATGTCTTTTTGATAAGTTTGAAGAGTGAACTCTCTTTCTCTTCTCCATCTATGATAAACACGCCATTGAAGATTTTGTGGCGGCAGTGCTCCGAGTTTACTTGAGAGAAACCAAATACCTCACTATCGGTAAGCGGACGCCCCAATCGAGTGCTCAAGTCGCGCAGATAGGTTATCTCGTCGGTACTCAATGCCAAACCTTCGCTCTCGTTGTATGCCTCGATGTCTTCGATGTGTACTATGGCATCGGGCTCTTTGTTTATCTGGAATATCGTGTCGTCGATACCGTTGTAGAGGCGTTGCAACATCTTGTCGAAAGAGGCATTTTCGCTTGCTACGGGATAAAATTCTTCGATACGACTGATGCCTTCGATACCCATGTTCTGAGTTATCTCTACGGCATTGGTACTCCACGGAGTTATCATCTCTTTACGCGGGCCTATAAACCAACCTTCGAGGGTGGTAACGGGCAGTTGCGTAGCGTTGTCAAAGAGCCATACCAACTTGGCGCTTTCATCGGCCGTAAATACATGGTCGCTCTCAACGACTATAACATTCTGCTGGGTAGTTTTGAAAAAAAGAACCATTATGTGTTGTGTTTAAGAATTGTCAATTTTCACAGGCATTTCTAAATAGCCTGCTTTATCAGTGCAAAAATAATGAAAAATAGCTTTAATACAAACTATTTCGGCTTAACATTTTCGGCTTTTATGCAAAGATTGTACAATGAGCCGTTTATATGGCTTCTCGCGACGATTGTTCCTCTCTTTTGTCTCTTCTCAGGTATATCCACAATGCGGCTATTGCAACAAAAAATGCTATGGCATCGGACAAGGGTAGGCTGCCCCATACACCGTCTATACCCATGATGCTCGGTAGTATGAGTAGCGAGGGTATGAGGAAGATGAGCTGGCGCGAAAGCGATAGGAATATAGATACCTTGGCCTTGCCTATCGACTGGAAGAAGTTGGATATAACTATCTGTGCACCAATGAGACAGAAGGCCATGCATGAAATTTTTAGTCCATTGGCCGACATCTCAATAAGGGTATTGTCGGTAGTGAATAGGCGCACAACAGGGTAGGGTATGAGTTGTGCCATGACAAAGCCCAACGATGTGACGATGGTGCCGGCTACAATGCCATAGATAAGTGTGCGATGCACACGCGCTGTTTGTCGAGCACCGTAGTTATAGCCGATGATGGGTTGCATACCTTGTGTTATACCCATGGCGGTCATGGCAAATAGCATGAGTATGCGGTTGGTAATACCATATGCACCTACAGCCAGGTCGCCTCCATACTCGATAAATGAGCGGTTGATGATGATAACGACCAAGCAACTGCAGGCGTTCATCAAGAACGGCGAAAGTCCTATCGAGAAAATACGTCCTACTATAGAGGCTTTCAGGCGGTTATATCGTGAGTCGAAGTGAACAAAACTATTCTTGTTGATGAAGTGTATGAGTACCCACACCAAGCCTATCATTTGCGATGCAAGTGTGGCTAATGCGGCTCCGCGTATGCCCCAATCAAATACAAATATAAATATAGGGGCTATGATGACATTGGCTATCACCGATATGATAGACGAGAACATAGCCTTGGTAGGATAGCCGGTAGAGCGCATCACATTGTTGAGGCCTATAAACAAGTAGGCTACCGGTGTGCCAATGAGTATCACTTGCATAAACTCGCGGGCGTATGGCAGTGTGTCGTTGCTTGCACCAAAGAACATGAGAATGGGATCGAGAAATATCAGCGATATACCACCAAAGCATATAGAACTGATGAGGCATAGCCACACAACGTTATGCAGTGTTTCGGTGGCTCGTTGTGTGTCGCGTTGGCCCAAAAATATAGAACTGATGGTAGCTCCACCTATACCCACAAGGTTGCAGAATGCGATAACAAGATTCATCAACGGAAATGTTACCGCCAAGCCGGCTATAGCCCATGCACCCACACCTTGACCTATAAATATACTGTCGATGATGTGGTATAACGAACTCACTGTCATTGCTATAATGGCAGGAATGGAGTATTGTATGAGCAACTTGCCTATAGGAGCAGTGCCTAAAATCTGGGGTGATTGTTTATCGGTCATATTTATCTAACAAATAACAATGCAAAATTAGTTATTCTAACGCAATAACAATGCTATTTGTCAATAATTATTCCATGAGAGGCTCGTTGGGCAGGGCCGATGCTATGCTATTATATGACTCCTTCATGAGCGACTCAAGGTTATACTTGCCTTCGGCCGGTGGCATGATAGGCTTGTGAATGGTGAGTGTCACCTTGCCCGGGTGTACATTGAAGCCACCGCGTGGAAGCAATCGGAACGCCCCGTCGATAGTAAGGGGTACTACCGGTAGCGAAAACTCCTCGGCCAATGTAAACGCTCCTCGCTTGAATGGGTTCATGTGGCCATCTTTACATCGTGTTCCCTCGGGAAATACCACCAAGGACATACCTCCCTGCAAAGTCTTTTCGGCATGTTGCATGGTCTTGCGGATAGATGCCTTAGATGAGCGATCGACCATGATATGGCCTGCATACTCACATGCAGTACCCACAAAAGGTATCTTCTTGAGCGATTTTTTCATCATCCACTTGAAGTTGTGTCCTAAATAGCCGTAAATGAGGAAAATATCGAATGCGCCTTGATGATTGGCTACAAAGACATAGGAAGTCTTGGAGTCAATATTTTCGTGTCCTCGTATTTCGGTGCGAATAAGCAAGATGGCACAGAAACATCTTGCCCATATCATGGGTGGATAGTATCCCCAAAAGTCACGATTGCCTATGGCACAACCTATAATCGTAATAAGGGCTATCAAGATAGTGAGTACGATGAGAATGGGCAGCGCTATGAGCCATTGATATAAAATGTATAGAAATCGCATAGTTTTGATAATTGTAATCTAACAAATCAGAAAGTGATACCTATTCGTATCGATACACCATGAATAGCGCACTCGTTATAGTTGGCAAAAGGTACCACCTGAGTATAATTATACCCAACGATTGCATGTGTCTTGAGACGACGTGTTTGCCATAGGTTGAAACCAATACCGGCCGAGGCATACCACCCGGTATTGTGAGTATCGCTGCTCAATTCATTGATAGACATACCCACTTTCAGGTCTCCAAAGCAGAGCGAACGTCCCTCCTTGAAGTTGCAACGGAATAGGGCATAGATAGGAATAAATGTGCGTCCATGTGCAAAAGAGGGGTGCAAACCTATACCCATACCCAGTACCTGGATAACACCCTTGCGATAGCCGGCATAAATGTCTATATTGTATTGACTGCTCTCGGTCGAGCTAAAGTCCATCATGGCTCCGGCCTCTACACCAAAAGCAAAGGGCCTTGTAGGGCCTTCAGCAATAGGTTTTACAGCGCTATTGTCGGTAGCTACATCGGTGCGTGGCAGTCCGCTTGTCTTGTTTTCGCGTAGTTCTATACCTTGTGCCATCGCGGAGACTGCTCCCAGCACATATATTGCCAAAACTAAAAGACCGTTTTTTAAAATCCTGTTCATAATGTCTCAATATAATTTAACAGCGAATTTAGTTATTTCTTGCTTATAAACAAAGGTTATAAAGGTTAAGAAATTAAAATCGCATAATAAACACCAATAAAAAGATAGAAAAATTTTTTTTGAGCATCTATGTTTTTGCTTAGTACATGCAAGTACTTGTGCAAAATGGTAAAAAAGATTGTGCAACCCCCAAAAGACGATTGAGATGAAAAAAGAAGCAACACTATCGGTAGGAGCCAAAGTAAATGGTTATAGAGTTATTGGTTTTTTGAAGTCCGATGCACATGGCGTAGAAAGCTATCGTGTGAGAGATAAAAATAATAACCGAGCAATTCTGCGTTTGTATGCAGACGATGTGGCGAGTGTAACACTTGAGTATATTCATCGCGATTTGTTTGCCGATGAGTTGGGCCCCTTTGCGCAAGTATTAGCCTCGGGTGTAAAGACGGTAAATAAGCGTAAATATCGCTATGTCGTACGTTCGATAGTTCTGGGACGACCTATTGCACGATGTTTGGAAGCAAAAAAGAAGTATAATTGGCTCGAAGTACGCGACATTACTTATCGCATACTCATGGCATTGAAATACCTGCATGGGCAGAAACGTTCCATCATTCACAACAACATCAAGAGCAGCAGTGTCTTGATAGAGAGTTACGATGATGACTTCAAGTCGGTGTATCTCTTGGGTACATCGCAATTCTCATATAGTGGTACACAAAATGCTTTGTCCGACACTTCTATTAGAAATCTGCTTTGTCGCGCTCCCGAAGCTTATGACGGTATATGCAACGAGCGTACCGATATTTTTATGGTAGGCTCGTTGATGATAGATATGTTGTTGGGTATGGAGAAACCTTTACCCGACAATCTTGGTGAAGGCGAAAAGTATAAAAAGTTCTTTGTCAATTACTTCAGAACTCTCTATAACAGCACAATGGTGGCCTTTTTGCCTCTCACCGATGCACAGAAGAGTTTTGTGCTGAAGATGGTGGCCTTCAAGCCCGAAGATCGTTTCCAAACGGTTGATGAGGTGTTGGAAAGTTTAATTCAATGCGGAAATGAAGTCGCTCCCAATGTTATTGAGGAAGACGATATAACATTGCCCGATATTAGCGATGTTACCGACTCAATAGCCTTGCAGTGTAGCCCAAAACGTGGAGGCTTGAACGATGTGGCCGGTATGGAAGAACTGAAGCAAGTGTTGCAGAACAATGTGCTCTATGTGTTGCAAAACCCCGACATTGCTGATAAATATGGCCTTACCATTCCCAATGGTATGTTGCTGTATGGGCCTCCCGGGTGTGGAAAAACCTTTATAGCCGAAAAGTTTGCCGAGGAGGCCGACCTTAATTTTGTCAAGGTGAAGTCGTCCGACATTGGCAGTGCATATCTGCATGAGACGCAACACAAGATAGCCGAACTCTTTGAGGAAGCCGAGGAGAATGCTCCTACAATACTTTTCTTCGATGAGTTTGATGGAATAGCTCCCCGCCGTTCGGGGTTGAATTGCGAGCATATTTCGAGCGAGGTCAATGAACTCTTGTGTCAGCTCAACAATTGTTCCGATAGAGGAATATTTGTTATAGTTGCAACCAACTATCCCGAGCGTATCGACCCTGCTATATTGCGCACCGGTCGCATTGATAAAATGGTATATGTGCCCTTGCCCGATGCCGAGGCTCGTAAGGAAATTTTCCGATTGAGTCTTTATGGTCGCTATTGTGACGATGATATAGACTATGCCCTTCTTGCTGCCAAAAGTGAGGGATATGTGGCAAGTGACATCAAATATATTGTGACGGAAAGTGCTTTGGACGCTGCTCGATTGGGTGTGCCTATTTCGCAACAACATATACTGGAAAAGTTGGAAGTAATTTTTCCTTCGGTTTCAAGTGATGTAGTTGAGCAATATGAGCGACTACGTAAGGAGATGCAACCGCAAAGAGCTTGTACAGCTAAGTCGCATATAGGATATGTGGCTTAGTATTTCTATAACTATTAATGAGTTTTGTAATGATATATAACCCTGTTGTGAAGGATTGGGAAAAGCGATTGAATGATGCTATTATGAATGTAACATTAAAACATAGAGGCAATAGTAATGAGGAGATGCTATACAAGGCATTACCCTTGCTGATACACGATAAAAAAGTGTACCGCGTAAAAGAGTTGGGCGAGAACATCGCTGTAGTACAGCAACTTATATGGGGGTGGTGGAAGCATCGCTATTTGGTAGATAACTATCATTGTCGTGCCTATGAGATTATGGACGAGAGCATGGATTTTGTGCACTTTACTCACGATGATATTGATTGGGCAAGTATTGAACAACTGCCCGATTGTGCCAAGTTGCGAGCGAGGGAGTTGTCGGCTCAATTTCCTACCTTTGTGAGGCCGTTCAAAAATGGAGTGGCAGAAGTTGGGTGGCAACTCAATCCCGATGGCCGTTACTATATGGACGAAGACAGTTATGGTATGACTTCTGACGTAGAGATTACTGTTTATGGTTTCATAGATGCACGAATGAATGTGTTAGTGAAGTTTCGGTATATTGGCAAAGACTATGGTCGCTTGCAAGATATGCGACATGAAGCCGAGAGCATATTGAGAAGCAGAACAATCAAATGTTGTGACGAAGGCGGTAAACATGACAAAGAATATTAAAATAACCCACCCGGCGAGGTGAATTAAGCATTGAGTTAAAGCCTGTCGAGAGTGGAATGAGAAGAAGTAATACCCATAATGCGTAAAAATAACGCAATTTATTTGGTGGTTTAAAAAACTCTATTTATTTTTGCGTAAAAATAACGCGTTAAAGTATGAGCGAGCAGAAATTTTGTTATAAATATCCGCACCCTTCAGTTACAGCCGATTGTGTGATTTTCGGTTTTGACGGTGTAAGTATTAAGGTATTGTTGATTCAGCGTGGCATTGAGCCATTCAAGGGCAAATGGGCTTTCCCTGGTGGTTTTATGAAGATTGACGAGACTGCCGAGGCGTGTGCCAAGCGTGAGTTGGAGGAGGAAACAGGGCTTAAAAATGCTTCTGTTGAGCAGTTCTACACCTTCTCAGATGTAAACCGAGACCCTCGTGAACGAGTAATAACCGTGGCGCACTATGCCTTGGTAAAACTCTCAGAGGTTAAAGGTGGCGATGATGCTGCCTCGGCTCGTTGGTTTGCTATGGACGAAGTGCCGAGCCTTGCTTTCGACCACGACCGCATCTTGCG
>JAFQRE010000043.1 GCA_017410245.1 Bacteroidaceae bacterium
GATGATACTCACTACACTATCGCTATTGCCAATGCTACCAATGCGATGAAGTACAAATACGCTGCTACTGCCAGCTGGGATAATGTAGAGGTTCAAGCCAATGGTGCCGATGTTGAAAACCGTAGCTACAGCGAGAACGACGTGGTAGAGGCTTGGAAAGGTATATCAGTAAGCCCCGAAGCTGAGACTCTTGTATATAATGTAACTGTTCCCGAAGGAACTCCCGCTTGCTACATCGTGGGTGAGATGAATGGTTGGAGCTTCACTGCCATGACTAAGGTTGATGACACTCACTACACCATCACTTATGACAACGTAACCAAAGCTACTGCCTACAAATATACTTGTGGCGAAGACTGGGCGTATGTTGAGAAAGGTGCTAATGGTGAGGAGTTGCAAGACCGCACATACACCGAAAACGACGTAGTAGCTAAATGGGCTGCTGTACCTGTTGTAGAGCCCGAAACCGAGACGCTCGTTTACAACGTAACTGTTCCTGCCGGTACTCCCGCTTGCTATATCGTGGGTGCATTCAACGACTGGGGCGTATTTGAGCCTATGACAAAGGTTGATGACACTCACTACACTATCACTATCGAAAATGTAACCAAGGCTACCGAATACAAATATACTTGTGGCGAGCATTGGGATTATGTAGAGGTTCTTGAAAACAACCGTACTTGGAGCGAGAGCGATGTGGTAACTGCTTGGGCTAAAGTTCCCTTTGTAGGTCTTGTTTACAACGTAACAGTTCCCGAAGGTACTCCCGGTTGCTTCATTGCCGGCGAAATGAATGATTGGTCATTTACCGAGATGGAAAAGGTAGATGATACTCACTACACTATCGCTATTGCCAATGCTACCAATGCGATGAAGTACAAATACGCTGCTACTGCCAGCTGGGATAACGTAGAAATTCAAGCCAATGGTGCTGATGTTGAAAACCGTAGCTACAGCGAGAACGACGTGGTAGAGGCTTGGAAAGGTATATCGGTAAGCCCCGAAGCTGAGACTCTTGTATATAATGTAACTGTTCCCGAAGGTACTCCCGCTTGCTACATCGTGGGTGACATGAATGGTTGGAGCTTCACTGCCATGACTAAGGTTGATGACACTCACTACACCATCACTTACGACAACGTAACCAAAGCTACTGCCTACAAATATACTTGTGGCGAAGACTGGGCGTATGTAGAGAAAGGCGCTAATGGCGAGGAGTTGCAAAACCGCACTTACAGCGATAACGACGTTGTGGCTAAGTGGGCTGCCATACCCGAGGTTACTCCCGAACCTACAACTCTCACTTATAATGTAGAGGTTCCTGTTGGCACAGAGAAGTGCTTCATCGCAGGCGAAATGAATGGTTGGACATTTACCGAGATGGAGATGGTAGATGCTACTCACTACACCATCACACTTGACAATGTTACCACTGCTACCGAATACAAATATGCTTGTGGCAATGGTTGGGATTATGTTGAGACTCAAGCCGATGGCAAAGATGTTGCAAACCGTACTTGGTGTGAGAATGATGTTGTTGTCCGTTGGAAAAATACTTGGACCAATGTTTCGGACATTATTGCCAACAGCTTGAAAGTATATGGTGTAAACGATGCTATTCGCGTCACTGCAGCCGAGGCTACTACACTCTACATCTACAACGCTCAAGGTCAATTGATCATGACTACCCTTGTAAATGGTGATGAAACAATTGCCCTCACTCAAGGCTTGTATATTGTAAATAACAACAAAGTGTTGGTTTACTAATAGATACACTACAACAAACGGTATTACAGAATTCTGTAATACCGTTTGTAATTTCTATACATTAACAACAATAAATAAATTAATACTGATATGAGAAAAATTTTACTTTTCTTCAGTGCAATGCTTGCCCTCACTGCATCGGCATTGACCTACAATGTCACTGTTCCTGCCGGAACAAATGCGTGCTACATTGCCGGCGAAATGAACAGCTGGAGCCATCAAGAGATGACTAAAGTCGATGACACTCACTACACCATCGACATAGCCGAGGCAAACGAAGGCCAAGGCTACAAATATTGCAGCGGACCGGGCTGGGACTACGTTGAGAAAGATGCCAACGGTGGCGAAATAGGAAACCGTGTATATAGTGCCAACGACGTGGTAGCCAAGTGGAATAAAGTATATGAACCCAATACCGTAGTAGAAAAACCCGAAGGCGACATCACTGTATATCTTGAAAAAGAAACGGCCTATGCCACTACCTACTTGTATGCATGGGAAGGTGCCAACTTGGGGGATTGGCCCGGTATGGTAATGACACAAACCGAAACCGTAAACGATGTAGTGTATCTGAAACACACTTTCACTGCTCCCGAGAAGGCTGTAAACATCATCTTCAACGATGGTAATGGCAACCAGACTTACGACATCACAGGCGTAACCAAAACTACCTTCTACCGCCTCAACGGCACTTCGGGCAAGGTAGATGTTACTGAGATAAACCCCGGTGAAGTTGTCAATCCTACCGAGCCCGAGACTCTTACTTACAACGTGACTGTTCCCGCTGGTACTCCCGCTTGCTACATCGCCGGCGAAATGAATGGTTGGAGTTTTACTGCCATGACCAAGGTTGATGATACTCACTACACCCTCACTCTCGACAATGTTACTCGCAGCATGAAGTACAAATATACAGCTTCGGCAAGCTGGGACAATGTTGAGATGAAGGCCGATGGTATTACCGACGTACAAGACCGCACCTATGGCGAGAACGACATTGTAGAGGCTTGGAAAGGCTTGTCGAGCTACGAAACCGAGACTTTGACCTACAACGTAACTGTTCCTGCCGGCACACCCGCTTGCTACATCGCAGGCGAAATGAATGGTTGGACTTTCACTGCCATGACCAAGGTAGATGACACCCACTACACACTCACATTCAATGAAGTGGCTCGTGGCATGAAGTACAAATACACTTGCGGCGACAAATGGGACTATGTAGAGGTTGATGCTCAAGGCAACGACATACAAGACCGCACCTACAACGAGAATGACGTTGTAGCCAACTGGAAAGCCATTGCCGAAGCTCCTGAGGAGCCTGAAGTGCCCGAAACATTGGTTTACAATGTGACAGTGCCCGAAGGCACACCCGCTTGCTACATCGCAGGCGACATGACCGCTTGGACATTCATTCCCATGCAGAAGGTTGATGATACTCACTACACACTCACACTCATGAGTGTTACCAAATCGCAACAATACAAATATACTTGCGGCACAAGTTGGGATTATGTTGAGGTTCAAGCCGATGGCAACGATGTTGGCAACCGTACTTGGAGCGAGAGCGATGTGGTAGCTGCTTGGAAGTCTATCCCCGAAGATGATAGCGTAGAAGGCATCAACAACAATGATATGAAACTCTATGGTATCAATGGAGCTCTCTACATCAGCACTACCGAGGCTACTCAACTCAACATCTACAACACCCAAGGTATGCTGGTGAAAACGATTGTTGCCGATGGCGAAATGTACATTACCCTTGCTCGCGGATTGTATATCGTAAACAATACCAAAGTTGTAGTTTATTGATAAATTATTACTGCAACAGCATATCATTGCTGTTGGCACACGCAATAGGCACTGCACCACATAGGTGCAGTGCTTTTTTCATGATATCGCAAGCCCCGATGTGCAGTTATAATAGCCATCTTATTCTTGCTTTTTCACAAAAAACTTACTTACTTTGCCAAATAAACAAGTAACACTATCGGCTATGAGATTTTTGTTTGTTGTACAAGGTGAAGGAAGAGGACACTTCATGCAAGCCATTGAACTGAAGGCAATGCTCGAACGTCATGGACATGAAGTAGTAGAATGCCTCGTAGGAAAAAATCCGGCACGCATCATTCCCGACTACTTTTATAAACGCATGGAAGGCACTCACATCGACTCGTTCGAGAGTCCCAACTTTGTACAAGGTGTGGAAGGGAAACACCCCTCATACTTCCAAACCTTTGTACAGAATATAACCAAGCTGCCGGGTTTCTCACAATCGATGCACACCCTGCGCACCACCATAGCCCGCGTAGCCCCCGATGCCATTATCAACTTCTATGATGTCATGTTGGGCATCTCCAACTATCTGGCACCTATGCAGTTGCCCATCATCAGTATAGGGCATCAGTACTTGTTTCTGCATCGCGACTTTGAGTTTCCCAACAAAAAGAGCAAAGTGGAATTGGACCCCCTGCGCCTCTTCACAATAGCCACCAGTGTAGGCTCTTGCAGGCGTTTGGCACTCTCGTTCTACCCCTTGAACGATGACAACGATCGCGACATCGTTGTTGTACCGCCCATACTGCGCACAGCAGTACGCAACATGCCCACCAGTCAAGGCAACTATATACACGGCTATATGCTCAACAGTGGATTTGCCGAGGAGGTGCAACAATGGCAAGCCCAACACCCCGAGGTAGAGATGCACTTCTTCTGGGACAAAGCCGATGCTCCCGACACCTGCGAGTTGCAACCCGGACTGACCATGCACCGCATCAACGACACCAAGTTCCTTGAGTCGATGGCCGGTTGTAGCGGATATGCCACCACATCGGGGTTTGAGAGCGTGTGCGAAGCCCTGTACATGGGCAAGCCGGCCATACTCATACCCGTACACATCGAGCAAGAGTGCAACGGCTATGATGCCATGAAAGTAGGTGCCGGAATTGTTACCAAGCACTTCGATATAGACCGTCTGCTCGAATTGATACAAAGCTACAAGCCCAACGAGGAGTTCCGCACATGGTGCAACGAGGCCGAGCAACGCATTATCAGTGCTATCGAAGATACCATCAATAACTTCGACCTGCGATGGTATCACCGCATCATAGGTCGCCACATCTTCCGTTGATATAGCGCTGTAACTCTACGGCTTGCATCTGCGACTCTACAGCTGACGAAAATAGAAAAGATTACTTACCTTGCGACACAAGGTAGCCTTTCACGTCCTTGAAAAGCGGTGTTGCAAAGATAAAATCGTCGAGAGCATCGTTACCACTGGTGGTGATTTGGCTACTTGTTCCCTCCCAAGCCAGATGGCCCTTGTTGATAAAGATAATATGCTCGCCAATACCCAGTACCGAGTTCATATCGTGGGTATTGATGATGGTGGTGATGTTGTACTCGTGCGTGATGTCGCTGAGCAATTCATCGATGACAAGCGAAGTCTTAGGGTCGAGACCCGAGTTGGGCTCATCGCAGAACAGATACTTGGGGTTGAGCGCTATAGCACGTGCAATGGCCACACGTTTCTGCATACCACCACTTATCTCCGATGGGTAGAGGTCGTTGGCACCACGCAGATTGACACGTTCCAGACAAAACTCGGCACGCTTCTTACACTCCTGATACGACATGCGGGTATTCATGCGCAACGGATACATCACATTGCCCAACACCGTCTCCGAGTCGAAGAGTGCAGCACCTTGAAACAGCATACCTATCTCCTTGCGCAACTCCTTGACTTGACGGCTGTTCATACCCATACTATTGCGTCCGTCGTAGAGTATATCGCCCATTTCGGGCTTCACAAGGCCTATAATAGACTTGAGCAATACGGTCTTTCCCGAGCCACTCTGACCTATAATAAGATTGGTCTTACCTGTCTCAAATCGGGCCGAAATGTCAAACAATACCTGACGGCCTTCAAAAGTCTTATTTATATTCTTTACCTCTATCATCCCATCATGATTGTTGTGAGTAATACATCTACTATAAGCACAATAACACTGCTTGTCACCACAGCATTGGTACTGGCACGACCCACCTCGCGCGAGCCTCCCTTGACACTGTAACCGTAGAACGAGGCTACACTGCTGATGATAAATCCGAAGAAGAGTGTCTTGAAGAGAGCATACCAAATGTAGTACTCGCGGAAGAATGCTTGGAAACCATGTGTAAGCGTAGAGATGGGCATAATGTCGGTAAAGAGGGCTATAAAGTAGGCTCCACCCAGTCCGGTAATCATACTGAAGGCCGACAATACAGGTATATAAGTCACCATTGCCACAACCTTGGGCAGAATGATATAGTTGGCACTGTTGATACCCATTATCTCCATGGCATCTATCTGCTCGGTGACACGCATGGTACCTATCTCCGAGGCTATATTTGATCCCACTTTACCGGCCAAGATAAGTGCCATAATCGACGAGGAGAACTCCAGCAATACAATTTCGCGCACAGCATAGCCCACGGTATATCGAGGCAACGAGGGCGACATGATGTTGAGCTGCATCTGTATGGTGATGACAGCACCTATAAATATCGAGATAATAAAGACGATAAGTATCGAGTTTACTCCCAGTTTATACACTTCATCGATATAGCAACGGAAAAACTCACGCCAGCGGTCGGGGCGCGTAAAGGTACGTCCCATCAACATTACATAGTTTCCGAAGTCCGATAAGGGTTTCTTTATAAAATTCATCTCTAATGTGTATCTATAACAGACAAGAAAATCGATGCAAAATTAATAAAAATTGGCAAGTCACAGCATGTTGAGCCGTAGTTTAATTATTCTGGTTTAAGGTATTTTAAGGCAACACGACAGTGTGCCATCTGCAGCAACCCTCACGAGGGCATTGCTTTACAGCAGACAAACTATTTCACTTGCACTATTTTGTAATAAAATTCTATAAATGCTTTTTTGTGCGTCATCTTTATTGTATTTTTGCACTACTTATGGAAACAAACACGATAGAACAACCCGCTACAAGCGTTGCCGATAACACCCCCAATACCGGCATGATATTGCGTACCGACGATCTTGTGAAAAAATATCGCCAACGCACTGTTGTCAATCATGTCTCTATCAATGTCACTCAAGGCGAGATTGTAGGTCTGCTGGGTCCCAATGGAGCCGGCAAGACAACAACGTTTTATATGACAACCGGTCTTGTACCTCCCAACGAGGGGCACATCTATCTCAACGACTTAGACATCACCGAATATCCGGTATATAAACGTGCTCAGCATGGTATAGGCTACTTGGCACAAGAGCCATCGGTATTTCGCAAGCTCACAGTCGAAGACAACATACGTGCCGTATTGCAAATGACCGATACCACTGCCGAGTATCAGCGCGACAAGTTGGAGAGTCTCATTGCCGAGTTTCGCTTGGGCAAAGTGCGCAAAAACCTTGGCGACCAGCTATCGGGTGGCGAACGTCGTCGTACCGAGATAGCACGTTGTCTGGCCATCGACCCCAAGTTTATCATGCTCGATGAGCCGTTTGCCGGTGTCGATCCTATTGCCGTAGAGGATATTCAGTATATCGTATATAAACTCAAGGAGAAGAATATAGGCATACTCATCACCGACCACAATGCCCCCGAGACACTGAGTATTACCGACCGCGCCTACCTGCTCTTTGAGGGCAAAATACTCTTCCAAGGCACATCGGAGGAGCTGGCAGCCAATCCGGTGGTGCGTGAGAAGTATCTCGGTCGCAGTTTTGTGTTCCGCCGCAAGAAATTCGACTAACAACCACCTTCGACAGAAACCACATCACACCCAATAGCAAGAGGAGAGCCAACACACCAACGGCTCTCCTCTCTTGTTTTATGCGCCATGAGTGCTCATAGGCAATCATCGCGCACCGAGGTTACTATACCTCTCAAAAACAGCAAGGGTGCTACCCTTGTGGGGAAGCACCCTTGTCTTATGTGAAGCGGTTGCGGACTTATGGCGCAAATACCGTCATAGTTTCCGGACTTGTGATGAAGCGTGTCATCATAGTTTCATCACCGCCTTAGTTCATTTATTAGCGTACCACTTTGGCTGTAGCAACAGCACCGTCGGCGTAAGTAGCGCGAACGAGGTAAACGCCCTCAGCAAGACCGGCAGCGTCGGTAGTACCTACTTGACGACCATTCACGTCGTAGATAACAACCTCAACAGCACCCTCGGCTACTACTTGGTAAGCAGCATCGAGATAGATAGCTGTGTTTACCTCAACACTCTCTACAGCTGTAACATTTGTGATGTCCTCTTGGGTACGAGGATGGATTGTGTACAAACCGTTATAGTTGATACCGGCAACATCAACAATACCTACGATGGTCATCAAGTCGTAAGTAGTATAACCGAACCTGTTGTTCAATTGGAGTCTGTTACCTTGTTCGTCAACGAGGAACTTAACGGGATCGCCCCATTGATCAACATCTTCTACGTAAGAAACGAATTTGATACGAACGAGATTGTTGGCATAGAGAGTAGCAGGAACACCTAAATTGAGAGCATCGTCAGCCTCTTTGAGAAGGTCAGCAATAGTAACATCTTTTACAATAGGCTCGGCAGTACCGGTTACCTCCAATGCATAGTCACCATTTTGGTTATATCCGTTGAGGTAGTAGAGACCATAGTAAGAAGAGTATTGAGTGCTACCCTTAATACCTGTGATTTGGTCACCAACTTTCACATCGGCTACAGTACCAACATTTTGCAAGTCGATACGCAAAGCTCCGGTCTCATCTTGAACGAACAAGTAGCATGAGTAATCGCCAAAGTGAATGTAAGTAACAGTTACGGGATTAACAATATGTTGTACCAAAGACTCGTCACCAAGATAACCATCGGCCATCAAAGCTGCGATGTTGTCATACATGATGTCTTTCGACATAGTACCTGTTACGTAGAATACGCGAGCATCGTCGGTAGTGTTACCGGCATTGTAAACACCAAGAATGAGGTCGTTCATAGTAACACCAAGGTTGGCATCGAAATCGTACATATTAGAAGCAACAGCAATGCGAGCAGTCTTTTCAGTAGCTATCTCGATATACTCACCTGTCTCGGGATCTTGTTCCCAATCGATTTGAGTATAAACGGCCTCATAGAAGTAGTTTTCACCCTCTTTAATGAATTGACCACCTGCGGGCAACTTCACGGCGCGAGCCGAGTAGTTAGCAGCATTGTACTCGATGTAAGCGGGATCTACAGTTTCGCCATAAACAACCTTGTTGTCACTGCTAACTACAGTAATGTTAGCATCTTCGGCAACGGCAAAGCGAGCACCATTGAAGAGGATATAGTTCCAGTCCTCATCGTAGTCAGCATAGAGAGGAGTAGAGACACCCTTCATACCGGTAATAGCATCACCGGGTTTCACACTGGTCTTAACACCTGTGAAGAGGTTACCCATCATCATCTTTTGGCCATAAGCCGAAGTACCCATATATTGTACAAATACATTAGCACCATCAACATAAGTTACAACAGCCTCACCGAAGATATTGTATGCTTGACCGGCAGCCTCGGGATAGTACATTACATAAGTATCCAAGTCGCTGATGGTGTTGAAGCCATGAACAGCCTCGATGCTAACGATAGTGAATGCACCACCGTACTCATCTTCAGTATAGATACCTTTGAGGTCGAATACACCGGCAGCTTGCAAACCGATGGCACGAGTTGTACCGTCAGCAAGATAATAGTCGGTATAGTAACCGGCCGAAACTGCCAAGATCTCGGCATTCTTCAAGATAACGGGTAAACCGGCATACTGGGGAAGCTCGGCGGGATCGGTAACCTCGGGAACAAGAGTAGCATCGGTAATGTGCTCTTGAGAGAGAGGCATAAATTGATAGATGTAGTTGCTATTAATGCGACAGTAGTCGGCGATACCAATGATATTGTTGCGCTCGTAAACTTGGAAGTTCATCTTGTCAGGATACCAGAGGTTAGAAAGTTCCATTGTATCGGTACCTTGAATGAGATATTTCACATCGCTACCCCAAGGATCGAGAGTATCTACTACTTGAACATCGAGAAGAGTAACAACTCTATTGGCAACTTTAGTCATAGAACTATTCTCTTGACAGTCTTTCCACTCGTTAAGCATATCTTCAACAGTTACGACAGCTGTCGATTTCACCTCATTGCCAGTACTTTCTACTGTGGGAACGAAAGTAACAGCACCGTTGGTAGAATAGTCATATATACTAGCATACAAAGCGGGAGCTGCGCTACCTGTATTGAATTGAGCATAACCCTTCACACCGGTTACAACATCACCCGGTTGGATAGCCTTGAGAGCCTCATAGTCGGGATTACCTTCATAAATAGCATCGCTATAATCAACAGCGATACCATCGCCAGACTCATCAGCAAAAATGAGGACAAATTTGTAATTTCCATCATCAAATTTGTAAGTAACAGTAAGAGGGCAAGTAAATTCGGTAGGAATTTCCTCTTCATATTGTTCACTACCCTTGCGGAGGAACGAACCAATAGAGGCTTGCTGATCAACAGGAGAAATGAACTCGGTAACGAGCAAACGGTCACTATCGCCGGTGTTGCGATAATCCCATACACCACCAACATATTCTTCACATACTTTATCAACATATTGGCTGAGGTCGATGTAACGAGAAGCAACCTCTATAGAAGCTGTCTTTTCGATATACACCCACTTACCATCTACATATTCCTCTACTTTATATTTGCCTTCATAATAATATTTACCATCGATTGACTTGAAAGTACCACCGGCAGCAAGACGTACAGGTTGTGCCTCGGCAACATAGCCCCGCAACAAATCATCTACAGAACAAGAAGTATATTGAATGTTTATAGCCTCATAGTTGTCAGCCCAAAGCATCACAGAGGGGTCGATAGCGAAGTGACCACCTTTGTGGTCTATTTCTTCCCAACTCTCATTGTAAGTTACAACAGTGGGAACATAGTTACCCATGAAACGACCGCCACTCACCCAACCGGTAAGCTCATCGCCTTTGAGGAACTCTGCTTCGGCATCGGGATATGTCATCACACCATACATAGGTTGCATACTGTAGCCGGTATTGGCCATTGTATAGTAGAAAATCCAGTCACCCATAGTGTGTGAAACAATAGCAGTACCTCCCTTAACAATGATATTGGGAGAGTTCTCAAATACATAGGCATTGCTTGATTGGGCACCATAACGCAAGAGGTCGCCCAATTGTTCGAATGCCAATACTTGAGTAACTGAATCAACATAGAACTCACGATAAGAAGAACCGTCCCAGCTCTCAACAGTGTGAGCCAAACCTACAGCAGAGAATTTAGCAGGTACGGGATAAACATTACCACCGATTTGAGTAGTTCCATCACTCAAACAGGGTGTTGAAGATACATAGTAACCGAAGTCTTGTTCAACGACAACGACATCGATACCTTCAAATAATACCATTGTACTATCGGGCAGAGCATTGAGCTCTTCTACCGATGTAACCACGGTATACTCTTGTGCTTCTTGCGCCATTGCAAATGTGGCAACAAACGCAGTTGCAAGTGTTAGTAAAAATTTTTTCATAAGAATATTTATTAGTGAATAAAATAAATTTTGTGGCAAATTTAATTATAAAATTCGATTATACAATTTTTTATTAAAGAAAAAATTTCCAACGTTATTGCTTAAACTGTAAAAAAATGTTATAATTTATTGTGCTACACAACTACTTCGATATATAATCGTAATTTTGTAGAAAAGAAAATCACATCATAAAATAATATGGAAATAGCACTACTTATCATAGCAATCATACTATACATAATAGGTATAGCCGGTTGCATATTGCCTGCATTGGCTGGTCAGCCATTCTGTTACATTGCATTGTTGTTGGCTCAATGGAGCGGCTACATACACGTGAGCACAACAGCCCTTGTCGTATGGGGCGTTATTACGGTAGCACTCACCGTGTTGGAGATATTCCTCACACCCATGATGACACGCCGCTTTGGAGGAGGCAAAGGTGGCGAATGGGGTGCTATAATAGGTTTGTTTGCCGGTATGTTATTGCCATGGCCTTGGGGGCCTATGGCAGGGCCGTTTGTGGGAGCATTGATAGGCGAAATAGTGGTATCGCGCCAATCGACCGACCGCGCACTCAAAGCAGCTTTCGGTTCGTTTTTATCGTTTTTCTTAGGCATTGGTATCAAGTTGCTGGCTTGTGGAGGTATGCTGGCTACAGCCCTGATGGCAATGGCATGATTGCGCTCAATAATGCAAATATATGTTAAAGCGACAAACAATAACATAATAGGGCAACAAAAAACATTATCTTTGTATGATTTGCCACGCTCTATACATATATAATTACGTCAAGGAGTGACAAGATAGACAATCAATGCAACAATATATACATAAAATATTTATAGTCATACTGCTCGCCATATTGAGTAGCAGTGTGTCGTATGCCCAAGAGGAGGCCGAAACCATACTTCCCGACTTTGCACAGATACAACGCGAAGTCAATGACCCTCTATCGGAGTATTACTACCCCAAGCTGATGGCCAAATACAACTCTACCGACACTACTATGACGCTCGAAGAGTATCGTTACTACTACTTGGGCTACACCTTTCAGGAGGATTACAACCCTTATCGTCGCTCGGAGTATGCCCACCAGATAGACCACCTCTACAAACAGGGTCGTGAGCTGAGTGTGGCCGAATATGAGAACCTGATAAAGTTTGCCAAGCAAAGCCTCAATGACGATCCCTTCGACCTGCGCCAAATCAACATATTGGTATATGCCCTGAAAGGCATAAACCGCCATAAGGAGGCTGCGATATGGCAATATCGCCTCGACCACATCATCGATGCCATATTGAGTACAGGCGATGGCATGACCCCCGAGACTGCATGGCATGTGATATATCCCACACACGAATACATCATACTCAACTGTCTGGGTATGAAAGGAGTAGACTTTGTATTTGTAGAGCCGTTCTACGACTATATAGAGATAGAAGAGAATAATCGCCGCATCGAGGGCTTCTACTTCAACGTTGAGCGTATATTAGATGTGTATGAGATGAAGTACTGCTATGAAGAGGGCGATGAGATAGAATAATTAATAACCAAATAACTACGAAAAACGATGAAAATAGAAAAAGGTAAATGGGTAGAACTACAATATGAGTTATACGCCTTCAGCGACGGAGAGTCGGAGGAGTTGATGTTCAGCACCGAGGAAGAAGCTCCCGAATGTTTTGTATATGGCATAGACGAGGCCGTAGTGCCCAAGTTTATGGAGCGCATAGCCGGTCTTGAGGCTGGCGAGAAGTTCGACTTCACACTTGCTGTTGAAGATGCTTTCGGTCCTCGCACTCAAGAGCACGTGATGAAACTCGACCGCGAAGTCTTTGCCGGCGAAGATGGCGAGATAGACAAGCGCGTATTTCCCGGCGCACAAATACCTATGCGCACCACCGAAGGTGCTATCGTGTATGGTATAGTGCTGATGATAGAGAAAGATGGTGTAACACTCGACTTCAACCACCCCCTTGCCGGCGAGAACCTTCACTACAAAGGCGAAGTGAAAGTTGTGCGTGATGCGACAGAGGAGGAACTCAATCCCAAGCACGGTTGCTGCGGCTGTGGCAGTCATGGCTGTGGCGATGGTGGTTGCAATGACGGCTGTTGCGATGGTTGCGACGGTGGTTGCAACTAATAATTTTTCAACTCCATAGAAAAAATAAGGTCTTTGGTGTCAAGTTGCACACCAAAGACCTTGATATATACCCACATGAGAAGCGAGGCCACAAGAGGTGCCATATATAACTATATCAACCTGATACTCATCGTTGTAACAGGTATGGTACTCACGCCCTTTGTCATACGACACCTGGGAGCTTCGCAATATGGACTCTACTCGCTATCGGCTGCTATCCTACCCTACCTTGCCCTACTCGATATGGGTATGAGCAGAACCATCACCCGGTATATAGCCCGATACAGAAATGAGCACGACACAGATGGCGAAATGCGCTTCCTGGCAGCTTGCTCATATATCTACATTGCCATCATACTCGTTATAGCGATAAGCGGAGCTATACTCTACCATTACAGCAACAGCATCTGGAGTCATCGTTTCACAACAGAGGAGTTGCAAGATGTGCAACAGATGATAGGCATCATCGTTATGGCTCACGTTGTCATTATTCCCGGCAATGCCTTCACCGCTATATGCAATGGTAGTGGATTATTTGCCTTTCCCCGAGCCATACAACCCATCAAGCTCGTGCTGCGTGTAGTGGGGGTGATAATATTGCTACTCTGCGGCACACAAGCCACAGCACTTATTATGCTCGAAATGGCACTGAGCGTTGTTGTAGCCATAGCTACAGCCCTATATGTGATAAGCAAGAGGCATTACCACACATTCTCGTGGCAAACGGCAACCGACCTACGTCCCATCATCGGTTATAGTGGCTGGATAGCCCTATATGCCATCACTATAGCCCTGCAATGGAATATGGGCACACTCGTAGCCGGCATGCACTTCGACCCCTCAACAGTGGGCATTGTGGGTATAGGCATCATGATAGGCAACATCTATGGCTACATAGCCGAGACCATCAACCGCATGACACTACCCCGAGCTACACGACTGATGGCGCACAACCCATCGGGCAAGAGGACTACCGATGGTATGATAGAGGTAGGCCGCCTGATAGCGATAGCACAATGGGCCGTTATAGGTGCATTTCTGCTCTTCGGACAAAGTTTCCTGACCCTATGGGCCGGAGAGAGTTACCAGCCGGCCTATTACATAGCCCTCGCCATCATGCTATCGTGGCAGATACAGCAATCGCAAGACTTCGGAAATGCTCTTATAGAGGCAAGTGGTGAGGTACGCACCCTTTCGGTCATCAATTTTATTGCTATCTTTGCGGGTGTCATCGCATCATACTTTGCATCACAATGTTGGGGTATTGCCGGATTGATAGGCTCATTGACCGGAGGTACTATTGTTGCTACGATAGCCAATAATATCTACTATAGATATCGATTGCATATGCAAGTAGGCAGGTATTTTACCCAAGTATATGTAAGACTTATATGTGCAACTGCCTCGTGGGTGACAATATTATGGTTTATGATGCAGATGCTCGGCTACAGCACAACGTGGTGGTGCTTGCTTGCAGGTATTGCACTATACCTCATAGGATATGTCATTATAACATATACCTGTGTGCTCACTCCGACCGAACGACAAATAGTAAAAAATTATGTGCGTCCACACAGATAGCAATATAGAGAGAGATACCCCCACCGTATCGGTAGTAATGGGTGTATATAACAGCGCGACAACATTGCGAGAGGCTGTTGCATCGATTATATGCCAAAGCTATACAGACTGGGAACTAATCATCTGTGACGATGCCTCGAGCGACGGCAGCTACCATCTTGCGTGCCAATTGGCACAAGAGGATAGCCGCATCAGAGTCCTCCGCAACAATCGTAACGCCGGGTGCAATGTGGTACTGAACCGTTGCATAGAAGAGGCTCGGGGAGGCTACATTGCCATCATGGATAGCGACGATATATCGCTACCCACACGTCTCGAGAAAGAGGTAAACTTCTTGGACAGCAACAGCGAGTATAGCATTGTAGGCTCGGCCATTGCGCACTTTGACAACAACGGAGAGTATATGACAATGCACTACCACTCCAAGCCTCAGCCCCATCACTTCGCTTACGGCATACCTCACGCACACCCCACTTGCATGATGCGACGCGAGGCAATAGTGACAGTGGGTATGTACCTACAGCACAAGCAGATGCAACGTGTCGAGGACTACTACCTGCAAGCACGTATGTATGCAGCCGGGTATAGAGGATATAACCTGCAAGAGGTATTGTTGCAATATCGTGATGACGGCAGTGCTTACGCACGACGCTCCTGGCAAAATCGCCTCAACGAAGTATATACCTACAACAAAGCTATAGGGCTGTTACACCTTTCACCCATACTACACATTGTACCGCTACGCCACCTGCTTGTAGGCCTACTCCCCCGCCCCCTTTATCAATATCTGCACCGTCGCCCATGGCAACATCACAGGAATAAACAACTACATCAGAAATAGTTGCAAGGTCTTTTAGCTGCACCATACGCCATGAAAACATCATGACGAACGGCCGAGATGGCAGCCTGATGCAACTGCATTTGTTGTGCTGCCACATCGGGCAACTTATACTCATACCAACGTGCCAACACAAAAGTGACTATAGCTCTTTGCAACTCATGCAAGAGCAGTGCATCAATCCCATGGTTACGCCCATCGGGCATTCTTAGCACCACTGTTAAGGGGTCGGCAACACACTGTGAACTATCGCAGAGATAGGCCGACAAGGCAGAGTAGATATTGGCAAAAGCATTCTTAAGCTCCATCGATACAAACTCGGCAACATCTTCCGATAGAATAAGTTGCGCCACCGAGTTTTTCTCGGGCATGGCAGTATATAGCGAATGAGCAATATAGGAACTCTCGGCTCGCAATTGTTTCAGCAAAGAGTCGGAGGTAAAGGCAAAAGAGACCTCCTGAAGGGTAGTTTCATTGTTATTCATCACACACATTTTTCAATAGTTTTTTACGGTTTTCGATACGACGCTTACGCATCAAAGTACACAAACGGTTGTAGGCACTCTTCTCGCTGATATAGAAACGAGGCGCCTGATACTCCGACAAAACAGCCATCAACGCACCGTTGAAGTCATCGGCATAACGAGGGTGCCGGCGCTGATAGGCCATGGTGAGTCGGGCAATGTCGGCATACATCTGCCTCTTGAGTTTATTATGGCAATCGGGCAATCTACCCCGCAACAAAGCACTCACGTTGCGGCGAGCCATTTCGTAGGTAATATAAAATTTAGGCGCAGGCGAATGCACCACCTGTGCAACCAAGTCGCGCGGGGAAATCAGTAGCGACTTTACCCCGCACTCCCTTATAAGGCGGTCATAGGCAGCAAGAAGGTCACGCTCAAAATCGTTTTGGAAATACATTTTCATCACAAGCATTATTTTTATAATTACACAATTGTCACACAGAGTAACAGGTGCAAAGATAGTTCAAGATGGTAGTTTTACCAAATATTTTAAGGTATTTTTACCATATATTTTATTTTTAAAATCTATAAGATTAAAAAAGAGTTGTTTAACACTCATATTTCATAAAAAAACACTACATTTGAACAACGTAAAGCATAAACCAATGAAATGGACAACACCTATCACCATTAAAGAAGCAAAAGGCTACCTTCATCACGGAAGCCCCATACTCTCTGTTGGTTCATGCTTTGCCGACCACGTAGCCGACTACTTGTCTAAAGCCAAGTTTGACATAGTGCAAAACCCCTTTGGCACGCTATACAACCCCGAGTCGATAGCCATGGCGTTGCAACGACTCATGAGTGGTACTCCATACACCCAAGAGGAGCTATCGAAGAGTGGTAATTTATGGTATTCCTACCATCATCATGGTAAATTCTCGCAAACATCGGCCGATGCAACCCTGCAACACATCAACAAGGCATTTACCGAGGGAGCCGAGATATTGCCTCGTTGCGAGCGACTCATCATCACCTTTGGCACATCGTATGTGTACCGACTGGCAAGCAACGGCATGACCGTAGCCAATTGTCATAAGCAACCGGCCACGCTCTTCACACGCACCCGCCTGCAAGTAGATGAGATAGTGTCGCTATGGGAGCCATTGTTGCAACAAATAGGCCAATATGCACCATCGTGCAAAGTACTGTTTACGGTAAGCCCTATCAGACACCTCAGTGACGGTGCTCACGAAAACCAACTGAGCAAATCGACCCTACTACTTGCTATAGATGCTCTATGCAAGTGCTACAGCGATATGTGCAACTATTTCCCGGCCTACGAGATAGTGCTCGATGAACTTCGCGACTACCGTTTCTACGCCGAAGATATGGCGCACCCCTCGGCTCAAGCCATAGCATATGTGTGCCAAAGACTGGCCGATAGCTACTTTACCGATACAACTTGCACCATAGCCGAGGAGTGCTTGAAAATAAATCGCAGCATGCAACATCGCCCCCTGAATGGCACAGATAACGACAATTATAGAAAATTCTTAAACTCGCTCATAGACAAGATGCAACAGATTGCAGAGAGATACCCTGTTGTATCATTTCAACAAGAAATAGAAATAGTGAAACAAAAATTATTGCAATAAGACAATGAATTATACGACCTCACAAATAGCCACTATCGTCAAGGCATCGCTCACCCTGCGCCACGACAATACTATATCGGTACTGCTTACCGACAGCCGCTCTTTGACATTTCCCGAAGAGAGCATCTTCTTTGCACTCGTTACCGAACGAAACGATGGTCACAGATATATCAAAGAACTATATGACAAGGGCGTACGCGACTTTGTCATCAACTATATGCCAAGTGAGTCCGAAGATATGCCCGAGGCCAACTTCTTGCAAGTATCCAACACATTGGTAGCCATGCAGATGTTGGCTGCGCACCACCGTCGTGAGTTCTCCATTCCGGTAATAGGCATAACCGGCAGCAATGGTAAGACATCGGTAAAAGAGTGGCTATACCAGCTACTGCAAGAGGACTACAACATAGTGCGCTCACCTCGTAGCTACAACTCACAGACCGGTGTGCCCCTGTCGGTGTGGCAATTGAACGAGAAAACCGAGTTGGCTCTCTTTGAAGCCGGTATATCACGCCCCGACGAGATGCACCGCCTCGAAGAGATAATTCACCCCACTATAGGTATTATTACCAACATAGGCGATGCACACCAAGAGGGATTTGCCTCGATACAGCAAAAGTGTATGGAGAAACTGACACTGCTGCAAGGTTGCGACTACATCATCTATGATGGCGATAACGAAATCATACGCGACTGCGTAGAGAAGCGCTGCCTGGGCGCATACGAAATAGCATGGTCGCGCAAGGACCGTGACAAACCATTGTATATATCGGCAATAGAGAAAGGCGAGAACAGTACCCTCATACGCTACACCTACCTGCAATATCTGCTTGAGGTGACAATACCCTATACCGATGATGCTTCGATTCAAAATGCCATTCATTGTTTGGCCATCATGCTCTACCTCAACATAGACCATGATGTGATACGCCAACGCATGCTACAACTTGAGCCATTGGCTATGCGCATGGAGGTCAAGGAGGGCAATAACAACTGCCTCATCATCAACGACAGCTACAACAGCGATATGGACTCGCTCACAATAGCACTCGACTTCCAAGCCCGACGTGCAGCCAATGGCAACATCAAACGCACCCTCATTCTATCCGATATATTCCAGACAGGCTTACCCCCTGCAGCACTCTATCGCAAAGTATCGGATTTGCTCAAACGCAAAGGAATAGAACGGTTGATAGGTATAGGCCCTATTATATCGGATAATGCATATCTGTTTGACATAGATAAAGAGTTCTACGCAAGCACCCGAGAGTTTACCGAGGCACTAACCCCCAATATGTTCCACAATGAACTGATACTCATTAAGGGAGCACGCGACTTCCACTTCGAACTCATATCGGAGGCATTGGAGCTGAAGCAACACGAAACCATCTTGGAGGTCAATCTTGATGCGTTGGTAGAAAATCTCAATCACTACCGCAGTAAACTCCACCCCGACACCAAGGTTGTGTGCATGGTGAAGGCATTCGGTTACGGAGCAGGCTCTTACGAGATAGCCAAAACGCTGCAAGAGCATGGTGTTGATTACCTGGCTGTTGCAGTGGCCGATGAAGGTGCCGAGCTGCGCAAGGCAGGTATAACAATGCCCATCATTGTCATGAACCCCGAAATGAGCAGTTTCCGCACCTTGTTTAGCTACCGCCTTGAGCCGGAGATATACAGCTTCAACTTGCTGAACGCACTTCTTGCCGAGGGCGAGAAATTGGGAGTATCGGGCTATCCTATACACATCAAAATTGACTCAGGCATGCACCGTTTGGGCTTCACCGAAAATCAGATTGATGACCTCACTCAGATACTGCAGTCGCAAATAGTGTTGATGACACGTTCGGTATTCTCGCACCTATCGGGTAGCGACGAAGCACAACACGATGCCTACACACAACAACAAGTGGCCACATTCAATAGATGTGCCGACAAGATACAGAATGCCTCGAAACACAAAGTACTGCGCCACATACTCAACACTGCCGGCATAGCACGATTTAGTGAGTATCAGATGGATATGGTGCGTCTGGGCATAGGTCTATACGGTGTATCGCCTACCGATGACAATCAGGGATTGCGCCCTGTAAGCACCCTCAAGACAACAATACTGCAAATACACGAGTATGAGGCAGGCGACACCATTGGCTACGGTCGTCATGGAGTACTCAACCGTCGCTCACGCATTGCCGCCATTCCCATCGGATATGCCGATGGTTTCGACCGCCGTCTGGGCAACGGTCGCGGAGAGGTGCTGGTGAATGGGCATCGCGCCCCCATTGTGGGCAATGTGTGCATGGATATATGTATGATAGATGTCACAGATATACCTTGCAACGAGGGTGATAGAGTAGAGATTTTTGGAGAGAATCTGCCCGTACAGAATATATCGAAAAACCTTGATACTATACCCTATGAGATACTCACATCTATATCGAACAGAGTAAAGAGAGTATATTACAGAGAGTAGAAACCCAACCCTAAAACGAGATATACATTAAAGATATATGGAATCAATACCTTTTATACAATGGTGCATCGAAAACCTCAACGAATGGACCATCATATTATTGATGACGATAGAGAGCTCATTTATCCCCTTTCCATCGGAAATTGTAGTGCCCCCGGCAGCCTACTTTGGCGAAGTAAGTCTGATAATGGTGATAATATGCGCCACCATTGGAGCCGACTTGGGAGCCATCATAAACTACTTCCTGGCACAATGGATAGGTCGTCCGGTTGTATATAAATTTGCCGATAGTCGCATTGGCCATTTATGTCTGCTCAACTCCGACAAGATAGCCAAAGCCGAGGCATTCTTCAACAAGCATGGTGTAATCTCCACATTGATAGGCCGTCTCGTACCCGGTGTGCGACAACTCATATCTATACCGGCCGGCTTGGCACGTATGCACTTTGGCAAGTTTATTCTCTACACCACAATAGGAGCCGGCTCATGGAATATTGTGTTGGCTCTTATAGGATATGGCCTACGCTCGGTTGTCAGCCCAGAACAACTCAATGCCACAGTAAATGAGTTCAGCCACTACATCAAAATTGGTATATGGACTATATTGGCGATTGTTTTCCTATTCTTTGCCATTCGCTTCTTTACACACAAGAAGAAAGAGACTCAAACACAAGACTAACTATAACTCTCACATAACAGAAAGGGCGTGCCAAAGTTTTTTTTTGACACGCCCTATTAATGTTTGTATATTACTACTTCTCTACATCGAAACGATATATACAATTGGCTTCATAGGTCTCGCCGGGTCTCAACAGAGGCGATGGCCAATGTGCATAATTGGGACTATTGGGATATTTCTGTGTCTCCAGCACCATGGCCGAACGATGATTGCACGCAACACCGCCCTTACCTATCACACTACCATTGAGGAAGTTACCCGAATAGACTTGCAGACCGGGCTGGTCGGTATAAACCTCAAGCACAATGCCCGTAGCCTGAGAAACAAGTCGCGCAGCTACTTGCGACATGTCGCCTTGCGTGTCCAACACCCAATTGTGGTCGTAGCCCATACCATAGGCCAACTGTTCATCGACATTATCAATGCGCTCACCCACAGCAGTAGGTTGTCGGAAATCCATAGGCGTACCCTCTACACTAAGTATCTCACCATTTGTCATTAAGGTCGAATCGACAGGGGTAAAACCCGAAGCATTGATATAGAAAAGGTAATCGGCATTGGACATCAAGGCATTACCATCAAGATTGAAATAGGCATGATTGGCCAAATTGATGATGGTGGTAGCATCGGTAGTAGCAGTATAGTTGATAGCTATGGCATTGTCGTGCGTGAGTGTATATGCAACCTTACAAGTGATATTGCCGGGGAAACCCTCTTCTCCATCGGCTGCCATATATTTCATTACCAAAGTACTATCGGTTGCACTCTCTACTTCAAACACCTGTGTTTGAAATCCATTGGGGCCTCCATGTAGGCAATGTCCATAGTTGTTTTGAGGCAACTGATACTCTACACCATCAATAGTAATACGACCGCGATCAATACGGTTGGCATATCGACCTACTGTTGCACCGAAATCGGAAGCAACATGAATATAGCCTTGTATTGAGTCGAAGCCTAAGACAACATCACGCATAACGCCCTCACGATCGGGCACCATGACAGATACAATGCGAGCACCATGATTGGTGAAGCAAACCTCCATACCATTGGTATTGGTCAATGTATAAAGGTCGGTCTCTACACCATTAACTACAGCCCGAAAGTTTTCACGCAACAATCCAGATCGCGTAGCATCGCTACCTTTCTCGGTACAAGCTGAGAGTACAGATATTGCAAGTAGGAAATACAATAAAATTTTATTCTTTCGCATGGCAAACTTATTTAATGTTACTTATTATTGAGCCACAGCCTCAAAAGGAGTAGCTGCAAGACCGGCACTATTGTATAGGTTAGCATCATCGGGATTATCGGCCCAAGCATACCTTACACTTACAGGCTTTGACACCTTATCGCATGACACTACAACACGATTGGTACCATCGAGTTGAGCTTTGGCATAGTGATACACCCCATCGGCTCCGGCTACGGCAAAGCCACACAGATAGCCATAGCGGCCATGTATCTGCAAGCCTTCGGCCACATTGTTAAATGTAACAATCAACTTATTATCTTGTGCAACAACTTGCTTGCACATGGGGCTGAGGTGATATACTTGCGACATACCATAATCGTTGTGCAAGGCATGACGAGCCAATCGAGCACCAACGTCTTGCTTGTTGCGAGGGTGAATATCATTAGCCTCACCAAGGTCTATGATAACAGCTTGTCCGGTACAAGGCAATGCGAGAGTCGCAGTCTGAGCATCACGCAGACGAGCCCAATCACTCTCTGCCGGCACCTCAACAGGTTGCATAAAGTTGGCCAACTGCACCCAATAGAAGGGGAAATCACGTCCCCAACGTGCACGCCAATCGTTTATCATAGCCGGGAAGAGGTCATAATATTGCATGGCACGATTGGTGTTATTGCAACCTTGATACCATATAACACCACGCATCGACAAGCCCACCAAAGGATTGATCATGGCATTGAAGAGTAGCGAAGGGAATGAATTGGGGCCTACATTGGTATAGCTATATTCGGCATTAGAGACCGACACTTTATATTTCCAATCGCCATGCAACGGAATGCGTCGTCCATCAATCATTATATACATATCGCCGGCGTTACCCCAAATGCCACCGCCACTGCCACCATCGGTAACTTTTACCACAATTTCATTTTCGGCAGCGAGAGCCTCTGCAGGAACTATATAGGTGCGCACAACATTGTATCCGTGAGTTTCGCCTATATATGTTCCGTTTACCCATGTTTTGTCAGAGTCGTCGATACATGCCAATGAGAGTATAGCATCTTTACCAAGCAACTCTTGAGGGAGAGAGAACTGGTATGTCATCCATACTACGCCATCGAGATTGGCCAATTCGTCATTACTCCACTCGCGAGGAGCATAGTGAGTATTCCACGCACTACGGTCGGCGGTCTTATACCATTGCTCACGCTCACCACTATCATTGTGTATGGCTTGCTCAAATGCTTTATATTGGGCTTGACTATTGGCAATAAAGCTTTCGAGACCATCAGATTGCATGAGAGAGAGTTGTTCGTTGAATTGGGGGAATTTCTCAATAGACTCAAGGCTCATCCATGTCTCAATATCTGTTCCACCCCACGAAGAATTGATAAATCCAACGGGAATACCGGTTTGGGTGTGAACATTGAGTGCAAAGAAATATGCAACAGCCGAGAAGTCGTGCGCTGTTGCCGGCGAGCATACTTGCCATGCACCATTGAGATTGTCTTGGGGGGTATAATTCATGGCTTGAACCACATTGAACGAACGCATCATGGGATAATCGGCATTGGCCACCTCTACATCGGCATTACGTACGTCTCTCAAGCGCCATTCCATGTTTGATTGTCCACTACACAACCACACTTCGCCTACAAGCACATCGCTATATTCAATAGTCTCTTTGCCCGACTTTACCTTCATTACATAAGGTCCACCGGCCGCAAATTCAGGCAGATTGGCTTCCCAGCGACCACTCTTATCGGCTCGGGTCGATACTCGCTTACCGTCCAATTCCACAACAACACGTTTACCGGGATTAGCCTCGCCCCACACTTTGATGGGCATGTCACGTTGCAATACCATGTGATCGCCAAAGAACGATGGCATACGCAACTGAGCCATGGCTACTATGCCACAGCATAAAGCTACAACTAAAAACAAATTTTTTTTCATGACGATTATGTGTTTTTTTGAAATTATTATTCTACTCAACAGAGATGAGAGAATATTCTCTTTTTTACCTTACAGCATGCAAATTTAATGATTATAAAATATTTTATCAATTGCTAACTATAAAAAAAATAGTTTCTGTTACAAATTGAATATGAAATCAAGGGAAATAGATGCAATAGAAGAATATCAGCGACAAGTCATAAAAAAAACCAAGCGGTGAGGAAATCACCTCACCGCTTGGTTCTATATTACTTATTACATATCTATTATTTTACGCGCTCAAGGTAATCGCCCGAACGAGTATCGATGCGTACTTTATCGCCTGTATTGATGAAGAGGGGAACACGCACCTCAGCACCTGTCTCAACTGTAGCAGGTTTCAATGTATTGGTAGCAGTATCGCCTTTGATACCAGGCTCGGTATAGGTCACTTCGAGAACTACGTTGAGAGGCATCTCGCAAGTAAGGATTGTATCAGAAGCAGCGTGTACCATAGCCTCACAGATATCACCCTCTTTCAAGAATTTCACACCCTCGATGCTCTCGCCGGGGATAGATACTTGCTCGTAAGTCTCGGTGTGCATGAAGTTGTAGCCCATATCATCTTTGTAGAGATATTGGTAAGGACGACGCTCTATGCGAACTTCCTCTACCTTTACACCCGAGTTCCAAGTCTTATCGAGGATACGACCTGTAACAACATTACGAAGTTTGGTACGCACGAAAGCCGGACCTTTACCGGGCTTTACATGGAGAAATTCTACAATGAAGTAGTATGTACCATCGATATCGAGGCACATGCCATTTTTAAAATCTGCAGTAGTTGCCATAGGAATTATTTTTTTGTTTTAAAATTTACTTTTATTCTGTATGTCTCATTAAAGACGTGCAAAGGTAAAAAAAATTGCAATATCATGCAACAGCACAACGACAAACAGCACAAAAAGATGCCATTTCATCGGCAAAAAATTCTATCTTTTCAGGAGCATATCAATGAGCATCATCATGGCTCGCTGTGTTGAACGCTCAATAATATAGCTACGTGAGCCACCAAAGTGAGCACATTCTACGCAACTGCTATCGCCACAACGCACTGCTATCCACACAGTACCCACCGGCTTTTCTATCGAGCCTCCATCTGGGCCGGCTATACCGGAAGTTGCAATGGCACAATCGACACCTAAAACTTGTTGCACCCCCTTTGCCATGTACTCTACCACCGGTTGGCTCACAGCTCCATGTTGTTGCAACAACTGAGCCGGCACTTGTAGTTGATGCTCTTTCACTTCATTACTATAGGCAACAATAGCACCTTTGAAGTAGGTCGAGCTACCGGCTATGGAGGTTATCTCGTGCGCAATATTTCCGCCCGTACAACTCTCGGCAGTGGCGATAGAGAGATTTCTCTCTTTCAATATCTTACCCAATGCTCCGGCCAATGTTGTATCTTCATCGCAAAAAATATCATCGCGCAAGATTTCATGAAGTTTTTGTACCATTTCATCGAGAGTTTTCGACAGCTTAGCCTCGTCACAACCACGCGCGGTAAGACGCAAACGCACTACGCCCGGTATGGGTAAGTAGGCCAATTTGACATTTTGAGGCAATGATGCTTCAAACGAAATGAGACGCTCTGAAAGCCCCGATTCGGTATTACGGAACACCATGAGAGTGCGATGCAATATAGCATCATGATCGCCATAATGACTACGCAAACGAGGCAACACCTCACCCTTCATGGCCACACGCATTTCGTGCGGAACACCGGGCATGGCAACAAGTACCTTTTCATTGCGTTCAAACCACATAATCGGAGCAGTTCCCACCGGATTGGGGATAACAGTACATACATCGGGAACTTCGGCTTGTCGGCGAGTAGATACGTTCATCTGTAACCCACGTCCTGCAAAATAGCGAAGGTTTTGTTCATAGACCGATTCATCGAAAATCATTTTACCGCCAAAGTAACGACACAACACATCTTTGGTTACATCGTCCGAAGTAGGTCCAAGTCCACCGGTCATCAGCACAACATCTACACGCGAAAATGCCGATGAAATGGCACTATTTATATCATTTGCCTCATCGCTGATTGTGGCTATATGTGTTACCTCCCAGCCCTGCTTATTGAGTTCGGCAGCTATCCACGCCGAGTTGGTATCAACAACTTGCCCAATGAGCAACTCATCACCTATAACTATAATTTCGGTTTTCATAATCAGCAGTTTTTTTTACAATTCGACACGAGCAAAAGGAGCCTTGCTGATGTCACAAAAATCGTTATCCTTATACTTATAATATCCCGTAATAGCTACCATGGCAGCATTGTCGGTGGTGAAGGAGAGTCGAGGCAAATGTATAGTCCACCCATACTTCTGAGCATATTGTTCAAAAGCCGCACGCACTGCCGAGTTGGCCGACACACCGCCTGCCACAGCAACCTCTTTAATACCGGTTTGCTTCACAGCTTTATACAACTTATCCATCAGTATTGCCACGATGGTTGATTGCAACGAAGCACACAAGTCGCACTTATTTTTTTCGATGAATTGGGCATCTTCTTTCAGTTTATCCCTCAACAGATACAAGAAGGAGGTCTTGAGTCCGCTGAAGCTATAGTCCAACCCCGGGATATGAGGTTTATTCAACACAAAGGCTTTAGGATTTCCCTCACGCGCCAATCGATCGATTACCGGACCTCCGGGATACGGCAGCCCCATCACTTTGGCACACTTATCAAAGGCCTCACCCGCTGCATCATCGATGGTCTGTCCTATCACCTCCATTTGATTGTAAGATGTTACTTTGATAATCTGCGAGTTACCACCCGAAACAAGCAGACACAAGAACGGGAACTTAGGTGGATTGAACTCAGCATCGGGTTGCTGAATAAAATGTGCCAACACGTGCGCCTGCAAGTGATTGACATCGACCATGGGTATGTTGAGTGCCGAAGCCAGTCCCTTGGCAAACGATGTACCCACAAGCAACGACCCCATCAAGCCCGGACCTCGGGTAAATGCAATAGCATCAATCTCACTCTTATCAATTCCGGCACGTTTAATAGCCTCCGATACCACAGGCACTATATTTTGTTGGTGTGCGCGCGATGCAAGTTCGGGGACAACACCTCCATAAGCCTCATGCACAGCTTGCCCGGCTATAACATTTGACAATAGCACGCCATCTCTTATCACTGCCGACGATGTATCATCGCACGACGATTCTATTCCTAATATTGTTACACTCATATTTTACATAAATTTGGTTCGCAAAAGAACGAACTTATTTAGATATGCAAAAATAGATATTTTATACGAAGTATAAAAGATTTGGCCTATGCAATAAGTGCTTTATACCAAAAAATATCTAACTTTGTACGCTTATACTATAATGAGAAAGTACTTTAGGATAATAAAACGCATTGTGCAAATAACACTTATGACGCTCGTAGCGTTGTATGTGTTTATATATCTTATTGTTTCACTCCCATCGGTACAAGACACTTTGCGATCAAAAGCCGAAGGCTTATTGTATGAGACACTCGAAGTTCCTCTCACTATTTCACGCATCGAATTTTCGCCATTCAATCGCATCGAATTGTTCAATGTGACCATTCCCGACCAACAAGGAGACACCCTATTGTTTGCTAAAAAGATAGGTGTAGGCATTGCTTTAGACGAACTTATATTGCACAAGCGCATTTGTCTCTACAACATTCAACTCTTTGGACTCGATGCCAATATCTATAGGGAGACTACAAGCAGCGAAACAAACTTGCAATTTATTATCGATGCATTTACACCCCAAGAGAAGAGAGAACCTCGTCCTATCGACTTGCGCATCAACTCGGCGCTGATACGTCGCAGCAAGTTGTCATATAATGTTACATCTGAGCCATATTTAGCTCCGCAATCATTTGACGCCAACCACATCAATATTGAAGATATAAGTGCAACAATCAATATAAGAGCATTCAACAAAGACACCATCAATGCACATATCAAGCGTTTGTCTTGCAGGGAGCAGTCGGGATTGGCTATCAAAAGGCTATCATTGCAAGTACAAGCCAACCGCGACCACGCTACACTATCCAACTTTGCATTACAACTGCCCAATACATCTATAACGCCACAAATTAAGGTCGATTACTCTCAGGTTTACAGTTCAGCGTCTATACCCGATAGTGCTATCATCGCCTTGGATATTGACGACTCCTACATCACACTATCCGATATAGCAGCATTGGTGCCATCACTACAACACTTCGACACTCCACTGTTCCTATCGTGTCACATGCAAGGCTGCATCAACGACTTTTCGGCATCGGATATAAGGGTTGCCCTGGGAGCAGACGAGGCTATAGAACTATATACATCTATTTCGGCACAAAACATACTCCGCAAAGATTCTACACATATAGAGTGTAATCCGATACGACTACACAGCCAGAAGCATGGTGCTACAATTTTGGGGACCAACCTCAACTTGCAGAATGACAATATTATGAAGATATTGTCTAAAACAGGTGATATAAACCTCAACAGTCGCATCTCAGGCTCATTGTCATCACTCATAGCTCATGCCTCTCTATACAGCGGATTGGGCGACCTTCAAGCTGACGCAACAATCTCGTGCGACTCGACTTTATCTTATCTCAAGGGTAAAATATTCCTTGCAAGCGATGGTATAGACCTATCGACCATATTGGGCAAAGAGAGCATAGCCGATATGATTGCTTTTAGTGCCGATATTATGGGCGAAATGCAAAATGGGCAACTGAGAAATGGGCGTATCGATGGACAGATAGACCGGCTCGACTTCAACAACTACTCCTACAGCGACATCGCATTGAAAGCCTTGGCAAATAATGGCAAGTACAAAGGCAAACTCTCTATCTCCGACCCCAATGGAGAGATTAACCTATCGGGCGAAGCCGAAAATACACATCGTAACACATCGGCTCATATCGACTTGAGTTGCAAGGAACTGGACCTTGCAGCACTCAACCTATTGCCTCAAGCCGCAGGAAATAAATTATCATTCAACCTCGATGCCAGGTTGGCAGGGAAACACATAGATACAACCGACGGAGAGATATATGTTGACAACCTACACTATGGCAATAGTACCGAGAACTTTACACTTAAGGATATTACCATCGAGGCCACACACAGTTCTCAGCCCAATCAATTGTCGATAAAATCGGACTATCTGAATGGTGACATAGAGGGTACATATACAATATCTACCCTACCGAAAACATTTGGTAACATCATTGCCCGGTTGTTGCCTTCATTGGTACCGGCACACAAAGAAACAGAGAAATCAGAACTCACTACCTACAACAATTTCGACTGGCACTTCAATATCACCCCTCACATCAAGATGGCTCAAATATTGAAGTTACCCTTCACCCTTACCGATACAGCACAGATTGATGGTTTCTTCATCGACTCTATACAACAAGCCCAACTCAACATTTTGGCACCTAACGTATGGATTGGGCTGACACACTTAGAGGACTTGTCTGTCAATCTCAAGCACCAAGACAACCAACTCGATGCAAATGCTTTTACCAACCTTCTCAATGCCAAAAAAGAGGCCACATCATGGGCTATGGCAGGAGTTGCCAAAGACGACAATGTAGGCATAACTATTGATTGGGACAACAACCGACTACCCAAGTACAATGGTAAGATAAAACTCGACACCCGATTGTCTCGCAACGAAACAAACAAGTCGCTTGCCATTGATGTAGATATACGCCCCACACAATTTGCCATTAACGACACTATATGGGACATCAAACCGGCATCTATACTGGTAGAAGACAAAAACATTGCTGTCAATCACATCGACATCTCACGTCCGGGACAACACCTATATATCAATGGTGTAGTATCGCAGAATGCCCAAGATACACTTCACGTAGACTTGCAAGACATCAATCTCGACTACATCTTCAAGACACTCAATATCGATTTTGTGACCTTTGGAGGTAATGCCTCAGGTCGCGTCGATGTTGCCAATCTCTATGGAGAAGATCCCTATATATGTACTCGCAAACTTGATATTAACGATTTCTCATACAACCAGACAGTATTGGGCGACTTGTCGGTACTCAGTATGCTCGACTTGAGCGATATGGGGATCCTTATCAAAGGTATCATCAACAACCACAACAACCAAGAGAGCTATGTCGATGGCTACATATATCCCACACAAGACTCCATCTCAATAGCATTCGATGTAGAACGCATTCCATTGAAATTTATCCGTCCATTCATCAATACTATACTTATCGATGCCGAAGGTGAAGCCTCGGGACATATAGTGCTGGAAGGAAACTTTGAACGTATATATATATATGGTGACGCATTTGCTCATAGTTTCTCTTTTGGAGTACCATTCATCAACACCCGCTATCACTTGTCGGATAGTATCCACTTCACACCCGACAAAATCTTCTTTGACAACATTACGGTATATGATGAATATGACAATACAGCCAAAGGTCGCGGTGTGATAAAACATAAATACTTCACACAGACACAATACGACATAGAGATATACGATGCCAATAATATGCTTGTATTTGATGTTCCTCGCACCAATGCTATACCATACTATGGAACCATTTTCGGCAGTGGCAATGTTTCGGTAAAAGGCAACGACTACAACACCAACATCAATGTCGATATGACATCTAATCGCAACTCAAACTTCACATTTGCCCTTACCAATACCACCAATGCCGTAGATTACCCATTCCTCACCTTCTCCAACAAACGCGAACAAGACACCATCATTGTCGATACTCACATCAGCGAAATTGATAGTTTTGTGATGCACAACAATATGCTCATGGAGAAGAAAAAGCAGTTGCCTACCATACAGAATGTATTGAACCTATCATTGAATGCCAATATCACCCCCGATGCTGAGATAACCCTACTGATGAACGAAATGACAGGCGACAAACTTGAGGGATATGGAGATGGAATACTACGCCTCGAGTTTAACACTGCCGACAATGAGATTTTGATGTTTGGTTCGATAGATATAGATAAAGGAAACTACGACTTCAGTATCGAAGATATTATCACACGCGACTTCAAGATACAAGAAGGTAGCAGTGTATCGTTCCACGGCAATCCGCTCGACGCTACGTTAGATATAAATGCGATATACAACCTACAAGCCAATCTTGCCGACCTTGACGAGTCGTTTACCAGCGACAGCGAGCTTACACGCACCATTGTTCCGGTCAATACCATACTGCTTATAAATGGCCCATTGACCACACCCGACATCAATTTCGACATTGAGTTACCTACCCTTAGTGCCGATATGGAAAGTCGCATGCGTAGCATTATCAGTACCGATGAAATGATGACCCGACAGATAATATATCTGTTGGCACTCAACCGTTTCTATACGAGCGAAAACAACTCCAACCAAAGCACTTACAACGAACTTGGAGCAATGGCGGCATCAACACTATCATCGTCAATAGGCGCTCTGATGGGACAAATAAGCGAAAACTGGAATATTGCACCCAAGGTACGTAGCGATAGAGGCGACTTCTCCGATCTGGAAGTAGATCTCTTCCTGTCGAGCCAACTTCTCAACAACAGGCTTATCTTCAACGGCAACTTCGGCTACCGCGATAGTCGCTATAGCTCTACCAACTTTATCGGAGACTTCGACATCGAGTATCTGCTCACCGAAAACGGTAATTTACGTTTGAAGGGATACAACCACTTCAACGACCGCAACTACACCATGCGCACTGCTCTTACTACGCAAGGTATAGGTCTTGTATATAAACACGACTTCAATACATGGAAAAACTTCTTTGAATTCTCCAAGCAGAAGTTATTTATTGAAGAAGAGGAGGACTATGAAGAGTATGAGGAGTATGAAGAAGAAGAGTATATACCCGAACAGCCTACCGACACAGTACTCACCATCATGCCCGATATATTGGAGTAACGACTTACTATCATCAAGGTCGCACACCTGCTTATCAGCACACTACAGCATAGAACGCGATATAGCACACAACAAGAGCGCAACTCATATGAGTTGCGCTCTTGTTGTATCGAATGTATTGGAATCCAATGTTATATCGGACTCATAATCTTGAGCAACAAGATTATTTCTTGTACATCTCGTCCGATACGGTGAGTACCTTGCGGCCTTTTGCGCGACGGCTAGCGAGAACACGACGACCATTAGCGGTAGACATTCTCAAGCGGAAACCGTGCTTGTTTACTCTCTTTCTGTTTGAGGGTTGAAATGTTCTTTTCATTGCCTGATATTTTTTGTGTTATTATTCTTCCAATTATCGGAGTGCAAAATTAGCTACTTTTTTTTAATATACCAACTTTTTGCACCACTCTTTTTTCATTTATCTACACAAAGTTTCTTCATGGGCGTTTAGCGACACCTTGAGGGGTAACAATATAGTGCATTACACGGTCGTGTACCTCGGCCGGAACGGCCTCTACCAATTGACAATTGTAGCACACACCTACACATACAGCTTGGGTACGCGACAGCAAGCGGTCGTAGTAGCCCTTGCCACGACCCAATCTGTTGCCGGCACTATCAAACGCTACACCGGGAACTATAATGAGTTGTAACACATCGGTATCAATGTCGTAGCCTGTAGGCTCCATGATATCGAATGCCCCTTGTTGCATTGCCTCGCTACTATAACGACGCACCACAAGGTCATCTCCCACAACCACCGGCAGATATATTGTCTTGCCGCAAGCCACCCAACGATCTATAACAAGATGGGTACTCAATTCATCGGGTAGTGAGTGATAGAGCAATATGTGTTGCACTTGGGAAAACTCGGGTATGTTCTCCACATGCTCCCACACAGCTCTACTCTCTGCAACTTTCTCTTCGGCCGTAAGAGCAGCCTTGCTTTGGCGCATCTGCTTACGCAGAGTCGGTTTATCTATCATGGTCATATTATTCTGTTGTTTCATTATTCTCGATTGGCAACTCGGGCAAAGCCTTACCCTCTTTGATGAGACGGCATGCCTCTTCTATCACCTTATCATCTCCCATAAAGATGGGATAGAAAGCCTCATCGCCCAATATGTCGCGTGCTATATAGGCTTGCAATAGGCGCACAAGTACCGGTCGTGATATATTTATCTCATTATATTGAGCCGGCACACCGTTTTCGGCAGCATAGGCAATAAAGTCATTGAGCAACTTATTGCTATTGAGCATCTTCAGCAATTCCTTGTAATCATCGGCACGAGAGAGTTGTTTACGATTATCATCGACATACTCAAAGGCATACTTGTACAACAAGCTCTTGTTTACAACGTCGGTATAGTATGGTGTAATGTGAGTTGTATCGCTGGGAATAAACACATCGGGCATAATACCGCCTCCGCCATACACGGTACGACCTCCGGCTGTGGCATATACCAAGTCGGTGTGTTGTTGTATGCTATCGGCATTGAAGAACTCGCCACGATTGTAACGGTTGAGAATATCCATATTATACTCATCATCATCGCCCATATTATACTCTTTCTGAATGCAACGTCCCGAAGGAGTGTGGTAACGAGCTACAGTGAGGCGTACAGCCGAGCCATCTGATAGAGGCATCTGACTCTGCACCAATCCCTTACCAAACGTGCGACGACCCACTACAAGCCCCCTGTCGTTGTCTTGTATAGCTCCGGCAAAAATCTCGCTGGCCGAAGCCGACCACTCATCGGTGAGAACTACAATAGGAGCTTCTTTAAACGAACCCATACCATTCGACACAGCATCTTCACGAGGGAATGAACGACCCTCGGTATAAACGATAAGCTGGCCGGCTTGCATAAACTCATTGACCATATTGATAGCAGCGTCCATATAGCCACCGCCATTGCCACGCAGGTCAATAATATAGTTTTCGGCACCTTCGTTGCTGAGGCGGGCCAAGGCCACAAGAAACTCCTCAAAGGTAGTACGGCCAAACTTACTTACAAGTATATAACCAATACCGGGCTCTATCATATAAGCAGCATCGACACTATGCAAAGGTATATCGCCACGCTCCACTTCGAAGGTGAGCAATTCGTCCTCGCCTTGACGCATTATGCCCAATTTCACCACACTCCCTTTCTCGCCACGTAGGTTTTTCATCACCTTTTCATTGGAGATGTTTTTACCCACATACAACGAGTCATCGACCATAATAATACGATCGCCGGGCAACAAGCCACAACGTTCTGATGGGCCACCCGATATGACATCAACCACATTGATGGTATCGTTGAGCAAATTGAACTGTATGCCTATACCCGAGAAAGAGCCTTCGAGTTCCTCATTGACACTCTCCAGGTCTTCGGCCGGGATATAGGCCGAATGTGGATCAAGTTCTTTCAATACGGCAGTCATCGCATTGTCGGTGAGTTCTTTACTATCTACACTATCGACATATTGTTGCTCGATGATATGCAATAACATATTGAGGTTGTTGCGACGCGCATACTCATAGTCGTACGTGTCGTACAATTGGTATTCAGATGAGTTGGAATTCCAGCTACCGATAATCATACCGATAACCACTGCAACCGATGCCCAAAAAGGCAACCATGCATAACTGAATTGCGGGGTCTTCATGATGTTTCTTATTTTTCAAAATCTTTAAGATGTACAATCTCAATACCATTGCGCTGTAGAAGTTCTACACCATCGGTATTGTGATAGAGTTCCGAAAATACGACACGGCGAATACCGGCTTGTATAATAAGCTTGGAACACTCGATACAAGGCGAACATGTAACATACAGTGTAGCGCCCTCGCTACTATTGTTGCTACGCGCCACTTTGGTAATTGCATTAGCCTCGGCATGAAGCACATATGGTTTGGTACGTCCACTTTCGTCCTCACATATATTTTCAAATCCCGATGGTGTTCCATTAAATCCATCGGAGATTATCATTTTTTCTTTAACAATAAGGGCTCCCACCTGACGGCGCTTGCAATAAGAGTTCTCGCCCCATATACGCGCCATGCGTATATAACGCTCGTCAAGAAGATGTTGTTTCTCTGAGTTTTCCATATTTTATTAATACGCTATATCAATGAGGCATATCATACAAATTGCAAAAATAAGATATTTTTGCGACATAATGAGTTGGTAGAACAATTTTTAGTAAAAATATAAACTTGCAAAGACTCAATACAACGATACTTATTGCATTGTGAAAACAATGGGTACCGGTTTAGTTCCAACCGCCACCCAATGCTTTGTATAATACTATTAAGGCTATATATTCATCGCGAATGGCATTGGAAAGGTCAATCTCGGCATTGAGATAGCTGCGTTGCGCATCTAATACATTTATATAATTGATGTGACCATTGATGTGCTGGAACATCGCCAAATTGAGATATTTCTGAGCCGATTCTTTGAGATTGGTCATGAGTTCAACTTTCTCGTTGGCCGATGTGTAGGCTACAGTAGCATCGTTCACTTCTTGAAATGCTTGTAACACCAATTTTTCATATTGATATCGCTCTGCATCATAGGCTTTGATGGCAGCTTCATACTTGGCCTTACGCTTACCGAAGGCAAATATTGGAGCTGTCAGTTCACCTATCATATAAGTAAAAGGTGCAGAAAGAAAGCCTTCAAAGGAGTTGTTTTCCAGTCCGCCTTGTAGGCTGATGGAGAAACGGGGAAATCTATCGGCCCAAGCATATCCTGCTTTGGCCATAGCAGCTTTCAGTGATTGCTCGCATGCTCGTAGGTCTGGACGACGTCGCAACAAGTCTGACGGAATACCTACCTCCGGGCGTAATTGGGTATCTTTGTACCGCGATATTGCCGAACGTCGAATACTTGTAGGCATTTGCCCTGTCAATACCGATATTTCGTTCTCTTTGGTCTCTATTTTACGGCGTAAGTCGGGAATGAGTGAAGCGGTTGTTGCGTACTCAACAATGGCTTGCCGATATGGAATTTCCGAAGTAAGACCTCCTTCAAATCGGAGCTTGGCTTTATTTAAGTCTTCTTCTCGTGTCGCGAGGGTGCGAGCGATAATGTCCAATTCGTTGTCAAGAGCCATCAGTTCAAAGTATGCTATAGCTACATCGGCAACTAAAATCATTTGCAAGGCACGTTGTCCTTCAACTGTTTTCAGATAGTTGGCAAGCGCTAGACGGTTGTTCCATCGCACTCTGCCGAAGAAATCGAGTTCCCACGATAGTGTCAGTGTGGCCGACACCTCTAAATCGGCAACAGGGTCGGAATTACTTTTGTCGTTGGTTTCACGATCTACATAGGCATCAGCATCGAGCGATGGGAAATAATCACTCTTGGCCACGCGATACAATTTCTCTAACTCTTCGACCCTTGCCGCTGCAGTGAGCAGATCTTTGTTGTTGGCAATTGTCAACTCTATGAGCTCGACAAGACAAGAGTCGGCAAATATATCATACCATTTAAGGTCGGCCATGCACATCGAGTCGGCCTCCATACCGGCCACTATCTCGGTGGGGAGTTCTACTTCGGGCTGGGTGCATCGTTTTGAGATAGAGCAACCACATGTAAGCAGGACAACTATGATGGTGTATAATAATTGTTTCATACTTTCTCGCGTTTAGTTCTCATACGTTCTTTTATTTTATGTATCCAAACAAAGAAGAAGGGTACTAAAATAATACCGATGGTCATAGCTACAAGCATACCACTGAAAACACCTACTCCAATGCTTTGTCGGCTTGCCGAGCCAGGACCCGAAGCCCAAAGCAAAGGTAACATACCCAAGATAAATGTCAATGATGTCATAACAATAGGTCTAAAACGCAATGTGCCGGCTATGACAGCCGCCTCGATGACATCGACACCCTTACCGACTTGTTCTTGGGCAAACTCGACTATGAGTATAGCATTCTTGGCGGCCATACCTATAAGCATTACTATACCTATCTGGAAATAGATGTTATTTTCAAGTCCCGATATGCCTATTCCTACAAAAGCTCCTATACAAGCTACAGGCAATGATAGGAGTACGGCAATGGGAACTGACCAGCTTTCGTACTGAGCTGCCAAAAACAGAAAGACAAATAAGAATGCTAACAGAATGACAATTCCTGTCTGTCCGCTCTGTTTCTTCTCTTGATACGATAGTCCACTCCATTCAATGCCGATGCCCGATGGTAATTTTTCGGCTGCAATCTCTTCCAATACTTTCATAGCTTGTCCCGAACTATAACCCGAGGCACTCTCACCTGTAATGGTCGATGCGTAATACATATTAAATCTCTTTAAACTTCCAGGGCCTGTGACATAGGAGGTTGTACCTAATGATGTGATAGGTATCATTTCTCCACTATTACCCCTGACAAAGTACAAGTTCATATTGTCGGGGTGTGCCCGATAGGGAGCTTCGGCTTGAAGATATACGCGATACACGCGATTGAAAAGGTTAAAGTCATTGACGTAAACCGAGCCTGTGTATGCCTTCATTGTGGTAAAAATATCGGCAACCGATACCCCCATGAGTTTGGCCATGTCGCGGTCTATATTCAGATATAATTGTGGTATTTCATCTTGTATCGAAGACGATATGCGTGCTAGTTCCTTGCGTTGTGATGCATAGTAGATAAGAGTGTCGGTTGCTGCTTTAAGATTGTCGTAATTCATACCACCTCTTGCTTCGAGAACCATCTCAAATCCACCCGATGTTCCCAGTCCCGGTATAACCGGTGGGGTATTCATATATACTTTAGCCTCGGGATAAGTATGGAAGTGATCTCTTATCTGTTTCATTATGACCGCCAAATCTTTATCTTTTCTCTTGTCCCATTCCTTCATAATGACCGTAAACTGGCAGTGCGATTGGCTTGTACCGAGACGTGGACTGCTACCGGTTACATTCAGTACATGTTTGACATCATTGAGCGATAGTAAGTATTCCATGGCTCGATCAGATACTTCGCGAGTGCGTTCTAATGATGCACCTTCAGGCAATTCCAACTCAACGGTGAAGTAGCCTTGATCTTCCTGAGGTATGAAACTCTGTGGGATATATCTTGTGAGAAAAAACACAATGACTATTGCTACTACATAGCCTATAAATATTCGCGAAGAGTTGTTAATGGTGCTTCTGATAAGTTTGCTATACATTTTATTACCCATGTCGAGCCAACGATTGATAGTGACAAATATGGGTGTAAGCCAGCGATTATTTTCCTCTTTCTTTTGTAGTATCTTTGAACACATTACCGGACTTAGTGTCAGTGCTACAAATGTGGAAATGATAACCGAAACGGCAATGGTTATGGTAAATTGTCGGTAGAGCGAACCTGTAATACCCGATAAAAAACTGACAGGAATGAATACGGCACACAATACAAGCGATGTGGCTATCAATGCACTGGCCAACCCGTCCATTGCTTTCTTTGTCGCTTCGTAGGCCGATAATCCTTCTTTTTTCATAAGCATATCAACATTTTCCACCACGACAATAGCATCATCTACAACGGTTCCTATGGCAAGTACAAGACCGAGCAATGTGAGTGTGTTGAGTGTAAATCCAAACACCAACATCACGCCAAATGTACCTATCAGCGAGATGGGCACTGCAATGGCAGGAATGAGGGTCGAACGCCAACTCTGCAACGAGAGAAAGACTACTAAAATAACTAATATCAGAGCCTCAAACAAGGTCTTATACACCTCATTGATTGACTGTGATATGTACTCGGTCATGTCGAATGGTATTTCGTAGGTAATGCCTTGCGGAAAGTTGCGACTTATCTCCTCCATCGCCTTCTTGACTTCTTTCGACACCTCCATAGCATTCATGCCGGGTAACATTTTCAGTTCCAGCACCGCAGCATTTTCTCCATTTATGCCACTCTCTGTATTGTAAGACTGAGCTTCAAGTTCAATATCGGCAACATCTCTGAGTCGAAGTATCGAACCATCGCTATTGGCTTTGATAACGATGTCCTCAAACTCGCTTATCGATGATAGGCGACCACGAGCAACGATGGGGATAGTTATATCTATACCTTCAATGGGCTGTTGTCCCATGACACCGGCAGCCGATTCTCTGTTTTGTTCTTTAATGGCGTTGGTTATATCTTGTACTGTCAGACCAAGTGCTGCCAGATTTTCGGGTCGAACCTTAATCTGCATGGCATAGTATCTACTACCTATGTTAGAAACTTGTCCGATGCCATTAACTCGACGTAGCATATCCAACACGTTGAGTGTAGCATAATTACTCAGATATATTTCGTCGAATTTGGGATCACTGGATTTCAGGACGATAGTCATTAACTTGCTAGATGCTTGCTTGTCTATCGATATACCATTTTGCACCACTTCGCCAGGCAGACGCGATTCGGCTTCTTTTACTCTGTTTTGCACCTCAACGGCTGCCAAGTCGGCATTGGTTGAGATGTCGAATGTGAGTGTTGCCGAGAAACTACCATTATTTGCACTCCGCGACTCCATGTATAGCATACCCGGAGTTCCATTCAGTACTTGCTCGATAGGTGTTGCAACTGCTTGCGATACTGTCTCGGCACTTGCTCCGGGGTAGGAAGCCGAGATCTTGACTACCGGCGGAACAATGTTGGGATATTGGTCTATTGGTAGTAATAGTACCCCTATTAATCCGGTAAGAACAATTATAATGGATATAACTGTTGAAAATATAGGACGGTCTATAAAAAAATTATTATTCATTGCTTACCGATTTGACAATCTCAACCTGCATGCCATGAGATAGTTTGTGAAATCCTTCAACTATAATCATTTCGTTTGAACCAAGCCCTCTTTCAACAATAACATTATTCTTAATTTCGGGGCCTATTTCAACGAAACGTTTTTCCACAATATTATCTTCTCGGACAACGAAAACAAATGCACCTCCTTTTTCAATGACAAGTGCCTTCTTGGGCACGATAATGGCATTTTCTCGTACGTCGAGTAGTAGCTTAACCTTAGTGAGTTGCCCCGGCAGCAATATGTGATCGGGGTTGGGCATCTCGGCACGCACCGAGAATGTTCCGGTATTAGGATTGACTTGAGGGTCGGCAAAGTCTACCATACCCTTTATCGGGTACTCCGAGTGATCGGCAAGCGTAATGGTTATATAGGGGTTCCAGTTTCGTTCTTCGATTTTCTGACCTAAGTTGACATTGCGTTCTTTGCTTTTGAGATAGTCGAGACCTGTCATGCTGAAATTGACTTGTACGGTATCACTGTTTACGATAGTTGCCAAAAGAGATTTACCTCCGGGGCCCACCAATGTACCTATGTCGGCATCACTTTCGCTGATAAATCCCGAGATGGGCGAACGCACGACAGTGTAGCTTAATGCGATTTCGGCTTGTATAAGGTCGGCTTCGCTCATGATTACCTCGGCCTTAGCACTCTCGTATACAGCTATGGCATTGTCCAAGTCGAGTCGGCTGGCTGCATTTTGTTCGTATAAGGGTCGTATGCGTTCAAGGTCGCGCTCGGCTTTTTGTGACAAGGCTTTGTTTTTGTTCAATTGAGCTTTGGCTTTTTCTACTCGTGCCTTGTAGAGTTTCGGGTCAATAGTAAAAAGTATATCGTTTTTATTGATGTATTTACCTTCTTGGAAGTGCATCTTTTCCAAGTACCCTTCTACTCTGGCTCGTACTTCCACATGTTGCTTAGCTTTTATTTTTCCGGCATATTCGCCATATAGCTCAACATTGTCCACAATGACTGGTTGCGCTTCGACAGTGGGATATATAGGAGTAGTCTTCTCCGGTAAATTGATGAGTATAATTATGGCTATAATTATAAGAATGGGGGTACCTATTATGAGGTATCTACTCGATGGTGGTAATGATTTTATTCGTTTACCTTTTTCTAATAATGCATAGCACTTTTTCTTGAAATATTCTGTAGGTATATTAATTTGCATCTAATACTCCTTTTTAAAAACAATTGATGTCCGATAAAAAACTTTTCACCGTTGCAAATATATATAAAAGTTGGATATGAATGCTATATTTATATATTTTTAGTATCATATACAAATATGCACACAAGGGTATATAGTCATGTAAAATCACAACGAGGTGGCATGTTTGCCACCTCGTTGTGAGATAATTATGAAGTCCTTATCAACGTACAATCTTGCGTACGGCATTGCCACAACGCACAATGTATATACCTCGTTCAAGGGGTGTCACATCGACACTGTTGCGTGTAGCTCGCACCAGATGGCCTTGCATGTTATACACCTCTATTATACCATCGGCTGTCACTACGCTACCGTTGTAGGTAATGGTTTGCTGAGCCTCTATAGTAGCAATCTCTGTAGCACGACTACGTGTGATACTATAATAGTTGAGTCCGGCCGAGCCTTCTACGATTACCGATGTTACTCCGGCAGGTACTGTATATAGGCCGGTTGTGGCCGATGTGCTGCTTGTCGAAGCTACAATCTCGCCATCAATGAGCAAGTCGCGCGAGCCCTTACTGCTACTTGTATGCGAGAAATTGACACTCAATGTCTCTCCCGCTTCTACGGGCACTGTCATGGCAAATGCTCCTTGCAAATATGAGCCTTTCGAGCTATCCCAACTGATGCGTACATTACCCTCAAAAGCTATTCCCTCGGTTTCGGCAAAGCCCAACTCGGTGGGACTGTCAAACGAACGGTCATAGCGACTGGTACCATCGCTCACTTTCACCCATTCGGCATCGGCCTCTACGGCACTGCGGGTAGCGTTACTCCACGACGTGAATATCCATTTCTGCACCTCTTCTTCGGTAGGATCGGTAGTCTCGCCACCTTCGGTAGTTCCTCCGGTTGTATTACGCCCATCGCTATAGGTAGGATATACATCGATATCGCCGGCTATAACTGCTCCCCGTATAGCCGACCAACCCGTGAAGGTATAACCCTCCAATTGAGGATTGCCCTGCGGATAGACAATAGTATGCTGATGGGTCATAGTGGCAAATACTTCATTACCCTCTACATCGGCATAGTAAGTCACTGTATGGGTTGCGGGGGCAGCTGTAGTCTTGGTAAATGAACCTATCTCGACAAGCGAGGTCTTATAGCCGGTAACAGCACTCATCAATTGCGATATGATTGCGTAATTGTGGTCTTGAGCCTCATTATCAAAACACAACCATGTGAAGTCGCCACCTTGCATACGACCGGCTTGAGCCTTTACCTTAGCCGGCACCGCAATGGCAGCATCGGCATCATAGCTATACATCAACGAGGCGTTGCTATCGAAGTTGTCGTACGAAGTACCGCCACTGAGAGCCACATACGACGAAGGCACTTGTTCATCGCGTGTCGAGGCTTGGTAGGCATCGAAGCTGGTAGCACTCACCGCGGTAGATCCCGAGCCCTCAACGCTATTGGCTGTAATATAGCTGAAGTTGTTGCTACACTCTACAAAGAGGTTGCCATACGACTTTATAATACCACCATTCTCGCCCGAGAATGTACCATCACCTGTAGCATCGGTTCCTTGCAACGACGACATCATAGGGCGGTTGGTATTGCGGAAGTAGTTATTCTCAACAAAAGTACTCGACCCGGTAGTAACACCTACTCCATACTTCGACACACCATCATAGAGGTTGTTATATACGTGTACACTCATACGACGTACACGTGGGTGACGTGAGTCGCTGTGGTCAAACCAATTGTGATGATACGACATATAGTTAGGTCCACTCTCCGACTTCATACCGCACAGCGACATCTTACCTGCGTCCCAAAAGTGTATATATGAGTAGGTACAATATTGCGAATCATCTTTGACATCGAGCGAGCCGTCACCTTTGTCTTGGTCGGCATCACTTCCGGCCTTACCATAGAATATATCGCAATGATGTACCCACACCTTTACCGACTCCTTGAGCGAGATACCATCGTCATTAAAGAGCATAATACCCAAGTTGCGCACCTCTATATTATTGGCTCTCACTATCACCAATCCCCAGTCACTCAGGTAGGCATCATTACCTATACCCTCAAAGGTTATCTGTATGGGCGTAGTATTGGCCTTACCCTTTATCTGCATAGCATCGGCATCGCCGTAGAGCTGGTCGCTGGTCATATTTATGTCACCGATAAATCGTATGGCCAACGGACGCTTTTCTAAGCCTTTTTCGTAAGCCTTCAATATATTGCCAAGACCTGTGAGGGTAGTTTCGGTCTTACCATTGAGTATAGGCAGTGTCACATTATCCACATTGGTATTGTCTATATACAATACACGGGCATTCTCTTTGAGTGTTCCATCGTTGTTATAGGCACCTACAGCCACACCGTCTTTATGGGCAAATCCGGCACGATCGTACGCTGCAACAGTAACTGTTTCCGAGACAGCCTCACTGCCGGCCAACTCACGACCATTGGCGGTAGCTACTACCTTGAAATGATATTCTCCTGCCGCTAAACCTACAGCATCGGCACGACCATAATAGCCATAATTGCGTATGAGTTGGCTATCGAGCAATGTCCACTCCGACGATGAGGTCGTCTTGACATATACATTATACATATCGGCATCGGCATAATGGTCCCAAGTAACAAAGGCACTCTCAAACCACCCTTGCGCTTGTTTGATACCCACTTGCGCATAGACTGCAAACACACTTATCAACGTAAGCAACAACGATAATAGTCTGTACTTCATTTTCTTTATATTATTATTGGTTTTCTCAAATACTCTATTCCTACTGATGCGATAGCATTATTTTTTCGCACTACTTTTCAAGCTACAAACATAAGATTTTTTATCGTAATAGCAACTGTTTTATTTACACTATTTTATGTATCGTATATCCTGACTCATTCAGCCTATGACAACACTCAATGCAGAAAACGACCTCGATGTGCCTATTTACACACCGAGGTCGCTTGAGTTCTTTATATCATCGTGGCATACTGCCACACTTGTTGCTATCGCACCACCTTGCGCACTTTGTCGCCACAACGCACAATATAGACACCACGATTGAGGTCGCGCAACACTACGCAATCTTGGCCACGAGCCACCAACACGCCACCAGTACTATATACCTCTATAGCACCATCGGCATGCACCTCTCCATTGGTGTAGTCAATATCCACACCCCACTCTACACGTTCCACCGAAGTACCTACAGCCTGCCATTCATCGGTTGTAAGATTGTAGGTAGTAGAAGACTTCCCATCGTAATATTTCACGCCCGAGGTCTTATAAACGACACCCGACAAGTCGAGCGTGCTGATGTTCTCGGGAATAGCTACCGATGCGGGTACTTGTATAAACTCTACATGAGTATATACCGGCTCCTCTGTAGCACGAGTAGGCACATTGTATTGTGATAGGTAGAAACAATATGTATTGGCCTCAAGACCTTCGTTGAAACCTCTTACCCATGTATATGTGCCGGTATTCTTGTTGGTAAAGTGAGCAACATACCAGCAACCACCTTCAGGCTCACCCCATACATCGCCCATGTAGATATAGTAGCATTTATCGCTCAAAATATTGGCGACAAGAGATTTCTTGTATATCGATATAGGTTTTTGACCTGATGAGTAACAAGAAAATAACGAAGCGGATTGATTATATCGCATCACGTTTCTTGTATTAGCTCCTTGTGCAATTATGGTTGCCTCGCCTTCTGTGGTTACAGAGATATTCCAACTGCTATTATCAGATAACGAAGCCTCTGTTTTTAAATGATTATTACTGCTACTTGCCGCATAGAGATATCCTTCACCGGTATAAAAAGCATACTTGCCATCAATAGTTCCTGCATGAAGAGTCAATACTTGCACTTCATCATTTATCGACACCACATCTCCGTCCTTTGTAATTCCAACAGCACCTCTATTACTAGTCTTTTGATTGGTCGATAAAGCATAAGACTCTTCTTTGGCTACAATCACTATCTCGTCTCCAACCTTCAGCGTACCATTATCTTTCACAAGTGTCCATTTATAGTTCTCTTCTACTATATCTTCGGCTTTTTTGGTAAACTCTGCTGTAACAACAGCACTATAGTTACCTTGCTCATTGACAGCCATAGCCTTTACAGTTGTGGTCTCGGTAATAGTAAAGGGGGCAGTATAAACTGTATGCACATCTTCAGTAGGATCATCACCGGTGAGGGTGTACCACACTTCATCATCTGCAACAATAGTAACCTCTTGACTACCTTCAAACTCACCGCCATTGGGCTCTATAACAGGATTTTCGGGTGTATCCGGAGCCTCAATAGTTTGATTTAGCCTATAAATAGCAACGTCTTCTTGACCTGTGGAATAACAAGAAAATAGCTTAGATGATGAGTTATATCGCAACCAATTCCTTGTATTAGTTCCCTGCGACTTAATAGTTGCAATTCCGGTTCCATCTATAGTAACACTCCAACTACCATCATTTGAAAGGGTTGTCTGAGTTCTTAAATAATTCTTACTACTACTTGCAGCATAAAGATATCCAGCACCGGTGTAGAAGGCAAAAGTACCATCTTTTTTACCCAATTCTATAGTCAGAATTTGTACATTATCATTAATAATTACGCAGTTATTTTCTTTGGTTATGGCTTCTGGATCACGATTATTTCCATTCTGCGTGGTAGAAAGAGCAAAATTATGTTTTTTAGCAACAATCACGACTTGATCATTAACAGCAAGAGCACTTGCATCTGTAACAAGCTCCCATGTTTGTGCATAACCTATTGCTCCCACAGCTACAAATAGAACTGCAAGCAACGAGCGTAAGAATGTAGATTTTTTCATATATTAGTTATTTACATGTTATTATATCTGCACTATATCAGAGGCACAAAGGTATGATATATATAATAGAAATACAATTACATTTGTTAAAAAATACTACTCGGGGAGGGATATTACTTTCTACCTATCAAGGCACGCAATATACGAGGTATATCGGTATTGTCTAGCCAACCCTCATTGTCGAACTTATCGGCACCTGCACCAATGGCAAAAATGGGCACCGGATTGCCACTGTGACTATAGGTAGTCCAACCCATGCCAAACTTCAGCGAATACAATTTATAAATCTCATTGGTAAGGTTGTCGAAACTTGCATATAGGGTCTTTACATCTTTGCTACGATTGTCCAAAAGCTCTTGGAAAGCAACCATCAGCCTACCCTCTTCGCCGGCTGTGATAGCTATTTCATCGCCAAGCCCAATAGCGTCGGCCATCAGCTCTCGCACCTGACTCCACGTTGTCTTACGGCCATGTTGTTGCAACAATTGTCGCAAGCGGTCGCCAAATTCGCCTTTCGACACAGTAGCATACTGCACATTACCCAATGCAGGTAGGCCGTTGCCCTCAACGCCCAACGAAAGGCCTCCAGTCTCATGGTCGGCTGTGATGATAATGAGTGTCTCGCGAGGGTGTTGCTTGTAGAACTCATAAGCCACACGCACAGCGTCATCAAATTCTTCTATTTCGCGCAACACTCCCGAGGGGTCGTTCGAGTGTCCCATGTGGTCTATTGCGCCACCCTCGGCCATCATAAAAAATCCTCGGGGATATTTCTTGTGCATATAGTCTATACTGCTACGCACCATCTGAGGCAATGTCATATCACCATTATCGCCATCTACGGCATAACCTATGCGATTTTCGGTTGTTGAGTCGGCATCGAGCCACAGCACGCGCGAGGCATCGAGAGGCAACTCATAACCATCACGACCTCGCACCACTGTATAGCCGGCCTCGGCATAATGGTCAAACACATTACCCTCTACTTTTGCCCGCTTGCCATAGGGATCGCGGAAGTAGGCTCCGGCAAGCAAGTCAAACCCGCTCTCGGCACCTTGTAGAGCTATGTGATGATAGTTATGACGCGAAGGCTGTGTGGCATAAAACGATGCCGGAGTTGCATCATCAATACAGACGCTTGTAAGTATGGCTACTCCCCGACCGGTCGATTGCATATCGTATGCTACCGACTTGAGTGCAAAGGTATCGGCGTTCATACCTATCATACCGTTGCGGGTCTTGCTACCGGTTGCCAAGGCTGTACCGGCTGCTGCCGAATCGGTTATCTCATTGTCGGCCGAATAGGTTGTTACTATGCCCGACACAGGAAACTGATAGAAGTGCATTTCGCCATCTACACCATATTGCTTGTCGTAGGTACGCAACACCTGCACTTGGCCAAGTCCCATACCATCGCCTATAAAATAAAATATATACTTGGGTTGTGCGCCCTGCGTGGTGGCCCATGATGTTACTATGAGCAACACCCATAACGATAATATACGTTTTAGAGATTTCATATCTTATTGATAGTTAATTTATCGGCAAACCGAATTGTTTTATTGGCGTGCTCTACGCATGTATTGTCGCAGTAGAGTTGCATTGACTTGCGCCGGGGTGGTAACAGACAAGATGGCCGGATACTCCGACTCGGCAAAGAATTGCGACAAAACCATCTGCAACGCATCTACACTATCGGCATTGAAATACTTGTAGCCATGCAATTGCGCATATCCCTCGATGGGTTGTCGGTAACTTACTTCAAAGCATTCCTCAAGTTCGGGCAAGTCGGAAAGCCCTTTGATAAAACGAAAGATACCTCCACCACCATTATTCAATACCACTATCTTAAAACGAGGCGAGGCCAAGCGTGTAGCCAATGCAGCCACATCATAGCCGAAACTCATGTCGCCCGTAATGAGCAGGTGTAATTTATCATCGACCATCGATGCTCCCAATGCCGTAGAGGTACTGCCATCTATACCACTCACTCCTCTATTGCAATATGAGGCCTCGACTTGAGACGTATCGAACAACTGCGCATAACGAATAGATGTACCGTTAGAAAGATGCAACACAGTGCCTTGAGGTATAGCCGGCAGTAGCAAGGCCATTGCACTCAAGTCGCACCAGGGTGCACTATCGACAACACGATTGTGCAGGGCGGTAGCTACCACTTCACGCTCACTCCACAACGAGGCATAAGACGACTCGGCCGGCGAGCACATGGGAGCCAATTGCGCCAACAACGAGGCTGCATCAACCGCAATGCGATGCGTAAGCGACTGCATAGTGTCTATGACATGCGACTCTTGACCTATGCGCCAATGACAACGAGGCTTGTAGGTGCGCAGGAACTCTTTGACCATACGCGACACCGGCGCACCGCCCAATGTTATGAGCAATTGAGGTGCAAATTGCGACTTTTCGCTATTATCTATAGCCGTAAGCACACGATCGATGGTGGGTATAAAATGGTCGTCATGCAAGTTGGCTATACTTTCGGTGAGAACTACCACTTGAGGCAGACGCGCCAAAATACTCAGAGACTCTTGTAGCTGCGGCGATGGCATCTGCATCGTAGCCAAAATCAAGACTTTATCGGTGGTTGATATTTCAGCGGCCAACCGTTGTGCATCGGCTACGGACAGTTGCATTTGAGGTACAACATCTACCACCGGTATGGGGTGGCAAGGTGGCACATCGGCAACAGCACACAAGTTTCCACCCAAAGGAACATTGATATGTACCGGTCCGCAACAAGGCGTTACGGCACGCAACAGTGCCTCATTAACTACCCGACGCGCATACCACAGTGAGGTATCATCATCGCGCATAGGCAGGTGGTACGATTGCTTAACAATAGGAGCCAATACTCCATGTTGCCGTATTGTTTGGCTGTCATCTTGGTCTATCCACTCATCGGGACGATCGGCCGAAATAACAATGAGAGGCACATGACGATAAAATGCCTCGGCTACAGCAGGAGCATAGTTGAGCAAGGCTGTCCCCGAAGTACATACAACAGCTGTAGGCTCACCGGTGCGAGTAGCCATACCAAGGGCTATAAAACCGGCCACACGCTCATCTACTACCACATGATGCTCAATAGACCTTTCGCGCGAGAAAGCCACCAACAGAGGGGCGTTGCGCGATCCGGGTGACAACACCACCCTACGCACACCATGTGCCACACACAAGGCTACCAACTCTCTACAAATGGTATATGCTGTATTTTCCATTGTCTATATCTTTAAAATGCCGCAAGCAGAGTTTCGGCTTTGGCACATGTTTCTTTCCATTCATCGGTAGCTACCGATTGTGCAGTCAGGCCACCACCCACATAGAGGCGCACAGCATCAGTGGTAAACTCCATACTGCGCAAATTGACATACAACCTACAACTACCATCTGACCATGCTTCGCCCAAATAGCCACCATAATATCTTCGAGGCAACGTCTCTACTGCATCTATTACCCTCATCACGTCGGGCATAGGCACACCTGCCACTGCAGGAGTGGGGTGCAAACTCGACAACAAACGGTCGCGTAGAAAGGCCTCATGCTGTACTGTTATATCGAAATGAGTACAAAGATGTTCTACTTGCGCCGCCTGCTTGGTATAGGTATGCATAGTAACATCATTAAGGCCACATTGTTGCAATTTATCGGCTATATATTGTGTAACATATTGCTGTTCCTCAATCTCTTTACTACCCCATTGCTCAACACTGCCGGCCTTTCTTGTACCGGCCAGTGCCATTGTAGCATAACCCTGGGGGTGCGACACCAACAACACTTCGGGCGTAGCACCCACCCAGCCACACTCGCCGGGATAACGCACGATAAATACATATGCCGATTTATAAAGATTGCACAAACGAGCAAAATATTGTGGCAAAAAAGTTTTTGTATCGCAAGGGCGGGTAATCGTACGCGAATAGACCAGCTTCGAAAAATCCTTTCCACCGGCCATCATATCCACGAGCCACTCCACACTGCCAATATAGTAGTCATACTCAATATCCTCGCCCCTCAACTCACGCTCTTCGATGTTTCGCACCGGCAAGGCCTGCAGGCGCTCCTTATCGGCCGGAAAAGTATCGGGATATAGAGAGAAAGGCAAGGCAGGCCCTTTCTTATCGAAAGGCATTACACGAAAACCATTATCCATGCGATGGACAGGAAGAGAAAAGACTTGTGCGCCAAAGCGGCACTGCTCCTCATCGGGATATCGGCATACATAGAACGGCACATTCTTTGCCAAGCAGCAAGCTATGAGTTCGCTCGCTTCATCGACAGAGCAATATGGCGAAAAGTCATTCATATCAGAGCGGACGAGCTATCAAGTCAAAAGGCATGGCCTCAATAATCTCTACATCGCAATATGTGCCCGGCTCGAGGGTGCGGCTCTTCTCTATAAGCACCTCATTATCTACCTCGGGCGAGTCGTACTGAGTGCGACCTACATAATAATCGGGCTCTTCGCGATCTATCAGCACACGTTGCACACTATTCAACTTCGCGGCATTTATCTCTGCTGCAATCTCCTCTTGCAATGCCATGAGTCGGTCGAGGCGTTCTTGCTTCACCTCCTCCGGTATCTCATCGCTATAGTGACGAGCTGCATAGGTACCCTCCTCCTCGCAGTAGGCAAAAGCACCCATTCGCTCAAATCGGGCATCACGCACAAACTGCATCAACTCCTCAAAGTCGGCCTCTGTTTCGCCGGGGTGTCCTACCATAAGGGTAGTGCGCAGATGTATGCCCGGCACTTCACAACGTATGCGAGCCAACAAATCATAGGTCTGTTGCTTGGTGACATGGCGCAACATCTTATCGAGCATATTGTCGCTGATGTGCTGCAAAGCTATATCGAGATATTTACAAACATTGTCATGACGAGCCATCACCGGCAACAGGTCGTAGGGAAATCCGGCCGGATAGGCATAGTGAAGGCGTATCCACTCAACGCCCTCTATCTGAGCCATCTCATCAACAAGACGAGCAAGGCGATTTTCGCCATACAAGTCCTCGCCATAGTACGAGAGGTCTTGCGCTATTATCTGAAACTCCTTGACACCCTGCGCTACCAATGTACGTACCTCGTCGAGTATCTGCTCCATCGGATACGACTTGAAACGTCCCGTAATGAGCGGAATGGCACAATAGGAACAAAAACGGTTGCACCCTTCCGAGATTTTGATATAGGCATAGTGTGAAGGTGTAGTGAGAATGCGACGAGTAGTGCATTGCACATCGGGACGACCCAAATCGGCCAACAGACTCTCCCAATCAAACTTGCCGTAGAATTTGTCCACCTCGGGAATCTCGGCAGTGAGTTCCTCTCTATAACGTTCCGACAGGCAACCCATTACAAACAGCTTACCTATGCGACGGCGTTTCTTGGCATCGGCAAGTTGCAGTATCATCTCGATGCTCTCTTCCTTGGCATCGCCAATAAAGCCACATGTGTTCACCACAACTATCTCGCCCGAAACTTTCTCGGCATCGTGATACACCTCATAGCCTGCATCGGCAAATCGGCGCAGCAGCCGCTCCGAATCGACCAAGTTTTTAGAGCAACCCAATGATACGATATCTACCCTATTGCGTTTCATATCAATCACCAAAGAGTGAATCGACAAAAGCGGCACGACGGAAGACTTGTAAGTCCTCCATTCCCTCGCCCAGACCTATATATTTGACAGGGATTTTGAACTGGTCGGAGATACCAATCACCACACCACCCTTGGCTGTTCCATCGAGTTTGGTAATAGCCAACTCATTCACCTCAGTAGCTGCTGTAAACTGTTTGGCTTGTTCAAAGGCATTCTGTCCTGTAGAGCCATCGAGCACCAACAGCACTTCGTGTGGAGCATCGGGCAACACCTTAGCCATAACATTCTTTATTTTGGTCAGCTCGTTCATCAAGCCTATCTTGTTGTGCAAGCGACCGGCTGTATCAATAATCACCACATCGGCATTATTGGCTTTGGCCGAAGAGAGTGTATCGAATGCTACCGAAGCAGGGTCCGAACCCATTTTCTGTTTCACCACAGGCACACCTACACGCTCGCCCCATGCAACCAACTGCTCTACAGCAGCAGCGCGGAAAGTATCGGCAGCGCCCAAATACACCGAGTAGCCTTTCTTCTTATATTGATAAGCCAACTTGCCAATGGTTGTAGTCTTACCCACTCCATTCACGCCCACCACCATTATTACGTATGGACGCTTGTCGGCAGGCACAGCAAACTCTTCCTCGGTATCCTCACCGGTCTCGGTAAGAAGCGATGTAATCTCTTCACGCAAGATACGGTTGAGTTCCGAAGTTCCCAGATACTTATCACGAGCTACACGTTGCTCAATGCGCTCAATGATGCGCAGTGTAGTATCTACACCAACGTCCGAGGTAATGAGCACTTCCTCAAGATTATCAAGCACATCATCATCTACCTGATTTTTACCGGCAACAGCACGAGCCAACTTCGAGAAGACACCCTCTTTTGTTTTAGACAATCCCTTGTCGAGTGTCTCTTTTTTCTCTTTTGAGAAGAAATTAAACCAAGCCATATATATAGTTTTTTATTTATTACAATATCAATAGGGCCTACCACGCCCAATTTCATGCAAAAGTAACAAAAACAGCGTATAAAAAAAACTTCCTCGCACAAAATGTGCAAGGAAATTTTATACTTGATATAAATTAAGTACCAAATACAGATTAAGCTTTCAAAGCAGCTTCAACGTTCTCTTTGAGGATCATTTCCTCTTGGAACATATAGGCACCGGTCTTGGGCGATTTCACAACTTTGATTACTTTCGCATAAGCACGGCCATCGCCTTTTTGCAGTGTTGCAACGGTTTTCTTTGCCATGGGTCAGACCTCCTTATTATTTAATTTCTTTGTGAACAGTTACTTTCTTGAGGATAGGGTTGTATTTTTTCAACTCCAAACGCTCAGTGGTATTCTTACGATTTTTGGTTGTAATATAACGCGAAGTGCCGGGCATACCACTTGCCTTGTGCTCGGTGCATTCGAGTATTACTTGCACTCTATTACCTTTAGCTTTCTTTGCCATATTAGTTCATCATTTTTATTTCGGTTAAATACCCTTTCTCTACTGCACATTTAATGGCAGCATCCAAGCCCAACTTGTTGATCAAGCGGAGACCTGCGGCAGATACAGTAAGGCAGATCCAGCAACCTTGCTCTACCCAATAGAATTTCTTGCTAAAGAGGTTAACATTGAAACGGCGTTTCGTGCGACGTTTCGAGTGCGAAACGTTATTGCCAACCATAGCTTTCTTACCAGTAATTTGACAAATCTTTGACATCGCTATCTTTTCTTTTTTAGTTTACTTTTCCAACTTTCACAAAACGGTGTGCAAATTTACAGCATTTTGAATTACCGTCCAAATTTTCGGCCGAGAAAAAATCAAAAAATCTTTTCCCGCCCAATTTAAGAGCATCACGACGGATTTATCAATTCGCGTAAATCAGCTTTACTGTTGTGTTTCAGGGCGTTGCATTATCCCTTTACCTTTCGGCGGTGCAAAGATAAGCATTTTATCGCAAACTGCCATATTTTTACGTCATCTTATTAAAAATATTTTCAAACTTTTTTTCTGATATCTTCGTTACATACCCGCTCTTATTATTCACTTTATCGCACTCATTTGCTACCATGTTCTTTTATCTTCGCCACCAAAAAAAGGCAACTTATTATGAATAACAAACGTATCAACTTGATAGGTGTTTCGGACCACTCATCGGGTCGTGAAATGCAGCCCGGCGAGTGCGCCCGAATCGTAAACTTAACCAAAGTAAACAACACCCTATGTCCTACACCTACTCCCGCACAGATAGGTGGCATGGCCTACATGGGACGCAAGGTGTGCTACATTCACCTTTGTAACAATCTACAACACATCATTTCTACCGATGGTGATTCTCTCTTTCATGAGGCCGACTATGATGGTACATCAACTACTACAAAGGACATCTCTCTGACAACTCTCGACAGTCCCATTACAAGCATATCGTCGCTGGGACAAACCCTCATTGCAACCACGGCCTGCCAGGTTTATTATTTCCTATATAAAAAAGACGCATACATTGCGTTAGGAAACAATCCACCCATGCCCATCATACGCTTCAACGAAGTCAATATACAAAACGAAGGCGTTATTACCGATGCCATCACCTACCAAGGTCGGGTGGAAAAGATTGATGCATCGCATCACGAAGAGTTTTCAAACCTCATCTTGGGTTCACTATATAAAATACGTGATGAGATACACAAGCAACATGGGTTCTTTGCTCCGGTTGTTGTGCGATATGCTCTTCGCCTGTACGACGGCAATCACATATTACCATCACCCCCTATTGTTGTTGGGCTCAACAACTACAATTACTGTCGCGAGCCACATTATCTCACATTTCACTACAACGAGGCAACCGACACTACCATGCTGATGCAAAACGTTTTCTTATTAGACACTATGGGCATTGAATATTATATAGAGAGCATCGATTTGGCCAACTGGAGCGATATAGTTACAGGAGTAGATATTTTTGTATCGCGCGAGTTGGCTATGATTGAAGATAGTGCCATTGATAACGGATCGTACTACGACAAGAGCGGCAATAAAAGCGAGTATGTCTATAAATATCAAATTCCTCTTGTCAATACGACATCTATCGAGCAAGCCTTGCGCGATGAGACACTATTCTATCATCTGGCCACTATCGATATCGATAAAGCCTCAATAAAAACACCCACCCTCATCAAGCACGAGACCCGCACCGACCTTATTATATATAGGCCACGACTCACAACCGACACCTCCAATTTCAACAGGATAGGAGCAAGAGTGTCGTACGTTTACAACAACCGTCTGCATTTGGCCGACATTTCTAAAGAGTACTTCAAAGGATACAATCCTATACTCTTCCAATCGAGCATCAATGAGAGCAGCTCCAATGCATTAGTTCGCATCAGTACACGCATCACACTGGAAAACGGAGGCGTTGATGATGTGGCATGGAACTCCTCTATACCATACTTCGACTACAAACTGTCGCCTCTACTATCCTACCCCGATGGGAATGCAATCTCAATAACACTCACTATACGCCTCGATGGCTATGAGTACCACAAAACATTTCCGCTAAAATGTATCGACAACGAGAACAGAGCCTCCTACATCGACCCCGACATACAGATGATCGATGTAACAACATGGGATAAAACCGAGATTACCCCCGACAACCTCAACAACTTCAACACACCTTCCTCTACTATACAAGTAGGATTGCGCAACCGTATGCTCGTATCGCAAGTAAACAATCCGTTCTTCTTTCCGGCCGAGCTATCTTTCGATATATCCAAAGGAGCTATCACAGGTATTGCCACCACTACAATGACACTATCGCAAGGTCAATACGGAGAATTTCCGCTCTATATCTTCACCGAAGAGGGCGTATGGACAATGCAGGTAGGCAGTGATGATGTGTGCTACTCTCGTTGCAACCCACTCAACAACGAGATACACAACATTGGCTCACTTTTACTATCGGCCGGTGCGGCTATCATATACCGTTCGGGAAACAAATTGTTGGCTCTGACAGGCGCAGAAAGTAGCGTGTTGCTATCGCTCGAGGAGATTATTCCATCGGCATTTTACAACGACATATCGACACTCTCTTCCAAACTGACACCCGCGGCCACCGATGCCACATCGCTGTCCGATTATCTGGCAGGCAAGATTTCGGCTATATACAATCACAAGAGCAATGAGTTGATGCTGTGTAACCCCGATTTTTCATACTCGCTCGTATTACATCTACCTACGGGACACTTATATCGCCGGCAACAATCTTTCAGTACAATTGTAAGCAATGGCTCAGCGATGCTGGCACAAGGCAACAATGGCTTGCTGTATGACCTCGGTCGAGATGTTATATCACAGAAGCAAGTAGCTATCGTTACGCAGCCCATTCAGCCGGCTCCCGACACATACGCCCGTCTGCGACACGTTATGTGGCGAATGCAGGGTTCTTATTGCAACATATCATTATACATATTGGCGGCACATCAACCTCATGGTCAATACGGCATAATACACCACGCAACCTATGACGGCCGCGTGACAGGGCATCTACCCCTACGCATTTGGACTGCACCTTATAAATATTATAGGCTTATACTTGCCGGCAGTGTATCGCACGACTTCAGCTTAGATTGTATAGACTTGTCATACGACCTTGCAGAGAACAACAAACTGCGATAAAAATCTTGTCGTCTAATGCACAAGGGACGTACATGGAATATCCACGCACGTCCCTTATATTTTATATCATCACTACTGTTATTCCTCTTTTCCATTAAATACGATTGCCTTCATCTCGGCAGGATTAATTCGTACCGAGATAGAGTCGGTTGCTTCTTCATTAAAATATATGTATTTGAGACCCCTATTATATTCTGCCAAAAGCTCATAAAAATATTTCATACCTTCATCGCCATCGACGTATAAATTACGAACTTCTTCCAACACCATCTTTTTCAACTCGGCAATAGCAGTCGGAAATTCCTCATAGACCCCAAATAATTCGTTGTCCAATGAATAAGAATAGATAAAATCCGTCGCCGTACTCTCAACACGCAACATCGTTGTATATTCATCGACATACTGAGGACAAGTTTTATTTATATCCTTGGCAACAAGATCTAACATTGTGCTCTCAGCATGACCTGATAGCGACAACAACCCCATCATGAGGGTGGTAAGTAAAATAATTATACGCTTCATATACTATTATTTTTTGGATTTATGGAACAAATATACACTTTTTTCGACAAATTACAATATTCTTTTGATTTTACCCGAGTATGTTTCCTCAAAGCGTTCCACAAATCGTATCTCCCGAGGCATTTCGTAACGCGACAAGCAACCACTGAGTTGGTCTTTGAGCCGACTCATTTCAGCATCGCTATATGCCTGTGACTCAATGACCAGTACGATGCGCTGTCCCAATAGCTCATCGGCACAACTTGTAATGTAATATCGATGAGGAAGTATAGCCGATATTTTACGCTCTAAGTCCTCGGCACAGAACTTCAAGCCACCACTATTTATTATATTATCATATCGGCCCAACCATTCAAAGTGACGACTATCGATAAGACTCACCACATCGTTTGTCACAAAATGCCTTCGGCTCAGTTGAGGAGCATCTATCACAAGGCAATTGCGATTATCGACAGCAAAAGAGACATCGCCCAATGCTACATATTGCCGAGCCCCTACTGCTCGCAAGGCTATATGCGACACGGTTTCGGTCATACCGTATGTCACATAGGTATGAGTTGCCAGCTGCATAAGACGTTGTTCCAATGTTGTGCTGATGGGAGCACCTCCCACGAGCAGTTGCTTCACCCACGCAAGTTGCTCCTCTCCATTATCACTCTGCAAGGTAGTTGCCACTTGCATAGGCACCATAGCAGCCAATGTAATAGGTTGCTTGACATCTTGCAACGGCATAGATGATGGCTCGACAACAACAAGTTCGGCATGAGCCTCCAATGCCCGCACTATCATCATCTTGCCTGCAATATAGGCCGGCGACAAACATAACAACAGCGTAGCACTGCTATCTATCCCGAGGAAAGTATTAGTAAGCCGAGCCGAGGCACGCATGTCTTGCTTCAATAATGCTATAGCCTTGGGCACACCTGTCGAGCCCGACGTATGCCCTTGTACATAGTTACTATCGTTATACCACTCACGCAAGAATGACACGACATCGCAAGCCACTTGGCCTTCCATCTCCTCTATCGAGACATAGGTTACTCCATTTATTATCACTTCCATTGCATATCGGGATAGTGCCATGTACTACACGACGAGTAAGTAATGGTTTCGCCCACCTGTTGCAGAGGCGATGTTATATTATTGGTATATAGAGCACCCGTACCCAATCCTTGGGGCATAGCAGTATGCAGAGAGGCTGTATAGCGGGCTATGGCGGCAAGACCAACATTAGACTCCAAGGCCGATGTTATCCACCAGCCTATGCCTCGCCGGATTGCAGCTTCGCGCCACATATCACTTCCCGACAGACCACCTGTCAAAGAGGGTTTTAGCACAATATATTGGGGTGCAATAGCATCAAGTAGATCCGATACAATCTGAGGCGAAACCCTGCGACACGCCACCAACTCCTCATCAAGCGCAATGGGTATGGGCGATGATGCACAAAGAGTTTTCATAGCCTCCCATTGACCGGGTTTTATGGGTTGCTCGATAGAGTGCAAATCATATTGGGCCAAACGTTCAATTTTGCACATAGCATCTTGCGGCGTAAATGCTCCATTGGCATCGACACGCAACTCTATCTCGTGGCGCGAAAAACGACTGCGAACAACACGCAACAAATCGAGTTCAGCGTCAAAATCTATCGCACCAATCTTGAGTTTCACACAACGAAATCCGGCCTGTAACTTCTCTTCAATGCGATGCAGCATAGTAGATTTATCGCCCATCCACACAAGGCCATTGATAACTATAGGCTCATTGCCTTGTGCAAAATGCGATGGATAATCGCGCCACTCGTTCAACTCCTGCCATGCACACTCAAAGCCAAATCGTATAGAAGTCCAGTCGCCAAGCGTCCCCAAGAATTGCTCGAACGGCATTTTACCCACATTACGACACGCCTCGGCAAGAACCTGTTCATACTCCGGGCAATCGTCCGAACCAAGGCCTCGAAACAATGCACACTCACCCCACCCCACTCGCGTAGGGCTGGCATCGTCATAGAGCTGTATAAAGTAACAATCTTTATATGTCAGCACACCTCGTGATGTACCACTCGGCTCTTTAAATTGCAACCTATACGGGGCATAGCGCGCACACAACATATCAAGGGAATTTGGGGAACTGTTGGAAATCGGGATCACGTTTCTCCAAGAATGCTCGTTTACCCTCTTGAGCCTCCTCCATCAAATAGAACATGAGAGTGGCATCTCCGGCAAACTCCATCAATCCACGTTGGCCGTCCAACTCGGCATTGAGGGCACGTTTTATCATTCGTATGGCCATCGGGCTACGCTTCAATATAGTCTCACACCACTCTACAGTCTCATCTTCAAGGCGGTCGAAGGGTACTACCTTATTTACCATGCCCATCTCCTCGGCCTCTTTGGCCGAATATTGACGACACAAGAACCATATTTCACGCGCTTTCTTTTGTCCCACAATACGAGCCAAATATGACGAGCCGAAGCCTCCATCAAAACTGCCCACCTTCGGGCCGGTTTGGCCAAATCTTGCATTCTCCGAAGCAATAGTCAAGTCACATACCAAGTGCAATACATGACCACCGCCAATAGCATATCCATTGACCATAGCAATAACAGGCTTGGGCAACGAACGAATAGCTTTATGCAAGTCGAGCACATTGAGGCGAGGCACTCCATTGTCATCAATATAGCCACCTACTCCCTTCACATTCTGGTCGCCACCCGAGCAGAATGCCTTATCGCCAATACCGGTAAATACCACCACACCTATATCGGCACGCTCGCGACATATAGCCATTGCATCGAGCATATCGAAATTGGTCTGCGGGCGGAATGCATTATACACTTCGGGACGATTGATTGTTATCTTGGCTATACCGCCATACTGTTCAAAGAGTATGTCACTATACTCCTTTATTGTTTTCCATTCTCTTGTAGCCATAACTATATATTATAAGTTTAAATTTCGCATGATTATTTTAGACTCCAAAGTTAGCAAATTCTTCGCGATGAACAAATACACAACCAACAAAACGACATCTTAACTATCATCTGTAAGACGTGTCGAGAGCTACTGACAATTATTTATACTCTTTATTTTAGAGGACTATTAAGTCAATTTTTTCTACCTTTGCATTGTTTCTAAAGTACAAGAAAGATGAGAAAAACTATTTTACAAATATTGAAGTATATAGGAGCATTAGCTTTTGGTGGCATAATAGGCCTGATAGGTGTAAGTATATTTATGATACTCTTTACCGACATCACATTCAGCGAGTTAATAACAAAATTCGCCAATATCGATTGGGCCGATACCGCCGGCTATATACTCATATCTATACTATCACTTCTGTTCTCTTTCACACTGCACCTCCTATTGCACGAGGGCGGCCACTGCGTAGCCGGACTACTTTCGGGCTACCGCTTTGTATCGTTCAGAATAGGCAACATCACACTACTGCGCACAAACAATAAGTTACGCATCAAGCGCTTCTCGCTCGAAGGCACTGCAGGTCAATGCCTGATGATGCCTCCCCAAAAGCCTATCGATGACATACCTACCGTACTTTACAACCTTGGCGGTGTCCTTTTCAACATCATTTTTTCGATTATCGGTATCATCATCTTCATTCTCACTACATCGGCTTCGGTTGCTTCTTGCAGCATCATATTTGCAATGATAGGCATTCTACTCGCTCTCATCAACGGCATTCCCATGAAAGTCGGAGGTGTAAGCAACGATGGCAACAATGTTTTGTACCTCAATAAAGATACAAAAGCCAAAGAGGCTTTTGTATATCAACTCATAACCAATGCACTTGTGCAAGATGGCACTCGACCAGCCGAGCTGCCTGATGAATACCTCTCGTTCGACACCGACTTCGATTATAAAGACCCATTGGCTGTCAATTGGTTGATACTCTCGGCAAGCGTCCTCATCGACCGGCAAGAATATGACCGAGCATACACCCTTCTCGACCACGCCATGCAACATAGCAAAGAGATTATGCAACTTTTTGTCTATGAGATTGCTTGCGAGCTGGTCTTTACCGCACTTATAACAGGCCATATAGAACAAGCAAAAGAACTCTATAACAAGGATTTGGCACGATATATCGAACAGCACAAGAATGTGATGAGTGCCAAACAGCGCATAAGTTGTGCCATTGCGCTATACATCGACAAAGACGCAGAAAAAGCACAACAAATATATCGTGAAGTGTGCGACCGACGTGACTCGTACCTGATGCAAGGCGAAGTTAAGATGGACTTGGCACTAATGGAAAAAATTTTAACTGATAAAAAATAAATGTAAATATGCTTTATATGAGGCATTTTTTGTAAGTTTGCACCCACAAACGAAACTCATCTAAATACTATAAAACATGCTTACAATCGACCGAATTCGTCACGCAGCCGAAGTACTGAGCAGCGTAGTAAGACGTACCGACATGATACGCGCTCCGCGCATCAATTGTGAAAGTGAAATATACCTCAAAACAGAAAACCTCCAAGTAACAGGATCTTTCAAAGTGAGAGGTGCCTATTATAAAATATCGCAACTCACCGATGAAGAGAAACAACGAGGTGTAATAGCATGCTCGGCCGGCAACCACGCTCAAGGTGTTGCCCTCGGTGCTACCAAGAATGGTATCAAATCGCTCATTTGCTTGCCCGCGGGTGCGCCCATTTCTAAAATCGAAGCGACCAAACGTCTTGGTGCTGAGGTTTGCCTCGTAAATGGCGTTTACGATGATGCGTATGCCAAGGCATTGGAACTTAAAGAGAAACATGGTTACACATTTGTACACCCCTTCGATGACGAATTGGTCATTGCCGGACAAGGCACCATAGGTCTTGAAATACTCGAACAACTTCCCGATGTAGAGGCTGTCATTGTGCCCATTGGTGGAGGTGGCCTCATTTCGGGTGTAGCGCTTGCGCTAAAGACCCTCAAACCCGACGTAAAAATATATGGTGTGCAAGCTGCCGGAGCTCCCAGTATGGAAGTATCGGTAAAAGAGAACAAGATAATCCGTCTCCCCTCTGTTTCTACTATCGCCGACGGTATAGCAGTAAAAGAGCCCGGAGTAAATACCTTTGAGTATTGTCGCAAATATGTTGATGAAATTGCATCTATTACCGACGAAGAGGTGGCAACCGCAATCCTTGCACTCATTGAGCAACATAAGATTATTGCCGAAGGTGCAGGAGCTATTGCTGTAGCAGCTGCCATGCTCGACAAGTTCCCCATCAAGGGTAAAAAGACTGTATGTCTTGTATCGGGTGGTAATGTCGATGTACCTATCCTCTCGCGCGTAGTTAAGACGGGTCTTTCTCACGTTGGTCGTGCATTTACACTCTGTGTTGAGTTGCCCAACAAGCCCGGCAAACTTCGTGAGATACTTGCCATCATCGCCGAACACGGATCGAACGTATTGTCGGTAAAACTCAAAGACAGCTCAGTAAACGGTGGATATGCCGAGATGCGTCTTGAGACTCGTAACCACGAGCACATTGAAGAAATCAAGGCTGCTATGAAACAACAAGGATACAACGTTATCTAAAGAATATATTAACATATAAATTGAGGGCAGCACCGGGAGGAAACTCCTTTGTAGTTGCCCTCAATTTATATCTTATTACATACCCAAATACTCAAAAAGCGTCCTATATATTTCGGCCTTCTTGTCGAGAGCAAGCGGATAAGCCCGAGAGGACGATGGCATACGATATAATCGCACAAGACGGCCGGCACAATGGCCTTCGACATAGCCACCTACAGCCGGACGCTCTACTCCCAACAACACACACAATGTGTCGGTTGCTTTCTCGCCCGTAGTAACTATCGTACTACATTGTGGCAATGATTGCAACAATGCAGGCACATCTGTGGGCTCTACGACCTCCAAAAACTTATCCGAGGCATTATCCTTCAGCCGTCTTACCACCCGAGCTGTGTCATATAGTGCTATCCCCTTACTGAGGCAAAAGTCCACTATACGCTCTCTATCGAAGCATTTGACTCCGGCCACTTCAAAGTGATGACGGTCATTATAGAATATAAGTCCCATAATGCGCCACATGTCGTTTATCCAATTGGGATAAAAAAAGTGCATCGACCAACGCTCTTGTTTAGGCGGGAAGCTACCCAACATCAACAATCGGGCATCGTGCGGGAGAAATGGCTCTAAAGGGTGAGCCTCATATACTGGCTGTGTCTGCGTCATAATGTATGGTGTGCTATAAACATCTACTGCAAAAATAACATTCTATCGCAACAATGCCAAGACTCTGTAATAGAAAAGCAAAGACAAAATAGGCTGCATCTCATGAGAGACACAGCCTATTGACAAATAAATATATCACTTCACAAAATCATCTTACGACAATCTTCTGAACATTGTCTGACAACTTCACAACATACATACCGGGGTGCAAATCTATGCGCGCTCCCGCTGTATAATCGAGGTCGCATACTACTCTACCCATCATATCGACAACCAACATACGGCCATTGTATCGGGGTACTACAATTGCACCGGCATCAACAATCACTTGACTCTTGACATCATCGACAGCTTCAATAGTACCGGTGTAGCTGAAATTCACCTCGATTGGCATTGCTAACGACTCATTGTTGCCACGATAGAGACTTGCTATGCTATAGACATGCAAACCCGACAATGGTGCATTATCGACATAGGTACGACTATCGGTCCATGCCAACAACTCGTCATCGCGATATACGGCATATCCTACAGGATATAACATATCGAGATATGGATTGGCAAGCACGCCTGTATCAGTTATCTTGCTTACCTCGCCAATAGTAGGTTCACTCAATGGAGCATACAAGAAGAAGTTTCCTAAAAGGGTGTTATCACCACCCCACTCGCCATCTTCTATTCGCAGCCAGTTGCCATACTCTTCTACGATAGGACCTTGATCGGTAAGCAAGCGTATGGTACCATTTTTAGCCTCACAATGCACTCCTATCCATAGTTCTTTCTCGGCTGTTATCTCAACACTCTTGGTAAGCAAAGTTGTATTCCATACCGCTGCACCAAACTCCTTGACAACACGTTCCGATATGACTTTAGGATTATTGCCACCTGGCTCAGCCTCCCACACGCGCAATGTCAATGTCACATCTTTCTGCGCTTGGAATGGCAGATAAGCTATCTTCTTTATCTTATAGCCTTTGTATATCTGCAAATCTTCTACTCTGAAACGATGCACATAATCGAGCGAAGACACATTATAATCTACATACACATTATCGGCCATGATACTTGTCATACGAGTCAGATTGGGCTCAATAGTCCACTCCAGTCCAACACTTACATCACTTACATTAGCCTCTATGTTGGTAACAAAGTTCGATGGCACGCGGGTAGATACCTCGGCATAAGGTGAGATGAGACCATTACTATAAATAGCATCTACATAATACGTTACATAATCTATACCATTAAGATCTTCATCTATATACTCATACTCAGAGGTTGTATCCAAGACCATTTGATTGCGATAAACGGTAAATGCTACCACGTCCGATGTACCTTGTGGCATCTGCCAAGACAATAGGATACGACCTTTTTCGTTGCGAGCTGTCAGGTTGATAGGCGATGCAGGCGCACCTTCGTTGATATATTCAAAGCTGATAGTACCATCAGCTCCCTCACTGATGTTTTTCAACGACTTGTATGAGTTACGACCACTGATAGAACGCGAAGAAGGAATTGTTTCATCGGTAAATGCAGTGACATTATTACTTCCGGGGAAAGGCGTTGCAGCTGTATTAACATCGCCATATGAAGAGCTGAACTCATTGGGATCCTCATCAGCTGCAGCACACACTACATACATGGCCTGTGGATATGACGCATTGACAGTATTATTGGCTACCGAAGCCTTTATCATAGCGTCGTTGGCATGGTAAATAAGAAGACCATGACCGGGCAGTGCCACATCAAATTGACCTTCTTGCTGACGGTTCTCAAGAATAAAATACTCACCGGGTACGGTAGTATTGAATCGATAAGCAACAGCATTGTTATGAGCAGGTTTCATGTCGGTTACCTTCACACTCTCATCGAGCATGGTAGGTGTCACCCAACCACATTGTATCTTTTGCCACATATTTATTCCGGCCGGACGATCACCATTATCTCCATTCCAAGCACCCGAGGCCATCAAGTCCCACAAACCGGTACCGGGATAGTAACCGCCCGACGACTGATAGTCCGAATCGTAGAAGTCGGGAGCACCAAGGTTATGACCAAACTCATGACATATAACACCTATCTTGGCCATATCGCCATTGCTATTGAGCAACTCGGGCTCAATGGTGTATCGACGCACCTGTATGCCATCAAACGACATACCGTATATAACACTACTATGCGACCATATCTCATTGGGAGCACCCGAGAACTCTTGTCCGGTACCTTGGTGAATAACTGCCAATCCGTCCAAGATGCCATCGCCATCGTTATCAAAGTCGGCCAGGTTTATCTCATCATCGAGTATATTCAATCCATTTTGTATCATCTCTATAGCTCGGTCCGAGCCATAGTATTCCTTGGTATAGGGCAATGTCACCCAGCGTGTTACAACTGTAGTTATATCCAACTGGCCATATGAGTTTTCCAGATAGTAATCTCTGAAACTACCTATACCTTTATAGTTCTCTTGATTCATCATATTTGCAAAGTCTTCTTGCGAATATGTTGTCTCGGTATCGCTATAATTGAGCATCAAGAGTAATAGTTTGTTTTTACCTGTCGCAGGAAAGGTACCATCGACCTGCAATCCCGAGGTGTTTTTAGCACGGCGCATTTCGGTCAATTGCTTGCTCGCAAATTGCAAGCCGGGCTCAATACCAGCCTCAGCTGTCACATGCGTATTATTGCGATATACATACTTCGACGGGACAAGTGTTCCCACTTCGTCCTTACACGCCAATGTCCAATAATTATCTTCATTTCGCAACAAGGTATATCCATCTATGGTTTTGGCCCAGTTGCAATATTCATCACCTTGCAATATGATTTCAATTACAGTTCCATCGGGTTGGGTGGTCTCTATCACTCCCGGATATGCCGGAACTGCCTCTGCGCACACATACGATAGTATGCTCATGCACATTGTCAAAAGAAGTTTTCTATTGATGTGTATCATCTTCTCAAATGTTACAAAAGACGCACCCAAAACTCTTTTGCAAGAATTTCCGATGCGTCTTTTGATAAAGTTAGTGATTAATACATTTCTTATTTAACAAATTTACCCGAACCGGCAATTGTATTTACAATGTAGACACCGTCATTCAGATTAGCAACAGGTATGATAGTGCTGTTTTCTTGACCCTCAGCACCGGCTACCAACATACCGTTCACATCGTAAACGAGAACTTGCTCACCGGCTTGTGTACCACTTACTATCAAGTTATCACCTTCTACGCGAACTGCAAATACGGTCTCACCCAAAGCATTGATAGCAATATCACCGGTCTTGTTGTTTGCCCACAAGATAAAGTATGCACCAAGACCCTTCTTAGTATTGTCGAGTTTGTCAACGGGATACCATTTACCATCGGCAGTAATCAACGAATTGTCAAGAACAGCTGTGGGTTTCACATAGAGAGTTGATATGCCGGTAGCATGCTCAACAACATTGGTTGCAAAGTAAGAACGTCCGAGGTTGGGATCGTATGCTCTGATTACCATATCATCGGCAAACTCAAATGCCAAGTAGAATGTACCCTCTACAGGAACAGCCTCACCGCACAATTCTTCAAAGTTTACATTACGACCCTCACCGGCACCCGAACCGATACCTGTGTTGCCAAAGATCTCTTTCAAAGTTGATGTAACACGAGCAAATACTTTGTTTTCATCAAGTTGTCCATTAGTCTCGCCATAAAATACTATATCAAATTGCTTTTCACTATCATATCCGTTAGTGAACGCACAGTTCTTATAGTGGGCCATCCACAAGTTGAGCATAGAAATATTCAACTCAGTGCCTTCGGGCAACTCAAAGCGCTCGGCAAACTTAGTGTACAAGCGATTGTAACCGGTAACGAAGTCATAAGCCGACTCTTCATCACCTTCTTGAACGAATGAAGGAATTAAACCGCGCTCGAGCAAACCATCTTGGTTGGGGTTCCATGTCATTACTGACAATGACTCTGACTTATAGTTTACATACTCAACCGATACCGAACGAGTTGTAGAGCGAGAAGCACGAGCATTGGTAGCAGTAAGAGTTACAGAATAGTCGCCCGACTCGTTAAACTCAAACTCGGGAGTTTCCAAGTCTGATGTATATGTAACACCATTGGGATACTCAACCGACCACTCGTATGTTTCGGCATTTTTCGACAAGTTGGTGAGAGTTACCATTTGACCCTCAAAGACCATCATCTTGCTATCCATTACATTATACAATCCGCCGAAAGCAAAGTTGGCAGTAGGACGATGCAAGAGACCGGGAGCTGTGATGTTGAAGTCATCGATAGCTACCATACCCGAGTAGTTAACATCGGTATTCAATGTGAATGCGAAACAATATGCACCGCTTACAAGGGGCTTGAATGTAAACTCTTGTTTTACCCACTCACCCAACGACTCATCAACTACAGTATGGAGTGTTACAGGGTGGAAGTCAAAGTCTTGCTCAGTACCCACTGTAACTTGCATATCGGTAGCACGCAATACACCACCAAACGAATTGCCAGGCATATAGAGATAGTATGAAATAGTATATTCATAATCGGGGCTGAGACGGAAGAACGGAGTGTAGAGACGATCGTCACGTTGATCAAGTTCAGACTCATCGGCCACCAAATAGTAGTCACCGGTAACAGCCTCAAGATCGGCGATAGCTGCAGTAAAGAAGGGATAGCTACCAACTGTTGTCCAACCCTTAGGAACTACAGTTGTACCATCATAGTCGTTGTCGTAGTTATCGAATGTATTGTAATAAGGTGCTTCTAATGCTGTTGCATAGTTGTCTTGGTTGGGCTCAAGGAGTTCCAAACCCGATGTAGCCGACCATTGCAACATAAAGTATGTAGCATCTTCTTCATTGGGAGTAGAGAATTCGATAACAATAGATGCACGACCCATTACCGAGGGTGTTACTGTCAAAACAAGATCATAACCGTTTTCACTCATAGCGTCGGCCATGGCAATTGTATTTTCAGCAATCATCACATCGTTCTTATACTCACCGGCAGTAACGTTAGTTACATTGATGTCTCCAACAAGATTGGTAGCTTTTACATTCACTACAAACTCATATTCACGACCCAACAATGCTTCGGTAAGTTCGGCAACCTCGGGAGTTACTGTTATAACAGCACGCTCTTGAGCAGTCCATGAAGCAGCAAACGATACAGCCTCTTTCATGTTCTCAGAAGTAAACTCAAGCGATGCAGTAGTAGCTTCGGTGGTAGCAGGAACGATAGTTACTTGAAGATCGTAACCGGCTTCGCTCATAGCTTCTGCCATAGGTATAGCTGTTACGTTGGTAGTTACTTCGCTTGAGATATTCTCAATTGCGATGTCAGCCACAAGGTTGGTAGCTTTTACATTTACTGTAGTAGTATATGTACCACCTACATAAGCATCGGCAAGCTCATAAGTGGCAGGAGTCAATACAACCTCTGCTACATTAGCTGCAGTCCAATTCAATGTATAGGTTACTACCTCTTTCAAGTTCTCGGTATTCAAGTTGAATGTTGCTGTAGCAAGTTCGGTATCAACTGCCTTGAGTGTTACCACCAAGTCATAACCGGCCTCGCTCATAGCATCGGCCATAGGTATAGTAGTTACGTTGGTAGTCAATACCTCATTCGAGATGTTCTCTACTGCAATGTCGGCTACAAGGTTAGTAGCTTTCACGTTGATTGTTGCAGTATTTTCATCACCAACATATACCTTGCCCATCTCAATTGTTGTAGCAGCAGATGCAATCTCTACTGCATTAACAGCATTCCAATTCAATGTATATGCAACAGCCTCTTTCAAGTTCTCGGTATTCAAGTTGAATGTTGCTGTAGCAAGTTCGGTATCAACAGCCTTGAGTGTTACCACCAAGTCATAACCGGCCTCGCTCATAGCGTCGGCCATAGGTATAGTAGTTACGTTGGTAGTCAATACCTCATTTGAGATGTTCTCTACTGCAATGTCGGCTACAAGATTAGTAGCTTTCACGTTGATTATTGCAGTATTTTCATCACCAACATATACCTTGCCCAAGTCCATAGTAGCAGTAGAGAGTGTCACTGTAGGACGCTCAATAGCTTTCCATGTCAAAGCAACTTGAGTAGCAGTCTCAAGATTTTCGGCAGCCAATTCAAATGTAGCACCGGTGCTTGTTGTAGCCGCGGGAGTTACATTGATGTTGAGAGTGTAACCGGCCTCGCTCATGGCATCGGCCATAGGTATAGTCTCAACCTCAACAGCAATCTCTTCCGAAGAGATATTTTGTACAGTAATGTCACCTACCAAGTTTGCTGCTTTCACATTTACCGATGTAGCAAATGTCTCTCCTACAAAGAGTGTAGGTTCGGCAACAGCAGGAGTAATAGTGAGCTCAACAGGAATGATAGGATCTACATCACCACCCTCAGCAGGTGTCCAACCGGTAATAGTAACGTCATCGATGGCGATGTTACCACAGTTACGGAAACCGGCAGTCTCTTTGTAAACAATTGAGAAGCAGTACTCACCATCGGCCTCGGGTGTGAAAGCATATTTCACCTCGGTCCAGTCGGCCACTGCGCCGGTTGTTGCACCCAATGCTACAGTTTGTGCTTCGAGGGTCTGAGCTGTTCCGGCTTTTACTTCTACTGTTGAATAGAAGGTTGCAACAGGTGTTCCACCGGGGGCTTGGATAAAGAATGATATGGTAGCCTCTTTACCTCCGGCCAATTTCATCATAGGAGTGAAAACAACCTCGTCACGGTCCGAACCGATTTGGTCTTGTGAGAACAAGATGTAATCGCCACTGTGAGGCATTACACCGGCGTCCCAGCTATAGCAACGATAAGGA
>JAFQRE010000044.1 GCA_017410245.1 Bacteroidaceae bacterium
CAATGAGATGCATCGCCAATGCAAGAAAGAGATTGTAACTTACAGAACGAAAAATGACAACACGGCGCGCCGTGTTGTCATTTAGAAAACTTTGATTATTTTTGTATCAAATCCTGTAACACTTTTTTAGGACGACACATTATAAAAAATGAATATAGGTGAGAATCTGATTTACTTTCAATCTACATGCCCATAGCCGAGCGCAACTCTTTGTAAGTGTATTCTACACCATCACAAATTATTTTGCCTACTTGAGCACCATCTTCTATTATCAAGAACTCAACATCGGTCGATACCAATTGCAATGTACCCACTACTGCACCTTTCTTGATAGTCATTGTTGTAGAGTACTCCTTACCTCCATAAGGGCAACGAGGCTCACAACAGATAATACTATCTATTACAGTCTTATCATGAATAGTCATCAACGAATGTTTGGTAGAGTCGCACGTGCCACAATAAAGAGTACCTATCTGAGCACCATGTATATCGACAACAGCATGCGTCCATGCAAATACCGAAGTATATAAACCTCCGTTTATTACACAATCCGACTCATTTCGCACACCCAAGTCAACAGGTATCACCTGATGAGTAACGCCATGCTTGTCTGTTACCTCATCTACGATTGTAGTTGTTCCGGTCATCGTACTATTGTTTATTTCCGAATTTCCATACGCAATTACTGCCGGCGAGAAATACCACTCATGACACTCTATTACTACCGATGTACGCACATCGTTCAATGTAAATCTATTCAGTACATTATTGTAATTTACATAAAAGGGTCCTCGATATTCGCCAAGTTCAATAGTCCATATATCACCTGTTATATAGACATCGTTAAGTGTCACCAACTGTCCATTTTCGCTTGCAAAACGTATCGAATCATACCCCGACATATTGTACACGACATTGGAAATGGTAGTAGGCTCAGAGACATTATAGTAAACTGTCTGTGCAGTTACATAGTCACACAGATTAAGTTTTCCGTTACGTGTCAATACCTGCCCCACATAGTCGGTACGACAATTCCGTTGTAAGGCTACGGCTTCACTTGGTTCATTGGTAAACACAACAGTTTGGTTCTTATCATTCATAAAGTAGAAGTCGGCGCTATGGAAAGTCTCGTCCTCACTTGCCAAAACATACGACATAGAGAGATAGAAATACTCTTCATCTTCACCATTGGCATCAAGATCAACCTTCAGTCGTTCGGTTGGTAACGCTGACGCATAATAGTACGCATCGACATTGCCCGATACCTCTCCATTCAACAGGTTCAAGCGGTTGGGCACGTTACGCACTTTCACAGCAGACTTTGTCACTTCATAATCATATTGCTCCTTGGCATATTTCCAATCGAATAGATAAGTACCGGCATTCAATTGCGCAAACGGACGTTTCAACGTCACATCTACCCTACCGTCTTCATAAGAGAACAACTCCGAAACACCATAAAAAGCATCGCGATTTTCATCATTGTTCATGCCTTCGTAGTTCACGTCAATCGACAGATCTTCATTCATGGTGTATGCCTTACACTCGCTACTTTGAGCCCAGAAAACGGCCTTATAGTTACCGCCCGTACCCAGTGTGACACTCATTTTCACGGCACTTTCGGCAATCTCCTGCTCACGCAACAACCTACTACTGCGGCTCACCACCTCACCATCTTCGGTAATAATGGCATACATCATTTTATCGACCGATAGTCCATCGCTTATAGCACGAGTCACAACAACCCCATCGAGATTGAAAACAAATTCTATATCAACTACATTTTGAGTACCATAACCCTTTATATTATCTACAAAGTCATCGGTACAAGATGTGGCAAGCATTGTTATGCCCAACACAAGTGCCATTGCCCAAACTATATTTCTTCTCATGTTTTTTTAAGATACTTTATTCATACGTCATGCCTTACAATATCGGGCCCACTACTCACCAAGATTGATAATCTCATCAACGATAGCACCATCTTCAATTATCACATGGTTTACACCATTAATGCCCATCTTACGGCCATTCATATCGAGGCATTTTACCCTTGCACCACTCTTTATGATGAGCGAAGGCGGATAAAGTTTTGCTTTATATTTTTTCTGTCCGTTCTTATCGATGTATGAAGTGAGTCCGGTACAACTCGAAACAACTATTTTCTCTATCTCCGAACCTGCACCTACAGTGAGGTGTGCTTTTTTATACGATTCCTTATGTGCACTACAACGCAGATAATCTACTTTGGTATTATTGAGAGTAATCTGTGAGTGGGTCCATGCATACATCGAACCTATTATACACTTGTCAAATGTTGCATCACAATAATTGGGCACACCACAATCGTATGCTATCACCTCTTGCATCTCGCCATTTACATCTTTTTTGGGAACTGCGATGGTAGTTGTACCGGTAAATGTACAATCGGTGAGCGTGAGCATGCCTCGCAAATAGAATAATACCGACATATGATCCACACTATTGACATTCTCGATTGAGTTTGCCACAGTCATATTATGTGCAGTAACCTTTTTAAGGACATTGGTATAAGGAATATCATCAACAGTTTTACCCCTATAATCACCAATCGCTATTTGAAATATATTACCTGAAAATTTAACATTTTCGAGTGTCAGCAGATTGTTGTTTTCTGTAGTAAAAACGGCTTCTTCATATAATGCATTAAACGCAAACTCTTGATCTTTGATATGAGTATCTTCGGTAAAGTTGTAGTACAATCCACCACTATTGATTGTTTCGCCATCGTAGAGGGGGTCTAACTTGATATCATATTTCAGCGAACCCAACAATACTTGTCCTACAATATTTGTTCTATAGTTACGCTTGATGGGTACAGCACCAAGACCATCGAAAGTATATGTGCTACTACCATCTTGGTCGCTAAAAGTAAATGCCATCTCGGAAGAAGAGCCTTCGGCACTGGCAAGAACATACGACATAGAAAGATATATATAACTATCTTTATTGCCATCACCATCTACATCTACCAAGAGTGTCTCGGTAGGAATATCGGAAGTTTTATAATCAACATCAACGTTGCCCTCGACACTGCCATCTAAGATATTAAGAACATTGGCAACCGATGAAATTTTGGCAGCCGACTTGGCAACATCAAATCCCATCTCTTTGGCATACTCCATATCATAAGCAAAAGCACCGACATTGATTTGGGCAAACGGACGCTTGAGTACTACCGATATTGTTGTGGCATCATCGACCATAAAAAGACCGGTAGTGGCACAAAATGCATCGCGACTCTCATCATTATTTATGCCATCGTAGTTGATAGTTACCTTCATATCGTCCGAAACTTCGTATGCCGTACAAGCTGCCGATTGTGCCCAGAAAGCTACCTGATAGCTTTTGCCACGAGCCAATGTCAATGTCATAGTATATTTATTGTCGGCCAACGACTCTCTGAAGTCATCATCTACCACTTTGGTACGCAATAGGTTACCGTTTTCATCAAATACTCCCCACATAAGTTTGGTAACACTTGTTCCATCACTTATGGCACGGGTAGTCATGTCACTTTCCAAATTAAGGGAAAAACAGATTTCGGCCTCTTGACCAAAATCAACATCGTTTACATCAGAACAACCGGCTGTTAAAAGAACACCAATCGCAAGTAATAAAAAATAGACTTTTTTCATAGATTCTCAATATCTTTTATCATAAATAAGTACAAGTTTCATCATGAGATAATAACACATCGCAAAAGTATTTAAAAAAATTGAGAATATAGAATTATTTCTATATTATTTTTGATTGTATTCAAACACATATTATACAAATACGCATAGAAATCAAATATTTAACTATAAGAAGGCACTTTACACATCAAAACTAAAACGCACCAATATTGACTACATTCTATATTTTAAATATTTATCACAAGCTCAACTTTGCAACCAGATTGCAAAAGCAATGTTGTACTTTTGCTATACCAAACATAAACATTGCGAAAATGAAATCCCATCATCACCATCATCACAACCACAGAAACATTTCTACAACCATTTTATATATATGCCTCATTATCAATGTTGCATTTGTTGTAGCAGAGTCTATCATGGGTTGGATAAGCAACTCCACAGGCCTGCTATCCGATGCAGGTCACAATCTCAGCGACACGTTAGGATTGTTACTGTCGCTTATTGCCATACAACTCGAACGGGCTGGAGCCAACAACTGCATAAAAATATCGCGAAGAGTAACTTTTGTCAATGCACTATTACTCTTGGCAGCTGTAGCTGCTATCCTTACTAAGAGCTTTGATAAAATTCTTAACCCTTCTACTATAGAGAGCCATATTGTTATATACACTGCAGCTACGGCCATTGTGATAAATGGTGTAACAGCGTACCTACTCATGAGAGGCGACAATGCCAACATAAACATACGTGCCGCCTATCTGCACGCCCTCACCGACACATTGGTATCGGTAGGTGTCGTAGCATCGGGGATAGTAATACATTATACACACTTATACATCATCGACCCTATCATCAGCCTTGTCATATCGGTAGCAATAGCAATTCCGGCATTAAGACTGCTACTCCACATCTTGCAGATAATAAAAAATGAGTAACTTTGCCTCAAAACATATAGGCATGCAAGAGACCGAAATTATACTACAAAAGGCCGGCATTCGCCCTACGGCTATACGGACACTCATTCTGCGCGAAATAGCAGCTATCGACAACACCTTCTCCCTATCGGAGATGGAAGAACGCCTCGACACAGTAGATCGTTCTACCATATTCAGGACACTGACCCTCTTTCAAGAGCACCACATACTACATGAGGTAGATAACGGCAGTGGATCTAAGCGATATTGTCGCTGTGTGTGCCACACCGGCGATACTCACACCTCGCACATACATTTCACTTGTGAGGTATGCCACAAGACATACTGCATCAAAGATATAGATGGTGCACAGATACCTCGCCCCGAGAATTTCATCATTACCGAAATCAATTGCGTACTGAAAGGCATTTGCCCCGATTGCCGAAAAACACAATACATATAATCGCAAACACACTCATTCTCTTCCCCACAACATCATTTTACCATTCCTGCCGAATGAGCACAAAACCATAAACGACCGGAGGCTGCCTCTACACATGAGAAGCAGCCTCCGATTATATATCTACTATGTATCTATTACTTGATGATACCATCACGACGCATGAGAGCATCGATTGAAGGCTCATGGCCACGGAAGCGTTTGTAGAGTTCCATGGGGTTCTCTGTACCACCACGCTCAAGTACGTTCTCGCGGAATGCACGAGCTGTCTCTTGGTCATAGATACCTTTCTCCTTGAATGCGGCGAAAGCATCGGCATCGAGTACCTCGGCCCACTTGTAACCATAGTAACCGGCTGCATAACCGCCCGAGAAGATGTGACCAAATTGAGGACTGAGAGCAGTACCATCAACCGAAGGAGTAACTTGAGTGGGGAGGAGAGCCTCTTTCTCAAATGCCAACACTGCATCGGCAGCTACGGGAGCTGTAATAGAGTGCCATGCCATATCGAGCATACCGAATGACAACTGACGAACACATGCATAAGCAGCGTGATATTGGCTCGAAGCAATAATCTTCTCTACCAACTCGGCGGGGATAGTCTCACCTGTCTCATAGTGACGAGCAAAGCCATCGAGGAACTCTTTCTCAGCAAGGAAGTTCTCGTTGAATTGAGAAGGCAACTCTACGAAGTCGCGATATACGTTTGTACCCGAGAGTGAGTTGTAAGTAACCTTAGAAAGAAGGCCGTGAAGGGCGTGACCAAACTCGTGGAGGAATGTCTCAACCTCGCCATAAGTGAGCAACGAAGGAGCTGTAGCTGTAGGACGAGTGAAGTTCATAACGATAGTAACATGAGGACGGCTATCTACTGTGTCATTCTCCATCCATTGACCCTTGAACTCGGTCATCCATGCACCTTGACGCTTGCCGGGACGGGGGAAGAAGTCGGTATAAAGCACACCGATATACTCGCCATTGGCATCTGTTACCTCATAAGCACTGGCCTCCTCGTGATATACGGGGATATCCTTGTTCTCGGTGAATTGAAGACCATAGAGGCTTGTAGCAAGACCAAATACGCCATCAATAACATTTTCCAACTTGAAGTAGGGACGCAACATTTCGTCGTTGAGGTCATACTTCATCGATTTCAATTGCTCGGCATAGAAAGAGAAGTCCCAAGGCATCAATTGGAAGTCAGCACCCTCTTTCTCAGCAGCAAACTTTTGCAACTCGGCAACCTCTTCGATAGCTACGGGTTTGTAAGCATCGAGAAGTTGGTTGAGAAGTTTATAAACAGCCTCGGGAGTACCGGCCATAGTGTGCTTGAGTTTATACTCGGCAAATGTGTTGCAACCAAAAAGTTTGGCAATCTCAAGACGTACCTCGGCAATGCGAGTAAGAATGGGAAGGTTATCAAATTCGCCACCGATAGAACGTGAGTTGTAGGCACGATAGAGTTCCTCACGCAAGTCGCGACGAGTAGAGTACTTCATGAATGCGCTATAGCTGGGGAACGAAAGATCTACCATATAGCTACCCTCTTTGCCCTTGCTTGTAGCCAAGGCTGCAGCTGCATCGATAGCACTTTGGGGCAAACCGGCCAACTCCTCTTCGGTAAGCTCCTTTGCATACGCATTGGTAGCACGGAGAGCATTTTGGCTGAAAGTGAGAGTAAGATTGCTCAACTCAACCGAGAGTTCGCGATAACGCTCGCGAGCTTCACCCTCAAGGTTAGCACCACTTGAAGCGAATGAGTCGTAAGTCTCCTCTACAAGCATCATTTGCTCGGGAGTGAGCTCCATCTCGGCACGATGGTCATATACAAATTTGATACGCTCAAAGAGTTGCTCATTGAGGCTGATGTTGTTGCTATGCTCCGAGAGAAGAGGTTGAATACGTTGTGAAATCTCCATCATTTCATCGTCACTCTCGGCACCTTGCAATGCAAAGAATACACCGGCAACACGATTGAGGTAGCTACCGCTCTCCTCGAGGGCTACGATAGTATTCTCGAAAGTGGGAATAGAGCGTTGATTGACAATCGCATTGATTTCTTCTACTTGCAAATCTACGCCTTTTTGAAAAGCAGGCTCATAGAGTGCATTGCTAATCTTATCGAACGGCACTGTGTTGTGAGGAGTATCATACTCTCCACAGAAAGGGTCGATTTGATTTTGGTTAGTTGTGCATTGTGTTGTCATTAATGCAAAAAATCCTAAACTGATTGATACTAAAAATTTTCTCATGGTTTGTGTGTTTTACAATTATGGTGCAAAGGTCGCTATTTATCTCGCTGTAAGAGAAAAAGTTTTTCTTAAAAAATTTAAAAACGAAGCATTTAACTATATAAAATAGGCATATACACTATATATGACATAAAAATTTGAGAGCATTATCGCACAATGAGCCTCAAAAACGACAGAAATATATCGAATGACTATCGCCACATAATCTGCGACTTGTCATAATCGACCAACCAACCCTCGGGGGTATATACAAGTTTCAGTTCCATGCCATGCAACTCTTTCTCTTCACCCTCGGGCAACATTACCACTACCTTACCTTGCACAACGTTGGTTGTATCGGTGGGCATAAACAACTGGGCATGGGTAATCTTAAATCGCACACTATCCAACATTATTTCATGAGCTTGCAAACCACGCCAGTCGGCATAAAAGAGAATATCATCGATCGATTGCGATGTAGCCAATGCACAAGCCTCGTTGTAACGTGCATGTATAAGATGATCGACAAATGCACGCGACACACGCATAGGCTCACTCTCGCTCTTACCATTACCTACCAGCCACACACAGGGTAATAACAGGACTATAAACAACAATATAAGTTTGATTATGCGTATCTGAAACCGACGGCGATTGCGCTTACTTTTGGGGGTATTTTTCTTCTTATTGGCCATGATTGGGCACAAAGATAGTCAATTGGGCGTGCATAAGCAAATACACCAACAACATTTCGCTACCGATATTTTATTTTTCACCATTCTCATATCAATATCTTATATTTTTTTACTATGTTTGCGTTATATATTAAATTTTGTTATCATGAAACACTTTTTAGCCACTCTACTCGTATTAATTTGCGCATCTATTTCTCTTGCAACACCCCCTATCATTGTTGAAAGATTGCCTCAATGGGGTGCCGAGTATTTTACCATTGTCAATACACAAGCATTTGACATCTTGAAATACGGCGACACAGAACTTATCAATGCACATATTCCCGAAGCTAATATGGAATATTTTGTACCGGCAAGTCAGACATATCTCAATTGCCAAGTATATGGAAGCCGTTCGATGGAATCATTAATACAATTTCCCGACTTATATTATCATTATGTAGGCTTGCAACTGGGTGATGTCATTATAGAGATTGATGGCGAATCTACGCGCAATATGAGTTACGAAAGATTTTATGAGCTACTCAGCGACAATGCCAATATTGTATATCTTCGCAAGGAAACAGGCGAATTGAAACAATACAATGCTACTATAGAATGTTGCAATCACCCCGAATACTTGACTCAAAGAGGCATATACGACCTTGTTGCGCAAAGCCAAGATGCCAATCGACTTGTAACCAAAACAAACGGAACAAGAGAGAAAACCGAAATTGACAATAAAAAGAAGTGGGGACTGACTATACTCAAAGATGACACTTACGACTGGTTCACTGCCAATACCTACGACTTTATTATTATTGGCGAGGATCCTCTCACCGACAAGGAGTTGTTGGGACACTACGAAAAAATGTTCCTTACCAACCTGCGTCGCGATAAAGACAACCCCGACATACTGATAAGCATTGCCAAGAACAGCAGTGAGCGAGTAAGCTCGACATACGTGCCACAGACCGAAACGATTGTAAACACCGGCAGTACCACCAAACCCAAATACAACTACAATGGTGCATTCAATCGATACGAAACGGTCAATCACTACACAACTCACAAACAAGGCGGATATACCCAAACCACTACCGACACCGACATATTCTTGGAACTTGTCATACTCGATGCCAAAGCTTTGAGAACCAATCCATCTGTTCCGCCTATTATCTACCAAGCGACCTACTCGCAACATTTCACCAATATGCAAACTGCCATTTTAGATGTATATAAAAATGTATTGACTCACCTATCCGACTTCGACCCCTATATGGCTATAGATACATACAACGTAAGTTATGCCGGCTACGAAGTAGATGATAAGAACATCATTACGAGCATCAACCCCATCAGTATGGCATACCACCACGGACTGCGACAAGGTGATGAAATCGTAAAAATAGATATGCTGACAAGCCAATTTATATATAACTACGATACAGGTGTAATAACCTATACCGGCAAAGAGTATATTATGAGCAAAGAGCATGATTGCTGGAACAGCCGCAGCAAAACACCATTAATGGAGTTCCTCGCTAACCAAAACACTTTAGACCTAAGATTTGAATTCCGATTGATGTTTAATGGTGTGAATACCCAAAATAGGAAAATACCATTCTCAACCAATCTTTATAAGATTACACTCAAACGCGATAATAAGAAACAAACCATCACCATTCCTTATCCGTATGACAAGATAACCTATACACACTACTATATGACCCGATAACAAAAGCGGCGCGATATCAATCGCGCCGCTTTTGTTATTAATATATAGGACTTCAACAAATCATTACATCAACTTGCGCACTACTACACCATCTTGAGTAACAAGACGCATAATGACCGGCTCATCGAGTGTAAAGGCAACCTCACCACTACCCTCAACCGCTCTCAGTAATGCACCGGCCAAATTGTACAAATAAACAACAGCACGACCTTCAAATCCTGCAATGACATATCTACTACCATCATAAGCAATACGCACCGACGACAATGGAACGTTCTTTACCGAGGCCGCTACATATTGCGGATAACTCTCTGCAAGGCCCTCTCCATCGCTTTGTCCGGCTCTCACTATATCATCGACAAGGCTATGTAAATATACTTCGAGAGCTGTATATCCTGTGCCATCATGCCACAAGTTAGAGGCATCACCGGCATCATTTGGATCAAGATTATTGGCAGTTTCCCACTCATCGGGGATACCATCTTCATCACTATCCATTGGAGCCTCGGCCGATAACAATTGGCTCCAGCCTCCCACATCTGATGTCTTGTCTATTATACCATAAGCACCTGTAGATGAACCAATATATGTATAGTTGCCATTTAATATTTCACCGGCTATACGCGCATCTTGAGTATCGCGACTGAGCGATGCCCCGGCATAAGCTAGCACTTTGTCATAGGCAACAGTCGCTGTATGTGTTGTCACATCACCGGCTTCAAAAGGCACTTCGGCTCTGATACCCTCATCGGGTAGGGCTGCATTTTTGGTGTTGGGGTGGATACCATTCCAATTGTCGGCATTGGTAGCATTGACCTTGTCAAGATTGTCCTGCACATTGTCATACTGCGATGTACCATCTACATAGTTACCATCTACATAGAATGTACCCCACACGCCTTTGGGTTGCTGATTGGTGCCATCATCGGCATTGGGTTGGAAAATACGCGCTACAATAGAGCTCTTGGTTGCAGGTCCGGGTTTGTAATAATTATTGACAAAATTGTATGCACCGCCCTCTCCTGCATATCCGCTATTGCTACCCCAATTATATATAACATTGTTGCGAAAATCGACTTGCTCAACATCGGGTTGGTTGCTATAACGACTGCCACACATACGCGGATTACGGCTATCATGATGTGCCAATATATTGTGATGGAACGAAGCCTTCTTCCCGCCCCATATACCGCCATAGCCATGGTTACCCTTGACATGGGTGCTGGCACGAAGGCTCTCGGCTATAAAGCACCACTGCATAGTAAAGTTGGTATTGTCGTAAAACGAAGCACACTCATCGGTACTGAAACTCATCGAGCAGTGGTCAATAATGATATTGCTGTGGCGCTGTCCCTCCATGGCATCGCAGGCTTCGGCCTCCAACTCGCCAAGGCGACATCGTATAAAACGCACTATCACATTATCGGCATCTATCTTCAACTGATAGTCTTTCAGGCATATACCATCGCCCGGAGCTGTTTGTCCGGCTATTGTTATATCGCCCGACGAAATGACCAAATCGCTCTGCAACTCTATAGTACCCGACACATCAAATACGATAGTACGCACACCCGACTTACGCACAGCATAGCGTAAAGTACCTTTTGAGCCATCATCGGTAAGTTTTGTTACATGGTACACCTTTCCTCCACGACCACCGGTAGTGGTATATCGGGCGTGACCCTCGGCTCCGGGAAATGCCGGAGTTGTTTGAGCCGACACTACACACGAAGCCAACACTACAGCCAACAATAATATCCAATTCCTCAACATACGTTATATTCTATACAAAGACCGATGAGACATCATAGCGTCACACCGGTCTTTGGGTATTTATAATCAAATTATTTTACCACAATAGGTTTGTATTGAGGCACAAGCGTCTTCATCACTATCCAACCTATGAGATAGGCCACTGCACACACGCAGAAAATAATGAAATATCCCGACTCTACACCTTCAAATCCCATAAGTTGCATATTGGTATCGGCTGCATGGTCAAAGAGTACACCCGACAATTTATTTATCAAGAACGAGCCTACACCACCTGCCATACCACCTATACCGGTAATAGTGGCTACTGCACTCTTGGGGAACATATCTCCTACGGTCGAGAAGATGTTGGCACTCCACGATTGGTGAGCTGCTCCGGCAATACCAATAATAATAACAGGAAACCACACCGAGTATGCACCCAACGGTTGTGCAAAGAGCGCCAACAAAGGGAAGAATGCAAAAATAAGCATGGCACGCATACGAGCGGCATAGGGGTCCATGCCGGTCTTGTTCATAATGATAGATGGTAGCTTACCGCCATAGATAGACAAGAGCGTGATAGCATACAATACAAATATGAGAGTCATTCCCATAAGACTATCGGAGGTATATCCATACACATCACTGATGTAGGCGGGAGTCCAGAATAAGAAGAACCACCACACACCATCGGTCATAAACTTACCAAAGGCAAAGGCCCACGTTTGCTTGAAACCAAGACATTGCAAGAACGACAACTTCTTCTCACCACCGGTTTCGGCTACAGGCTCTTCATCTCCATCTTGATTGATATACTCAAGCTCGGCCTTATTTACAAACTTACTCTTCTCGGGGGCATCATACAGGAACACCCAAAATCCCATCCATATAAATCCGAGCGCACCTATGATGATGAAAGCTGCCTCCCAGCCACCGCCCCAACCAATGCTTTTGAAGTAGCTGGCAATGGTAGGAATAGTAAGCGGCGCAACAAGAGCTCCCACTGTTGCACCTGCATTAAAGATACTTGTAGCATAAGCACGGTCTTTCTTAGGGAAGTACTCGGCAGTAACTTTAATGGCTGCAGGGAAGTTGCCGGCCTCACCCACTGCAAGTATAAATCGAGCAGCTATGAAGTAATATACACTGATGGTAGAGATACTCAGTGCCAATGTTCCTGTTGCACTTATCATATCGGTCACACTACCCAATCCGCAAGTGTATTGTGTAGCAACACCACAAACAGCATGGAGACATGCTCCCAACGACCACACTCCGATAGCCCAGAGATAACCCTTCTTGGTACCCATCCAATCTACAAAACGGCCGGCGAAAAGCATACTCACAGCATAGAAGATAGAGAACCATGCAGTAATGTTACCATAGTCTTCATTGGTCCAGTGAAACTCAGGTGCAATAAAATCTTTCCATGTGAGCGACAAAACCTGTCGGTCGAGATAATTGACAGTTGTGGCAATAAAAAGCATGAGGCACATTACCCACCTGAAATTTGTCATCTTTTGATTTTTATCCATAATAGATGATTTAATGGTATTGAAAATTAGGTTTATTTGCACAAAATACTGGCAACAAAATTAACAACTATAATCCGATAAAACAAATAAATAGAGAGCTAACGATTGTGCTATTAAGACAAATTTCCGTATTTTTGTTGCATTATTTTGCGAATAATAGTTGCAATTTTTATCTTCGCAAAAGATTATAAATCATTCGACATACAACACCTATATACACCTCGATATATCATGAAAAAGCTACTAACTGCTACTGTAACAGGTATCATTGCACTATGTGCAAGCGCATTATGCTATGCTCAATCATCTACCTCGTGGGCTGTACGCATGGTAGAGAGCGAAATAGCACGCAATCCCCAAGCATGGCAACTCGACTTTCAACCCAAGCTGAAATGGGACTATTGCCATGGACTCGAACTACGAGCCATGCTATATGTAGCCGATAAATACAGCCGTGACGACATACGCCAATATGCACTATCCTACGCCGATACGATGGTCAATGCCGATGGCAGTATTAAGAAATATAAAATTACCGATTATTCACTCGACCGCATCAACTCGGGTAAATACCTATTTGATGTCTACGACCTCACTGGCGAAGAGCGCTACAAGAAGGCTCTCGACTTACTCCGCAGCCAATTTGACAAGCAACCTCGCAATGCCGATGGCGGATTTTGGCACAAGAAAATATACCCCCACCAAGTATGGCTCGATGGAGTGTATATGGGTAGCCCGTTTTTGGCCGAATATGCCTCTCGTTATGAAAGTGGACAACAACAAGCCACCGACTATGCCGATGTCATCAATCAAATGGTAATGGCCTCATACCGCACCTATGACTATGAGTCGCGCCTCTACCGACATGCCTGCGATGTGAGCCGTCAGATGTTCTGGTGTGACCCCATTTCGGGACAATCGAAACACTGTTGGGGACGTGCGTTGGGCTGGTATGCCATGGCTATTGTCGATAACCTCGACATACTACCTGCCAATTGTCCCGACCGACAAAAGGCTGTTGATATAATGATACACATTGCTCGTCAATTGGAACGCTATGCCGACACAGAGACCGGCTTGTGGTATCAGGTAATGGACCGTAGTGGAGACCAAGGCAACTACTTAGAGGCATCGGCTTCATGTATGTTCACCTATGCTCTATACAAGGGTGTGCGCATAGGCATTCTACCTTCGCACTATCTTACCATTGCCAACAAAGCATGGGAAGGTATTCTCAACCGTTTTATCAAAATAGATGACAAAGGGTTGGTTAATATTACCGAAGTATGTGCAGTAGCCGGATTGGGTGGCAAAAACAACCGACCCGGAGACTATGAATACTACATCAACGAAACCAAGCGCGATAACGATGCCAAGGCCGTAGGCCCGTTTATCCTTACAGCATTGGAGGTAGAATACCTACAAGAGCAATAAACCTTTATCGCACAACCGAGTCTAACGCAATATCAATGAAATAAAGTAGATACAATGAGAAACAAGATTATATGCTTGCTGTGCGCTTTAGTAGCCACAAGTGGTGCATGGGCACAAGATAACAAAACACCGGCGTTTCCGGGTGCCGAAGGATATGGCAAATATACCAGCGGAGGCCGAGGTGGAAAAGTATATATTGTGACCTCGCTCGAAGACTATGACAAGGACGAAACCCCTATCGATGGCACCCTACGTCGTGCTGTCGAGAAGAAAGGTTGTCGCACCGTGGTATTTGCCGTTGCCGGCAACATCATGCTCAAGCGTAAACTCGACATAACCAAGGACAGCATAACAATAGCCGGACAAACAGCCCCCACACCCGGCATTTGTGTAGGAGGTCACCCAGTACGCATCAAGGCCAATAATGTCATCATACGCTATATGCGTTTTCGCATGGGCGACATCAATCAAGACGAAGACGATGCCTTGCAGAGTACTGCATCTACAACCAAAGGTACATTCAACGACATTATCATAGACCACTGTTCGGTAAGTTGGAGTACCGACGAGTGCGCATCGTTCTATGGCAATGAACGACTCACATTCCAATGGAACATAGTTTCAGAGAGCCTTCGCAACAGCATTCACGGTAAGGGTGAGCACGGATATGGTGGTATATGGGGTGGCAAAGGTGCCTCTTATCACCACAACCTATTGGCACACCACGACAGCCGAAATCCTCGTTTCGACCACCCGGGAGTGACCGATATAACAGGCGTAGTGGACTTCCGCAACAATGTCATCTACAACTGGGGCAATAACAGTTCGTATGGCGGACAATGTCGCACCATCAACATTGTCAACAACTACTACAAACCCGGCCCTGCTACAGCCAAAAGCAAACGCAATCGCATCTTTGCACCCGAGTCGGGCATCAACGACAAGCACTACGGATATGGCCAATACTACGTCAATGGCAACTTTATGGTAGGCGATAAGGCCGTATCAAAAAACAATTGGGCCGGAGGTGTACAACAAATCAAAAAAGACATCGATCCTCTTGTGTTTAGCTACGACACCATTCGCATGAAAGAGCCTTTCCCCTATGCCAATCTGCCTTTTACCGATGCCGAGGTTGCATACGAGCAAGTACTCAATTATGTAGGAGCTTCGCTATATCGCGACGAGATAGATAGCCGCATCATTCAAGAGGTGCGCAAAGGCAAAGCCACCTTTGGCACAAAAGGTATCATCGATAGTCAAGAGCAAGTAGGTGGATTTCCGGCATTGGAGCAAATAGGCATGCCCGAGTTTGACACCGACCTTGATGGAATGCCCGATGTATGGGAAACCGCCAACGGACTCAACCCCGAGAACAAAAAAGATGGCGCACAATACAAGCTATCGCAACAATACACCAACCTTGAGGTATATCTCAACTCGCTCGTTCCCGCCGAGGCTATGGAGATAACCCCCTCAAAAAAATAACCACAACACAAGAATAACATATAGCTAAATAACGAAGTCCCGATATTAAAGTCGGGACTTTTGTTTATTATAACGATCCTTTTCACACTACTTCAATTAGCAAGCAAACAAATAATTTTCGGGATTATAACCTTTGACTTAAAAGAAAAACTGCTACCTTTGTGTTGACAAACCCCCAAAAACTGCAAATAAAAGAAAGACAACAAAGAAATAAAACATACGACATATTAGTATAGAACTTAAAGACTGATTTCTCTCATCTGAAAACCGCCAAATTGAAAGAACACGAGAATAAGCCTCTTACAAATGTTCATACCTGTACAAGGTGTGAGCTATTTGCGCTTATCGGTGTTCAAGGTGCTTGGCGGTACCACAGATGAAGATATGTAGCAGATGGTTCACCCTTTTCTTATGATACATATAGGTTCACTGATAAAGCAAGAACTTGAACGCCAAGAACGTTCAGTCGCATGGCTCGCAAGAAAGATTAATTGCGAGCGACCCAATATGTATTATATCTTCTCGCAATCCTCTATCAACACCGAACTTTTACTGCGAATATCGGTCGCTCTCAACCACAATTTTTTTCAATACTATACAACTCTCGTCTTAGATGAAACGACCGGAATGAATGAGAGGCGTGTCTAATTTTTATACTAAAGCGTAAATAATCTATACTAAAAAAGAGCCACAACATTCTTTTTCAGCCCATAACTTTGCAAAAGTTTATTAGCATTATTTTATGTTAAAGCAGAATTATAAACATATCTAATAACTTAAAAATTAAACGCCATGAAAAAATTTTTTCTACTAATGATTGCTATTTGTGGATTTGCATCTATTTCAATTGCAAACGAGTTTAACCCCGAAACTGTTCCATCAGCTCAAGAGGAAGTAAATATGACAAGTGAACGTTCCGATTATGGAGAATTCGTAGCTCAAGTAACTGTACACAAGCTCGGTAAAATAAAAGTTTCTAATAAGAATTGCAAAATTTACAACGACGGCGACAATTATTGGGCTTACTTCCTTGGAGAGTATCACAGAGTACGTTCATCTAATCATGATGATTATGAATATTGTTTCAATCATGATGGCACAACTTGGTACTTTAATCTTTAATCTCTCATCTGCGATATGAAGAAAATTATAAGTATTGCATTGGCAATGATGCTATGTATTGTGGCATCATACGCCGACAACACGGCAAATTGCAAAGTTAGAGATGGTGGCTATGCCGAGGTGACATTCTATCCCCCTCAATCGGCTTCAGAAGGTGAACAAGGTGAGTTTATTATAGCCAACTCTTCATCACTGCCATTGCTTTCTATTCAGGTAAAAATAGAAGCTAAACTCAATAATCGTAATAATTATACCGTAATCTTTGATAGAAATGCGACCCTAAATCCTCCGGTTTCACCCTATCAATCATACGTATATAAATTCAATCTTCCTCAATACACTAAAATTGAAGATATAAAAATCACTGTAGGAGGGCCTGTGTGCAGCCATTAAACAACTTATTACTAATCATATAAATCTAAAGATTATGAAAAAAATTTTGATGTATCTCACATTATTATTTTGCGCAACATTCGTATCATTTACTATTGTATCATGCGCCGGATTATCATCTCTCTCGGACGACGAGGCCTATAACTTAGGATATGGCATAGGCAAAATGCTAAGAAACAACTAACAATTTACAAATATAGGACTGACTTTTACCTTTCTTTAGTTGGGTAAAAGTCATTTTTTTCTACACACCATGAAACACACAACATACGCAGGGTTTATCACCCTTTTGTTGCTGCTATTCTCTTGCCAAAACTTTTATGAGCATGAAATGATATACGTCGAAGGTGGCAATGCTATTCTCGGCAGCAATCACTCAATGGCCGATGCCGATGAACTTCCCGTTTGCACGGTGGCTATTAATTCATTCTACATAGGAAAATATGAAGTTACGCAGAGTCAATGGGAAAGCGTAATGGGTAAAAATCCCTCAACCATCCGACGAGCTAATCATCCTGTTGAGAATGTATCGTGGCACGACGTTCAGCTCTTTATAGAACGCCTCAACAAAAAGACAGGCGAGAACTACCGACTTCCCACCGAAGAGGAGTGGAGCTATGCTGCAATGGGGGGAAATAGAAATGAACGTCATATTTTCTCGGGCAGTGACTCACTCTTTTTAGTAGGACACAGTTCTATGATGATACCTATAAGAACAATACCCGTAGGCGAAAAGATGCCCAACTCGCTGGGTATATACGATATGACAGGCAATGTCAATGAATGGTGTTGTAATACCTACGACAGCTTGTTATATGCCAAATATAGCGGAGCAAACATACCCGATTCATTGGGAATTACCGATGAAAAAGTTTTCAAAGGTGGCAGTTTCGGTAGCGAATATAGATACTCCCGTGCATCCAACCGAAACCATTGCACACCCGATGTTTACAACTTCGATATTGGGTTCCGCCTTGCCAAAGATGCTAAATAACTAACATAATAACCTCATTATCAACCATTAAAATTTATCGACCATGAAAAAACTTATCGTAACATTGGCTTTACTCTTTACTTTTGTATTGAATGGCTTCGCCGGCAATATGGATAGAGGCGATCAAAAATCTTTCTTGTCAGGAAAAGTTGTTGTTACCAACGGTGGCAAATATTACGAAATTGTTGACAACGAAAAGAACGTATGCATCTACATCGAGATAGAGGAAGAAAAGACTTCAAATGGCACTTTTTACAACTTGATGTGCGAAAACAAGACAACCAAAGGTATTGCTAAATTTGCATTAAGAGGTGCTATTGGCACGGTAGTAGCAAGTACTACTGCTTCACCTACAATAGCCGGACTTGCAAGTGAAATAGCAGGAAGTATTTATGAAGAAGTTTGCGACTATTACGGCGATAAATAACACGTTATTAATCACTTATAAAGTAAGAGGCTGTATCGAAAGGTACAGCCTCTGTTTCGTTTATCCGCAGGCGATTTTTAGTTAATTATACCAAAATAACGATTTTCGAGGGGGAAGGCTCGTCGTATTCGATGAAAAAGCATTATCTTTACTTGCCTAATTAATATTGATATATGAACACGATAGGTACAATATACAGGCTTACGACTTTCGGCGAGTCGCATGGAAGTGCCATTGGAGGCATCATAGAGGGTGTTCCTGCCGGAATAGCACTCGACATCGATGCCTTGCAACAGTTTCTGGCACGCCGTCGTCCGGGGCAATCGGCCATAACCACCACCCGCAATGAGACAGACCGGGTTGAGTTTCTTTCCGGTATATTTGAGGGGGTAACTACGGGTACACCTATCGGATTTATAATCCGCAACGAAGATGCGCGCAGTGAGCACTACGAGCATTTGCGTCATCTGTATCGCCCTTCTCATGCCGACTATACATACCAAGCCAAGTATGGACATCGCGACCATAGGGGTGGCGGCCGTGCCTCGGCTCGTGAAACCGTAGCACGACAGGTTGCAGGTGCTATTGCCAAGCAAATACTACAACAAATGGGCGTAAGCATCACCGCCTACACCTCTCAAATAGGAACTATTGCCCTTCCCTACGACTATACTACCTACGACCTCGGTTGTATCGATAACAATCCTGTCCGCTGCCCCGATGCCGATATTGCCCAACAGATGCAGGCACTTATCGAGGAGGTAAGAGCCGACGGCGATACGATAGGAGGAGTAGTCACCTGTATAGCACAAGGCGTACCGGCCGGTTGGGGCGAGCCGGTATTTGACAAGCTACATGCCGACTTGGGCAAAGCCATGCTGAGTATCAATGCCGTGAAGGGATTTGAGTATGGAATGGGATTTGCCGGTGCTTCATGCCGAGGCTCGCAAATGTGCGACATCTTTGACACCCAAGATGGCAAGATAACAACTCGCACCAACCACTCGGGTGGCATACAAGGTGGTATATCAAACGGAGCCGACATATACTTCCGCGTGGCATTCAAGCCTACTCCCACCCTGCAGCAACCCATCGAGACGGTAATGAGCGATGGAACTCCCACCACAACCATTGCTAAAGGAAGACACGATGCTTGCGTGATACCTCGAGCTGTCCCCATTGTCGAGGCCATGACGGCAATAGTACTGCTCGACCACGCACTACGCAACCGTGCAGCACGATTATAAAATGAATAATACAAAATAGACGTTAAACCACAATTAATATAATAACTATGCAAGAGACACTCAATTACATTGAACAAAACAAAGAGCGTTTTCGCGACGAATTATATTCACTTCTACGCATACCCTCTATCAGTGCCAAACCCGAACATCGCGATGATATGTACGCATGTGCCAATCGCTGGTGCGAGTTGTTGGTTGCAGCCGGTGCCGATAGCGCCCGACTGATGGAAACAGGCTTCAACCCTGTTGTGTATGGAGAAAAAATCATCAACCCCGAGTGGCCCACAGTTATCGTTTATGGCCACTACGATGTAATGCCCGCCGAGCCTCTGGAGTTGTGGAACAGCGACCCATTCGAGCCCGAAGTTCGTGACGGCCGTCTGTGGGGACGTGGTACCGACGATGACAAAGGTCAAGCATTTATCCAAGTAAAAGCATTCGAAATAGCCCTCAAACGCAATATGTTGCATTGCAACGTGAAGTTCCTCTTTGAGGGTGGCGAAGAGGTGGGTTCTCCCGGTCTTGAAGAGTTCTGCGCCAACAACCGAGAGTTGCTCAAAGGCGATGTAATACTTGTATCGGACACCAGTATGGTGGGACGCGAGCACCCCTCATTGACTACCGGTCTGCGCGGATTGGCCTATTGGGAGATAGAAGTGACAGGACCTTGTCGCGACCTCCACTCGGGACACTTCGGTGGCGCGGTTGCCAACCCCATTAACGTATTGTGCAAGATGTTGGCCGGCATTACCGATGCCGATGGTCGCATCACCATACCCCACTTCTACGACGATGCCGAGGAGTTGTCGCCCGAAGAGCGTGCCATGATGGCAGCAGTGCCCTATGACGAAAAAGCCTACTGCGATGCCATTGGTGTGAAGGCTCTTGCCGGCGAAAAGGGCTACTCGACCATCGAGCGTGCAGCCTCACGCCCCACATTCGACATCTGCGGTATATGGGGTGGCTACACAGGCGAAGGCTCTAAAACAGTACTTCCCTCAAAGGCTCATGCCAAGGTATCATGCCGTCTTATTCCCAACCAAGACTACCACAAGATAACCCAACAATTCATCGACTATATAGCCGACATTGCACCCGAAACCGTACAGGTAAAAGTAACCCCCATGCACGGTAGCGAGAGCTACGTATGCCCCATAGGTATTCCTGCATACAAGGCTGCCGAGAAAGGATTTGCGCTTGCATTTGGCCAACAACCTTTGGCAGTGCGTCGTGGCGGCAGTATAGGCGTAATACCCATCTTCGAGCGCGTACTTGGCTTGAAGTCGGTACTCATGGGATTTGGTCTTGAGAAAAATGCCATTCACTCGCCCAACGAAAGCTTTGCTCTCGAGATGTATGAGCGTGGCATTGTGGCAGTAGTAGAATTCTACAACCAATACAAAGGCTAAACTGACGTAATGGAAAAAGCACGATACAACGACTACGGCTCTTTCCTACAACAACATTTTGCAGGTAAAGTCCAGAAGATTTCTATCAACGGGGGCTTTACCTGCCCCAATCGTGACGGCACAGTGGGGCATGGAGGGTGTACATTCTGCAACAACCAGACCTTCAACCCCGACTATTGCCGTAGCGAATTGAGTGTCACAGCTCAACTACAAGAGGGCATACGCTTCTTTGGCCGCAAATATCCCGCCATGCGCTATCTGGCCTATTTTCAGGCCTACACAAGCACCTACGACGATCTGCCACAACTCATAGCCCGCTACGAAGAGGCATTGGCTGTAGATGGTGTAGTAGGCATCATCATAGGCACACGCCCCGATTGTATGCCTCCGGCACTGCTCGACTATCTATCGCAACAGGCGCAACGCACCTTCGTAACAGTAGAATATGGCGTAGAGAGTACCCTTGACAGCACACTGCAACGCATCAACCGAGGTCACGACTACGCTTGCGCAGTCGATGCCATCACACGCACTGCCAAAGCCGGTATTACAACCGGCGCACATCTCATTCTGGGTCTTCCGGGCGAAAGTCACGAAGATATGCTGTCGCACGCCACACGGCTATCGCAGCTACCTCTACACACCATCAAATTGCATCAGTTGCAACTCATTCGTGGCACAGTCATGGGCAATGAATATCTCGCCCACCCCGGTCACTTTACAATCCCCGACATCGACACTTACATCGACCGCGCCATCGACTTTGCCGAACTCTTGCGACCCGATATTGTGATAGAGCGATTTGTATCACAATCGCCTGCCGAACTACTCATTGCGCCACATTGGGGTGTAAAAAATCACGAATTTACCGCCCGCCTACTACGCCGCATGCGTGAACGTGACACCTTCCAAGGTGCAAAGTGGATAGAACCACAGCAATAAGCCCCCTGCTATACCCGTATGAGGCTACAACCTCCATCAAACAATCACCCACTATGAGCATCACGCAATAAAGAGGGGGATAAAAAAGCGACTCGCAAGACAGCATTTCTCAAAAAAAATCACTAACTTTGGGCGAATTTTTGCATGGGTAGCGATGTGCACAACCAGAAATAGTGCAAAATATTGACTATCAGAAAAATAAACAATACATCATATTATGAATATTTCGTACAATTGGCTGAAGAAATACTTAGACTTCGACTTGACACCCGAAGAGACATCGGCCGCACTTACATCAATAGGTCTTGAAACCGGAGGTATCGAAGAGGTACAAACCATAAAAGGTGGCCTTGAGGGTCTTGTGATAGGCGAGGTACTGACTTGCGTAGATCACCCCAATAGTGACCACTTACACATCACTACCGTAAATCTTGGCGATGGCAATCCTACACAAATCGTATGTGGTGCTGCCAATGTTGCCGCCGGACAAAAGGTTGTTGTGGCTACTGTGGGTACTACCCTGTATAGTGGCGATGAGAGTTTCACTATCAAGAAATCGAAAATACGTGGTGAAGAGTCGTTTGGTATGATATGTGCCGAGGACGAAATAGGTATAGGCACCTCACACGATGGTATCATAGTACTACCGGATAGTGCCGTGGCCGGCACACCTGCCAAAGAATACTACAACATCAAGAGCGACTATGTATTGGAAGTAGATATTACTCCCAACCGCATCGATGCTGCATCGCACTATGGTGTAGCTCGCGACTTGGCTGCATACCTCACACAACAAGGCAAGCAAGTAACCTTGCAACGCCCCTCGGTAGAGGATTTCAAAATAGACCAACAAGAAGGTGCAATAGCCGTTGAAGTACTCAACGAAGAGGCTTGTCCCCGTTATGCCGGTGTGACAATACGTGGCGTGAAAGTCGGCGAGAGCCCCGAGTGGTTGCGCAACGCACTCACTGCCATTGGCTTGCACCCCATCAACAATATTGTAGATATTACCAACTACTTGCTGCACGCTACAGGACAACCCTTGCACTGCTTCGACCTCAACGAGATAAAAGGTGGCAAGGTGGTTGTACGCACAGCTGTAGAGGGTAGCAAATTTGTCACACTCGACGAGGTAGAGCGCACACTCACTGCACAAGACCTCATGATATGCAATGCCGAAGAGCCCATGTGTATAGCCGGTGTATTCGGTGGACTGAAGTCGGGTGTAACAGAAAAGACAACCGATATATTCTTGGAGTCGGCCTACTTCCACCCCACTTGGGTGCGCAAGACAGCCCGTCGCCAAGCCTTGAATACCGATGCATCGTTCCGCTTCGAACGTGGTATCGACAACAACAACCTCATCTATGTTCTCAAGCGTGCCGCACTCATGGTACAAGAGTTGGCCGGTGGTGTAGTATGTGGCGACATCATCGACACACACCCCGAGGGCTTCGCTGCATTCCCCGTAACACTCACTTACGACAAAGCCAACAAACTCATTGGTAAAGAGATACCCGCCGATACTATCAAAAACATCTTACGTAGCCTCGAGATAGAGATTACTGCCGAAGATAACGAGAAGTTGGAGCTGCTCGTGCCCACATATCGCGTAGATGTACAACGCGATGTAGATGTGATAGAAGATGTATTGCGTATATATGGCTATAACAATGTAGAGTTTACCGATGCCGTACACTCCAATCTTTCATACAAGACTGCTACCGACGAAAATCACCGCCTCCAAAACCTCATTTCGGAGCAACTGACAGGTTGTGGCTTCAACGAGATTATGTGCAACTCTCTCTCGGCCGTATCATACTATGAGGGCTGCGAGGAGTTTCCCGATAGCCGTTGTGCCCGTCTGCTCAACCCGCTCAGCAACGACCTTTGCGTGATGCGTCAGACACTGCTTTTCGGTGGTCTTGAGAGCCTTGCCCGCAACATCAATCGTCGTCGCCCCAACTTGCGTCTGTATGAATTTGGCAACTGCTACTTCTACAACGCCGAGGCATCGACCGAGAAATCAATAACAGCCCCCTACAGCGAGGAGAAACACTTGGGCTTATGGCTTACCGGTAACCGAGTAACTGGCAGTTGGGCTCACGCCGACGAAAAAACTTCGGTATATGAGCTGAAAGCCTATGTCGAAAACATCTTTGCCCGCATCGGCGTACCCACCAAAGACATTACCATGACCCAAATAAGCAACGGCATCTTCAGTGCAGCCTTGCAAATAACCAACCGCGCCGGTAAGTTGCTGGCTATGGTGGGTATATTATCGAAGAAAGTTGCCAAGAAGTTCGACATTGATATTGAAGTATATTTTGCCGAACTCAATTGGGACAACCTTATGCGCTATGCACTGCGTAACAAGGTTACATACACCGAGTTGCCTAAGTTCCAAGCCGTAAAACGCGACCTCGCCTTGTTGGTCGATGAAAGCGTTGCCTTTGCCGACATTGAGCGTATTGCATACGAAACCGAACGCAAGCTACTCAAAGAGGTAACCCTCTTCGACGTATATGAAGGCGACAAACTACCTGCCGGCAAGAAGTCGTATGCCGTATCGTTCCTCTTGCAAGATGCCGAGAAGACACTCAACGACAAGCAGATAGATAACGTCATGAGCCGTATGATTGCCGCTATGACCAAACAATTTGACGCACAATTGCGATAAAGAGAGAAATACAAAAAATAAAAACAATATAAAGAGAAAGTATTATGGGAAGAGCGTTTGAATACCGCAAAGCCAGAAAGATGAAACGTTGGGGCAACATGTCCCGCACATTTACCAAAATTGGTAAGGAAATCACAATTGCCGTAAAAGCCGGTGGTCCCGACCCCGATGGCAACCCCCGTCTGCGTGCCTTGATGCAAAATGCCAAGGCTGCCAACATGCCCAAAGAGAATGTTGAGCGCGCTATCAAGAAAGCAACCGATAAAGATGCAGGCGACTACAAGGAGATAATCTACGAAGGATATGGCCCTCATGGCATAGCTATCGTCGTAGAGACAGCTACCGACAACCACACTCGTACCGTAGCCAACGTACGCAGCTACTTCAACAAGGCCGGTGGCTCATTGGGTACTACAGGTTCACTCTCGTTCATGTTCGAGCACAAGTGTGTATTCCACATCAAACCCAAAGATGGTGTATCGATCGAAGATCTTGAACTCGAATTGATAGACTACGGTGTTGATGAACTCGAGGCCGATGACGAAGAGATTGTACTCTACGGTGCATTCGAGTCGAACAGCGAAATTCAAAAATACTTGGAGGAAAACGGTTTTGAAATCGTAAGCTCAGAGTTTGAGCGTATCCCCAACGACGTTAAAGAACTCGATGCCGAGCAACGTGCCTCTATCGAGAAACTCATCGAGCGCCTCGAAGATGACGAAGACGTACAAAACGTATTCCACAACATGAAAGAAGAGGACGAGGAGTAATTCGCACACTCTCTTCATTATAAAAGCAAACGCGGCGGTAGGAGATCTACCGTCGCGTTTGCTTTTGCGGGCATTGTCACTTGTTATTGTTCTACCGACAACATGGTCTTCAATGGTACTGTCGTACGGTCTTTATTGCAACGTAAAGGTGCTCTTTCCATTGCCTCAAAAAACTCTTCGGCAGGCGAACAGCCGTCTCTTGTAAACGTTATCTCCTTCGATCTCCACACCTCGGTAAAGTTACCATCGGCATCTTCGGCAACACCAAAGAAGATGTAGGGAACATCAAATTCATATAGATAACTGCCCTCTACTTCAGCCGGATCATCGGCAGTAAGCCCCTCAATAATTTGCTCATAACGGTAATTATCAAATTCGCTTGCATTCATAGCCGAGAAGTAGCATTTTGTAGCCTCCTCATCTACATTTGCTACAATATCAACTATAGCAAATTCTGAGAACATAGCATAATCAGGATTGAGCATGGCAACCTCGGAACCATTATAGTAGCAACCAATATTCAGAGAGAAGTCAAGATCGGCATATATTACTTCGGGGGTGGTAAATTTCAGACGTTGCAAACCGGTAGTAGCGACTCCTGCTTGACACCCGAATACAAGCAATTCATACTCGGTCGAAGGCAATAGGCCTGTTGCTGTCTCACTCATATTACCCGATGCATACTGAAGATTGAAGTTCTCTACTATATATTGTATAATCTCATCATCGCTCTCATTGGCAAAACGAGTCGATGCAACAAGGGTTGCCACATAAGTATCATCATTGGTTGTTTCGACACTCACATTAGCCTTGCGAGGATACAAATTGTCAACGGAAAGTGTAAATTGATTGTCCGACGCAGCAACATCACCGGTAGAGAAGTAATATGTCTCGGGCATCGTATTGAGCAACGCCTCATCATTCATACCAAAAGCCCATAGTACAAACTCGGTATTGGCATCAAGCTCGGTCTCCAAATGAGCCGTACCCTTATAGGCCAACTCATTGAAAATAAAGTGTAAGCCCTCTTCTGTGCTATCAAAGAATGAAGAGTATTGACCTTTATACTGTTCCCAATCGGCCTCACACAGAGCACGCAACCGCTCGGGTGATGTTCCGGGAGGTACATCTTTGGCCCAAAACACGCCATAGAAGAAATAGCCATCATAACCTTGTGGTGTGACATCTATTGCCACATTTGGGCCATTCACTTCAACATTAAAATCGAAATGAAGAGTATATTCATTAATATCCGCAGTCTTTATAAGCAGACGTGATATCTCAGTGGTAGGCTTCATTGTTTCATTATCGAAACCATAGGCATAGGCTACATATTCGGTATTGGGAGTAACATCTTTTATTTGGTGAGACAATTGCTCACCCTCATACATGAAAGTCTTGACAGCATCAGACACATTGGTTCCAAAAGCTGTAGCAAAACTTTCGAAAATATCCATATCACTAGCCCACAGAGCCGAGTCATTTTCCATAAGACCATTTTCAAGGATATACTCGCCATTACCAAGAATGAATACATAGGGCATATTCTTATCTTGAGGTATAATATCGAGCGTAATAGTTGTTGCTGCAACCGATACAAGATCTATTTTGATAGAATACTCTTTACCCACACTTTGTTTCACCAATATGGTAGGATTGGGATATACACCAGGATAGAGCAACTCTATGCGACAGCTACGCTCGCTTGCCTCATAACTCTCCTCAACATCAAAGGCGATAACACTATCTTTAACCACAATATTTTTCACCCAGTCATGGACTTCGCTATTTATAGTAATATTGTCACCTTCAGTAGGATTTTTCAATACATAGCCAACCTCAAAGTGTCCACCATCGGCAGTCACCTCAACAAGGGTTTGTTTAAGAGTAAGCTCACACTCTTGCGGGTCAGCGAATGGTTCATCACCCTTGCACCCTGTAAAGAGCGCAAGAGTCACCACTGAACACATTATCTTTAACCAAATATTTTTCATTATATCTATAAATTTTTTAAGAGATTATTACTCGGCAGGCGAGCCTGCAATAGCACCACTGTATGCACCGGTAAAGTTGCGATCGTCATTGAGTGTTACATCAAAATCAAGGTCGTAAGTCTTATCGGCTTCGTTATAAGTAATATTCAATGTAGCCTCTTTATAGGCATTCTTATTACCATTGAATTCGCTATAATAACCATCTATATATTGACCAGATGAACCGATAGTATATTGACCGGAAATAATATGATTGGCTTCGCTATCACCTGTACGCATATCAAATACGATGGTATATTTCTCATCGGCACTCTTTATAGTCAAAGCCCAATTGTCCGAATACCATTTTTTGGCAGTGAAAGTAGTCCACTCAATTTCATCGGGGACATCTTCGGGAACAGTAATGGGCATACCTTCGATTTCTCCGGTATATGAGAGCTTAAAGATGCGACCATCGGCTATCCTGAATGACATATCGATAGAATAGGTTTTATTAGCCATATCAATATTTACCGAAGCATTAGCATCTTTGGGACTATATTGTCCTTCTCCGGCAACTCTCAATGAAGAAGCTTCAGCATTTAAATAACGTCCATCTTCACTACTATTCAAGCGGTAATAGCCGGCAGGCAGGTAGTCCGATGCAGGGCAATAAGCATCTAATATAAGGAGATAATTATCTTTACCATCAACAGTTTGTGCAAATGAGAGATACCAATTGGTATTGTTATTATAAGCTGTTGCAGTAGCCGAGTTGAGTATTACTTCGATAATCTCGTCCGATTGTTCAAGAGATATACCTTCGATAGAGCCTTCATAATCAACTTCAACAACACAGTTCCCTTCCAATGTACCATAGAAAGCCAACATATACTTTTGCAAATCCCAATCGATGTCAACATGAAGCGAACCGGTAAGGAATTTACGGTCTTCGGTCTCACCGGCAAGGGTAAAGGTAGAGGTAATGGCATCAAATTGTCCGGGGGCAACGATGTCGGGATTTACCTCTTCTTGCTCGGTCGATGTATTGATAACATATATATTATTGGCAATATAGGGTGCGTTGAATGCATTGCAAAGGTTAAATTTGGCTACGTTACCGGCAGCATCAGCAAGATTGAGAGTCCAATTTTTACCATTATCGGCTGTTGTGGCTGAGGCTGTATTGAATGTAGTTGCCACAGTAATGATGTCAATAACGGGCATACCGTCAACATCACCGGTATAAGAAGCTTGAAGATGGCGACCATCTTTAAGAATAAGATCTATATCAAAAGTATAAGCCTTTGTATCGGGATCGATACTAACAACAGCTTGACCGCTCTTCAGTTGAACACCATTGTCGTAACCATAAGTCGAGTAACGATATGAACTGATACAATCGGGGTCGGTCGACTCTTTAACCTCGTAAGTACCTGCAGGGAGGTAATCTTTATTGGGATCGCCATAGAAGTCGAGACTCAAGGTCTTATCGTTATAGGCAAAGTTATCCTCTTCGTTAGCATCTTCATAAGAGAACATCATAAAGTAAGAAGAGCTATATTTTGTACCACGAGCACGGGTATACTCATGCTTGATAACCAATGAGGGGTCATCCTCTGTTTGGAACGCGATAGGCTCAATCATCGTTGTTTGACCGGCACCTTCGGCAGCTACAAGCAGTTTGTATTCGGTAGAGCACTCCAAGCCGGTTACCTCGACCGACTCTTTGCTACCTACCGGCACCGACTCACCGTTGAGCAAGACAAACGATACAGAAGGCTCCTCTTTCGATGCAAGCATTACGACATAAGAGATTTTCTCGGCGTTGGTTGAGTTTACACGGAAGTTCATTTTCTCATGGTCAACTTGCACAATCTCGGCCGATACGATAAGATCCTCGGGCGATTTGGTAGTAACATACAACGTGTTCGAACCGGATTGTTTAGCCACATTCTTAGCTGCAGCTATAACTTTATAGCTTGTCTCCGGCTCAAGCGATTCTGATGTCACGACAGCTTTACCCTCTTCATCAAGTGTAATTTCAGTACCCTCTTCAAGAATTGTTTCAAGTGTAGGAGCCTCCTCTTCATTACCAAGTAGCATATAACGAGCTGACTTGGCATTCTCGGTCTCCACCTCGAAAGTTACCGAATTGATATCGGTTGTTACTAACTTTAACTCAACTCGAGGTTGTTCTTCGTTATTAGGTAATTCATCATTTTTTTCGCAACTCCACAGACCAAATGTCAATGTTGCCAATGCTAATAAAGCAATCTTTTTCATGATATAATATTTTAAAGTTAATTATTTACGTGTCAACACAATATTGCTACAGCCATAGTAGTAGCCCATCCAACCAAATCCCTCGAAGTTATAACACAAACCGGGATATACACCTTCCATAGAGGCCGGTGACTGGATAGTAATAGTATTGTAATCGTCCGAAACTACTACCTCAAAATTGGTATCGGTATAAATCATTGTACCATCAGACTTGGCATTGAGCATGAAACAATCACCGAAGAAAAGCCAACCCAATATCGAGTTACAAGCCTTACCATCCATTGTTACGACATCACCTTCGGCAATGTTAAACACCCACTTAGGTCCCCATTTATTTTCGGGTTCTTCGATACCCTCATCAATAAGTGCATTGACACCATAATAAGGTATATTGCACCAGCCATCGACAGTTGCAATGAGCTGATTCATGGCACGATAGTCGTAGTCATAATCATCAACCGAAGCCATGATATTCACAGTAAAGTTATTTGTTATAGGAGCTTCATAGAGGTCCGATATGGTTTGCATACCTTCCCATTCTCCCAACAATAGTTCGAATAACTCCGACTCAACACGCTCTTGCACTTGCTCCTCTTGTGTTACAAACACTTCGCTTACTACAAAGCGATTGAGTTGCTCATCAATTGCCATAACAAGTACCATATATTCAGTGGCAGGTTTCAAGCCCTTATGCTCAACAGCCTCGGCGACATATTTGCGCGTACCCACGTTCATGGCATGATAAGATAAAAATGCATTCTCATCCTCAAGTTCGGCCAACATAGCCTCGGCCTTGGTACGCTCGGCAAAGTAGTACCAATACTCTGTAATACCACTTGAAGGTGTAACATCTACCACCATCGAGTGAGTCGAGGCAGTGGCTGCAAGCTCAACATGCTCGCTTGACATTTGGACAGCAGGAGTTGAGAACTCACACAAGCATATCTCATCGTCACCGGTAGCATCCCAATAGAACGCAAAGATATAGAAATCGCATTCGGGACGAAAACCGGCATTATTCAATATATTGAGTTGATCACCCTTCATAAGCATAGATGCAATCACTTCTTCATAGGGAGTACCGGTAAATTCGGCAAGTTTCTCGGCTCCTTCTATAAGTTCATTTTTAAGATTGGTAAGATTGATCTCCGAATAGCGTGCTTTCGATATAATATCATAATAATACAATCTTGTTTTGTCCGAGGGTTTTATATCAAATGTAACCGAATAGGCAGCAAGCTTGTCATCTTGAACATTTATACAGAAGTTTACCTCCGGATCATCGGGATTGGAAACTTCGGTAGTGTCTTTGGGATTTTCTACCGGATCTTTATCATCATCGCCGGTAACTGGTAGTTCTTTTTCACAACCGGCAAAGGGAAGAAGTGCCAGAACTGCACAGATAGTAAATAATATTTTCTTCATGTTTTTATAGGTATTAATTGATTTTCGAGCCGATTTCTACGCAAATTTAGAAATCAAAATACAAGGAAATAGATAAAATGTTATTATTTTAGCATAACATTTTGAAATTTTATCATTACATTTGTGATACATTTTAAACTAACACTCTTATTATATGCAAGTTATACAATATAACATTTTCACCCACATACGCACAGCCATTTTTGCCATCATATGGATAGTATCATTGGTTATAAACACCACCGATGCTCAACAATTTTCATCAAAAACAATGGCCAACAACATGGAGAAATTCATGAAGCAACGCGCTACCGATAGAGATGTTGCCTACAAATATGCCGAGCAAATTCTTGCCGACCTCGACAGTACCATTGTTGGAGAAGATGTTGCCACTCTACATGATTTTATGTCGGAATACTACGAAAACACGCTTTATAAATTTGACAAGGCACTATATCACCAATTACGAGCCTACAGCATATACCAAGCCATGAACAACCACCCGGGCATGACACGTTCACAAGCACTATTGAGTCGCTTATACTTGCGCAACGGCGATTATCACAACTCGTTCAGTTATAGCGTAAAGGCACTTGAGGGTGGCAGAGCAATAGGCGATTCGACAATTGTACGAGAAGCATACTTGGCCTTGGAACAAGTCAATTACTTCTACAATCACAATCAAGAGCAAGCACTTGAATATAACAATCATGTTGCACAAAGCTACGACAACCGCGAAGAAGCACACCAATGCGTGCGAGCCTTAAATAACCGATTCAACTACGAATTGACACCGGACGAGGTAGATGATATACTCAAACGTTGTGAAAATATTTGTACTCAATATGGCTTTAACGACCAATTGCTAAACGTATATCTCAATGTAGCAATGCAAGAATTTGTCTTTGAGAACTTCGACAAGACAGAGTTTTACTTAGACCAAGCCAAGTCGCTGATTACCAACTTTAAAGAAGAGGGCTACTACTACTCGGCATTGGGATTTTACTATCTCAATATCGGAAAGGAGTCACAAGCCATTGAAGCCTTGAAACACTCTATTACGCTACTTAACAATGGCGACTTTGACACAAAGAATGTACACTCATACTTTCTATTACAAGATATATACTACAACCAAGGACACTTTCGAGAGGCTTACGAAGCCCTTATGGCATTTGCCGAGACCTATACTCGCCAACACAACAGCCAAAACATTGTAGAATTGTCAAAGCTTATAAGCAACATGGAAATAGAGCGCAACGAGCAAGAACATTTGCGTCGCGAGGAACAATATCAACGCCAACAAGAACATAACAGGCTCATTACTATATATTATGCACTCTCTATCATCATTCTATTGATAGTAGGACTCTTGCTACATTCTCGCTACCGTCTTGAGCGAAGAAATCGTGAATTACAACGTGCCAAGACCGAACAAGAACTCAATCATAAAAACGAAATTATCAAGATACAGAAACTACAACAATATCAAGAACAAAATAATATAGATAAGCTCTCAGAGGAGCTTGGCAAAATTGCCATGTTAGGCAACCAACGAGAAATGCAAAATCAACTGCGCCATATCATTCATCGGTTGCAAAACAACACCAAGTCGGGCAACGCATGGGCTGAAGTAGAGATGACTCTTGCTGGTGGCAACAATGCATTCTATGAAAATCTGTTGAAAGATTTTCCCAATCTCACCAAGAACGAACGCAAACTGTGTCTCTTCATACACATGAAAATGTCTACAAAAGAGATATCCGACATCACACATCAAAGTCTGGGTAGTATTAACGTGGCACGCTCACGCTTGCGCCAAAAATTTGGTCTTACGGGCGATGACACATCGCTCATTGCCTTCCTCGACCAATACAACACACAGCAAGCTACAGAATAAATGACATACTATTTCTCCTTGGCCTTTACTACCAATATATCGCGAAAGGAGGTAGTATAACAAGGCGATAGGTGGTCGCTGTGGGCTTGCCATGCTTTACGTCCGCCTTCGGCACCCAAGCGTATAGCTTTATATCCGGCTTGCTTATTAACACTATCCATCACCTGCATGAGCCTATGATGCTTGTCTCGATCGACGGTATCGTATAGACTCAACTGCACATTGTTACGAGGCACTATTTGCCCCAGTATCACTCCGGCTTTCTTGTAGGCCTCGCCGGCACGAAACACCGACATAAGTGCACGACGGGCATACTGCAACAACTCGATAGTACTATCGGAGGCTACCGGCAGGGTGTGCTGCAATGCTCCCACATACCTTCCGGGCCCGCAACCTCTACCTTTCAGAAATACCATTATCGTGCCGGCAGCCGAGCCTTCACGTCGCAAACGAGTAGCCGCCGTTGCCGTAAAATTGGCCACAGCCTCATACACATCGTCAAACGAAGTAACAGCCTGACCAAAAGTGCGAGAAACAGTAATAGATTGACGTGCAGCCGGAGCCTCATCTACGGCATAGCACACCTCGCCCTGCAACTCGCGCCAAGTTCGTTCACCCTCAATCGTGTAGCTACTACGCACCCTCTCGCGGGACAGTCGAGTAAAATCCCATGCCGTATTTACGCCTGCTTCTATCATCTTCGGTGCCAAGCGTCGTCCCACACCCCACACATCTCCTATAGGACACTCCATCAGAGCAATGGCACACTGGTCGGGGGTGGCAAGGTGGCACACGCCACCATATCGGGCTATCTTCTTGGCTCGATGCGAAGCAATCTTGGCAAGAGTCTTAGTGGTAGCGATACCTATACTCACCGGTATGCCCACATGTCGCATCACCGTATCGGCAATAGCGCGTGCATAGGCCTCAACACCATAGGGCATGGGCAGACCATCGAGCGATAGAAAGGCCTCATCGATGCTGTACACCTCGACCTCGGGCGAAAACTGCGACAATACCGACATGACACGTCGCGATATGTCGCCATACAAGATGTGATTGGACGAAAAAAGAGCCACTTGCTCTCGCTCAAAAAGTTCGCGTAGCTCAAAGGCCGGTTGCCCCATGCCTATACCCAAGGCTTTAGCCTCGTTACTACGAGCTATCACACAGCCATCGTTACCACTCAGCACAACAACCGGCCTACCATTCAATGCAGGATTGAACAATCGCTCACACGATGCAAAGAAGTTATTACAATCGACCAGCGCATACATGACTATAGATAATATTGTGCATGAAACATCACATAGCCTTCACAACATACGACACTATGCCCCACACTTGGAAGTTGCTACCCTCTACTACATGTAGAGCCGGATATTGCGGATTGGCAGGCTCAAGCCATATACCATCGCGACGGATAGAGATGCGCTTGAGCGTGAACTCACCATCGACAAAGCATACCGCAATACTACCCTCTCGAGGCTCTATCGACTTGTCGATAATGAGTAAGTCGCCATCATCAATACCACAATCACGCATAGAGTCTCCTGCCACTCGGGCGCAAAAGGTAGATGCAGGGTGGTGAATCAACTCTCTATTGAGGTCTATCCCATCATCTATATGGTCTTGCGCAGGAGATGGAAATCCGGCCGGTACGGCCTCGCCAAGCGATGCTACTGCAAAAGGCTCCACCGGGGTAATGGGTTTTATATCTTCTATTCTACTCATAATACTCTATTTCAACCAGTTATCAAGAAAATCAAGTACCTGCTTGTGCATATCGGCATTGAACTCATGCGGGCTGTCATATAAGGTAGTTACCAGTCGGTCATCTACATTACATTCGTCCCACACGTTGTGCAAGTAGGCATAGGCCTCTTCAACGCCCTCTACAGGAAAAAGTTTATCGCGACTACCATTGATAAACAACATAGGCTTGGGACACGCTATAGCAGCGACATGATGATAGTCGAAATGATTGCGCAAGCCGGGTACTATCATGGCGTAGGCCGAACCACCTTTATTCTGATTGTTGCTGAGAGTCATCAGATAGTCGGTCGTACACATCCAACACACAGCTGCTGCACAAGCTACCATATCGGTAGCTGCCGAGAGCAACCAACTACGGTGTGCACCCATCGAAAACCCTACAGCACCTATACATGCTGCATCGACAAACGGCAACGAGGCCAGAAACTCAACACTGCGGATATCATCAGACGTAATCATTCCGCACCACGACCGTCCCATTTGCAACAAATTGGCCGCTAAGGCTTGCTGCGAATCATATCTATCACCCTCCTTGCGACCTCTTTCACCCCAGAAGAGAGCATCTATGGCCAATACCACATAACCATTTTGTGCCAAATAATCGCCCGTATATATACCATCGTAACACTTCTTTGTCCACGCATCGGCCGAAGCCAGTCGTGTCGTATCGGTGGCGAAAGGTCGCACATTCTTCTCCTTACCAATATCAAACTTAGCACCATGATCGTGCAAGAGTGCTACTGCCGGAAATACCCCTTCGCCTTGAGGCACCAAGAGATATGCCGGCACACGCACATAACGATTGATGTTGAGTTCGATGCGATGTGCCAAATATCCATCACGCACCTCGGTAGCAATAATAACATAGTCAAACGGAGTTGTATCGGGCTCATACTGAAGTGCATCGCAAAGTATATCACGAGCATACTCACGCCACCGGTCGTAGTCGGTAATATCACTATTCTCCCACGCATCGGGATAGCTGAGTTCCTCCTTCAATGACTCATAAAACAGAGGCATATCGCACTCGGTCTCATAGCCCGGCAATGAAATGGCCGCCATAGACCCAAGAGCTATTGCACTACACATTATAAATAATATATATTTCATCTGCTTCAATATTATGACCCAAAGATATAAAGAAACGAGCGAGAAATATGAAGTTTACTTCAATATTTTTCACAGCGAGGGAACTCTATCTTCGAGAATACCCTCAGAAATAGAGTTACGATGAGTGGAAAATAGACGTAGTTTGTTCTAAATCAACTTAATTATTGCTCTATTCTATACATAGCATTATTTATCCTCAAAAAAATGACAAATATAATTTGAATTTATATCTATATTTCCTATATTTGTTGCAGATATTAACAATTACTTATTACAACTACTTTTGTACTCAACCAAGTACAATGCAATAGTCTTATAAAAAAGAGAAATATGGCAGAATCATTAATACAACTACTCAAAGCGAGTATAGAAAAGAACTGGGATCACAAAGCATTGTGTGACGCAGGAAAACAACCCATCTCGTATGGTGAAGCCACACAACAGATAGCCAAACTACACTTGCTCTTGCAAGAGGCCGGAATCAAGCCCCAAGATAAGATAGCCTTGTGCGGTCGTAACTCGGCCAATTGGGCTATAGCATTCCTTGCTACAATGACCTATGGAGCTATCCCGGTGCCTATCCTCAACGATTTTAAGGCCGATAGCATTCACAATATTGTCAATCACTCCGACTCGCGCATTCTATGGGCCGACGATACTACGCTCAACGATGTATCATTGAGCGAGATGCCCAACCTCGAAGTTGTGATACAACTTGGCAATCACGCCATTGCATATAGTCGCGATGAAAAATTGGCCGAGTATAACCAAAACATCGACAAGCACTTTGCCGACAAATATCCCGGCAAATTCAGTATAAAAGATGTAGTATTCCACGATGCAAAAGACGAGGACATAGCACTTATCAACTACACTTCGGGCTCAACCGGATTGTCAAAAGGTGTAGTACTTCCCTATCGTGCATTGTGGTCGAATGTTCGCTTTGCAATCGACAATATCGACTACCTCAAGGCCGATGATGGTATGATTAATATGCTACCCTTGGCACACATGTACGGCTTGGCCATTGAGATGCTATTTCCCTTGTGCAAAGGCTGTTATGTATATTTCTTAGGCAAGACACCTTCGCCCAAAATATTGATGGCCGCATTTGCCGAAGTAAAACCCAAACTGATTATTGCCGTACCCCTTATTCTCGAGAAGATAATACGCTCAAAAGTTATGCCCGTATTGCAAAAACCGCTCATGCGCATACTCACCGGCATACCCGGTATCAGCAATATCATCTTATCGAAAGTACGCAAGCAACTTATAGGCGCTTTCGGTGGAGAACTTGAAATGATAGTATTGGGAGGAGCAGCCTTGAATGGAGAGATAGAAGACCTGTTGCGTCGCATGAAATTCCCCTATACCGTAGGATATGGTATGACCGAGTGCGCACCTCTCATAGCCTATGCTCCATGGTATGAGATACGCAAAGCCTCTTGTGGCAAGATAGTAGATCGTATGGAGTCGCGCATTGTTCCGCTACACGACGGTGACGAAGTGGGCGAGCTATGGGTACGCGGTGCCAACACCATGCTGGGATACTACAAAAACGAAGAGGCCACACAATCGACATTCAAAGATGGCTGGATGAACACCGGCGACCTGTGTGTCTTCGACAAAGACGGCTTCCTTTATATCCGTGGTCGCAACAAGAACCTCATTTTAGGCCCATCGGGACAGAACATCTACCCCGAGGAGATTGAGGACAAAATAAACAACATGCCATACGTTGCCGAGTCACTCGTTGTAGATCGTGACGGACAACTTGTAGCACTTGTTTACCCCGACTTCGAAAAAGGCAAGCAAGACGGTCTCGATGCCGAAGCTGTGAAGAATATAGTTATTGAAAATCGCAACACACTCAACCAGCATTTACCGACATACTCGCGCATCATAAAGATAGAACTACGCGATGAGGAGTTTGAAAAGACACCCAAACGCAGCATTCGCCGATTCTTGTATAAATAATCAATAAGAACCACATCTTATACATAGGTTGCATCGAACATAGTTGGGTGCAACCTTTTTTGTATTACACAACTCATAGCTGCAAAACGGGTGTGAATGGATTTTTTTTACTAATTTTGCACCACTAAACAAGAAGGATAATGGAACTACTCAAACAACGAATATTGCAAGATGGAAAATGCCTTTCAGAAGGCGTATTAAAGGTCGATAATTTCATCAACCATCAGATTGATCCTCAACTCCTTATGTCGATAGGCATAGAATTTGCCCGTCGATTTGCCTATGCTCGTGCCACCAAAATACTCACCATCGAAGCCAGCGGTATAGCTCCGGCTGTCATGGCGGGCTATTGTATGGGTATTCCTGTCATCTTTGCCAAGAAGTCACAACCTTGCACCATGAACAATGCGCTACAAAGCAATGTACACTCTTTTACCCGCAACAACGACTACACAATTACGGTGAATAGCGATTTTATCAAGCCCACCGATCGCATATTGGTCATAGACGATTTTTTAGCCTACGGCAGCGCAGCCAACGCCTTGATAAACATTGTAGAACAAGCCGGTGCCACCATCGTGGGTATGGGATTTCTCATTGAAAAAGACTTCCAGAACGGAGGAAAAATGTTGCGAGAGAAAGGTTATACCGTCGAGTCTCTTGCACGCATCGAAGCATTGGGTAAAGACCTCATCAAGTTTTGCGACTGAAAATGAGTACTATTAAACACAAAATAACCTATCGTAACAAGTAATAGCGCAATTTTACGCTATCTTTGCAAACGTATGAAAAGTAGAGCATTAGCCATCATATTTGCGTTCATGAGTATATTTGCAATAGCTCAATCGTCGGCTCCTATCTCGTCGGCCAATAAGTCATTGCCTCAGAACAAAACTGCGCAAAATGGCGATAGCGTACCCAAGCCCGAGCCTATAGCATGGCGAGACATACTCCCCTTGGGCGAGACATACCAAGTGCAACTCGACACACTCTTGCACAACTTCTACCGCACCGACTTGGCCAATGCCTACTCACTATCATACTCGACAACCGGTAACCTGGGTTCTCCAAGTTTCAATAACATCTACTTTGAGCGTCCCGAAGAAGATTTGTTCTTCTTCAAAGAGGCCTTTCATCATTGGATGCGCGACCCGTCAAACTTCGAGTGGTACAACACTCGCATACCCTTCACACAAGTAGCCTACCACACCGGTAGTGCCGGAGAGACAGGACAAGACAACCTCTCGGCAACCTTCTCGGCCAACGTCAATAAGCAGATAGAGGTGGGTGGTGGCATCAATTACGTTACCGGAAAAGGTCAGTACAACCATCAGGCCGACAAAGAGTTTTCGTATCGACTCTTTACCAGCTACATGGGCGAACGATACCAAATACAAGCCGCATTCAATCATTACGACTACATAGCAGCCGAGAATGGAGGTATTGCCAACGACGACTTTATACTCGACCCCGCATCGGTACAAGGTGGCGATACCAAAGTAGATGCCCGCACCATACCCACCAATCTATCAAAGGCATTCAGCCACCTTATCGGGCATGACCTATATGTGACACATCGTTACAACCTCGGCCACTACAAGGAAATAATAGAATCGGAAGAAGATAGCTCCTACATCGAAGAGTTTGTTCCAGTATCGAGTATCGTACACACTCTCACCTACGAGGGCGCATCGCATCGATTTGTCAATCAGTCATCACAAGAAGACCACTCGTTTTTCAAGAATACATACCTAACGTACGATGGTACCAATGAGGTATCGAGCTATTGGGCTTTGGCCAATACAGTGGGACTGACCATTCACGAAGGACTGAGCAAATACTTCCCCATGGGCTTGGGTGCATACGCCACCTATGAGGTGCGCAAGTTCAATCAGGTAGTAGATACTTTCCCTCAATCGTCATCACTAACACCTATGCCCGACCATAATATAGCGGCACAAACTACCCAACACGCATTGTGGATAGGCGGACAGTTGTGGAAACGACAAGGCTCATGGCTTACCTATGAGGCCAATGCACGCGTAGGACTGGTAGATGCCGTAATGGGCGATATAGACATTACCGGTAAGATAGGCACCAAAATACCTGTCTGGAACGACACATTGAGCATACAAGGCAATGTATTGTTCAAGAATACTACACCCTCGTTTTTCTACAAGCAATATATCTCAAACCACTTTATCTGGGACAACGATTTCGGCAAGACTCGTCGCCTGCGAGTAGGTGGAGAAATATCATTCCCCAAGACAGGCACACACATACATGCGGGTTTTGAGAATATTCAGAATTATATCTACTTCGACCAAGAGTGCCTACCTCGCCAAGAGAGTAACAACATACAAGTCATAAGTGCTACATTGCGACAAAACTTCAAGGTGAGTATCTTCCATCTCGACCTCGAAGGCACCTATCAGCTATCTTCCAACCAAGGGGTGCTACCATTACCCACGTTTAGTGCATACGGCAATTTCTACCTACTCTTCCCCATTGCCAAGGTATTGCACCTGCAAGTGGGAGTTGATTGCAACTGGTACTCGGCCTTCAAGGCACCTGCATACCAACCGGCACTCATCTCACGATACAACCAAGACGAGATAGAGATAGGAAACTATCCGTTTATGAACGTATATGTAAATGCCAAACTCAAGAAAGCTCGCTTCTACATCATGTACTCACACTTCAACCAAGGGTTATTTGGTGGTAACAACTACTTCACCATTCCCCACTACCCACTCAATCCGGCGATGCTTCAATTAGGCGTATCGGTCGATTTTGCCAACTAACATGAGGTTATGAAAAAGAGAGTGATTGTACCCATATCTATTATTGTCGCTATAGTAATACTCATTGTTATAGGCACAAGGATTGTACGCATAGAGACCGACTATAACGTCGCACACGACTATGACGATATAATAAAACGCGGTGCTATCAATGTAGCCGTCAACTACTCGCCCATATCATACCACATCGAAGGAGACAGCATAACAGGATTTGACTTTGAGCTACTACAGATGCTCAGTGAGGTATCGGGCATTGAGTTTAACATTCACCCCGAAGCAAGTTACGCCCGCAGTATAGACCTGCTCAACAACCGCACCTACGACATCGTAGCGCAACAAATACCTATCACAAGCGAGAACAAACAGGAGTATATCTTCAGCAAGCCCCTGTTGCTCAACAAGCAAGTACTCATACAACGCATCGATTCAACAGGCAACACCGGCATAAGAAATCAACTCGACTTGAAAGGTTGCACCCTGCACATAGCACAAGACACCCCCACTCGACTACGCATCGAAAACTTGGCGCAAGAGATAGGCGATACCATACATATATGCGAAATGCCCGACTATGGAGCTGAGCAACTCATCATTCTTGTTGCCACCGGTGAGATAGACTATGCCGTGTGCGACGAAGCAAGCGCTGTTATCATTGCCGAGGAATACGACAACATCGACTACTCTACCGATATAAGTTTCACACAATTCATGTCGTGGACAATGCGTAAGGAGAGTACCAGCCTATGCGATAGCATAAACTCTTGGTTATCTGTCGTACAAGAGAGTGACAAGTATAAGCAACTATATACAAGATACTTTGGTACAAAGAACTACTATAAGCATCAACGCATAAATAATAATACAAGCCAACCTCTATGAGCAAGTATATAGAACACGAAGGAACTATTGTAGCACACACTGCTCCACATAAGTATGCAGTAAAAATTGTGCAACAGTCGGCCTGTGCCACGTGCAAGGCTGCTTCGCTATGTACCGTTGCCGAGAGCAAGGAAAAGATAATAGATGCCGAAACAGACGATACCACACTGAGTATAGGCGACAACGTTATAGTATATGCCCGCACCACAATGGGCTACAAGGCACTTGTATTGGCCATCATCATACCATTGTTTATTGCTATTGGCACATTGCTCATTGTCAGTCAGTTTATCACCAATGAACTAACAACAGGGCTACTCACACTATGTGTTCTTATACCATACTACATTGTATTGTGGCTTATGCGCAAACGTTTGGAACAGCAATTTATATTCTATATAAAACAGAAAATATAGTATTGAACCTAAATATATAAAATGGATATCATCACAATCTCTATTATTTCGTTAGCCTCTATAGGAGCTATTGCAGCGCTAATACTTTATGTAATAGCCCAACGCTTCAAGGTAGAAGAAGACCCTCGCATCGACGAGGTGGAACAGCTACTACCGGGAGCCAATTGTGGAGGGTGTGGCAAGGCAGGTTGTCGCAACTTTGCCGAGTCGTGTGTCAATGCCCATTCACTCGAAGGCATGTTATGCCCTGTGGGTGGTAATGAAACGATGAAAAAGATAGCATCGGTATTGGGCAAAGAGGCTCACGAAGCCGAGGCTCGTGTGGCTGTTGTACGTTGCAATGGTACGTGCCAATATCGCCCCCGCACCGGCATCTACGAGGGTGCGTCCAATTGTGCTATTATCAACAGCCTCTATGCAGGCAATACAGGTTGTGCCTACGGCTGTTTGGGCTGTGGCGATTGCGTATCGGTGTGCAGCCTTGGTGCCATCAGTATAGACCCCAACACCGGACTGCCGGTTGTAGATATAGATATATGTGGAGGTTGCGGAGCTTGTGCTCGTGCTTGCCCACGCAACATCATAGAGGTGCGCCGAAAAGGGCCCAAAGGTCGTGGCGTATATGTGAGTTGTGTAAACAAAGATAAGGGAGGTATAGCTCGCAAAGCATGCGATGTAGCTTGCATAGGCTGTGGCAAATGCGCCAAAGAGTGTAAGTTTGAGGCTATTACCATAGCCAACAATGTGTCGTACATCGATAGCGACAAGTGTAAGATGTGTCGCAAATGTGTCGATGTGTGTCCTACAGGAGCTATTTTAGCAGTCAATTTTCCACCCAAGAAAGTTGTTGAGCCTACCGAAACAACAACTCAACAAAAGCAATAACCAACTACCCTGATTGACTATGAAAACATTCAGAATAGGCGGTGTTCACCCCCGCGAAAACAAACTGACAGCAGGAGCCCCCATTACCCATGCTTCGCTACCCAAGCAAGCAATTATCTTGCTATCGCAACACATAGGAGCTCCGGCCGAAGCTATTGTTGCCAAAGGCGACATGGTGAAGGTGGGCACATTGCTTGCCAAAGCCAATGGCTTTGTATCGGCCAACATACACTCTCCCGTATCGGGCAAAGTGGCAAAAATAGATAACGTAACCGATGCCTCGGGTTATCAGAAACCTGCTATATATATAGATGTGGAAGGTGACACATGGGAAGAGAGTATCGACCGCAGCGACGCATTGATAAGTTCATGCAACCTCGATGCCCAAGCAATTATCAACAAAATAGACCAAATGGGTATTGTAGGTATAGGAGGCGCAACATTCCCTACCAAGGTAAAGCTCATGCCTCCACCCAACATGAAGCCCGAAGTACTCATCATAAATGCTGTTGAATGCGAGCCTTACCTCACCAACGACCATGCACTGATGCTGGCTAAAGCCGATGAGATAATGGTGGGAGTAGAAATCTTGATGAAAGCCATCAATGTAACACAAGCATACATAGGAATAGAGGCGAACAAACCCGATGCTATAGAGCTACTTAAACATAAGGCACAAGAACACAAAGGCATAGAGATAGTGCGCTTGCAATGCCGATACCCTCAAGGTGGAGAGAAGCAACTCATCGATGCTGTCATAGGCCGCCAAGTAGCCAGTGGAGCACTACCGGTATCGACAGGTGCTGTAGTGCAAAACGTAGCCACAGCCTATGCTGTATATGAAGCTGTACAGAAGAACAAGCCACTCATAGAGCGTATTGTAACCGTCACAGGCAAGTCATTAGCGCGTCCCGGCAACTATTTGGCTCGCATAGGCATGCCTGTCTCGCAACTCATTGAGGAGGCCGGAGGACTGCCCGAAAATACCGGTAAAATAGTATTGGGAGGCCCCATGATGGGTAGAGCCACACAAAACATAGAAGCCCCTACAAGCAAAGGGACATCGGGAATACTGGTCATGGACGATAGTGAGGCCCACCGCATAGAGCCATCGCCTTGTATAAGATGTGCCAAGTGCGTAGCTGCTTGCCCCATGGGCTTGGAGCCATATCTGCTATCGAAAGCCGTCGCCATAGGCAACTATGAGATAGCCGAGGAGCGACGCATCTACGACTGCATAGAGTGTGGCTGTTGCTCATACTCCTGTCCGGCTCATCGTCAGCTACTCGACTACATACGCTATGGCAAAGGAAAAGTAATGGGCATAATAAGAGCTCGCAACGCCGAGACTAAAAAATAAATAATACGGTTTACAAAAACACTGCATAATACACAAGATGAACAAATTAGTAGTATCACCCTCGCCCCACGTACACAGCGGACTTAGCACAACTCAATGTATGTATGGCGTTTTAATAGCACTTATACCGGCATTTTTGGTATCGCTATATTACTTTGGCATCGATGCCTTGTTGGTTACGGCCACATCGGTAGTTGCCTGCATCACCTTTGAGTATCTCATTCAGAGATACCTGCTTGGCCAACGTAGCACCATCGGCGATGGTTCGGCAATACTCACCGGCGTACTATTGGCATTCAACCTACCGGCCAGCATTCCTTTGTGGATAGTTGTAGTAGGAGCATTATTTGCCATAGGTATAGGCAAGATGGCCTTTGGCGGCATAGGCAACAACATCTTCAACCCCGCATTGGCAGGCCGCATATTCCTGCTCATATCATTCCCTCAACAGATGACAACATGGCCCATACCTGCACCATGGGGCATAGGTGTTGATGGACAAACCGGAGCTACAACGCTGAGCATTCTCAAGCGAGGCAACGTAGAGGAGATTGTCAATATTGACGTATTGGAGACACTTGTGGGCAATGCCGGAGGTAGCTTTGGCGAGGTGAGTGCCATAGCTCTCATCATAGGATTTCTCTACCTGTTGTGGAAGAAAATCATCACATGGCACATTCCGGTTTCTATTATAGCCACCGTCTTCTTGTTCTCATTTGCTGTAACAATAAGTCAAGGTTGGGAGTATGCCATCATCTTCTCCGAGCTGCAAATCTTCTCGGGAGGCTTGTTGTTGGGAGCCATCTTTATGGCTACCGACTATGTCACATCGCCCATGACTCCTGGAGGTATGCTGTTGTATGGCGTGCTTATCGGTATCATCACCGTAGTGATACGCCTTTGGGGAGCATATCCCGAGGGACTTTCGTTTGCAATTTTCATTATGAATGGAGTGACACCACTTATCAACAAGTATATGACACCTAAAAGATTTGGGGAGGTAAAGAGACATGGCTAAGATAAAATCGAGTATAGTCAATATGGTATTGGTGCTCACTATCATCACCGCATTGGTAGGAGCCATACTCGGCAGTGTATATAAACTCACCGAAGCTCCCATATCCCAAGCCAATGCTAAGGCTCAAGAAGAGGCCATACGCTACGTCGCACCCGACTTCGACAACAATCCCATTGCCGAGAGCGACACCATTACCGTAGAAGGGCAACACATTATTATATATCCGGCCCTCAAAGATGGAAAAAACGTAGGAGCTGCAGTAAAAGCCTCTACCAACAACGGATTTAACGGCGAGATAGTAGTCATAGCAGGCTTTGAGGTCGATGGCACTATACGCCAATATCGAGTGCTAAGCCACAGCGAGACACCCGGATTGGGAGCCAAGATGGAACAATGGTTTCGCACCGACAAGAACAATCAAAGTATCTTGGGACGCAATCCCGAAACTTGCAACCTGACAGTGAGCAAAGATGGTGGCGATATAGATGCAATAACCGCCTCTACCATCACATCACGCGCCTTTTTGCAAGTCATCAGCACTGCCTACCAAGCATATATGAAGCGCCCCTTAGATGCTCTATCGAGTAGCACAAAGAAGAGTAGCCAAACAACACAACCCACCCAACAAGAGGAGGCCAATAGTCATGAATAAACTCAAAATAATACTCAACGGAATAATTACCGAGAATCCCACATTCGTGTTGTTGCTCGGTATGTGTCCCACATTGGGCACAACATCATCGGCTCTCAATGGAATGAGTATGGGACTTGCCACCATGTTTGTACTCATGTGTAGCAATGTAGCCATCTCTTTAATAAAAGACTTTATCCCCGACAAAGTACGCATACCCGCATTTGTCGTTGTTATTGCCGCCTTTGTAACAGTACTACAACTATGTATGCAAGCATACCTGCCCGAGCTGTACAAAAGTTTGGGTCTCTTCATACCCCTTATTGTCGTAAACTGCATCATCTTGGGTCGGGCCGAAGCCTTTGCAGCCAAAAACAATCCATTCGACTCGCTACTTGATGGTATAGGTATAGGACTCGGATTTACACTCTCGCTCACCCTACTCGGAGCCACTCGCGAGTTATTGGGCACAGGTCGTATCTTCGACATCACCATCTTCCCCGAGAGTTACGGAGCACTCGCCTTTGTTCTCGCACCCGGAGCATTCATCGCATTAGGCCTGCTCATAGCACTATTCAATAAACTAAAAACCCGATAAACACATGCTCACATACATATCAATCTTTATCACAGCCGTATTTGTCAATAATATCATATTATCGCAATTTCTCGGCATATGTCCCTTCTTGGGTGTATCGAAAAAAATCGACTCGGCCATAGGTATGGGTGCAGCTGTTACATTTGTAATGCTTATATCTACTATCGTCACATACCTACTGCAAGAATACCTGCTCACCCCGTTCAATTTGGGTTATATGCAGACAATCGTATTCATTCTGGTCATTGCCGCTCTGGTACAAATGCTTGAGATAATACTCAAGAAAGTATCGCCTACACTCTACCAAGCATTGGGTGTGTTTCTGCCACTCATCACAACCAACTGTACCATTCTGGGTGTAGCCATATTAGTCATACAAAAAGATTACAGCCTTGTAGAGTCGGCAGTATATGCCATATCAACCTCCATAGGTTTCACCCTGGCACTCACTATCTTTGCAGGTATTCGCGAACAGTTGAGCCTCAACGAAACTCCCAAAGCCATGCAAGGCATACCCATTGCTCTCATTACAGCCGGACTGTTAGCTATGGCTTTCATGGGCTTCTCGGGCGTTAAAATCTGTTAATATACAATAATACAACACACAGATAAAAAACTTTTCATATCTTTACAACCGAATAGTGCACTACTGCGATATAAAGATAAAATACTCGCAATAAGCGCATTAAAAAACAGAGAGAAACACACAATTACAATACCTTAATCATCAGGCACTTGTGATTGTAACGCGATAAGTTTACAATTATTAAAACCTAAGCTATGGCAAAAATCAAAGGAGCTATTACCGTGAACGCTGAACGTTGCAAAGGCTGCAACTTGTGCGTCGTAGCGTGCCCGTCAGACGTGCTTGCGCTACAACCTCAAAAAGTAAACCAAAAAGGCTATAACTACGCCTATATGGCAAACCCCGACAACTGCATTGGTTGTGCAAGTTGCGGTATCGTATGTCCCGACGGATGTATCGAGGTATATAAAGTGAAACTTTAATGCTATATCGCAGCAATGCATATAGAGAGTAACGAACAAACAAAGAAAAACACATATGAGTGAAGAAGTAAAATTGATGAAAGGTAACGAAGCCATCGCTCATGCAGCAATCCGCAGCGGTGCTGACGGATACTTCGGTTACCCTATCACCCCCCAATCGGAGGTTATGGAAACATTGATGGCTGAAAAGCCTTGGGAAACAACCGGTATGGTAGTATTGCAAGCCGAAAGTGAGTTGGCAGCTATCAACATGGTATATGGTGGTGCATGTTGCGGTAAAGCCGTTATGACTTCATCATCAAGCCCCGGTATCAGTCTAAAACAAGAAGGTATCTCATATTGTGCAGGTGCCGAGCTTCCTTGTCTTATCCTCAACGTAATGCGTGGAGGTCCCGGTCTTGGTACTATCCAACCCAGCCAAGCCGACTACTATCAAACTTGTAAGGGTGGTGGTCATGGTGACTATCGTCTCATCGTATTGGCTCCCGCATCGGTACAAGAGATGGCCGACTTTGTAAACCTCGGTTTCGACCTCGCATTCAAATATCACAACCCCGCAATGATTCTCTCTGACGGTGTTATCGGCCAGATGATGGAGAAAGTTGTTTTGCCTCCCTTCCGCGAGCGTCGCACAGAGGAGCAAATCCGCAAACAAGAGCCTTGGGCAGCTCAAGGTCGCACACCCGACCGCGCACGCAACGTCATCACTTCATTGGAGATGGACCCCGTTGTTATGGAGCAACGCAACCTCAAGTTGCAAGCTAAATATGCCGAGATAGAGGCTAACGAAGTACGTTTTGAGACAATCAACTGCGAAGATGCTGACTACTTGATGGTAGCATTTGGTTCTATGGCTCGTATCTGCCAAAAGGCAATCGACCTTGCCAAAGAAGAAGGCATCAAACTCGGTTTGTTGCGTCCCATCACATTGTGGCCTTTCCCCACAAAAGCTATTGCAGAAGCAGCTAAGGGCAAGAAAGGTGTATTGGTAGCCGAGATCAACGCCGGTCAAATGATCGACGATGTTAAGCTCGCCGTAAACTGCAGCCTCCCCGTTGAGCACTTTGGTCGCTTGGGTGGTATAGTTCCCAGCCCCGAAGAAGTAGTTGCAGCTATCAAAGAGAAACTCATGTAATCAGTGATTACCATTAAAACCTTAAGAAAATGGACGTAAACGAAATAATCAAACCCGAAAACCTTGTCTATCGCAAGCCCACCTTGCTCAATGACAATACCATGCACTACTGCCCCGGATGTAGCCACGGCGTAGTACACAAACTTGTTGCCGAGATTATCGAAGAAATAGGCATGATGGAAAACACCATCGCTGTATCACCTGTAGGTTGTGCAGTATTTGCTTACAACTATGTAGATGTTGACTGGATTCAAGCCGCTCACGGTCGTGCACCAGCAGTAGCTACTGCTGCAAAGCGTCTCAACCCCCACAAGCTCGTCTTCACATACCAAGGTGACGGTGACCTCGCCGCTATTGGTACTGCCGAGACTATCCACGCTTGTAACCGTGGTGAGAACATCACTATCATCTTCATCAACAACGGTATCTATGGTATGACCGGTGGTCAAATGGCTCCCACTACCCTCGAAGGTATGGTAACTGTTACTTGCCCCTACGGCCGTAAACCCGAGTTGAATGGTTATCCCTTGCACATTGGTGAACTCCTTGCCAAGCTCAAAGGTACTTGCTACGTAACACGTCAAAGTGTGCACACACCTGCTGCTATCCGCAAGACCAAAAAAGCTATCATGAAAGGCTTTGAGAACTCAATGAACAAGAAAGGTACTTCGGTTATCGAAATCGTATCTACTTGTAACACCGGTTGGAAAATGTCACCCGACAAAGCCAACGTTTGGATGGAAGAGAATATGTTCGCCGAGTATCCCATGGGCGATTTGAAAAACGAATAATCTAAAATTAGAACTATGACACACGAAATAATCATTGCCGGATTTGGTGGACAAGGTGTCCTCTCAATGGGTAAAATTTTGGCCTACTCGGGTATTATGGAAGGCAAAGAGGTAACTTGGATGCCCGCCTATGGTCCCGAGCAACGTGGTGGTACTGCCAACGTTACTGTTATCTTGAGCGACGAGCGCATTTCTTCGCCCGTTCTCAACGCCTACGACGTGGCTATCGTACTCAACCAACCTTCACTTGACAAGTTTGAGAGCAAAGTAAAACCCGGTGGTATCCTCATCTACGATAGCTACGGTATTACTACTCCTCCTACTCGCACCGACATCGAGTGCTATTGCATCAACGCTACCGAGATTGCTGCCGAGTTGAACAACTCAAAAGCTTTCAATATGATTGTGATGGGTGGCTTGCTCAAATTGCGTCCCATGGTTACTATGGACAGCGTAGTTTTGGGCTTGAAGAAATCTCTTCCTGAGCGTCACCACAAACTTATACCCGCCAACGAAGCTGCTATCAAAGTGGGTATGGAGCGCATTGCTAAACTTGAAAGATAAGCCTAACGCTTACTATTCATAACACCGAGGGTGTGTCAAAATTGTTTTTTGACACACCCTCGTTTTGTTTATAATACCCGCCATGAAGATTGTACTACAATAGCAAGCCAACTTAAATAGTTGAATAATAAACGCACCCTACACACCAACTATTTGGTTTTCATAAACATACAGCACAAAGGAATAAAAAAAGCACCTTTATATGCATAAAATATTGCAAATATATACTATATTTGTGGTGAAGTTTTAAAAAAAATAAACCATGAAAAAATTATTGCTTATCAATTTCCTTATCATTGCTGCGCTATGCAATATCGCTACCGCACAAATTGCGATAAAGAAAAATAACATCAAGACATTCACTACCAAGACATTCACCCCAAACCAACAGAGAGCTATCAACTACGCATCGCCGGCCAACAATAGTGGCTTGACGGCTCAAGCCTATGGCATAAGAGCCTACGACCAAGAGCGTGGTGCGGTGCAAGAATTTGTCTCATTTTATATCGATCTTTCCGACACGATTGTAACCATAAAAGACCTTTCGGACTACTACATACGCGCCGCCGCCTATGCCAACGGATACTACTACATGGCCAATTCACAAGATGGCATGTGTACCTACGACCTATTGGCAATGGATATGGAGACTTTTGACATAGATACTATAGCCAGTTACACGATAGAAAACTACGAGTCGGCCATTATTTTCTCCGACATGACCTTCGACAGCACTACCGGCAATATGTATGGTATAGGCTACGACCTCGAAACAGCCATCAGCGAGGACGACGACAACACATTGGAAGTAGAACTCGCTCTACTCAAGATAGACCTCACAACCGGAAAAATGACCAATATAGGACATCAGAGCTTTTGCAATCTTGTTACTATTGCCTGTGATAACAAGGGAGAACTTTGGGGTATTGACTCCAATGGCAAGCTATGGAGCATAGATAAAAGCAACGGTATGCCCTTGGAAGTGAAAGGCAGCAGTACCGATATACCCTCAACCCTACAATCGATGTGCTTCAATCCTGCCGATGGGTAACTCTACTGGAGCGGTTTCTCGGTTAAGAACAATATAGGAACAGGATTTTTCTCAAAATTTGATTTCAGCAATGATGCAATTACCTACCACAAGATAGGCAATTTCAATGACAACTCCGAGGTTATAGGTCTATATATCGACAGCAATCCGGTCGCACCCAACCGCCCAAGTGCCGTTACCGATCTCACCATCACACCTGCGGCGGCAGGCGCTGGCTCGGCCACTCTCTCATGGACCAACCCCTCTACCCTCATCGATGGTACTGCCATCAACGAAAGTATCTCTATAAGCATTATTCGTGACGATGCATTGGTAGCAACTCTCAGCAACCAAGTTGCCGGACAAAAAGCAACCTATATAGACCAAAACATAGCTTCGGGCTTGCACGAATATCGCATCATCTGTAACAACAATGCAGGCGAAGGCAAACCGGCAGTTGTTAAGAACATATTCATAGGCCGCGATATACCGGGCCAAGTGCAAAACCTCGTTGCTGCCAAGGTAGCCGATGAAAACAAGGTTATAGTAAGTTGGGAACAACCCCTATCGGGTAAATACGGTGGTTGGTACGACCTTGCGTCGCTCACCTACAGCGTAACACGCATGCCCGACAATAAAGTAATAGCTGAAGATATTACTGAAACTACTGTTACCGACACCGACTTTGAAATATCGCGTGGCTATACCTATGAAGTGATAGCTAAAACAACCGACGGTATAGGCGTGCCACGCACCAGCAACAACGTAGTTGTCGGAACAGCCCTCAGCATTCCGTACTCTACATCATTTGCTACCGATACCGAAGTTAATGCGTGGACCGTTATTGATGGCGACAATGATGGACACGAATGGTTCCCGGCCTCATACAAAAGCACAGGACAGACATTCATGAAATTTGCTCCCGATACCAAGTACAATCCCGAAACCGAGGCAAACGATTGGCTCATCACTCCGCCCCTTGCACTCAAAGCAGGTGTAACATACGCCATGGAATACGATATGCTGTTGTTGGGTACAATATTCCCCGTCGATTACAACGTCACATTGGGTAGCGAGGCCACCATCGAGGCACAATCTACCATCATCAGCTCTATCGACAGCCTCGTTATTGATATGCAATTTGCGCCACAAAAGGTCACATTCAAGGTGAATGCCGATGGCAACTACCACTTAGGTTTCCACATACGCAATGCAGTGATGGTGCAAATCACCAATGTGTTGGTACGTGAGTTAGATGCTATTGATATTGCCATAGAAGAGGTTAGTTGCTTCAATATAGGAAATGTAAACAGAGAAATCAGCTTTGCTATAACCGTAAAAAACGAGGGAGCTGATGCGTTAGAAGGATACGTTATCAATATTGTAGATGAAAACGACAACGTAATCACTTATACCCAAAACAGCCCCTTACTCGAGCCAAACCAATGGCGAGAACACCTCACACAATGGACACCTCAAGAAGAGGGCACTATTACACTGTATGCCGTTGTAGAAATGGAGGGAGACACTACTACAAGCAACAACCGTAGTGAAGCTTTCGAAATAGAGATAATAGAGGAAGGCGACTGGGCACACATAAAGCACAATGAAGCCATCATGAGCTATAGCCCCATACAACCTTCATACAAGTATAGTCGCTCGGAGACATTGTATTATGCCGAAGAGATTAGCCATAGCAATATAGCATTTGAGACAGGCAGTTGGCTCATAAAAGGTATCATATACTATCCCTACGTATTCAACAACCAAGATGTAAAGAACTTCAATGCCCAAGTATTCCTCACTCACTCTACCGACAAGGAAATTGAGGGCCCCGAGGCATCATTAGCCCTGACACAAGTCTTTGACGGCGTAGTACAGCCCACCCCAACCTCTACTTCTATCTACATACCATTCGATACCCCTTTCATCTACACCGGTGGTAAAAACCTCATTGTGCACACTCGTCACAGCTCCAAGCAGACAGACTATAACCTGATGTTCTATGGCAGTCGCGATGACAGTGGATTGTGGCGTATGTGGTACTACTCGGGCAATAGTAGTGAATTTGACCTCTCGCGAGCTACATTCGACACCGAGATTGCCAACATTTCATTCTTGATGGTTGATAATGCCGCTGTCAAAGGGACAACCACCAACACCGCACCACTCGCCTACCTATCGCATGGCAATCTGTTTGTTGCCGGTGAGTACGACACCATACACATATACAGCATAGATGGTTGCTTGCATGGCACATACGACAATAGTGAGCTATACATACCTATGCACGGCTATACAGCTGGTATATACATCGTCGAAGTTATCAGCAACGGAGCTCGCTCTACATCGAAAATAGTTGTAAGCCGATAGGAAATCTATCCCTATAAGAAAATGCCCTGCAGTATATTGTAGGGCATTTTCTTGTTATTTGTTAAAATCCCCCATTTTTATTGTGACAAAGAGGCGGTATTATCAATTTATTATACTACTTTTGCACTCATTAATTTAAAAACCTATAAATCTTATAATTTTATGTATGCAGCACTTGTAGTGGTGTTCGTTATAGGCTATCTTCTCATAGCACTCGAACACCCCATTAAAATCGACAAATCAGCTACTGCCCTGCTCTTGGGTATGGTAATGTGGGTACTCTTTATCCTCGGAGCCGATGCACTTCCTTTTGTAGTTGAAAAAGCAGCTGAGCATGGCTATGCCGGACACCTCAGCGACTTTGTCAATGCCGAGATTTTGCACCACATGGGTGAGGTAGCAACTACATTGTTCTTCCTTATCGGTGCAATGACTATCGTTGAGTTGGTTGATATTCACGGAGGTTTCTGTATCATCACCGACCGCATCACATCGCGCAACAAAAAGAAACTCTTGTGGATTCTTGGTTTCGTAACATTCTTCATGTCGGCTATCCTCGATAACCTCACAACATCTATCGTAATGGTAATGTTGTTGCGTAAGCTTATCAACGAACCCAAAGAGCGTTGGTTGTATGCAAGTATGATTATCATCGCAGCCAATGCCGGTGGCGCATGGTCGCCCATTGGCGATATTACAACCATCATGTTGTGGGTTAAGGGCAACGTCTCTACAGGTGCTGTTATAATGTACATATTGCTCCCCAGCCTCATGGCTATGATTATCCCCATGCTGTTTGTTACACGCAAGCTCAAAGGCGAGTTGGCAGCAGTAGAGTGTGGCGAAGTTGAGGAGAACAAGAACATAACCAAGGGTGAGCGCAAGTTGCTCTTCTTCTTGGGCGTATGCGGTCTTATATTCGTACCCATCTTCAAGACTATCACTCACTTGCCTCCCTTCATCGGTATGCTCTTCTCATTGAGTATCTTGTGGATTGTAACCGAGATGTTGTACAACGGCAAGGCATTGGATCCTCAACAACAATTCCGTTTGCCCCGCGTATTGCAACGCATCGATACCCCCACTATCCTCTTCTTCTTGGGTATCCTCATGGCAGTTGCCGTATTGCAATCGACAGGTATCCTCGGCGATATGGCCAATATGTTGGCTGTGAATGTAGGCGATGTAAATATTATCAATATCGTACTCGGCTTCCTCTCTTCTATCGTCGATAACGTACCCCTCGTTGCTGCCGCACAAGGTATGTACGAAATTATACCCCTCGAGCAAGCACAAGCTCTTGCTGCCGGAAGCTGGGATATCAATTTCATACAAGATGGTAATTTCTGGTTGCTTCTTACCTACTGCGCCGGTGTGGGTGGCTCAATGCTCATCATCGGTTCGGCTGCAGGTGTTGTGGTAATGGGTCTTGAGAAAATCAACTTCGGTTGGTACTTGAAGAACATCTCGCTCGTGGCAATGCTTGGCTACTTGGCCGGTGCTGCTGTTCTCATTGGCGAGTTGTTGCTCTTCCCTCCTGCACAAGTACTCTATAACATAGGATAAGCCACACACACTTATCGTATATAAACAAGGTTGTGCCTGCTCTTTTGCAAGCACAACCTTGATATTTTAAATAAACGTTCGACAGAACAATTTCTGTTTCAATGCCGTGCAACTACCCGAAGACTCATTGGAAGCACTATCTATTCATGAACCTACCCATAACCTCGAAGATGGTCACGGCATAGAACTTAGAAATAAAATGATAGGACCAAGAGGAGAAAAAGCCTTCAAGCGCAACCAAGATCTCTTCTATATGGGCAAGGGGCACTATTGGGTATTTTAATACACCTACCGTCCAATAAGGCTATGATACAAAGAAGGCCCTCAGAACTATTCTGAGAGCCTTTTTCTATATGCAATCGTAACGATTGATTACTTATTGAGTGCAGTAGCAACGTCAACAGCGCAAGCTACTGTACAACCTACCATGGGGTTGTTACCGATGCCGAGGAAGCCCATCATCTCAACGTGAGCAGGAACTGAAGAAGAACCGGCAAATTGAGCATCGCTGTGCATACGACCCATAGTATCGGTCATACCATACGAAGCAGGACCTGCAGCCATGTTATCGGGGTGCAATGTACGACCTGTACCACCACCCGAAGCTACTGAGAAATACTTTTTGCCACGCTCGTTGCACTCTTTCTTATAAGTACCGGCAACGGGGTGTTGGAAACGAGTGGGGTTGGTAGAGTTACCGGTAATAGATACATCTACACCTTCGTGCCACATGATGGCAACACCCTCACGCACGTCATCAGCACCGTAGCATTTCACCTTAGCACGATCGCCTTGCGAGAAGGGAACTTCACGAATTACTTTCAACTCACCTGTAGCGTAGTCGAGCTCGGTTTGAACATATGTAAAACCGTTGATACGCGAGATGATGTAAGCAGCGTCTTTACCAAGACCGTTGAGGATACAACGGAGAGGTTCTTTACGCACCTTGTCGGCTTTAGCGGCAATCTTGATAGCACCTTCGGCAGCAGCAAAAGACTCGTGGCCTGCCAAGAAAGCAAAGCACTTAGTCTCTTCGCGGAGCAAACGAGCAGCAAGGTTACCATGACCAAGACCTACTTTACGGTCGTCGGCAACAGAACCGGGGATACAGAATGCTTGCAAACCGATACCGATAGCCTCAGCAGCATCGGCAGCCGATGTGCAACCTTTCTTCAATGCGATAGCAGCACCTACAACGTATGCCCACTTAGCGTTCTCGAAGCAGATAGGTTGAGTTTCTTCACAAGTTTTATAGGGGTCGAGACCATAAGACTCACATATAGCGTTAGCCTCTTCGATGTCTTTGATGCCGTTGGCGTTCAATGCGGCAAGAATTTGCTTGATACGACGGTCTTGGCTTTCAAATTTTACTTCTCTTATCATAGTTTCTTCCTCCTATTATTATTCGTGACGGGGGTCAATGTGTTTAACTGCACCTTGCTCGGTAGTGAAGCGGCCGTAAGTACCGGTAGCTTTCTTGAGAGCTTCGTTGGCATCTTCGCCTTTCTTCACCATATCCATGAACTTGCCAAGGTGAACAAACTCGTAACCGATAATTTCGTTATTCTCATCGAGGGCTACGCGGTTGCAATAACCTTCGGCCATCTCGAGGTAGCGAGGACCTTTGGCCAATGTACCATACATAGTACCAACTTGGCTACGCAAACCTTTACCAAGGTCTTCGAGGCCTGCACCAATCATAAGACCACCTTCGCTGAAGGCCGATTGAGTGCGACCATAAACGATTTGCAAGAACAACTCGCGCATAGCGGTGTTGATAGCATCGCAAACGAGGTCGGTATTGAGCGCCTCAAGGATTGTTTTACCGGGGAGAATTTCAGAAGCCATAGCAGCCGAGTGAGTCATACCCGAGCAACCAATAGTCTCAACAAGAGCCTCTTGGATAACACCTTCCTTAACATTGAGAGTGAGCTTGCAAGCACCTTGTTGAGGAGCACACCAACCCACACCATGTGTCAAGCCCGAGATATCTACCACTTCTTTAGCTTTCACCCAACGACCCTCTTCGGGAATGGGTGCAGGACCATGATTGGTTCCTTTCTTTACAACACACATGTGTTCTACTTCGTGTGAATAAATCATAACTTAAACGTTTACTGTGTTATATGAATATAAATTTACCTATTTAAGAACGAAAATCTATTCTATCTTTTACCTTCTCGACACTGCCTCAGTAGCGGGGCACGCCCGTTATAGCCATTTGGTACGCAATGTCGCAATTGAGCGCAAAGTTACTAATATTTTTTATTTAATACGCAAGCCAAAGGCTCAAAACTTCACTTCTTTTCAGTGCAACGTTTGTGCAACAAATGCGTATTTTAAGTGCAATCTTGTTGCCGACCTCGTATTTTTTGCGTAACTTTGCGACTTCAAAAGAGTATTAATTTTAAGACAAAAGATTTCATCTCATGAAAAAGAGTGCATTACAGATTGCTCGAGCAGCATATTGTCCCAAATTGCCCACTGCGATACAAGCAGGTGTGCATTGCGTAGAGGGGGCTACAACAGAGTCGGTTGCCGATCAAGAAGAAATTGCTCGACTATTTCCCTACACTTATGGCATGCCCGTACTTCGCTTTGAAAGTAGCGAAGAGGCACGTCAATATCCTGCCATCAACGTTGGTGTAATTCTCTCGGGAGGTCAAGCTCCCGGTGGACACAACGTTATATCGGGTCTTTTCGATGGTCTGAAAGCAATGAACAGCGAAAGTCGTCTTTTCGGCTTCCTATTGGGCCCTGCAGGTCTCATCAACCACCAATATAAAGAACTCACTGCCGACATTATAGACGAATATCGCAATACCGGTGGTTTCGACATTATAGGTTCGGGTCGTACCAAATTGGAGACAAAAGAGCAATTTGACAGTGGCTTGGAGATACTCCGCGCACTCAATATCACAGCTCTTGTCATCATCGGTGGTGATGACTCTAACACCAACGCTTGCGTGTTGGCCGAATACTACAAGAAAATAAATGCCGGAGTACAAGTAATAGGTTGCCCCAAAACCATAGATGGTGACTTGAAAAACGAAATGATTGAGACATCATTTGGTTTCGACACAGCGTGCAAAGTATATGGCGAGATGATAGGCAACATTCAACGCGATTGCAACTCGGCTCAGAAATATTGGCACTTCATCAAGTTGATGGGTCGCTCGGCCTCGCACATCGCTCTCGAATGCGCTTTGCAAACTCAACCCAACATTTGCCTCATATCGGAAGAGGTAGAGCAACGACAAATGACTCTCGACGACATTGTAACCTACATAGCCAATGTAGTAGCTACACGCTCGGCCAATGGCAAGAACTACGGTGTAGCCCTTATTCCCGAGGGTATCATTGAGTTTATCCCCGCTATGAAAAACCTCATCAGCGAGCTCAACGATTTCTTGGCACACCATGCTGCCGAGTTCTCTCGCGTACCCCGTAACGAGCAAATCAAATATATCATCGACCACATATCGCCCGAGAATGCTGCCATCTATGCCAGCTTGCCCGAGCGCGTGGCTCGTCAGCTCACACTCGACCGCGACCCTCATGGCAACGTACAAGTTTCGCTCATAGAGACTGAGAAGTTGCTGGGTGAGATGGTAGGTCGCAAACTGGCACAGATGAAAGAGGCCGGCAAGTTTAATGGTAAGTTCTCTACTCAATATCACTTCTTTGGCTACGAAGGCCGTTGTGCCACACCCTCAAACTTCGATGCCGACTATTGCTACTCATTGGGCTACACAGCTGCATTGCTCATTGGCGAGGGTAAGACAGGATATATGTCGAGCGTACGCAACACAACACGCCCTGCAGCCGAATGGATTGCCGGTGGTGTACCTGTAACCATGATGATGAACATGGAGCGTCGCCATGGCGAAATGAAACCTGTTATACAAAAAGCTCTTGTCGATCTCAACGGCGAGCCATTCCGCTACTTGGCCGAGAACCGCGAGAAATGGGCATACGAAACCATGTATGTATATCCCGGTCCTATCCAATACTTTGGTCCTACCGAGGTGTGCGACCAGCCTACTGTAACATTGGCTCTCGAACAACGCACACACATCAAGCACGGTGGCCGTTTGGTATAAGCGAATGTTTCTTAAAAATACGGATTGCCCTCCTCTCAGCTTGCATTAACCGAGGGTATATCCCAAACAAGAGGCAACATCGGAAAATCCGGTGTTGCCTCTTAAATTTTCTATTTCTCTTTATCTATTTTATTGGAAGAACGGATTGCTACGCATCTCCTCCCCTATGGTAGTGTCGCCGCCATGACCGGGGTATGCTACAGTATCGGCCGGCAAGGTGAAGAGACGGGTGCGCACAGCATTGAGCAATTCCTCGTAATCGCCTCCGGGCAGGTCTGTACGACCTATACTACCCTCAAAGAGTGCATCACCGCAAAACACACAACCCGATTGTGGCAAATAGTAGGCAAGACTACCCTTCGAGTGTCCGGGAACGTGCAGTACCTCAATAGGCTCATTACCAACATATATGGTATCGCCCTCTTGCAAATAGCGACCCGTAGCTATAGGTGCCTCGGGCAGCGGAGTGCCATACATATCGGCCTGCATAGGCATCAGATTGAGCAAGAAATCATCGGCTTGACTTGCCGACACAGGTACACCATAGGTGCGCGACAAATAAGGCGCTCCAAAATAGTGATCGAGATGTAAGTGAGTGAGCAACAAATGCTTCACTGTGAGTTTATTATTACTTATAAAGTTGTCCAACACCTCACACTCGCGACGATAGTAACAACCGGGATCGATAATGGCACACTCGCCACTTGTCTCGTCCCACAACACGTAAGTGAGTTCCTGAAAGGCATTGAATGAAAAGCGGGTTATCTTCATAATACTTATGCGAAACAATGATTAATTAAATCTGTACATACAATACTTTCTTTGTCTCAAAAAACTCCTCCTTGAAGTAATCGCTAAGGTCAAACTCCAATAGTCGCTTGCGCAACGGAGCTATCTCGGATTCGAGATTTCCGCCCTTCAAGCACAACAATCCATTGGCCATGGCATTGTGTTGCTTGGGAGAGATGTTCTTACGCACCAACTTCACCAAGTCGGGCAAAGGCATGACGGCACGACTGATGGCAAAGTCGAACTTCTCCTTCTCCTCCTCAATACCTGCATGACGAAACGACACATTGTCAAGTCCAATGGCAGTAGCTATCTCGGTAGCTACCCGCACCTTCTTGCCTATGCGATCGATGAGGTGGAAGTGACAATTGGGAAACATGATAGCCAAAGGTATGCCGGGAAAACCTCCTCCTGTACCCACATCTACCAAGGTTGTTCCGTCGGTAAACTGCAACACCTCGGCAATGCCAAGCGAGTGCAGAATATGGTGCTCGTATAGGTTGTCGATATCTTTGCGAGATATAACATTTATCTTGGCATTCCACTCGGGGTAGAGTGTACCCAATGCAGCATACTGTTCACGTTGTCGTTCGCTCAACTTCGGAAAATATTTCTCTATCAGTTCTATCATATCTATTTAGGTACTTATTATTCTATTTTTGCTCAAAGATAATACTAAATGTGCTATAATAAGAAAAAAATCACTAACTTTATCATCGCAAAATATCACATATACTCTCTATGGAAACTATTATATATATATCGATAGCCCTTATAGCCGGAGTAGTAGTAACATACTTACTCATGCGCCTACAGCATATAAAACGCAGTAACGAACTCTTACGCGAAATAGACCTCCTGAAAGCCGATCTACAAGCTGCCCGGAATGAACTGCAAAAACAACAAGACGAATGCAATGAGTGGCATAATAAAGCTAACAATCTTGAGACCGAAAACTATAACAAGACCAACCAATTGGTACGCTTAGAGGCTGATAAAAAGGCTCTTGACGATCGATACAACGAGCAGTCCGGTGCTTTGGGACAAGCCTTAGAACGTTGCAACGACCTGCTATCGCAGGTAACAGATGGTAAAGAACACTTTGCTCGTCTCAAGGCCGAGTATGACTTGCTACAAGAGAAACTCGACAATCAGAAAAACGAGATGGCCGAGTTGCACAAACTCACTCTATCGCAATTCAAAAATATGGCTTCGGAGATTATGGACGAGAAAACGCGCGCCTTCAAAGAGATGAGTGGCGAAAATCTCAAGACCATCTTGGAGCCGTTAAACCGCGATATCGAGGGATTTAAGAAACAAGTGGCTGAGTGCTACCAAACCGAAAACAGAGATCGCACCAAGCTACAAGAACAGATACACCAACTGGCCCTACAAAACGAACAGATGCGGCGCGAGGCCGACAAGCTATCGAGTGCCCTGCGTGGTGGTACAAAGGTACAAGGCGACTGGGGCGAAATGATACTCCACAACATACTGCAACAGTCGGGACTGCGTGAAGGAGAAGACTTTGAGATACAAAAAACCGTAGATGCACAGGGCGATAACAAACGCCCCGATGCGATACTCCATTTCCCCAACCACAGCGACCTCATTATCGACTCGAAAGTGTCGTTTACAGCCTACGATAACTATATGAATGCCACTACCGACGATGCTCGCAGGGTATATGCCAAGCAGCACCTCGAATCGGTGTACAATCACATGCGACAACTTGCCGAGCGCGACTATGCCTCGCGCAATAAGCAGTCGTACGACTTTGTCATTATGTTTATCCCCATCGAGTCGATGTTTCTGCTTGCACTCGACGAGGCTCGCACACAAGGTCGCAACCTATGGAACGAGGCCTACAATCGCCGAGTTATCATCATGACACCCACCAATCTGGTATTGGCAGTGCGTATGCTGCAAGATATGTGGCGGCAACAACGCCTCGAAGCAAATATTCGCGCCATCAAAGAGCGTGCCGAGAAAATGTACACACAATTTGTATCATTTGCCACCGACATAGACGCTGTACGCCAAAATCTTGATGCCGCTATAGCCTCATGCGATAGTGCTCGCCGTCGTCTTACATCGGGCAACGACAACCTCATCTTGCAATTTGCCAAGATGCGCAATTTGGGACTTGAGCCTAAGAAGGTAGGCAAGAGCAGTACTCAAAAGAGCTGGCAACTCATGCAAGAAGAGGCCGGAGTATTTGATGAAACAACAACCGACAACACCGAAACACTGCCCGAGCAACAACAAACCGAAAACTGAAAGGGTTGTTAATACTAATGTTGGAAAAGAACAAAACAAGTTTATGAAACGATTTTTAGTCGCCCTATTCTTAGCCATAGCATGCCTCGCTACTCAAGCACAGACAGTAGGTCTTGTGTTGAGCGGTGGCGGAGCCAAAGGTATAGCGCACGTAGGACTCATAAAGGCTCTCGAAGAGCACAATATACCCATCGACTACATTACAGGCACGTCTATGGGATCGATAGTAGGTGCATTGTATGCCATGGGATATACACCCGATGAGATGATGCAGATATTCAACTCACAAGAGTTTCTCAATTGGGCATTCGGTGTAATACCCAAGGAAGAGCTATACTACTTCTTGCTACCCGAAAAGACACCCGAGATAGTAACCTTCAACCTCGGGCAAATCATCAAGCCCGATACAACTCAAAATCCCACCAAGATGCTCAATCGCATCATACCCGAAAGTGTCATCTCGCCATTGGCCATGAACTTTGCTTTCATGGAACTTTTTGACAGCTATACGGCACAATGCGGTGGCAACTTCGACAAACTCTTTGTACCCTATCGCGCTATTGCAGCCAATGTCAATACCAAGAGCGAGGAACTACTGAGTAGCGGTAGCTTGGGCGATGCAGTAAGAGCCTCTATGAGTATTCCGGTGGCATTCAAGCCCATAACCATCAACGGCGATGTGATGTATGATGGTGGTATCTATGACAACTTCCCGGTACGACCCATGGAAGAGACTTTTCACCCCGACATCATGATTGGTAGCCGACTTGCATCGAACGACACGACAGAACTGCCCCTCGAAGAACAAGATGTAATATCACAGTTGCTTACTTTCGTTATGCAGAAGAACGACTACACCATTGCTCCCGACAAAGGTATAGTAATAACCTGCCCTACGCAAGACTTTTCGATGTTCGACTTTGACAAAGCTCAGGCCATATACCAGAAGGGATATGAAGAGGGTCTTGCCATGATAGACTCGATAGAGAGCAGGATAGATCGTCGAGTGTCGGCCGAGACACGACACATACAGCGACAGGCTTTTAAAAATCGCACACCCACTATGCGCTTTAGCAAAAATATCACTATCGAGGGGGTGAAAGATAGCGAGAAAGAGTATATCATACGTCAGTTCTACTCGTCCGACTCTACAATGACTATAGACGATGTGTACCGTGGTTTCTTGCGCAATATATCTACCCAAAAGTTGGCCGACTTGCGTCCTCAAGCTCGCTACAATACCGAGACTGAGCTCTTTGACCTACACCTCATTGCCAAGAGTCGCGAAGGAGTGTCGGTAGGATTGGGAGGTTTCATTTCGTCGCACAACGCCAACTCGATATACATTGGAGGGCACTATCATACCTTGCGTCTCAACTCACTCGACTTCGACGCAGGTCTATATCTGGGACAATCCTATCAAGGAGGCTCTATATCGAGTCGCATAGATATTGGTCGCAGCCACCCCATGTATCTGAAACTGCTGATGGTGAGTCAAGTACATCACTACAACGAGAGTCTGAAGCCATTTTACGCATTCAACACGCCCTCATTTATCTCCGACAACGAAAACTATGCCAAGGTTTCGCTGGGATTGCCCATTGCAAGTCGCGCCAAGTTGGAGTTTTCGGCCGGATATGGCTACTTGGTAGATAGATACTACCAAAGCAATCTGCTCGACTACAGCAATGAAAAGCGCGATGTAAGCAGCTACAGCATGGGCATGGCATCGGTACATATAGAGACCAATTGGCTCGACAACATCACCTATCCCACGCACGGTGGCTACTTCAGTGCTACAGCCAGCTACGTTGGAGGCTCTGAGTGGTTCAAGTCGGTAGATGCCAACATAAAGAGCTCCTCTCGCCCTCACAATTATTTCCAACTACAAGCCTCGGCACACTACTATCTCCCCATCAACAGCCCCTTTGCGTTGGGCTTGCGTGGCAAATTTGTATATAACAACAATCAATTCTGCGAGAACTATACAGCGACAATGATACAAGCCCCGGCTTTCGAGCCTACACCATCGAGTCGCAACACTTTCAATACCGGCATGCGTGCCAACCAATTTGTAGCAGTAGGAATATTGCCTATATGGAAGATAATCAACAACCTACAGCTACGCACCGAGTTCTATGGATTTGTTCCCATACACCCCATATACGAGGGAACAAACAACAAGCCCTACTATGGAGAAGCATTTGAACGCATCGATTTTATGGGCGAAGCGGCTATAGTATATACTCTACCTTGGGCAGCGCTGAGCCTATATGGCAACTACTGCAATGCATCGCGCGAACCATGGACCTTTGGCGTAACATTGGGAGTACAGCTATTTGCGCCCAATTTTATCGAATAAATTTTTTCAATTCAATAAATTGATTATCAACATATTAAAAAATTAATTATTAAAAAGTAGTAGATAAACTTCTGTAATTAAAAAAATATTTCTACCTTTGCACCGCGTTTGGCTCCGTAGCTTAACTGAATAGAGCATCTGACTACGGATCAGAAGGTTACAGGTTTGAATCCTGTCGGAGTCACAAACAAAGGGGTCCCGTAGCTTAACTGAATAGAGCATCTGACTACGGATCAGAAGGTTACAGGTTTGAATCCTGTCGGGATCACAAAAAAAACATAATGAGGAGGCTCCGTAGCTTAACTGAATAGAGCATCTGACTACGGATCAGAAGGTTACAGGTTTGAATCCTGTCGGAGTCACAAAAGAAACAGAATAAAAAAACAAATAAGACAATAACCGAGCCAAGTCCGAGTTATTGTCTTTTTTTCCCCACAAAAAGAACGGGTCGATGTAGCACAAGCTACAAACAGCCCACCAAAGAAATATAAGTTCATTTTTACAGGGCATACATGATGCGACTACGCACAATCGAAAGAAAATCAAAGTACTTAAACCTTTTCAGGTGTATTGCACCGCCATGCAGGCTATGCAATAAAATCTGAAACGGGAGTTCTTTGACTTCTTAGTTTTTCGAGAAGGCTCAACGAGACACCACTCGTTGCTCGAAAGACACCGATGCGTAGTGTTATGCCAAAAGTAAAAAAATCATCACACTTTTTTATTTTTGCCACGACACTGAGGGTTTGCTGTATCTGTACACACCTTCGGGTCCTCTATCGCCATATGGGCACCATACCGTGTCTTGCCCATGCTATATCACCTTATTTATCAACCATTAGATACTTACAGTTATGAAAAAAAATGAACTTAACAAAATATACAACCCCTATCGCGAAATCGTACATAAAGGAACTCGCATCAAAAAACTCAACCAAAACTACACCCGCATCAGCTACCAAGGACACAACTACGTTGTTCCTCAAGCTACAACAAGCTGCCACACCGTATGCAACATCACAATCTCTCTTGGCGAAACAGTAATCGAGATTGCCGACGATGCAACTGACAATACCAGCTTGCACGAAGAACATACCCATTATTTGGGTATAGAGTGTGTGACCGAACGCACCATTTACGATTTTGATTCTTGCAGCGACATCATGCTCACCCTCTTTGCCAAAGATAGCAATGAGCCGGTAGCCATAGGCCAACTGCATGAGTTCCTCGACCGATACCTTTTCTTCAACGAGAACGACAGCAAAATAACACTCCAATCGGGCGATTATGTTGCTATCATCAATGGTATGAAACACCGCAACACATGCTTCAATATCAAAGAGAATTACATTGCTTTTACCTTCTCGGTAGCTACAAGCCAAAGCGGATACCAAGGCATCAAAAGCGCATCATGCCTACAAGGCAAAGCACTTACTACAGGCTCTAACGAACCTATCCGCATTGAGTTGAAGCATCTGGTACAACCTCGTCAATATGAGAAATTGCATGCTCTCTGTTTCGACTCTGAGTTGTCGCTAATTTCGTCCGACAACATCACCTTATCGTCACATCAGGCGCACGACAAGTGTGTGATAGAGGTAAAGCCCTCAACCTGCTGGATAGAGAATGAAAGCTATATGCTGGTTATAGGCGATGAGCGCAAGGCCGTTGCAGCTGTTGGCTTCACACCTTCCACACAACCGTGTTGTCAAATCTTCAACAGCGATAATATTGATGCAATATATCGCAATGCCTACATTGCTCAGAAAAATGACATCGTAACGCAACGTATGTTACAAGCCCTCACCGGTATGTCGCAAATGCGAAAACAAATGTTCGACCTATACACCGATCGCCTGCATATCAACCGTATAAACAAGCAAATACCTCATCTTAACATACCCACTGCTCACAACATGATTGTGAAGATGCACACCAAACACGAGCCTAGCAAAGTACTGAATGCACCCAACACACTCTCACGCATACTCAACGGCGAGAGTGCCGAGTATGTAGATTGTGCTAAGATTGACACGGATAACTCATGGCGCGATATTGATGGCGACTCAGAAGCCTCGATATGGTGCAATCTGTATGCACTATACAACAACAAGCATCTCACCGAGAAACATATCTACTCATACATGGCACGAGGCAGACGTGTAATACTATTTGATACAGCCGAAGCCATAAACAAATTCTTCGCAGCTTTTCCTATGGCTCGCTACCACTTTGATGAGCGTTATACCTTCCAGCATCATTGCCCCACCTCTAAGGAGGTAACATACAAGTTTATAGATTGCATCAAAGGCGAATTGCACGCTACCTCCACTACCGAGACCAATGCTCTCATATACAGCATCGCCCAAGAGTGTAACGAATGTATAGAGATATACAATTACAACACGATAGCCAACTTTATACGCAACGTAGTAGGCCCTTGCAAGAACAGGCGTATTCTCAATGCCATTACCAATGAGATGCTCATATCGGAGCAATACATCAATATTGTTAAACCCGAGGATATAGATATAGCACAATACAAGAAAGTGCTATCGCCCCATACCGGCAACAACGATGCAACAACTGCCCTCGACAATCTTGTTGGACTGAAAAATATCAAAGACGATATAGCACAATTGGCAATTGAATTACAATTTCAACAACATCGCCGTTCGATAGGTCTCAACACCGAAGGCAATGGCTGTCATCACATGATATTCACCGGCAATCCCGGTACCGGCAAGACTACAGTTGCCAAGATGATAGGCAAGATATTCCACTCGCTGGGACTACTATCGAAAGGTGAAGTCATCGTTACAGAGCGTAGCAAGATGCTGGGCCGTTATATAGGAGAAACAGAGGAGAAAATGCGAGATCTCCTCAAAGAAGCGCAAGGCAATGTACTATTCATCGATGAGGCCTACACCCTATGCAAAAGCGAAGATGATGACCGTGACTTCGGCCGTCATGCCATCGAGTCGTTGCTTACAATCTTGGCCGATGAGACCGCCGACATATTGGTCATCATGGCCGGATATGAAAAGGAGATGGAACAGATGATGGATATCAACACCGGACTCAAGGGACGTTTCCCCCATCATTGGCACTTCCCCGACTACAACTGCGAGGAGCTGATGCAGATAGCATACAACAACCTCCGTGCCGAACAGTACAGCCTTACCGACGAGGCCGATGCAACACTGCGAGAAGTCATCATACGCACCTTGCAACAGGGCAACCGACACTTCAGCAACGCTCGTTGGATAAAGCAACAGATTACCCACCGCATATTGCCTGCCATGGCTCGCCGCGTTATGTCGCAACCTCGCAGCAACGACACATCGCTATATAGTACTATCGAGGCATGCGACATAGCCGGTATTATGCCTCAAGCTACACCCAAGTCGGTCTCGCGCCCTACCATTGGCTTCTGTACAACACAGTTGCCAACGGTAGCTTGACAAAAACAGCGATAATAGGCTATGCGATGAAAATAAAATCATTACTTTTGTACTACAAAAAACAAGGATATGGATAACAAAGAAAAAGCCGAAGCCCTGCTACGCATGGGGCAATCATATATAAGTGGTGAGAATGGTGCCAAGAAAGACTACGCACGCGCCATAGAGGTATGGAAAGAGGCTGCCGCACTTGGCAACGTAGATGCTCAATATAACCTCGGTGTGTGCTACAACAATGGTACTGGCGTTAAGGCCGATAATGCCGAGGCTGCCCGTTGGTGGACCAAGGCAGCCCGACAAGGTGATGTCACATCGATATTCAACATTGCACTTTTCTATCAACAAGGTATAGGCGTAAAACAAGACTACAACGAGAGCCTCAAATGGATGCTCATGGCGGCTCAACAAGACGACCCTGATGCAATATTCCAGATAGGTATGTACCACGAAAACGGTTGGGGCACACCCATAGATGCTTTTGAGGCACAAAGATACTACCTCCAAGCTGCTCAGAAGGGTCACCCCAAGGCCCAAACCATTGTGGGCATGGAGTTGTACAACAACAACCAATACAACGAGGCAGTAGAGTGGTTTGGCAAAAGTGCCGAGCAAGGCTATGCCGATGCACAATACTATATGGCCCGTTGCTACATGAACGGTCATGGCGTAACACAAAACAATGAGGAGATGGTTGCCTACTACCAAAAAGCAGCGCGACAAGGCCACACCGATGCGCTATACAATTTGGGATACTGCCACCTCAATGGCATAGGGACACCGGAGAACATAGAGTTGGCTCTGCAATGCTTCAAGAAAGCTGCACAAAACGGTGATGCCGAGGCACAATACATTACAGCCATGCTATGCGAAAATGGATTGGGTTGCGAAGCCGACATAGACGAAGCAACACACTGGTATAACCAAGCCGCAGAGCAAGGTCACCAAGGTGCTAAAGAGTGGCAAGCCAAGAAATAGAATACCAAGCCCACAAGGGTAATATTAACCCTCGCTCTGCTCATTGAGATATTCGCCCACCAGTCGGGCGGCAAAGGCCACATATTCCGAGCAAGGACGACGCTTGTAATACTCCGGTGTACGTTCCTCGGGTACAGGGGCATCGCTATGTTGTTTGAGGCCCAATAGTTCACGACACACTATACTGCCACACTCCTTGCGATAACGGTCGGCAAGGAGTTGAACACCACTATAAATGCGAGTACGGGCTTGTCGGTCGGTTGCCGATACACCTCGGTGCGCCACATGGCTCACCATAAACATACCGCTTACAGCACCACACACCTCGCGCAGACGTCCCATACCACCACCCAATGGTTGCACCAACAATGCCAGTGCATCGGCATCTTGTCCCAACACATCGGCATAGGCCACAACTACAGCTTGAGAGCAATTATACCCTTGTTCAAATGCCTCGCGGGCACGAGCCGAGCGAGCTTCCACGTCTATTTTCATACTCATTTCTTACCTATAAGTTACCAATCAATAGGGTTATATCCATGCTGTACCAAGTACTCATTGGTACGACTAAAGTGCTTATTACCAAAGAATCCACGATAGGCCGACAACGGCGATGGGTGAGGCGACTGCAACACCAAGTGCTTGCTGCGGTCGATAAATGCGCCTTTGCGTTGCGCATAAGAACCCCACAGCATAAAGACTATGTGCTCGCGCTCATCGGCCAATCTGTGTATTACGGCATCGGTAAAGGTCTCCCACCCTTTGTTCTGATGCGATCCGGCCTGATGCGCACGCACTGTAAGGGTAGCATTTAGCAACAACACCCCTTGTTGCGCCCAGCGCAACAGATTGCCACTCGATGGGATAGGCTTGCCCAAGTCACTCTCAATCTCCTTGAAGATATTGACAAGCGAAGGCGGAAAAGGCACACCATCATTTACCGAGAAACACAATCCGTGCGCCTGACCCGGCTCATGATAAGGATCTTGTCCCAATATCACTACACGCACATTGTCAAAAGGACAAGCATCAAAAGCTGCAAACATCTCACGACCGGGAGGATACACAGTTGTAGAGGCATACTCTCCGCGTACAAATTGTGTCAGGCTGTCAAAATAGGGCTTATCGAACTCTATTTGCAAACGTGCTTTCCAACTATCTTCTATGCGAACTTCCATCTTCTTTATAGTAATGTATAATGACAAATTGGCAAGGTGTACAAAAGCAGCTTAATCTTTCATACACACATTTGCAAAGCTACAAAATTATTAGTACTTTTGCAACACTAAACATAAGGCATATCACCTGCCACATGCGCCCATAGTTCAATGGATAGAATACCGGATTCCGGTTCCGACGATTGGGGTTCGACTCCCCATGGGCGTACTAATCTCGCACATAGCATTTTACTGATATTTACTACTCTCTCCTCACAAAGCTATGTATTACATAATTTCTCAAAAAAGGCCTCACAAAGATAAACTCTCCGAGCTATTTGTTTGTTATTATTCCAATCACAAAATAATGGAAATATGGAAACAACAGACAAATTCTTTTGGGGCAAGACACGATATTGGTGGATAGTGTTATTATCGGGGCTACTACTCATTCCGTGTGGTTGCTGGTTGCTCTTCGCTCCCGAGGTAGGGTATTACACCGTTACCACTATATTGCTATGGTTGCTTATAACAACAGGCATCATGCAACTGATAATAGCTTTCAACCTACCACAAAAGGCAATAGGCTGGGGCTGGTGGATAGCCGGTGGCATTATTGACATCTTCATAGGCTTCATGATGCTGGGCAACATAGGATTGAGCACCATGATACTCCCCTATTTTTTCGCATTTATTTTCTTGTACAAGGGTGTATCCTATCTCATATCAGCATTCAGTTCTATGTCGCACCATCGCTCTTGGTGGCTCTACCTCATCAATGGTTTACTACAGATTATTTTATCTATACTATTCTTTTTATCACCCATTTCGGCCATCATTGCCATCGATTTTCTCATGGGCATATCGTTTATCTATTGGGGCATCAGTCTTATATTCTTTGCACTGGACTTGCGTCCAAGCAACCATGAGATCAACAACATATCGGAAAATGGTGTATAAAACGGCTTATTATATGCGATAGTGCACACTTTATTCAGCCCTCGTTCTATAATAATGGTAATATCATATTGAGGATCAACTGTGCTATACCCACACAATGACCCTTTAACCATTATATGTTATTTTACCAAGTGCGTTAAATTTGCTTTTTCATTATGCTTTCTATATAAAGATGATTATCTTTGTCACACAAAGTGAAATAAATGGCTATAATACTTGAATATAGATTAAACTATATGGCACATATATAGTCATAAGAAGAAACGAATGTGTCAAATAAAGGAGGATATAAAATGAGAAGCAAAATTTTATTGACAATTGTAGCTCTTGCAATGAGTATGTTACTGCCTGCTATGGCACAGAACTACTACATTGAAGATGATATCTACTACACCCCCAACGACAAAAATCCGATTGTAGAACAGGCTCGCCAAGAGAAAGAGGTTGTAGTCGTAACAACAACTCCCACATCAAGCAATACAGCAACAACTACAACCGAAACAACGGCTACAGCCTATGAAGAAGAACGCGATATTGACGAGTATAACCGACGATATAGCAATGCCTCATACGAAGCCCCAGTAGCCGAAGATGGCACTGTAATAGACAATACATTTGTATATTCGAGCGATAAAGTTGCCCCGGGCGATACACTCTATATACAGATGGAAGACGGCTATTATCTCAATGGCTTTAACGGCTCTATGAGCGACTATGAGTACACCGTACAGATACATCGTTTCTACAATCCCCGCTACACAGTGAGCATCAGCGACCCGGCATATAGTTCGATATATATGCTCAACAGCAGCGATTGGAATGTTTATATCGAGGGTACATACGCATGGGTAACCCCTACATGGACCAATCCTTGGTATTGGAGCTACACGTGGTCGCCCTACTCTTACAGCAATTGGGCATGGCAATGGTATTGGGGTTGGACAAGCCCATACTATGGTTGGTATGATCCTTGGTACTACCCCGGACACTATTATTATGGTTGGTATGACCCATATTATCATCATCACCACCATCACCACTACTATGGCTATTATGACCCATACTATCACCACCACCCATCGCATCACCCACCTCACCACCCGCCTCACCACAATCACAATGGTCGAGGTCCCGGCCATCACGACATAGATAATGGTGGCAGATATGACAACGATAGTCGTTATGGTGGTAATTATGCTGCCAGCAGCAAGAGCGATGATCGTCGCAATACCAAAAACACATTGGACAACGGTCGTGGCAACCGCATCACCATAAGCGATGACAATAACTTCAGTGCATCGGCTCGTCGCAGCGACATCAATACATCATCTCGTTTGACAAACAACCGACCCAATAACGAGTCGAACGTATCGTCAAGAGGCAATAGTTCTTCCAGCAATCGTAATGCGGCATCAACCGGCCGTACTACTATCAATACATCGCGCAACGACAACTTGAAGGTATCTAACACATTTCGAAGCAGTTCTCGTAGCAACATCAACTCATCGAGTTCATCGAGTAGCAATCGTAGCAATGTCAGCACCTCACGCTCATCGAGTAGTAGCAATCGTAGCAATGTCAGCACCTCACGCTCGTCGAGTAGTAGCAGTCGTAGCAGTATGAGTTCTTCGCGCTCATCGTCAAGTAGCAGTCGCTCGTCGGGCACAAGTAGCAGCAGCCGTGGCGGAGGTGGCAGTCGTGGTGGTAGCGGAAGTCGCCGATAACAACTGAGACACACAATTATAATATATCTTGAAAATGAAAAAACTATTTATCATCTCGGCACTGACCTTTGTCACAGCAATATCGGTATGCGGACAAGGCGTATTAGATGCACTCCCCGCCATATCGAGTCAGACCAAAGGAACAGCTCGATACTCGGCAATGGCAGGTGCTTTCGGTGCACTGGGTGGAGACTTGACCTCGATAAAACAAAATCCTGCCGGTATAGGTGTATATCGCTTTTCCGAGCTCTCTGTTACTGCCGGATTTAACTTTACAGACAATACTGTGAGCAGTCCGTCGCGTAGCAATAGTAACAACGAATTCTATTTCACCGGAGACAATATGGGAGTAGTAGGTGTGATAAACTTCAGAGAGGGCAGTTTGCGCAACCTCAACTTTGGATTTGCCTACAACAACATTGCCAGTTACAACAACACCTATCGTGCCGATTGGAATAACATAAGTTCATCACTTACACAACTGATAGCTTCGCAGGCATCGGGTTTGGGTTGTACACCCGACATATTGGACGAAAGTGGTTCGAGCAATCCATACAACGACCTGCCTTGGTTGCCGGTATTGGGTTACAACACCAACCTTATATACCCGATAAATGCCGGCTCAACAAATTATGTGGGCATCTTTGACTATCAACAGAGCCGAGGTGACGCATACCTGATAAACTATACATCGGGAGGCATTGATGAATATGACTTCAATATCAGTGGAAATGTGAGCGATGTTTTATATTGGGGTCTCACACTCAATGTAACAAATATTGATTACCATCAAGAAAGCTATTACGGCGAGGAACTGCAAAATGTCAATGTAAAAGACAACAGAAACCTCAATGGTCGCACCAGCACAACCAACGGACACTTTGAGCTACAGAATTATCTCCGCACCGATGGATATGGCACCGGCGTGAAAATAGGATTGATATATCGTCCCATCAGTTTCTTGCGATTGGGAATTGCCTATCACTCACCCACATACTACACCATGACCGACACCTATAGTGCATCGGTAGATTACAAATTTGATAAGGTAGATGGCCGAACACTGAGTGGCAATGGCAATGATCTACGCAACAAGACCGACTTAGGCAACTTCAGCTACAAGTTCTCTTCGCCATGGCATCTCTTGGGTAGCATAGCTACGGTGATAGGCAAATCGGCTATTGTCAGCATCGACTACGAACTGACAGCAGCTCCCGATATGCAATATTCGAGTCCCTACATCGACTATCACTACACCAATCAATGTATCAATAACCAATCTACACCTATACACAATGTGCGCATAGGTGCCGAGTATCGTATAACTCCGTTGTGGAGTATTCGTGCCGGATATGCCTTTGAGTCATCACCCATGAAAAACGAGTACTTTGATGGAGTAGAGACACCTCAAATCGTAGAAGGTACCATTGCGCACTACCAAGTACCCGGCGATGTACACAACATAAGTTGTGGTGTAGGTTTCCGCATCAACAATATCAATGTCGATGCAGCCTATGTATATCGCATGCAAGATAGTCGCATCTTTGCCTTTGAAGGTGCTACAGTAGGCTTTAATCCTACCATAATGAACCTTCACAACAACTCTATAAAACTCACATTGGGCTACCGTTTCTAAAAAGAAATCGTATATATCACACATCATAAACGGCAACTATCTATTAGTTGCCGTTTTTATTTTATCAAACAGTCGTAAAGTAGTGCCACATCGACAAAATAGTATTATATTTGTAGAAGGTTTTATACCCGTACAACAAATCCACAATACCTTTATGTACAACAATCCCGAAAAGAACATAGATACCGATAACGCCGAGTTTCAAGATGCCTTCGCCTTGTTGCAATATACCCACCAATCGGTATTTCTTACGGGAAAGGCCGGAACCGGCAAATCGACTTTTTTACGATACATCTGTGAACACACCCGCAAGAAATATGTAGTTCTTGCACCTACCGGTATAGCAGCTATCAATGCAGGAGGCAGTACTATTCACTCGTTCTTCAAGATGCCATTTCGCCCCATCATGCCCGACGATCCCGACCTAAGTGTACAGAATAACCGCATATACGACCTGCTGAAGTATAACAAGACGCAACGCCGACTACTCAAAGAGGTTGAACTCATCATCATTGACGAGATATCGATGGTGCGTGCCGATATGATAGACTTTATAGACCGTGTACTGCGTGTCTTTTCGGGCAATATGCGCACTCCTTTTGGCGGTAAACAATTGCTTCTTGTGGGCGACCTTTACCAACTTGAGCCGGTTGTGACAGCCGACACTCGCGACATACTATCGCGTTTTTATGCCACACCGTTTTTCTTCTCGGCAAGGGTTTTCAACGAGATATCACTTGTTCCCATAGAACTGCGCAAGACATACCGACAAACCGATCCTACGTTTATTGAACTTCTTGATAAGATACGTTGCAACCGAGCCGGCAGCAACGAATTGGCGCAACTCAACAGTCGCTACAATGCCTCAGAGAAAACCCAAGAGGAGGAGTTTTCTATTACATTGGCTACACGCCGCGACCAAGTAGATGCTATCAATGAGCAACAACTGGACGAGCTATCGGGCCAGAGCTACACCTTTGAGGGCGAAATTAGCGGAGATTTCCCCGACAATAGTCTTCCTACACCGCTATCGCTCGAACTCAAGGTGGGGGCACAAATCATGTTTATCAAGAACGACAGCGAACATCGATGGGTCAATGGCACGTTGGGCATTATAGAAGATATTAACGAGGAAGGTCGTATAAGCATACTGCTCGAAGATGGCGACGAACATGTTGTAGAACCTGCCGTATGGGAAAACATAAAATACAACTACAACGAAAAAGAAAAACGTATAGAAGAGAAAGTGTTGGGTACTTATAAGCAATACCCTATACGCTTGGCATGGGCTATCACGGTGCACAAGAGCCAAGGCCTCACGTTCAATCGTGTTATCATCGACTTCACCGGCGGCGCTTTTGCAGGCGGACAAACCTATGTAGCACTGAGCCGTTGTACATCGCTCGAGGGCATCACACTCACCCGTCCTATCTCAGCACGAGACATCTTTGTCAATGCCGAGGTGGTGCGTTTCAGCCAATCATTCAACAATCCCAAGCTCATCAATCAGGCTATGCAGCAAGCCGAAGCCGACCGTCGCTACCACGCTGCTGTTGAGGCCTTCGACAACGACAATATAGAGCTGTTTCTCGATGAGTTTTTCAAGGCAATACACCTGCGTTACGATATAGAGAAACCCGTTATACGCCGGTTTATACAGCGCAAATTGGGCATTATACGCCAACTGAAGCGCGAGAATGCTCTACTGCGACAAGCCAACAATGAACGCAACGAGGCTCTGCGCAAATATGCCTACGAATACTACCTGATGGGCAATGAATGCGTTGTGAAAGCCCGCGACTACCGCGCTGCATTGGCCAACTTCGACAAGGCTCTCACCCTTGACCCTACGCTTGTCGATGCATGGGTGCGCAAGGGCGTGACACTTGCCGACACCAACGAAGGCATAGCCGCCATGGCTTGCTTCAACGAAGCCATTAAATTGAGTCCGCTCAACTTCAAGGCTCTTTACAACCGAGGTAAATTGCGTTACGAATGCCATGAATATGAAGGTGCTGCATCGGACTTTGCCAAAGCCGTAGCACAAAAGCCACAACATGCCGCTGCACACGAACGGCTGGGCGACACCTTCATGCGACTGGGACTCTCCGACATGGCAGCCCATCATTGGGACTTGGCCGAAGCACTGCGTGAGAACAAGCGTAGAGGAAGATAAGCTCATACAAAAGGCGAATGGGCACGTTGCTCACGCAACACACCCACTCTGAGGAATTCATCACATTATGCTTATAAAAGTGCTATATAGATACCGTACTCACGTACGGAAAGTTTCTTCTGCCATAGATTGCGGCCAAAACTATCGGTATGGAACATTGCTACTGCTCCTTACTCAATAACCTTATTATACCTACTCTCTACAACACTCCAATCGACAAGTTGCCACAGATTGTGCAGATGAGCATCGCGACGATTGCGATAATCGATATAGTAGGCATGCTCCCACACGTCAAATGTAAGAAGCGGAATCAGTCCCTCCGTCAGCGGGTTGCCGGCATTACTGAGGGCACGAATGCCCAAGTGCCCCTCATCATCGCTACAGAGCCACACCCAGCCCGAGCCAAAGAGCGACATACCGGATTGCATAAAGACTTCACAAAAGGTCTCAAACGTTTCCCAATGTCGCTCTATCGCAGTAGCCAGAGCTCCAACCGGGTGCCGCCGGGTATGAGGTGTAAAAGTGAGGAAATAAAACTGATGGTTCCAGACCTGCGCGGCATTGTTGAAAAGAGATCCACTCGACGAGCGTATTATATCTTCGAGCGACATTGTCTCGTATTCGGTTCCGGCTATCATGTCATTGAGTTTGTTTATGTAACCCAACTCGTGCTTGCCATAGTGCACACGAACAGTATCCCTACTGATTATAGGTTCAAGAGCATCATCTCCATAAGGTAGCGGTTGCAAAGAGTATTTCATAACGGATAGGACTTATTTTATTGTCATGTTACATACTATAAACAGCAATGGTCTTAAAAAGTTCACAATAAAGCAAAAAATTTTTTCCACAAAAAATGATATAGAGGCGAAATAAAACTTAATATTTAATTCAATATTAGATATGTTTTTGTAACTTTACGGCTAATTATTGTGGGAAAATATATATCGGCGGATAGCTAACAACCCACAAAAAGTCTTGAGGCTACCTCATAGAGCAACGCAAAAGACTGAAATAAAGAGATATAAATACAGGAGCAGTGTGCGGCAACGAGTAGTTGTCGGCAATAAAGCACGAAAGTCTCCTCGGACGATGGAATATTGCGATAGCACTATTATCTATTACTCACCATTGCAACGTGAGAAAATATCCATCTCCCCCTACGGCAACTTGGAGTTGCCAACTGTGAGCGATAAAAAAAATAAAAAAACACATAAATGATAAGTAAATGGAACCACTTGCCCCTTACACCGGAACAAGACCTTATAAGCGCAACACTGGAGGAGAAATACCCACAGTGCCCAACGATATGTAAGTTGCTTGCCCAACGAGGGGTAGCTTCTGCCGCCGAAACGGAGAAGTTTTTCAGGCCCCTTATGAGCGACCTGCATGACCCTTTCTTGATGAGGGATATGCACAAGGCCGTCAATAGGCTCAACGCAGCCATTGGGGCTAAAGAGAAAATAATGATTTATGGCGACTACGACGTAGATGGTACTACTGCCGTAGCGTTGGTGTATCGATTTCTTCTCAACTACTATTCGGGTCTCGACTACTATATACCCGATAGATATGAGGAGGGATACGGCATATCGACCAAAAGCATCGACTACGCTGCCGAACATGGTATAACGCTGATAATAACACTCGACTGTGGCATCAAGGCTGTCGAGCGTATAGCTTATGCACGTAGCAAAGGTATAGATTTCATTATCTGCGACCACCATGTGCCCGATGCTCAACTACCCGATGCAACAGCCATACTCAACCCCAAATTGGAAGATGAGCCATACCCCTACAAGCATCTGTCGGGCTGTGGTGTTGGCTACAAGTTCATGCAAGGCTTTGCTATCAGCAACGGACTCAACATAGCCAACGACCTGGAGCCTCTGCTCGACCTTGTGGCAGTGAGCATCGTATCGGATATAGTACCCATTACCGGCGAAAACCGCATACTGACACATCACGGATTGCGTCGCCTCAATAGCAACCCCAGTGTTGGATTGAGAGCCATCATTCGTGTATGCCAACTTCACAACAAGAAAAACCTCAACATCAGCGACATCATCTTCAAGATAGGCCCTCGCATCAATGCATCGGGTCGCATGCAATCGGGTAAGGAGGCAGTAGATCTGCTTGTATCGCGCGACTATAATGAGGCATACCACAAAAGCCGCGAGATAGACCAATATAATGAAGATCGCAAAGAGCTCGACAAACGCATTACTGAAGAGGCCAACGTAATTCTACAAAACCACGTCGATGTTGCCAACCGCCGCTCTATTGTTGTGTATAACAAAGATTGGCACAAAGGCATCATAGGTATAGTTGCGTCACGTTTTACCGAGTTGTATTACCGTCCTGCAGTTGTGCTTACACTATCAGACGGATTGGCTACAGGCTCGGCACGCTCGGTACAAGGTTTCGATATATACAAGGCTGTAGAATCTTGTCGCGACTTGCTCGAGAACTTCGGTGGTCACACTTATGCTGTAGGCCTCTCTCTTAAAGAGGAGCACATACGCCAGTTTACCGAGAGATTTGAGAAATATGTATCGGAAAACATAGAACCGGCACAGATGATGCCCCAAATAGATATTGACACCGAGTTGAATTTCTCTGAGATTACCAACGATTTTGTAACACTTCTGAGACAGTTCAACCCCTTCGGACCGGGCAACAACAAGCCTACATTCTATACTCCTGCAGTATGCGACTATGGCACAAGCCGCCTGGTAGGCCGACAACAGGAGCATCTGAAACTTGAACTTGTAGATAGCAAATCGGGCCGAATACTCAACGCAATTGCATTCAACAAGAAGGAGTACTATGAGTATATAAAGAGTGGAAAGCCATTTGATATATGTTACACCATCGAGGATAATCAGCGCGGAGGCGATGACATACAACTACTCATTCGCGACATAAGGTGTTGCGAATAACGCCCCATTGCAACCCTATTATAACGACAATGAGTAATGGAAGTTGACAAGACAACCATTACTCATTGTTATATATTGGGGGGATATTACATCAACCTCTCTGACGTACTACCTCGTACATCATAACGCCGGCGGCTACCGACACATTGAGCGAACCTATATTGCCACGCATGGGTATGGCTACCATCTCATCGCAATAACGCAACACAGCCGGCGACACGCCGGTATCCTCGGCACCCATGACAATGGCTACCGGAGCGGTATAATCTACTTGTGTATAATTCTTATCGGACTTCTCCGAGGCTGCAACAATGGTAAAACCACTATCGTGCAGATACTTCACAGCCTCTTGTATGCTACGCTCACGACACACCGGCAATGTGTGCAATGCACCGGCCGATGTCTTTACGGCATCGGCATTGACCGACACACTGCCTCGAGCCGGAATAACAATGGCGTGAGCACCCACACACTCGCAGGTACGAGCTATAGCTCCAAAGTTACGTACATCGGTCACACCATCGAGCAATACTACAAAAGGCACTTCACCGGCCTCGTATAACTGGGGCACAAGCGCATCGAGTGTATAATATTCGACAGCCGACAGGAAAGCGACTACACCTTGGTGATTCTTGCGAGTAATGCGGTTGATGCGTTCTACCGGCACACGTTGTATGGGAGCTCCCACTTGACGGGCTGCAGCAAACAACTCTTGCGCCAAATCGCCTTGCAAGTCTTTCTTCACCATTATCTTATCTATCTCTTTTCCGGCCTCTATCGCCTCTATAACAGCACGAATGCCAAAGATATAATCGCTTTTCTCCATAATATATAAGGGATTGTTAATTGTCTTGTAATGATAATAATTCGCGAGCATTGTTGAGCGCAGCCTCGGTGAGCGTAGTACCGCTGAGCATACGCGCTATCTCCTCTACCCTCTCCTCTCGGTCGAGTTGCAGCAGATGAGTGCGACTGCTTATGCCACTATCGTCTTTATATACTCGATAGTGTGTACCACCCGTTGCTGCCACTTGGGGCAAATGTGTAATGGCAATAACCTGCATATACTGCGACATATTGCGCATGATGCTACCCATGCGAGCGGCAATATCGCCCGACACGCCGGTGTCTATCTCATCAAAAATGATGGTGGGCAGAGCCATCGCATCGGCTACGAGCGACTTCAAGCAGAGCATCAATCGTGAAATTTCACCACCCGATGCAACCTCGGCCACAGGTTTGGGAGTTTGGTTTTTATTGGCCGAGAAACGAATAATGACTTGCTCGGCTCCCATTTTATAATAGTCGCAGGGGACTATATCAATCACTATCTGCACATGAGGCATACCCAAGGGGCGCATCTCCTCGGTAAGTCTTTGTGCAAAAAGCGTAGCTTGTTCACAACGTGTATCGGTAAGGCGCTTGGCAACATCGGCTCTAACCGACCGAGCCTCATCAAGTTCACGTTGCATGCGAGCTATCTCCTCATCGCTATTGTCAATAGTATTGAGTCGGGCTGCATACTCATCACGCAATGCTATCAACTCGGACACACTTCCTAAACGATGCTTTTGTTGCAAGCCATATATCGTATCGAGTCGCTCCTCGACCCTCGCCAGACGCTCCGGATCGACAGCGAGCGATTCGTTCCATTCATTAAACGTAGCACATATATCTTTAAGATCGATATACGCGCCCTCTATGCGCTCTATAATCTCACTCGAATCGGGGAAATAAGGTTGCAACGAACGCGACCTCGACACAGCCATATTGAGCCTCGATATGACACCCGCTTCATCGCTATCGAGAAGAGAGTTCACCTCGTAGAGTGTCTCTTTTATATCGCCAGCATGCGTGAGACGCTCTTGTTCGGCCTCAAGCTCCTCTTGCTCGCCATCTATAAGGCGTGCCTCCTGCAATTGCGCATATTGAAAACGGATATAGTCTTCATCGGCATGCGCCTCGGCAAGCCTCCGGCGAGCCATATCCAACTCACGCTCCAACTGACAACAACGCGCATGAGCCTCTTGATATGCTCCGAGTTCGTTCTCATTGTGAGCCATAACATCGAGCATTCGCATCTGAAAGCCACTATCGGCCAGCAATAAATTCTGGTGTTGCGAGTGTATATCGATGAGCCGGTCGCCCAACGTCTTGAGTTGCGACACCGTCACCGGTGTGTCGTTGATAAAAGCTCGCGACTTACCCGACGGGGCAATCTCACGTCGCACAATGCACTCGTCATCGTATTCGAGATCGTTCTCTTCAAAAAATGCGACCAAATGATATGGAGCAATGTCGAAAGTCCCTTCAACAACAGTTTTGGCCGACGCATCGGTAACGACCTTGCTATCGACACGCTGGCCGAGAATGAGCGACAAAGCACCCAATATAATAGATTTACCCGCACCGGTCTCTCCGGTTATTACCGAAAGTCCTTGCGCAAAGTCTATTTCAAGACTCTCTATAAGCGCATAATTGCGAATAACTAACTTTTTTATCATAGAATTATCGACTTTCCTCTTTTATTTTTTCAAGGATACGGCCTTCCGAAGGATAGATATCGATGAGCAAGTCATACATATCGGTTTTCTCTGTAGAACTTGCCTTGGAATATATATTGACTATCTCGTCAAACTTGGCCTCCTTAAACATCGGAAACAACACCGATGTGGTATTGTTTTTATACAATTCGGTAAGTACCGTCAAGGATTTACCCACTGTAGAACGAGCCTTCGCCACGCCCAGCACCATTTCATCAAGACCCTTGCGATGATAGTTGTACCACATTTCGCGGAAAGATTTGGTGGCAGGCTCGACAAAAGCCGATATAATAGCACTGCGATTGCGATTGTTGTCGAAAGCCTTCCAACCCGGCTCTTGTGTAGATTGGCCCAACTGTACCATTGAGCGTGCCATCTCAAAGAAAGGGTCTCCGCCATAGAGTATAAAGCTATCGAAATCGATTCCCAATATCAAGAAGGCATAGAAGTTGAGAATACATGTGAGGTTGTTCTCATAGGTAGTTGTAGAGAAAACAAGTGGATCGTACTCTTTGTAGTCAAACTCTACCTCGTTATCCTGAAAGTTGATGAGCGTAGTTGTATATGAACTGTTATATACAGGGCGACGCGATTGCACTTGCAATTGACACACAAAACGTTCGTCGGCATACTCCGACACAATGAGTTGCAACGTACACTCAATGCGCTCTTGCGGCGACAATTGTACCGAGGTAAACTTCGTATCGTTCATATACTCGGTTATAGCCGTCTGCAATGTATTGAACACTTCCTTGTTGGTACCTTGTATCTTGTCGCTATTGACCACTACACGACAATTGAGTTCTTGAGCCACCACAACAAGCGATAGCAACGGAAGGAGGAGTGCCAAAATATAACGTTTCATAAATATGCTCTTACTTTCTATTGATATACTCGGCCAATTTTTCAACAATATCTTTGGCTACCTCGGCCTTCGACTTGCAAGGATAGTCGGTTGAAATGCCATCACGCTCGATGATTGTAACTTTATTGGTATCGCAACGAAATCCTGCACCGGGATCTTGCAACGAATTGAGGACAATAAAATCGAGATTTTTCTTCTCCAATTTACTCTGGGCATTTACCTCCTCATTATTGGTTTCGAGAGCAAAACCCACCAAACATTGGTCGTCACGTTTTATAGCACCCACAGCTGCAGCAATGTCGCGATTGGGGACAAGTTGCAACGTCATATCATCGGCCGAACGTTTCATCTTCTCGGGGCAACATGTGGCAGGTTTATAATCGGCCACAGCAGCACACATAATGGCCGCATTGTGATGCCCAAACTCCGATACAACAGCATCATACATTTCATCGGCACTCTCTACATCGATGCGACGAATAGCAGGGTGGACGGTCTTGAGTGATACCGGGCCGGCTACAAGAGTTACATCGGCTCCGGCCTTGGCACAAGCCTCAGCTATTGCAAATCCCATCTTACCCGACGAATAGTTACCTATGAAGCGCACCGGATCGAGTTTTTCATAAGTAGGGCCGGCAGTTATCATAACTTTCTTACCCGCCAAAACCTGCTTCTGGGCAAAAAACTCTTCAATAATGGCCACAATACGGTCGGGCTCTTCCATTCGACCTTTACCCTCCAGATGGCTTGCCAACTCGCCCGATGTAGGTTCTATAATATAATTTCCATAAGAACGCAACATATCGAGATTGTGCTGAGTTGAGGGGTGAGCAAACATATCTAAGTCCATAGCCGGAGCAACAAATACAGGCGCCTTGGCCGACAAATATGTAGTAATGAGCATATTATCGGCAATACCATGAACCATCTTGCCTATTGTCGATGCCGTAGCAGGAGCTATCACCATCACATCGGCCCACAAGCCCAAATCGACATGGCTATGCCAAGTACCATCGTTGGCAGTAAAAAATTCGCTAACAACAGGCTTGCCACTCAATGCCGAGAGTGTAACCGGTGTAATAAACTCTTTTCCGGCAGGAGTAATCACCACCTGCACTTCGGCTCCTTTTTTTACAAAAGCGCGAAGCAAATAGGCTGCTTTATATGCAGCTATACTACCGGTTATACCCAGTACGATATGTTTTCCTTTGAGCGACATAATATTATTTGTGAGTATTGTTATTGAGGCCACGAAGGCGTATGCGAGTTATTACATTCTTGGTATTCAATGGGAAATCGCCTTGCATAATCCAGCTATAATAGCCCGAGTCGCGCATCATCACTTCGGCAACAGGCATACCCTTATATTTACCAAAGTTGAATACCTCTACATTCTTGTCGTTGTATATAATGCGACCTGCAAAATCGACATTGCGATTTTGCGTCGAAAATTTCGACAAAAATTCTATATCGTTCTGCAACGAATTGTAACGATCGAGTTGAGCTTTCAACACCTCGTATGTAGCTCGAGTATCGGCATCGGCCGAGTGTGCACCGTCCAACTCTTTGCCACAATAGAAAAGGTAGGCAGCCGAGAGTGTGCGTTGCTCCATTTTGTGGAAGATTGTTTGCACATCAACAAAACGGCACTTTGACAAGTCTATATTGACACCTACACGCAAGAACTCCTCGACAAGCAGAGGTACATCGAAGCGATTGCTATTAAATCCGGCAATATCGACATCGGTAAATACCGCAGCCAAATCTCGCGCTACTTGCTCAAATCGTGGAGCATCGGCAACATCGGCATCTGAGATATGATGCACTGCAGTAGCCTCGGCAGGTATGGGGCGACCGGGATTGATGCGCAAGGTGCGACTCTCCTCTCGACCATCGGGATATACCTTTATGTAAGACAACTCTACAATGCGATCGTCTGTAATATTGGTACCCGTAGTCTCAAGGTCGAAGAATACGATGGGTTTTACAAGCTTTAGTTCCATCTCGGTCGAAATTATTTATTGAGCAACATGGGCATGAGAAGCATAAGTAACTCTTCGTTCTCATCGTTCTCAAGCGGGCAGATAACTCCGGCACGACTTGCATCGGAAAGCGATACGGTTACTTCGTCCGATTGTATTGTATTGAATACTTCGATAAGCTTGGGTGCATTGAAACCGATAGTAAAGGGTGTACCCGAATAGTTGCACTCGACAGTCTCTGTTGCCGAGATTGAGTAATCAATATTTTGGGTAGAAACCACCATGTGACGATCGTCAAACGCAAGTTCTATAAGACCGAGAGCCTGATCGGAGAATACCGATACACGACGCAATACGTTGACAAAGAGTGCGCGATCGATAGTGAGCACATTGGGACTGTTTTGCGGAATTACCGAGTTGTAGTTGGGATAGTTGCCTTCAATGAGACGACAAGTAAGCACAAAATTAGAGAGTGTGAAACGCGCGCTCTTCTCATCGAAGTTGATAGTCACCTCACCACTCTCCTTGGGCAAAATAGTCTTGAGGAGTGTAGCAGGCTTCTTAGGCAATATAAACGAAGCACGAATGCCGGCTTGAATAGAGAGCTCGCGGAAACGCACCAACTTGTGTATATCGGAGGCTACAAATGCTACGTTATCGGGATAGATATCGAAATAGATACCATTCATAATGGGACGATAAGTATCGTCGGCTGTAGCAAATAGTGTATAGCCAATGCCTTTGAGCAGACGTTCGGCGGGCATGGTTACAGCTGCAGCATCATCGTTCAAAGGTCGAGCTTGAGGATACTCGCTACCATTGACTCCCATAAGGTTGAAATGACCATTTTGGTACTTAATGAATATTTCAAGATTGTCATCGTTGATTTCAAACTCAAGAGGTTGTTCGGGAAGTTCTTTTAAGGGATCGAGCAAGATTTTGGCCGATACAGCAAAGCAACCATTTCCCTCTGCCTCTATTACATCTATAGTGGTTGTCATGGTTGTCTCTTGATCTGACGCTGTCACTACAAGACTGTTTCCGTTCAACTCAAAAAGGAAATTCTCAAGAATAGCCATTGAGTTCTTGGAGTTGATAACTCGACTGATAATCTGCAGATGCGAAAGCAGAGCTGTACTTGATACGATAAATTTCATAGTTGTATATTTTTTTGTTTATTATTCGATATTTTATATCTCTATCGCCGCATTGCAAGCGATAGCTTTAACATACAAAAATAGACAAAAAATTTGATACAACATAGTATTACGACGAAAATTTACTACATTTGTATCATGAGTCGAAAGATGCACATTACTAGCCGTATAACAGCCATTGCACTACTCTCTCTTGGTATTGCAGCAAGTTGTATAATGCACCTATCGAATGTCGGCAAAGAGAACAAGGCCTACTCCACGGCCACGCCATTGCTATACATAGCAGCTCCTCACAATGCTTCCATCATTACTACCGCCAATACAATACAGCCACTCATCAACACACACATCTGCAAAGAGCCCCTATTAAACGCACTGACTACAACCCAACATCGCACCGCGAGAGACTACTGCGTTGCATCATACCACAACGAAACATGGGCATCGTGGTGCGCCATTCACCCCAAGGAAGAGAGCGCTATCATAAAGAGATTTATTGAAATATACAGCAACGGTCACACTCCCGTTACAGAACAGCTATCGACAGGAAAGATTTTGCATATAGCCACAGAGGAGAATAGATTTCTACATATCTTCACTCAGCCCGGCATCATTGGTTGTAGCACAGAAATATCACTTTTAACACAACATGCCAACGACAGCACACTGTTGCACGCAGCGCAAAAGTCTTTAAAAGAGGGGGCACATGAAGTGATACTTCGCCACGACAACAATAGCTGGCACACCTATCAAGCAGTCCCCAACACACCATAACCCACACCCCGCCATTGCGCAAATCATCACAAAAAGAAAATAAAAAAAGCGAAACTGTTTTTCAACAGTCTCGCTTTCTTGTGTCCGAGATGAGATTCGAACTCACACAGGCCTACGCCCACTACCCCCTCAAAGTAGCGTGTCTACCAATTCCACCACCCGGACAAGTATCTCTATCATTCACCATGAAAGTGATAGGCTGAGTGCCCAAAACAGGACTCGAACCTGCACGACCTTTCAATCACTAGAACCTGAAACTAGCGCGTCTACCAATTCCGCCACTTGGGCTCTGAGACTCGCGTCACTCACATAGTGAGAGCGAAAGACGGGACTCGAACCCGCGACCCTAACCTTGGCAAGGTTATGCTCTACCAACTGAGCTACTTTCGCAAAAAAGTTGTCAAATTATTTGGTCAAATACTCTCGCTTGAGTAAGTTGAGCGAAAGACGGGACTCGAACCCGCGACCCTAACCTTGGCAAGGTTATGCTCTACCAACTGAGCTACTTTCGCGATTGCGGTTGCAAAGATAAGACAAGTTTTCGGTTTACGCAAATCTAAATCACACTTTTTTCATTATTTTTTCAATAAAATTTTGCTATCTACTGATTATAAACATTTTAGAAAGCAAAAAATTATTTACCAAGAAGTCTTAAAAACTCGGCGCGCTTGGTATCTTCGATAAAACAGCCGGTATATTCGAGCGTAGTTGTCACCGCACCCTGCTTTTCTATACCACGCATTTGCATACATAGGTGCTGGCCCTCTATCATCACAATCACACCTTGTGTCGATAATGTCTTGAAGAGACTATCACATATCTCTTTGGTAAGACGCTCTTGTACCTGCAAACGACGTGCAAAGACCTCTACCAGACGCGCTATCTTACTAAGCCCCACCATATTGCCATCGGGCACATATCCTATATGCACTTTACCAAAGAAAGGCAATATATGATGCTCGCACATAGAATAGAACTCTATGTCGCGCACGATGATAATCTGTGAGCCGGCATATTCAAAAACGGCCGACTTGATAACATCTTCATCACTCTTGCGATAACCATGGGTAAGATAGCACATAGCCTTGGCTGCGCGTCGAGGCGTTTTTTTCAACCCTTCACGATCGGGGTCCTCGCCTAACAGGGCGAGTATGCTACGATAATGATACTCCAATTGTTCGAGTGTCTTTTCGTCAAGAAGTGTGTCGTTTTTATATTCCATTGTAATATCAGTCGTTCGAATAGTCATGTACTTGTATGCTTACGCGCTCACGAATGATGAGCATTCCGCGTTCCATATCGGGAAATTTACTCTGTATAATAGGGAGCATTGCATTGGCCTCCTCATAAGTTCGGAACTCACCTATTCTAAGTCGCCAAAAAGGTGACACATAGCTTACCATAGCCGGCAATGTAGGAAATACATCGGCAAATTCTTCCGACAATGCCTCGGCTTGAGCCTTAGCATTGGTGTTGTTTGAAGAAAAGAGCTGAATGCGATACACCGAAACTTTCACCGAATTTTCTTCTAAGTCGGAGGCTACACGAGCCACACGTCTCGACAACTCTTCGGGCTGTGTTATTTGCACAGTTCCTCCCGAGAGACTCCGCTCGAGGTATTGAACGATAGAAGTATCTCTGGCAACACTCTGCGCTTGAATAGGTGCGACGATAAACAACATCGGCAACAAAAGCAATAAAAGTGTGTATGAAAGTCTTTCTTGCATGACTGCTCCTTGATATAAAAATTAAAGTCTGCAAAAATAAGCATTTTTCTTATTCTTGCAGACTTATATAGACCTATTTTTTATTTAAAAGCAGTAATAATACCCATAAACGAGTCGGCTTGCAATGCGGCACCACCAATCAAGCCACCATCAACATCGGGTTTTGCAAAGAGTTCAGCGGCGTTTGAGGGCTTACAGCTACCACCATAAAGGATAGATGTGTTGTCGGCAATCTCGTCACCATACTTCTCGGCAATTGTCTTGCGAATGAATGCATGTATCTCTTGAGCTTGGTCGGCTGTAGCTGTCTTACCTGTACCAATTGCCCAAACAGGCTCATATGCAATTACCAACTTGGCAAAATCCTCGGCTGTAAGGTCAAACAACGCCTCTTTGACTTGAGCTGCAACAACATCAAAGTGCTTACCGGCCTCACGCTCTTCCAATACCTCACCCACGCAGAAGATGGGAGTAAGAGCATTATCAAGAGCAAGACGTACTTTTTCTTTGAGAATCTCTGATGTTTCATGATAGTATGCACGACGCTCAGAGTGACCCAAAATTACGTAGCGAGCACCTGTAGATGCCACCATCTTGGCCGACACCTCGCCTGTATAAGCGCCCTCGGCTTTATTGGCACAGTTCTCGGCACCCACACCTATGCGAGCACCATCTACGGCTTCTACAACAGGAACCAAGTGAATAAACGGAGTAGCTATCACTACGTCACACTTGGTCTCTACACCTTTGAGAGCCTCGTTAATCTCTTTGGCCAATGCCACACCCTCTTGTAGCGTGGTATTCATTTTCCAGTTTCCTGCAACAATGTTTTTTCTCATAATGATAAAGATTTATAATTATTGATTATTGTCTTCATTTTCAACCACTGCACGTTCTTTGCGCCAACGTCTAAATCGTCGCAACAAGAAGAGCGCAACGCGCTCGGTGAAATATAGCACCACGATAGGTATAAACAAGACAAGTGCCAATGTCACCATGCGATAACGCGCATTATAGGTATGGGGTACTGCATACCCTTCAATCTGCTCAACCGGCATTACCAGCAATGCTTCATCGGGCAAATGCTCGATGGGATACTTGTGATATATGACACCATCTTTCAGTACCATCAAGAAGGGATTGGCACGGTCGATGGTGCGAATTGTTGTTCTATCCATATACACAAACGAGAACTCTCCGCCTGTATTGTCGAGCCAATTTTCTATCTCGGTGGGTGACGAAGCCGTTACGGCATAGAACGGATAGTGATACTCTTGGGTATAATCGTATAGTTCATGTATCTTGTTTACTTCATCATCATTGGCATTGACCACACTCTCCGAGAAAATCATAAAAACGTATCCTTCGTGCGATAGAACCTCCTCGGTAATATCTTCATCACCATCATATACCACAAAGTGATCCAATTGATTATTTTCGGCAAGTTGTACCTTAGAAGCACGTTCACGACGCTCTACAAAGTGCCACCCTTGACTCTCATCGGGCAAATGCTCTATATCAAACACCTCTTGAACTCCGTTATTCTCATATACGAAGTCATATTCCACAAGAGTGTCATCATCGCCAAAGTAGTTTGCGGCCAAATCTACTCCCAACTTATAGGGTCGAAAATCAAGTATAGGAGAATAGTTGGCAGCTATCCATACCAAGAACGACCCGAAAAATACTACCCATATAACTATAAGGGCATGGATTTCACGATGAAATACCGAACGCTTGCGTGTATTAAATCTGAAAAGGAATATTACCAGCGACAACAATACTACATTCTTGGCAAAAGTCTGCCAATTACTCAATACTATAAAGTCGCCAAAGCAACCACAATCGGCAATGGGATTGGCTATGGCAAGGTATAGTGTAAGCGGCGTCATTATGCCCATGAAGATGAGCAATAGTATGGGTGTAGTGCGTAGATATGAGCCTAAGAGTGTATTGAAACCCAACACAAACTCAACCATAGACAACAAAACAGCCACGACATAAGCCCCGGGAGCAAAGAATGACAAATCGAGCACTGCAAGATAGTCCTCTATCTTGTACATCGTGCCCATAGGGTCTATCAACTTAACAACTCCCGATACTATAAAAGTAGCACCGACAACAACACGCGCCAAGATAACAAGCACCGACAACCATCTGCTACAAGGTGTTTTTATCGGAGTTTGTATATCGGCTGACGAGTCGTTATATTGCACTTCACTATTCGGCATACTCTATTCGTATAAGAGCAAAAAGTGCATAATTGACCATATCCATATAGTTGGCATCAATACCTTCCGACACAAGTGTAACACCTTGGTTATCTTCTATCTGCTTGGTACGATGCACTTTCGACAGTATCATATCGGTGTATGACGTAGGACGCATCAATCGCCAAGCCTCATCATAGTCGTGATTCTTGGCATACATCAGATTTTTGGTCTGTGTCATAAATCGGTCATACAGAGCCAAAGCCTCATCGGCAGTAATATCCTCACGCTCGGCATGCCCCAACTCCAACTGTATAAGTCCTATAATTCCATAATTGACAATACCTATCAACTCCGACCTCACCCCCTCATCGATACGACTTACGCCCTTCATCTCAATGGAACGAATGCGATTGACTTTGATAAATATCTGATCGGTGAGAGAGGTAGAACGCAAGATGCGCCATGAAGGACCATAGTCTTTCAGTTTCTTGGCAAACAGCTCGCGACAGATGCCTATTACATGTTCAAATTGTGCTACAGTATCGGCCATGATTATATTCTTAATATGTGAGGACTTGTATATATACTAATGTGCGAGATAAATGTCACCCGTTGCGTCACAGCATAGCAGGTGTAATTTGATTTCGCAGTTTACTGCAAAGATAATAAGAAACGAGCGAGAAATATGAAGTTTACTTCATTATTTTTCTCAGCGAGTGTACAATATCTTCGAGTCGCACCTCAAAGATAGTAAAAGGCAGGAAAAAAACGGCCAAATTCCAACCTCTTTTTTCAGCTATCGCTTACCATATATTTGCTATCGGAGCAATTTTTCTGCCGGCACTTTCTACCTCTATACTACCTCTTTTATAAATGACTATTTATCATCTACTTCCTCAAAGTCGATATACTCTACCGTACTTTGATCTATAGGCGTATTGATACGCTCGGTTGTATCATTATCTTCCTGCGTAGTGTAACTATTGGTAGTAGCATCATCTTGTTGCGTATGCGTAGGACGGCGAAAACGGCCAAACAAATTCATCAGCAACATCACCGGTATCAACAGGGCAAAGAGGAAGATGACACCAATACTTTGTAAAAGACATCCCATGTTTTAATGTTTTTATATGGTTGTGTGTGTCTTAGTAAGTTCAAAAAGTGTACCAAACAAAGGGTACATGAATATTTGTCACTCTTTTCTCATCTTGGGGCTCAACAACGACTTCAAGATATAGAGTCCTATGATTGCGGCAAAACCGGCTATTCCCTGTATGATAAGTAAGGCTACCGAGATTACTATCATGACATAACGCACCTCGTTACTACGCCAACCCAAGCCCTTGAACTTGAGTGAAAACATGGGTATATTGCTCACCATGAGTAACGCCATAACCGGGATTGATGCCATAAAGAGTATCATAGTAGTAGTATCGCTATGCGATAGCAACAGCTCACATGCACCCAACCACCACAACGCATTGGCAGGAACGGGCAACCCCTTGAATGTAGTTGTCTGCGTATCATCGATGTTAAATTTGGCCAATCGCAATGCGGCAAATACCGGTATAAGCATGGTACTATAGGCAGCCCAAGTATAGGCTTCGGGTAACATATCCACCAAGATATTATATGCCAAAACTGCCGGAGCAAGACCAAAACTCACCAAGTCGGCCAGCGAGTCAAGTTCTTTTCCCATAGGCGAATATGCCTTAAGCAGACGTGCTGCCAGTCCATCGCAAAAATCGAACAAGGCCGACAATGCAACACACAGCACTACGGCTTGAAAGTTTCCGGCAAATGCAAAAATCACAGCCAAACAACCCGACAGCAGGTTGAGACATGTAATGGTATTGGGTATATGTTTTGTCATGTTCTATATTGATTATGTGTATGTGTGGACAAAAGTAATATATTTCATCGACATCTTACACATCTATATCTACTTATCTGCAAAATTTTCATATTGGTCATCATAGGTATATTATAAAGCAAACAGGGTGCAACCGCCATGATTGCACCCTGCATGATATTGTGATGATTGATATTACATCATGCCACCCATGCCACCCATACCGGGAGCTGGCATTGCAGGAGCGTTCTCCTCCTTCTTCTCAGTGATTACACACTCGGTAGTGAGGAACATGCCGGCAATGCTGGCTGCGTTCTCAAGAGCTACGCGAGTAACCTTAGCGGGGTCGATAACACCTGCCTCAAAGAAGTTTTCGTAAACGCCTGTGCGGGCATTGAAACCATAGTCGCCTTTGCCTTCGCGTACTTTTTGCAACACTACTGCGCCTTCAAGACCGGCATTCACCATGATTTGACGCAAAGGTGCTTCGATAGCACGACGCACGATTTCGATACCGGTAGTCTCGTCTTCGTTAGCGCCTTTGAGGCCTTCGAGAGAGTCGATACAACGTATATAAGCAACACCACCTCCGGGAACGATACCCTCGGCAATAGCAGCACGAGTAGCGCTGAGAGCGTCATCTACACGATCTTTCTTCTCCTTCATCTCTACCTCCGAAGCTGCACCGATATAGAGAACAGCAACACCACCTGCCAACTTGGCAAGACGCTCTTGCATCTTTTCTTTGTCATACTCGCTTGTGCTTACTTCGATTTGAGCCTTGATTTGAGCCACACGAGCCTCGATTGACTCCTTGCTACCAAGACCATTTACAATGACAGTATTGTCTTTGTTTACAGTGATTTTCTCGGCACGGCCAAGCATCTCTACAGTAGCAGCATCGAGGCGCATTCCCTTCTCTTCTGAGATAACTACACCTCCGGTGAGAACTGCGATGTCTTCGAGCATCTCTTTACGACGGTCGCCAAATCCGGGTGCCTTAACAGCACATATCTTCAACGAGCCACGGAGACGGTTTACTACCAATGTAGCAAGAGCTTCGCTATCTACATCTTCGGCAATGATGAGCAAGGGACGACCGCTTTGAGCCGACGCCTCAAGAATGGGGAGCATATCTTTGAGTGTAGATATCTTCTTGTCGTAGATGAGAATAAAGGGATTCTCCATCTCACACTCCATCTTCTCGGTATTGGTAACGAAATAGGGTGAGATATAACCACGATCGAATTGCATACCCTCTACAACCTCTACTGTAGTATCGGTACCCTTAGCCTCCTCAACAGTGATAACACCATCTTTCTTCACCTTGCGCATAGCCTCGGCAATGAGTTGGCCTATCTCCTCGTCGTTGTTGGCCGAGATGCGAGCTACCGACTCAATCTTCGAGAAGTCATCACCCACCTCTTGAGCTTGAGCACGAATACCCTCTACAACTTTGGCAACAGCTTTGTCAATACCACGTTTGAGGTCCATAGGATTGGCACCGGCAGTTACGTTTTTCAAGCCAACGTTTACGATAGCTTGAGCCAAGACAGTAGCAGTAGTAGTACCATCACCGGCATCATCGCCTGTTTTTGAGGCTACCTCTTTCACGAGTTGAGCACCCATATTTTGGAAAGGATCTTCGAGTTCTATCTCTTTGGCAACTGTCACGCCATCTTTTGTGATGTGAGGAGCACCAAACTTCTTGTCAATAATCACGTTACGACCTTTAGGACCGAGTGTCACTTTTACGGCATCGGCCAATGCATCTACACCGGCACGCAACTCTTCACGAGCCTGGGTGTTGAATTTTATATCTTTAGCCATTGTATTGTTATTTTATAAATGTTCGACAACTAAGAATTAAACGATAGCAAGTATATCGGCTTGACGCATAATGAGATATTTCTCACCTTCAAACTCAAGTTCTGTACCGGCATATTTGCCATAAAGAACTGTATCGTTGGGTTTTACCACCATTTCTTCATCTTTGGTACCGTTACCTACGGCAACAACAGTTCCTTTAAGGGGTTTCTCTTTGGCCGAATCGGGGATAATGATGCCACCGATTGTTCTTTCTTCGGCAGGTGCGGGCAATACCAGCACTCTATCTGCCAATGGTTTAATATTCATTTCTATTTTATATTTATTAGTTATACTTTATTTTCTCACTCTCATCACACATTTGTGACACACTCTTGTTTATACCAAATCTGTGCCAAAGTGACAAAGCATAGAATTTCGGACAAAATGGCAGATGTGTTACATCTGCCATTTCATATAGGGATATTTACATACACATCTCCTACTCGCCACAATGATGCGAGTAGAGTGCTGTTGATAATACTATTCACCAGATTGCTCTTTCTTTTCTGCCTCGGCTCTGTCACGCTCTTCCATCTCGCGCTGGCGACGCTCTCGCACTTGCTCTTGCTTGCGCAACGTAAAGAAGAGAATGCCAATACACAACAATGTGACAATGAGAATACCGAAATACTCTAAGTAACTACCGGCAAAGAGTTTGTCTCGTCCTATATATGCCATTACTGCTAAGTATATAAGCAATATAAGTGGAATAAATGTTGATTTCCTAAATCGTTTCATATCATCATGGTATTAAAGTTTCTTTTTTTGACTGTGTATAGTAGAATGGTGCGTGCTCTTGCAGAGCATCATAGATGTGCAGACACGCCCAAGCATCAAGAGCAGCATAATATTGTTGTGGCACTGACAATTCGGGAGCCTCCCAATTGGAGAGGCGTTGCGACTTGGATATTTTCTTACCAAAGATAATGGCATAAATCTTTTGCAGGCTCATATCATCTATACCATAGTCTCGCACTATACTTTGCAAGTCTATAAAGTTCTGTGGTTGAAAATTATCGACCCTGTGCAATACCGAAAAATCGTCGCGCAACGACAAGCCTATTTTAGTCACATCTTTATCGGTGAATAGGTCACGCAGCTCATCAATAAATCCTATTTTATTGATGCGAAAGAGATAACAATCGTCGTGTGTCGAGATTTGTATAAGCGACACCTTATTGGTACGCCCCTTGCGAAAAGAGGGACGAGTCTCGGTATCTATACCCAACATCGTGTACCTACGTAAATGTTCAATGGCCTGTCGTGCCATTTCGACACTCTCTATGACATGAATACGACCGGCAAAACACTCGATAGGCAATTCACTGATAGTGGCCTTGTCAATAGAAATATGTTGTTGTGCGGTAGTCATTGATGGCTAAATTTACTATTCATGATGGTGACAATGGCACTCTTCATCATTACAATGATGATGGGTCGAGTCATACTCTTCATCGATAGCAGTATCTTCATTGAAACAGATACCATGCAATGGTCGCATTACATTCACCAATTTCTGTCCCCAATAAGATATAAAGCTACGACGACAACGGCATATAGCAGCTTGTGACAACTCTTCATTGCCCAAGCGATATATCTCGAGCAGGTCGCGCAGGTCTTGATATATATCGGCAATGCCCTCCGATATCGATGCTGCAAGAGGTGCCTCGCTATAAGCCATATCGGCATCAAACACTTCGAGATAGTCATCAGCATCACCAAGTGTTTTCGACACCATCTCGCGCAAATATTCGTATTGCTCTTCGGTTACATAGGTCTCCAACTCATCGGCTTCATCTACCTCATCGGCAGGCAACAATGTAGCCTTGAGATAGAGCAATGGGAGTATGCGAGCCAAGTTGATAGAAAACTCGTTGCGATCAACCTCTCCCACCCTCTCAATGAGTGTGCAATACTCTACTGCTACGGTTACAAATTCTACTATATCTTTTGAATATACTTGTTGATTCATTGTTTCTCTTTATACAGATTGTTATCGTTTATATATTCATATACTCCGGCAGGCAGAAATGCTGTCAAGTTGCGACCTTGTGCCACGCCCTCTCGCACCCAAGTAGACGATAGCTCAACCATAGGAGCCTCTACATATCGAGCACCTACAGGCAATGAGGCTACATCTATATCATACCCTCGACGAGGATATATGCACACACCATAGTCGTTGATGATGCGCTGAGGCTCGTACCAGCGGTCGAAAATGAGCCAATTGTCGGCACCTATGATGAGCGTAAAATTGTGCTGCGGATATTGTCGGCATAGTGCATCGAGCGTATTGATGGTATATGATGGCTGGGGTAAAGAAAACTCTATATCGCAAACCTTCACTCCGGCTATGCGTTGCGTGGCTAATTCAACCATCGCACAACGATGATGATCGTCATCGGCCGACACTCTGCGACGCAACGGATTGTGGGGCGATACCGACAACCATACCTCATCAAAGACACCATACTCGACAAAGTAACTGGCCAACATAAGATGCCCCATGTGTATGGGATTGAACGACCCTGAAAATATACCTACACGCATTGTTATCTACCTATAAACCGGCTTACCAACTCGAGCACCTCTCTTTGAGCCTCTTGCAAAACGTCATTAACCACTACACGATCGAACTGTGCTGCATAAGTAAGCTCCTGCTCGGCCTTGGCAATGCGAGTTGCTATGACATCGGGGGCATCGGTACCTCTGCCTACCAGACGTTGGTGCAACACCTCTACCGATGGTGGTTGAATAAATATCGACAATGCATCATCGGCATAGAAACGCTTGATATTGACACCGCCTACCACATCAACATCGAAAATAACATGACGGCCGGCATCACGCAAGCGCTCTACTTCGCTTTTGAGCGTGCCATAGAACTTCCCGGGATATACCTCCTCATACTCCAAGAAGTCGCCCTGCTTGATGCGGGTGCGAAACTCCTCTACCGACAAGAAGTAATACTCTTTTCCGTGTTGTTCCTCACCTCGTGGGGCGCGACTCGTTGCCGATACCGAGAAGGAGAGAGGCAAACCTTGTTGCATCAGATAATTGATAAGTGTAGATTTGCCCGAACCCGATGGCGCCGAGAATATGATTAGTTTTCCTCTTTGTGACATAGCTCGTGTCAATTACATTATGTTGAGAACTTGCTCTTTAATTTGCTCCAACTCATCTTTCATGCGTACTACGATGCGTTGCATCTCGGCATGATTAGACTTAGAGCCAAGCGTATTAATTTCGCGCCCCATCTCTTGAGCAATGAAACCCATCTTCTTGCCCTGTCCGCGTCCGCTTTCCATTGTCTCTATAAAGTAGCGCAAATGGTCGGCCAGGCGATGCTTCTCCTCGTTGATGTCGAGTTTCTCTATGTAATAAATCATCTCTTGTTCAAGACGATTTTTGTCATAGTCAATCTCTTTTATCTTCGACAAACCCTCTACAATGCGAGTCTTTATCTTGTCGATGCGTTCTTGCTCATATTGCTCAACCTCCTTGAGCAATGTGGCAATATTCTCAATTTTACGAGTAAACATCTCTTGCAAGCCACGCCCCTCATGAATGCGAAACTCCTCAATCTGCTCCAATGCAGAAGTTACTGCTTGCATTAACGCATTGGCCTCACTCTCTTGAAGTTCGGCACACTCAGTAACCATTATATCGGGCATACGCATCAATACCGAGAACCAGTCTTGAGGGGTATCTATACCGGCCTCTTGAGCAGCGGCCACAATCTGGTCGTGATAACCCTTGAGGATACCCACATTGATATGCGAAGCACCCTCGGCAGCAATATTTTCGGTGCGGATAGACAAATCGACCTTACCACGCTCCAAGCGACGAGCCACTTCACTACGTATATCCATCTCTTTCTCGCGATACAATGAGGGTATGCGAGTAGAGAGATCTAACTGCTTACTATTGAGCGATTTTATCTCAACGATAATTTTTTTATTTGGCAATTCGGCGATACCTTTGCCAAATCCTGTCATTGATTGTATCATGTTCTTTGCAAATGTTTGTGCAAAATTAATTTATTTCGCGCTTAAACATCTCATGAATTGCAAAAAAAGAGTTATTTTTGTGCAATATATTATTAAGAAATCGATATATGCCCAATATAATACATATAGAAACATCTACCGAAGTGTGTTCGGTAGCCCTATCGAGCGATGGAGTCGTAAAATTTCACCGACAAGATTTTGAAGGCCCATCACACGCTGCGCTACTGGGTGGATTTGTACAAGATTGTATAGCATTTGCCCGTGAGAATAAGATAGAACTACATGCAGTAGCAGTGAGTGGAGGCCCTGGCTCTTACACAGGCTTGCGCATAGGAGTATCGGAGGCCAAAGGGCTTTGTTTTGGCCTCGACCTTCCTTTGATAGCAGTCAGTACACTCGAGTTGCTATGTTGCACAGCCATGTTCCGTGTTGATGTTGAGCCCGATGCTCTGATATGTCCCATGATAGATGCTCGTCGTATGGAGGTATATGCAGCTGTGTATGACGAGTGCCTGCAACCGGTGATGCCTGTGGGCGCATATGTAGTAGATGAAAATACATTTGCCGAAGTACTCTCTCAACGCAAAGTCATATTCTGTGGCAATGGAGCAGCAAAGTGTCGCGAAGTAATCAACCACCACAATGCCATATTTGTTGATGGAGTATATCCGTTGGCAACAGGCATGTTGGCGCTTGCCGAACGAGCTTTCAGCCGACAAGAATTTTGCGATGTAGCCTACTATGAGCCGTTCTACCTCAAAGAGTTTGTTGCTACAACCCCCAAGAACAAAGTTATATAAAGATACACAATAGTCGTATGCTGGAATACAATTCACAACAGAAACAATTAGTACTACCCGAGTATGGTCGTAATGTGCAACAGATGGTAGATCATTGCCTTACCATCGAAGACCGCGAGGAACGCACTCGCTGTGCTCACACGATAGTAAATATTATAGGCAATTTAGTACCCCACTTGCGCGACATCGACGATTTTAAACACAAATTGTGGGACCACCTTGCTATCATGTCCGACTTTAAACTCGACATCGACTACCCCTGCGAGATAGTGCGCAAAGAGAGCCTTGATACCAAGCCCGAGCGCATACCATACAGCACATCGTCTATACGCTACCGCCACTACGGTAAGTTTACCGAGGAAATGCTCAGCAAGGCTCAAAGCATGCCCGATGGAGAAGAGCGCGATGCACTGGTAGACATGATTGCCAACTACATGAAACGCTCGTATCTGACATGGAACAAAGACAATGTAGATGACGAAAAGATATGGCAAGACGTGCGCGACTACACCCACGGTTCTATTCACATCAACACTCCTCTTGTACGTGCCAAAGATATAAGAGAAGGCTTGGGCAACCAACCCCAGCAGAAACAAAATAACAAGAAAAAGAAAAAGAAATAAATAAGCGTATCGCACACATACACAACAACCCACTTGTACCATGGCATCATTTATTGTAGAAGGCGGACATCGCCTATATGGCGACCTCACCCCACAAGGAGCTAAAAATGAGGCATTACAGATTATCTGTGCCACATTACTTACCGCCGAGCCGGTAACTATACATAATATTCCCGATATACGCGACATAAACAATCTCATACAATTGTTGCGCGATATGGGTGTAGAGGTAACACGCAATACTCTTGACACTTATACATTCTGTGCAGCCAATCTCAATATAGATTATCTGCAAAGCGATGAATTTATTGCCAAATGTACAGCCCTGCGTGGCTCGGTAATGATGCTGGGACCGCTTGTGGCACGCTACGGATACGCCCGTATGCCCAAACCCGGTGGCGATAAGATAGGTCGCCGACGCCTCGACACACACTTTATAGGCATACAGAAATTGGGTGCTACCCTTGCCATTGATATCGAAAAATCGGTGTATGAGATACGTGCCGAACATCTAAAAGGTACTTATATGCTCCTCGACGAAGCTTCAGTTACCGGCACAGCCAATATCCTCATGGCCGCTGTAATGGCCGAAGGTTGCACTACCATCTATAACGCAGCTTGTGAGCCTTACTTGCAACAGCTATCACGTATGCTCAACAGCATGGGTGCGCATATCGAGGGTATAGGATCGAACTTGCTCACCATACAAGGCGTAGGCAGCCTGCATGGTTGCACCCACACCATACTGCCCGACATGATAGAGGTAGGCTCTTTTATAGGTCTTGCCGCCATGACCGGCTCGGACATTACCATCAAAAATGCATCGGTAGAAAACTTGGGTATCATACCCGACAGTTTCCGCCGATTGGGCATCACCATAGAACAAGAAGGCGATGACTTGCACATACCCGAGCACGACATATATGAGATAGATACCTTCCTCGATGGCTCTATCATGACATTTGCCGATGCTCCTTGGCCGGGTCTTACCCCCGACTTGCTCAGTGTCTTTCTTATCGTAGCAACGCAAGCCAAAGGCAGTGTTCTCATTCACCAAAAGATGTTTGAGAGCCGTCTGTTCTTTGTCGATAAGCTCATAGACATGGGAGCACAAATCATACTTTGCGACCCACACCGCGCCGTTGTCATCGGACAAGAACGCCGTCACCCATTGCGCGCCTGCGACATGGTGTCACCCGATATTCGTGCAGGAGTAGCCATGCTCATAGCTGCCATGAGCGCCGAGGGAACAAGCCGAATACACAATATAGAACAAATAGACCGAGGCTACCAAGAGATAGACCGCCGACTCAATGCCATCGGTGCTCGCATCACTCGCCTATAATATATTATATGTATATATCATGATACGCCGAGAAGAACTCATCAAGATAGGTCGCTTCAACAAGCCACATGGAATACATGGCGAAATTTCGCTGACGTTTACCGATGATGTATTTGATCGTGGCACATCGCCATACATCGTATGTTGCATCGACAACATCTTTGTACCTTTCTTTATCGAAGAATATCGTTTCAAAAGCGACTCTACAGCTCTTATCAAGCTTATAGATATAGACAACGACGATGCAGCCCGAGAGTTTACCAATCTCGATGTCTATTACCCCAAAAGCTACTATATAGAAGATGAAGAGGAGGCTACTCCCGACGACTACTTTATAGGATTCACCATCAACGATATCACTCACGGCAAGTTGGGCGAAGTAACCGCCATTGATGACAGCACTATCAATGCTCTCTTTGTGGTAACTACCCCCAACGAACAAGAGTTGCTTATTCCCATTCAAGAAGCATTTGTGTGCGCCATTGATGAGGAAGAGCGCATTATACACATGGATTTACCCGAGGGCTTACTTGATATGTAGCAACCTGATAATAATCAAAAAGCAAGGCAACGTCTTTATAGTGAGTCGTTGCCTTGCTTTTATTGTTACAAACTCTACAAGAGAGAGTTACTAAAGACTTAGAACTTAAAGAAATTCTTGGCATTGTTGTAGCAAATATCCTCTACCATCTGTCCCACGAAGTCGATTTCCGAAACGGGTATCTCACCATTCTCTATATCACGACCCAAGAGGTTGCATAGGGTACGACGGAAGTACTCATGGCGAGGATATGAGAGGAAACTGCGCGAGTCGGTAAGCATACCGACAAAGCGGCTGAGCAAGCCCAACAGCGAAAGGGCATTCATCTGCTTCTCCATACCATCTTTTTGATCGAGGAACCACCAACCCGAACCAAATTGGATTTTGCCGGGAATACTTCCATCTTGGAAGTTACCCAACATCGTAGCAATCACCTCATTGGCACAAGGATTGAGATTATAGAGAATAGTCTTGGTGAGCTTACCGGCCGAATTGAGACGGTCGAGATAACGAGCCATAGACTTGGCTGTAGTAAACTCGCCTATTGAGTCGAAGCCGGTATCAGGGCCCAATTTCTTGAACATGAGAGTATTGTTGTTGCGGATAGCTCCGTAGTGGAATTGTTGAGTCCAACCGGTTTCCCAATCCATTTCGCCAAACTCTACCATCATGGCCGACTTGAACTTCAAGATTTCTTCCTGCGATAGCTCTTTGCCACCATACACTTTATCAAATATATGTCGTATCTCGGCATCGGTATAGTCCTCGGCATAAAATTCCTCGATACCATGATCACTGAGACGACAACCCATCTCCTCAAAGAAACGGTGACGACAACGCAATGCATCAATCATGTCATCGAAAGTGTTGATGTTAATATTGCTCACCTCGCCCAAACGCTCGACATATGCACGAAAATCAGCAGGTACTTCTACCGCCATAGCTTTATCGGGACGCCATGTTGGCAACATCTTTATTTCAAATCCGCTATCTCGTGTAGCCTTGTGATGTTCCAATGTATCGATAGGATCGTCGGTTGTACATACGCACTCCACACCATAACGACGCATAAATCCACGCGCTGTGTATTCGGGTTGCGCCAACTTCTCGTTACACTCCTCATATATCTCACGAGCCGTAGAGGGTTTCAATATTTTATCGATACCAAAGGCTGTTTTCAGTTCGAGATGAGTCCAATGATAGAGAGGATTGCGCATTGTATAAGGCACAGTCTCGGCCCACTTCTCAAACTTTTCCCAATCGGTAGTATCGGTACCTGTACAGTAACGTTCATCAACACCATTTGAGCGCATGGCACGCCACTTGTAATGGTCGCCACCCAACCATATCTCGGTAATAGAACGGAAACGATAATCGTCGGCTACCATTTTGGGTACAAGATGACAGTGATAGTCGATGATGGGCATATTCTTGGCGTGCTCATGATATAACTTCTGTGCAGTCTCGGTTTGCAACAAGAAGTTTTCGTCCATAAAAGGTTTCATATTATTTCTTTTTTTTGAGGTTTTACAATGTTACACCGGTCTTGAAAATTGCTATTTCGCGATAGCCTTTCTGCTCGTTATTGGTACATCTACCGCTTGCAACTTCAATAATATATGACAAGAATCGGTTACTTAGGCTCTCCATACTTTCGCCTTCGACAAGCGTGCCGGCATTGAAGTCTATCCAGCCGGGTTTGTTATTATATAATAGCGAATTGGTAGATACCTTAACTGTGGGTACGAAAGTACCAAAGGGAGTACCGCGGCCTGTGGTAAACAATACCAAGTGACAACCGGCCGAGGCGAGTGCTGTAGAGGCCACAAGATCGTTACCGGGCGCACTGAGCAAGTTCAATCCGCGAGTCGTTATACGGTCGCCATACATCAGCACATCTTTCACACCCGACTTGCCACACTTCTGTGTACAACCGAGCGACTTCTCTTCCAATGTAGATATACCGCCAGCCTTGTTCCCCGGCGATGGATTTTCGTAGATAGGCTGGTTGTTGGCTATAAAATAGGCTTTGAAGTCATTGATAAGATGCACAGTCTTGTCAAAAAGTTCCATCGTATCGCAACGATTCATCAAGATGGTTTCGGCACCAAACATTTCGGGAACTTCGGTCAATACCGATGTACCACCTTGCGCTATCAGATAGTCGGAGAAAACACCCAATAAAGGGTTGGCCGTAATGCCCGAGAACCCGTCAGAGCCACCACACTTCAATCCCACTCGCAATTGGCTCAAAGGCACAGCCTGACGGGTATCTTGCGAAGCTATGGCATATAGTTCTCGCAATATCTTCATACCCTCTTCGTGTTCGTCTTGCACTTTCTGCGTTACCATAAATCGCACACGTTGGGTATCATAGTCTCCCAAAAATTCACGGAAGGCATCGGGCTGATTGTTCTCGCAACCCAGGCCTACTACCAAGACAGCACCGGCATTGGGGTGCATACACATATCGCGCAATACCTTACGAGTATTTTCATGATCATCGCCAAGTTGCGAACAACCATAGTTGTGGGGGAAGGCCACAATAGCATCTACCCCCTTACCACCGGTCTCGGCTCGCAAAGCATCGGCCAAGGCATTCACAACACCATTGACACAACCCACTGTGGGTATAATCCATATCTCATTGCGCACACCTACATCGCCATTCTTGCGACGATAACCATCAAACGTGAGATTGGAGACAGGTATGTCGAGTGATGTATCAATAGGATTGTATGTATATTCGAGCAATCCCTCCAAGTTGGTTTTTATATTGCTCTCATTCACCCAGTCACCTACAGCTATTTCGGTACGGGCATGACCTATAGGGCTACCATACTTGATGATGTTGTCGCCCGGCATAAATTGTCGCAAAGCAACTTTGTGACCGGCAGGCACATCTTGCAACAGTACCACACTGCCACCATCAACATCTATAGACTCACCTTTGCATAATGGCTCTATAGCCACTACAACATTATCGGCAGGATTTATTTTGATATATCGGCTCATCTTATGTATGAATAAATCAGTCAAGAATAGACTTCACTGTCTCCAACATTCCCTTTTCTTGTATGTCGTTGAGATAACCTACCACAGCATCTGTAAGTCCGGGTATGTCATTGAGATTTTCACCCCAAATATATTCGGCGGCCAATACCCCCTCGGCTACATGGCGTGTACAGCCACTTTGCCAGAGGTTGTGCAACATATCCATGATGTCTTGTGCATCGTTGGGCACTATCTCGGCTCCATCTTCTCGCACACCACCCTTATAATAAGTAATAATAGCAGCCAGGCCCAGCACAAGTCCCTTAGGCAACTCACCCTTACGTTGCAGATATACTTTAAGGCCGGGCAAATCGCGTGTTTGGAATTTCGGGAAAGAATTGAGCATAATCGAAGTCACTTGATGATCGACAAATGGATTATTGAAACGATCCAAAACATCTTTAGCAAATTGCATCAATTCGTCTTTGGGCAGGTTGAGTGTCTCCAGCAATTCCTCAAACATCACCTTGTTGATATACTTGCCCACTACGGGGTGTTGGCAAGCCTCACGAACAATATTCAATCCCGAGAGATAGGCAACAGGAGACAACACCGTATGAGGTCCATTCAACAATGTCACTTTACGCTCATGATAAGGCTCCTCGGAAGGCACAAAGAGCACATTGAGACCGGCCTTGTTGGCAGGGAACTCTTCGGCCACACGCTCGGGAGCTTCTATTACCCATAGATGGAAAATCTCGGCCTGCACGACCATGTTATCGTCATATTGCAATGTTGCCTTGATATTGTCTATATCTTTACGGGGGAAGCCCGGCACAATGCGATCGACAAGTGTTGCATATACACCACAAGCCTGCTCAAACCATTGCTTAAACTCTTCGCCCAAATTCCATAACTCTATGTATTGATATATCGTCTCTTTGAGTCGATGACCATTGAGGAAGATTAGTTCGCAGGGAAATATAATAAGGCCCTTGCTCATGTTGCCACCAAATGTTTTGAAACGGCGATACAGCAACTGTGTGAGCTTGCCGGGATATGAAGAGGCAGGAGCATCTTCAAGACGGCAAGAGGGGTCGAACGCAATACCAGCCTCTGTGGTATTGGAGATAACAAAACGCATCTCGGGCTGATCGGCAAGAGCCAAGAATGCATCATTATCGGTATAGGGGTTGAGTGCACGACTTATGACATCTATTTTTGTCAAGTCATTTATAACCTCACCCTTATCGAGTCCTTGCAAATTGACATGATAGAGACAATCTTGCGCGTTGAGCATATCGATCATACCACGCTCTATAGGTTGCACAACCACTACACTGCCGTTGAAGTCGGTTTTCTCATTCATGTTATAGATAATCCAATCGACAAAAGCACGCAAAAAGTTACCTTCGCCAAATTGAATTATACGCTCGGGGCGTATTGTTTTCTGTGCAGTCTGTCTGTTTAGAGGTTTCATTGCTACTTGATATTTATCGTTATTTTTTTATTTTATTCTATTTATAGCAGTAGTATCTACGGCTGTACAATGGTTGAAGCTATACAGCTCACCCTGAGCCACAATATTGAGGTTTCTCAACGTCACACTATCGGTGTATGCAAAGTATCCGCCTTCGGTACATGTTATATCTACATCTTCTATAACAACATTACTTACGGGCATCTCGGGTAAGCCATGAAAGTAAAATGCCCTACCGGCATTGCGACATTTGATATTTTTGATATGAATATCTCGGAACGTAGGTGTCTGTTCGCTGATGGGCATAGCCTCAACTTCGGTAGTACCACCCTTATCTTCTGTTACCGACTTCCCACTATAGTAAAGGTTGAATGTAAGCGCATCGGCCGGAATATCACACATATTGATGTTCTCGATATATATATCCTCTACTACACCACCACGGCCACGAGTGCTCTTAAATCGCAAACCCACATCGGTACCTGTAAAGGTACAATTCTCGACATATACATGATTGACACCACCCGACATCTCGCTACCTACCACAAATCCGCCATGACCATGCAACACTTGTGTATTGCGCACAACGACATGACTACAGGCACGAGCACGACGGCGACCATCGGCATCTTTGCCCGACTTGATGCACACGCCATCATCGCCGGCATCAAAGATACAATCGGCAATCAAAGCACGATGGCAAGACTCCAAGTCAAGAGCATCGCCATTTTGCGAATACCAGGGATTGAAGATTTTCACGCCTTTTATTATCACATTTTGGCACATGAGCGGGTGCAACATCCATGCAGGAGAGTTACGTAATGTTACGTCCTCCACAAGGACATTCTCACACGACACAAAACTCACCATCACCGGTCGCAACCAGTGTCGTATGGCCTCCCACTCCTCATCGGTAGTGAGGCCCTGAGGGTTGTTGAAAGAGTCACATACACGGTGCCCCTCATACGATTGTCGGCTGGGATACCATTTATCGCCATCGACATAACAACCGGGCTTGTCAAGCAAAGTTTTCCACTGGCTGTCGGTGACTTTGGCACGACGCACAAAACGCCAGCTATCGCCGGCACCATCAAAGACGCCATGACCGGTGAGCGCTATATTGGTAGCTTCGCGAGCCCATATAGGCGATGTGCAACGACGTGTATCGAGCCCTTCAAATGAAGTGTCGATGATAGGATACTGCATAGGATCGTCACTAAATATGACAAGGGCATTGTGTAGAGTGTGCAACTCAACATTGCTCTTTATCTCTATAGCTCCCGTAAACCACACTCCGGCCGGTATAACTACCCTGCCGCCACCTCGTTGCGCAACGTGTGCAATAGCATCATTGATAGCCATTGTATTATCGGTCATACCATCACCCACTGCTCCGAAATCGGTTATTGTGACGCTATAAGCCGGAAATTGGGGGCGCTCCACAGCTATGGTTTCAAAGGGTATGCCTTCGTAATAAAGGGCAAACTCGTCCGATGTATCATCTACACTACAAGTGCACAGGAGCATTATACACGCACTCATCAACATCATTGGCCATGCTATTCTCTTTTGCATCGATATATTACATTAATTGTACATTACAACTCATATTCTTATTTCAACTGCAATATTAAGAATTATCCCGTCCTTTTGCAACCAAATATAGCAACATAATAGTGCATTATATTCACAAAAACACCATAAGAGCTATTATGAGCATTGAGTTTGAGAAGAAATTTTTGTAAATTCGCCGAATAAAATATTTCTATCGCACATCGTCATGAAAAAGATTTTATTCACACTTGTCTCAGTCTTCACAATGGTGTTGCTACTGAGCGGTTACAATGAGAGAGCATTTACTATCTACCTCATAGGAGATTCTACAATGGCCAACAAGAAACTCGATGGAGGCAACCCAGAACGAGGTTGGGGATTTGTATTGCCGGGATTTTTCAGCGAGCAGGTAAACATAGAAAACCATGCGATAAATGGACGTAGCACTAAAAGTTTTATTGATGAAGGACGGTGGGAAAAGGTACTCAATCGCATCAAGAAAGGCGACTACGTGTTTATACAATTTGGCCATAATGATGCCAAGCCCGACGAGAAACGTCACACCGAACCGGGCTCAACGTTCGACAACAATCTACGCAAATTTGTCAATGAGACACGCCAGAAGGGAGGAATACCCGTACTATTCAATTCGATTGTACGACGCAACTTTGTAAACGACACCCTAACCGACACACATGGCGAGTACCGCAATGTTCCACAGCGCATTGCACAAGAGCTGGACGTACCATTTATCGACCATAATGCACTCACTCACAATTGGGTATCATCGCTCGGAGACGAAGCCTCACGACAATATTTCATGTGGATAGAGCCTAACACATTGGCTTGTTGCCCCGATGGCAAAAAAGACAATACACACCTCAATGTGCAAGGTGCCAAGGTTGTAGCCCGCATGGCTGTTGAAGCGTTGGCACAAGAAGTACCCGCACTCGCACCATATATGCGACGATACGACCTTGTTGTAGCGCAAGATGGCAGTGGCGATGTCTTTACCATACAAGCCGCCATCAATCTTGTACCCGACTATCGCAAGAATCAAGAGACACGCATACTTGTACGACAAGGCACTTACAAAGAAAAACTTATCATACCCGCCTCCAAACAATCGGTATCGCTCATAGGCGAGGGAGAGGTTGTTATAAGTGGCAACGACTATGCCAAGAAACTCAATATCATGGGAGAAGAAATGGGCACATCGGGCTCTTCGACATGCTACATCTACGGCAACGACTTCTACGCCGAGAATATTACCTTTGAGAATACAGCCGGTATGGTAGGACAAGCCGTAGCTGCTCTGATAGACAGCGACCGCGCCATATTCTATCGTTGTCGTTTCCTCGGGCATCAAGATACACTATACCCCTACGGCAAAGAGCGCAACGTGCGACAATACTACAAAGAGTGTTACATCGAAGGCACCGTCGATTTTATCTTCGGGTGGTCGGCAACGGCCTATTTCGACAATTGTACTATCAACAGCAAACGTGACAAAGGCTATATAGCAGCCCCCGCGACACCACAAGGAACAGACTACGGTTTTGTATTCTCACACTGCCATCTTACTGCCGATGCAGGTGTAGAGAACGTATATTTGGGACGACCATGGCGACCATACGGACAAGCTGTATATCTCTACTGCAAGATGGATAACCATATCCACCCCGAGGGCTGGCGTGTATGGCACAACAAAGACAACCTCACAACCCCAACAATGGGCGAATATGGCAACACCGGTGATGGTGCATCAATGCTGCAACGTGTATCTTGGGCCGACAAAATAGCCGACCCCTCTCATTACAACATTGACACAGTGCTCGGAGGCAGTGACAACTGGAATGCAACACAGACTTGGGCAGAAAAGCGCAAACAATAGTCACTCATCACACAGTAAGCAAGCCAAAAGCGAAAAAGTGTCAAAATATCATCTATCGGCGCTAAGTTTGCGTAAAATATTCGATGTTTGCAACACGTTATTTCGATAATTTATAGTAATTTTACGACCGATTTGGAGAACGTGATAAATGTCATGTTGTTCGATATGCAGAATATTGAAAGGAAAAACACTTAAATTACACTTAATCAATAAAAACTATGGCAGAAAGTAAAGAAAAACTGTTCGACCAATTTCCTCCTGTAAGCACACAGGAATGGAAAGACAAAGTGGTCGCAGACTTGAAAGGAGCCGATTTTGACAAAAAGCTCGTATGGAGAACCTCAGAAGGGTTCGATGTAAAACCGATGTACCGCGAAGAGGACATTGAGAATTTGCAAACTCTCAACTCTCTCCCCGGTGAGTATCCTTATGTACGCGGTACTCGTACCGACAACGATTGGCTGACTCGTCAAGACATCGACGTAGTAGATGTTAAAGCCGCCAACGAGAAAGCTCTCGACATTCTCGAGAAAGGCGTAAACTCACTTGGTTTCCACCTCAACGGTGAGCAAATCTGCGGCGATTGCATCGCAACATTGCTCGAAGGTATCCACGCAGAGTGCATCGAAATCAACTTTATGACTTGCATTCGCAATGCTGCAAAATTGGCAACCGTACTTACCGAGTACTACACAGCCAAGGGTTACAACCTTGCCGAGTTGCGTGGTTCTATCAGCTTCGACCCCTACAAACGCATTCTCAAGAAAGGTCGCGATGTAGAGAACGTAGCTGAGATGGCCAAGGAAGTATTGACAGCAGCCGCTCAATTGAAAAAATATCGTGTACTTGCAGTAGATGCATTGCTTATCAACAACGCAGGTGGTCACATCACACAAGAACTCGGTTACGCTCTCGCTTGGGGTAACGAGTGGATGGCAGCTATGACCGATGCCGGTTACAAAGCCGAAGAGGTAGCTTGTCGCATCAAATTCAACTTTGGTATTTCATCAAACTACTTCATGGAGCTTGCCAAGTTCCGTGCAGCTCGTATGTTGTGGGCTCAAATCGTGAAACAATACAATCCTGCTTGCGACTGCGCATGCAAGATGATGGCTCACGCTACCACATCAGAGTTCAACCAAACTATCTACGACGCACACGTAAACTTGTTGCGTACACAAACAGAAACAATGAGTGCCGCTCTCGGTGGTGTTGATTCAATCACAACACTTCCCTTCGACAAGACATTCACTACACCCGACGAGTTCTCTGAGCGCATCGCCCGCAACCAACAACTCTTGCTCAAAGAGGAGTCGCACCTCGACAAGATTACCGACCCCGGTGCAGGTTCATACTATATCGAGAACTTGACAGTATCTATTGCCGAGCAAGCATGGAAATTGTTCCTCGACATCGAAGAACGTGGTGGTTTCCACGCAGCCTTGAAGGCCGGTTACATTCAAGAGCAAGTAAACAAGGCCGGTGCCGACCGTCTTGTAAACGTAGCTCGTCGCAAAGAGATACTCTTGGGTAGCAACCAATATCCCAACATCAACGAGAAAGCCGCTGAAAAGATAGCTCCCGCCGCCAACTGCGGTTGTGGTTGCTCGGGCGAGTGCAAACCCGAATTGCCTACCCTCAACTTCAAGCGTGCTGCCAGCGAGTTTGAGGCATTGCGTCTTGCAACAGAGGCTGCCGAGAAACAACCCGTAGTGTTTATGCTCACTATCGGTAACCTTGCTATGCGCTTGGCTCGTTCACAATTCTCATCAAACTTCTTTGGCTGTGCCGGTTACAAGATTATCGACAACCTCGGTTTCGATACAGTACAAGCCGGTATCGATGCAGCTCTTGCCGCCAACGCCGACATCGTAGTACTCTGCTCGAGCGACGAAGAATATGAGACACTCGCTCCCGAGGCATTCAAGTACCTCGATGGTCGCGCTCACTTCGTAGTAGCCGGTGCTCCTGCTTGTAGCGAAGACCTTAAAGCCATAGGCATCACTGAGTTTATCAACGTACGTAGCAACGTATTGGATACACTCAAGAGCTTCAACGCCAAATTGTCTATTTAATCACTCGTAAAAAAGAAAAAAGATGAGACCTAATTTTAAAAATATAGATATTAAGGCCGATGCGTTCGGTCAGAAGGCTTGCGGCTCGGTACCCTGCAACGAAGCAGACAAATGGGTAACCCCCGAACTTATCCCCGTTAAGCCTACTTATACTCGTGAAGATATTGAAGGACTTGAGCACTTGAACTATGTTTCGGGTCTTCCTCCTTTCCTTCGTGGTCCGTACAGCGCCATGTATGCCGTACGTCCTTGGACAATCCGTCAATATGCAGGTTTCTCAACTGCCGAAGAATCTAACGCATTCTACCGTCGCAACCTTGCTTCGGGTCAAAAGGGTCTTTCGGTAGCATTCGACCTCGCTACACACCGTGGCTACGATGCCGACCACGCTCGCGTTGTGGGTGACGTAGGTAAAGCCGGTGTATCTATCTGCTCGCTCGAGGATATGAAAGTTCTCTTCGATGGTATTCCTTTGAACAAGATGTCGGTTTCGATGACAATGAATGGTGCCGTACTTCCCGTACTCGCATTCTATATCAACGCCGGTCTTGAGCAAGGCGCCAAACTTGAGGAGATGGCCGGTACAATCCAAAATGACATCTTGAAAGAGTTCATGGTGCGTAACACATATATCTACCCGCCCGAATTCTCAATGCGCATTATCGCCGACATCTTTGAGTACACTTCTCAAAACATGCCCAAGTTCAACTCAATCTCTATCTCGGGCTACCACATGCAAGAGGCCGGTGCAACAGCCGACATCGAGCTTGCTTATACACTCGCCGATGGTCTTGAGTACCTCCGCGCCGGTGTAAACGCAGGTATGGACGTTGATACATTCGCTCCTCGCTTGTCATTCTTCTGGGCATTGGGTATGAACTTCTTTATGGAGATTGCCAAGATGCGTGCAGCTCGTATGTTGTGGGCTAAGATTGTAAAACAATTCAATCCTAAAAACCCCAAATCGCTTGCATTGCGTACACACACCCAAACGTCGGGTTGGTCGCTTACAGAGCAAGATCCCTTCAACAACGTAGGTCGTACATGTATCGAGGCAATGGGTGCCGCTTTGGGTCACACTCAATCATTGCACACCAACGCTCTCGACGAGGCTATTGCTCTTCCCACCGACTTCTCGGCTCGTATTGCTCGTAATACTCAGATTTATATCCAAGAAGAGACATACATCACCAAGGAGATCGACCCATGGGCAGGTTCTTACTATGTAGAGTGGTTGACCAACGAGTTGGCACACAAAGCATGGGAGCATATCCAAGAAATCGAGAAATTGGGTGGTATGGCCAAGGCAATCGAGACCGGTATTCCCAAGCTCCGCATCGAAGAGGCTGCAGCTCGCACTCAAGCTCGCATCGACTCGGGCAAACAAACTATCGTGGGTGTAAACAAATATCGTCTTGCCAAAGAGGCTCCCATTGATATTCTCGAAATCGACAACACTGCAGTACGTGAGTCGCAAGTTGCTCGCATCGTAGATTTGAAGGGCAAACGCGACGAGGCTGCTGTACAAGCTGCTCTCGAAGCTATCACCAAGTGTGTTGAGACAAAAGAAGGCAACTTGCTCGACCTCGCAGTAAAAGCAGCTCATGTTCGCGCTACATTGGGCGAAATCTCAGATGCATGCGAGAAGATAGCAGGTCGCTACAAAGCAGTAATCAGAACTATTTCAGGCGTGTATTCTTCAGAAAACAAACAAAGCGACGACTTCAAGAAAGCAACTGAGTTGTGCGAGAAATTCGCTAAACGCGAAGGTCGTCAACCTCGTATCATGATTGCCAAGATGGGACAAGACGGTCACGACCGTGGTGCCAAAGTATGTGCAACAGGTTACGCCGACTGTGGTTTCGACGTTGATATGGGACCCTTGTTCCAAACTCCCGCCGAGGCTGCCCGTCAAGCAGTAGAAAACGACGTTCACGTTCTTGGTGTTTCGTCACTCGCTGCCGGTCACAAAACTCTCGTTCCCCAAGTTATTGAGGAGTTGAAGAAACTTGGTCGCGAAGACATCATCGTTATAGCCGGTGGTGTTATCCCCGCACAAGATTATGACTTCCTCTATCAAGCAGGTGTTGCTGCCATCTTCGGTCCGGGCTCTCCCGTATCGCGCTCGGCTTGGCAAATCCTCGAGATACTCTTGGGTGAAGAATAATCTCGTTCCTAATTAGGATAGATACATCATGGCAGGATACCGAAATTTCGGTATCCTGTTTTTTTTGCATCTACACATTATATATATATAGTATATAGAAAAGACCGCATCATCACGATGCAGCCTTCTCGGTATCAAAAACAAGAAAGAGGAATCTTATCTGCCTCCAACACAGGAGTCGATAAGGACAATAATACCAATGAAACACACAAAAAACAAGAATATCATTATTGCATTGTAGTGCCTTATGTAATAGTGAACAGCATTGGGGTGTCACTCTCATTCCTATTCATATAGGTACACCTTTACACTCACACATGAGGCTTCTGTAGATGCTGTTCGTACATATAACATAGTTACTCGCCAAATTGTTTGATTCTACACCTATTTTTAGCAACATATATAGTCAATAACTATCCAATCTTTAACAATGATAAAACTATAGATTGAAAATTATTCACTACTTTTGCAATATGAACATACCTCGGCAACACCCCATCATAGCAGCACTCATTGCATTGTTAGCAACATTAACATCGTGCTACACTGCAACAGAATCGACCCCACGCATTAAGGTCGAAGATAAGAAACTGCTTGAACCTACTATAGAGCAACTTGTAATAGACAATAACTTTACTCATGCAGGTTGCCATACTTGGCTCGACGGGAAAGCATTCATCTCTATCGAAGACAAGCTATCGCCCATGTTGCGTCCCGAGGGACATCTATTGTCGGACGATAAAGATATGAAAGGCAAAACCTTCTACTACAGGGGCTATCGCCAAGAAAATATCTATGGCAACAAGGCTGTAGTATATCTGATTTATGAATGTGACGGCAACCTATATAGCTACTATACAGGCAAGTCAATCGAAGAGATTGAGCAGATGGACTATCTTCCACTTATACCCACACTCATAGATGTCGATGCAGTAGCCATGGCTCGCTCGCTGTTTGTAGGCAAGCAATTATACATACTCACCAGCCATTGGTATAACATGCAAGGCGAGGTAATAGCCGGCCGACACCACATACCTGTAGTAGTCAAAGCTGTAGAGCCGGGCAACAACGTATTGCCACTGGCCATCATCTTCTCCGACGACCGCAACAACGAGGCTCAGGTATTTATCACAACCAAGAGTTCGACATACACACAAATGCTATCGTTCGATAAACTCTTCTCATACGAAAATCCCCGCAATGCATACCCCGACATGACCGACGAGGTATGGAATGCTATCACCGAGAGCCAACTGCTCAAGGGTATGACCAAACAAGAGTGCCGATTGTCGATAGGCATACCGGCCGAGGTAAAGAAGGTAGCAACCTACAACGGACTGAAAGAACAATGGTTATACAACAGCGGTGCCTACCTTTTCTTTTCCGATGGTATTTTGGAAGAGTTTCGTCAATAAATTTTTCGCAACACAACAACAAGAGATATGATACAAGAAAACATAGATATTACGCACCGACACACCTTCGGCATAGCCACCCAAGCACGCGCATGGGCCGACTATGAATCGGTAGATGAGCTGCGACAACTTATACAAGAAGCACGCACAAGAGGACTCGAATTTATGCCCATTGGCGAGGGTAGCAACTTGCTGTTTGTCAAGAACTATGAAGGTTTGCTACTCCACTCCGAGATAAATTCGCTCAATACCATTACACTCAGCGACAACGAGGTATTGGTCAGGGCCGGCAGTGGCTGGAAATGGGACGACTTTGTAGCCTATTGCGTTGAAAAAGGTTGGTACGGATTGGAAAATTTATCGTACATACCCGGCACTGTAGGTGCGAGTGCTGTGCAAAACATAGGCGCATACGGCACAGAGGTGTGCGATGCAATCGAATCGGTAACAGTACTTGATACCGATACTCTTGAAGAACAAATTCTGAAAGGCAATGAGTGCGCATACGGTTATCGTACAAGCCGATTTAAAGGAGTGTGGCGTGGCAAATATATTGTTACAGCCGTAACCTTCCGACTCAAGCACACACCCCAATACATACTCGACTACGGCAATCTGCGCGAGATAGTTGGCGACACACCTACACTGCAAAGTGTACGCGAGGCTGTGATAAAGATACGTCGTAGCAAGTTGCCTGAGCCAAGCGAGTTGGGTAGCGCCGGTAGCTTCTTTGTCAATCCGGTCATTGCCCGCAAGCATTACAACAAGCTGCTTGAACAATATCCCGATATGCCTTGCTACGAAATAGACGAGCAGCAAGTGAAAGTGCCGGCCGGCTGGTTGATAGACCATGCCCAGTGGAAAGGCAAAACAGAGGGTGGTGCGATGGTGTATCCCAAGCAGTGTCTTGTTATTGTCAATACCGGCAATGCCAAGGCCGGCCATGTCGTACAACTTGCCAACGATATTGCCTTCTCGGTTTTTGAGAAATATGGTATCATTATTAGGCCCGAAGTAAACTACGTTTACTGATAGAATTTGCCCCCAATTAGTTCACTATATAACATTACAACCCGCTATGGCTCAGATCGAATTTTTAGGAACAGGTACCTCAACCGGTGTACCACAGCCCCTATGCACTTGCGAGGTGTGCCGCAGCACCGACCCTCGCGACAAGCGGTTGCGCTGCTCCTCGCTATTGAAGTTTGACAACACCAACATTCTTATAGACTGTTCTCCCGACTTCCGACAACAAGCCATGCGAGCCAATATCGACCACATAGATGCTTTGTTGCTCACTCATGGACACGCCGACCACATGGGCGGTATAGATGATTTACGCCCCTACTGCACATACAACCCTCTGCCCATATACGCCGAGGAACGTGTCATCGACGACGTGAAGAGACGCCTCCCCTACTGCTTCATGCAAAATCCATATCCGGGCATACCTCGCCTCGACACTTATCCTATTGTAGCCAATCAGCCCTTTGAGGTAGGCAACATTACCATCACACCTCTGCGTGTTATGCACTTCAACCTACCCATCGTTGCATTTCGCATCAACAATATGGCGTATGTCACCGACTGCCTCACCATGCCCCAAGAAACCATAGCTCAACTACAAGGGCTCGATCTTCTTGTCATCAATGCCCTGCGACATACCGAACACATATCGCATCAGACACTATCTGATGCACTGGCACTCATAGAGCGACTTGCACCACAGCGAGCCTACCTCATACACATGTCGCACGATATGGGGCTGCATGCCAAGGTCTCACAACAACTTCCCCCTCATGTACAATTTGCTTATGACGGGCTGAAATTAGATTTTTAGCCACCATAATTGTTAATAAACTAAAAATCCCGCAAACGATTGCGGGATTTTTTATATTCTTCACAATACGCATAGACATATATATAATGTGTAAATACCTATCTTCGTAGAGGATAATTATTATTAACAACATAAAATCAATAACATGGGAATGAGAAAAATTACTATTTCATTGTTAGCACTCTTGTTGGCATTACCAACAATGGCTGCTACCATCAGTGGTGGTACTAAATTGTACCTTACGCCCAACAGTAACTGGAAACAATCCAATGCACGCTTTGCAGCCTACTTCTTTGGCGATGGTGAGGGTTGGGCAAGTATGACAAAAGTTGAAGGTGAGACCGACTTGTATGAGGTTACATCGCCCGCAGGAAAAAACTTTACCAATGTTATTTTCTGCCGCATGAACCCCGGCGCCACAACCAATAACTGGAATAACAAGTGGAACCAAACAAGCGACCTTACTTATGACGGCACTAACAACCACTATACTGTTAAGGAAGGCACATGGGACAAAGGTGGTGGTACATGGGACTACTATGGCACCAGCGTAGAAGTTATGGTAGGTCTTGCTTACACACCCACCAAGATATTTGAAGGCGATGTAGTAACATTCACTGCCAACATCGTCAACGGGCCTGCCGATGCTACAACAACATACTACGTAAACGGTGTTGAACTCGATGGCAATACTTGGACTGCTGTTGCCGGCAACCACACTGCAAGTGTTACTGTTGATTACGGTTCAGGATCGGTAAGCGACGAAGTTTCGCTCAAAGTAGAGGCTGTTACAAGCTCTTTCAACGTATATCTTGAGAAAGATGGTACTTGGGCTGCTGCCAATATCTACTATTGGGGAGATGCCTCTAATTCATGGCCCGGCGAAGAGATGAAGACTACTACTGTAAACGATGTAGAGTATTTCTATTACACATTCCGCAATGTGAAAACCGTAAATATCATCTTCAACTCAAATAATGTACAAACAGAAGATATAAACAACGTAACCGGTGAGCAATTCTATAAATTGGGAGCTAAGAGCGGTAGTAAATATACTGTTACAACAGGTGGCTCAACCAATGAGCCCGAGCCCGAAACAGGTTTGACCTATAACGTAACCGTTCCCGAAGGTACTCCCGGTTGCTTCATTGCCGGTGAAATGAATGGCTGGAGCCACCAAGAGATGACCAAAGTAGATGACACTCACTACACTATCACTATAGCCGGAGCTACTACTGCTATGAAGTACAAATATGCTGCTACTGCCGGTTGGGATAATGTAGAGGTTCAAGCCAATGGTACCGATGTTGCCGACCGTACTTACAGCGAGAACGATGTTGTTGCTGCTTGGAAAGGTATATCGGTAAGCCCCGAAGCTGAGACTCTTGTATATAATGTAACTGTTCCCGAAGGTACTCCCGCTTGCTACATCGTGGGTGACATGACAAGTTGGGGCTTTGTTGCCATGACTAAGGTTGATGACACTCACTACACCATCACTTACGACAACGTAACCAAAGCTACTGCCTACAAATATGCTTGTGGCGAAGACTGGGCATATGTAGAGAAAGGCGCTAATGGCGAGGAGTTGCAAAACCGCACATACACCGAAAACGACGTTGTGGCTAAGTGGGCTGCTGTACCTGTTGTAGAGCCCGAAACCGAGACGCTCGTTTACAACGTAACTGTTCCTGCAGGCACCCCCGCTTGCTATATCGTTGGTGCTTTCAACGACTGGGGCGTATTTGAGCCTATGACAAAGGTTGATGACACTCACTACACTATCACTATCGAAAATGTAACCAAGGCTACCGAATACAAATATACTTGTGGCGAGCATTGGGATTATGTTGAGGTACTTGAAAACAACCGTACTTGGAGCGAGAGCGACGTGGTAACTGCTTGGGCTAAAGTTCCTTTTGTAGGTCTTGTTTACAACGTAACAGTTCCCGAAGGTACTCCCGGTTGCTTCATTGCCGGCGAAATGAA
>JAFQRE010000045.1 GCA_017410245.1 Bacteroidaceae bacterium
ATCGGTACAAGCCACAATGATAAAGTCGAGATAACCATCGTTGTTGTAGTCGAGCCATTGAATATCGCCGGCCTTGAGGTCATTGAGACCATCGAATATCTTGCTGTCGGTTCCATACCAACCATTGTTGTACTCATAGAGCACGGTCTTGTCTTGGTTGGAAATCAACAAATCAAAATTGCCATCATTGTTCATGTCGCCAAACTGCGCAGAACCGCCTTGTGTCCATTCCCACCACAACTGAGACATAGGATAATCCCATGCAAGTGTTGCTGTTGTTTCTTGTGCAAAGAGAGAGCCAAAACTCAATAACATTGCACCTAATAAGATTTTTTTCATAAAAGTTTTTTTTAGGAATTAGTAATATGTAATAGATTATATTTCAATGTATTATTTCACAAATTTCAAGGTATGAGAGCCACCGGCACTATCGATAGCCTGCAAGAGATAAACGCCACTTGGCAAGCGATTTACATCTACCGCATCATGCTCGCCTTGCACTGTTGCCACGCATGCGCCCGAAGCATTATATACACGACTCTCTTGCAACAGATATTCGCCTTTGACACGCACCTCGCCAACATAGGTATCGTAATAGCAACGTGTCGTATTGCCGGGTATAGCCTCAACATTATGATTGGCGGGACGAGGGTATATCTTATAAACAGCGGCATCGGAACGAGGCACTATCTCCTCGTAGCTCTCGGCCACCACCGCTTCTTGTCCTGTCCACAACTCACGCGCTACATATTCGTTGCCCGATATCAAGCCCAAACGATCGAAGTTGAAGTCGAACTTATGTCTTTGACTTGTATAATTGAGAGCTGCCAAATAGGTAGTATCGGCCACAGTGTACATAAACAGGTTGGGAGCATAACTTCCCTCAATGGCATCTACAGGATAGAAAGCCTTGGTTTGATAAGCCATCTGCACCATCTCGTTATTGGCAGCCAACTCGGGTACACGCTCCTTGGCTCCTGCATCACCCTCATCGGTCAGTTCATCACCCAATATGACTATACCTGTAATATAGGAAGAAGTGAAACGCACACGATTGACACCTATGCGTTCGTTTTTCATCACAACGTTATCGGCATCATTATAGCTGTAGCAGTGATCGAGCCACCAAGCATAAGCAGTAGAGTTGAGTGTATATTCGCTATTGCCCAACGAAGCATAAGCATCACAAGCTATGCGACGGCTATGGGCATAGTGTGCCGGGAAGAGCGGTGCGATAGAGAGATTGATAAACATCTTGTCACCTATCAAGTCGGCTATATACTGCATACCCACATTGTAGGCTTGCACACCGGTATGTACGTTCTTGTCGTAGTGCTGCCCCTCCAATATACCATGTATCATGAAGTCGAGCTTGATGAACTCATACCCCCACTCAACAAATTGTTCGAGTTGCTTCTTAATACGAGCCTGTGTACCCGGGTGTGTAGGGTCGAATGCCGTAGCACCGGTACGTTTAAGTGGCGTACCACTGCTATCGCGCAGCCACGCATCGCTATGTGTCGAGCCATCGGGCAATACGCCTTGTGCATAGTTACCCCAATCGACAAACGGAGTCCAATAGATACCGGCCTTCTGACCATTCTCTTTGCATTGGCGCACAAATGCCTTGTGATCGCGCAATGAGAGGTTGTCCCAATATGAGTCCAAACCGATATAAACAACATTGTCCTCGGTATGGAAACCTACCGATTGCAAACTATCGGCAAAGAAGTCCGACACATCGGTAGCTTGTTTGCGAGTAATATCCTGCTGTATCACACCCCAACTATTCCACCCAAAAGGCTTGGCTCCGGCAAAGGGCAACTGAGGGTGTACCGTAGCACAAAGGTCGGCGTAGCACTCCATACCGCGACGCCAATCGGCAAAACAGCCCACCATTATCTTCGAAGAGCTTATCTCTTGGGCTTTCACTGCACCATGAGGATCAATATCGCGAGTACCGGCAAAGCTGGCAGCACCATTATAAATACGCATCGAGCTCATGCTATTATCCGACTGCGTAGTTGCATCTATACCTGTTTTCCAAGTATCATGCTCAATTGAGCCTACAACCAACCCCCTACGGGTGTCATTGTTGAACAACGCAGTCACCTCGTACGATGTATCGTGTGTAGAGCCAAACTTCGTAGTTTTATATCGCACCCACTCGTCGTTGTCGAAGGGTACCCATAAATGATAACACGTGCCGGCATCGAGCATTCGCGATGACGATTGCGTGTGTATAGGTGCAATATAGTTTATCTCCAACTCGCTATTGCCCTCCAGCACTACATCGGTGAGAAGATAATCTTTGTCGCTATATATATAGTATGTATGTGTAATTGTTGTAATAGGCTCAGTAGTGGTCTTACCCGAAACGGCTACTCTCTTGCCCGAGCCAAACTCATCTTGCCAGTCGGCTTGCTCAGTAGTGATATTGGAGAGAGACGAGAATGTTGCAACAGCACCATTCAATCCCCACTCAGCCTCACTTTTTGCTATAACCACTTTACCATCATGCTCAATCGTAGCTTTTCCGGTAGTCTCTTCAACAGACACACTCCAGTGCCCCAATTTCATAGTAGTCTCTTGCGCCATCATCGACAGCACAGCTACCACACAAGCAATTACAAATACAACTCTACGCATCACATCAACAATTACAAAAATTCATAGTGGCACTATACGTACCACTACGGTCTTTGAGGTTTCTATTATTTTATAAACTTACATGTCACTGTATTACCATCGGCATCAACTCCGCGATAGAAGTATGCACCGGCAGGCAATGCATTTACATCTACTGCATCATGCGCCTCTTGCATAGCTACTACACAAGCACCACCCATAGTGTAAACATAGCTCTCCAACATATAGTCGGTACCATTGGCACGCACCTCACCTACCAAACGGTCGTAGTAGCAACGAGTCTCGGTACAAGGCACAGCCTCTACTGCGTGGTTGATAGGTTTGGGATATATCTTGTATATGGCGGCATCGGCACGACGCACCACATCATCGTAGCTCTCCGAGGCAAGTATCTCTTGTCCTGTCCACAACTCACGCACTACATACTCGTTGCCGGTAGTCAAGCCCAAGCGGTCGAAGTCTAATGTAAAATCATATCGCTTACCCGACTCGTAATTGAGTACAGCCAAGTATGTTGTATCGGATATGGTGTACATAAATTGGTTGGGAGCAGGGTGTCCCAAGTTGGCATCAACGGGATAGAAAGCCTTGGTTTGGTGAGCCATCTTCACCACCTCGTTATTGGCAGCCAACTCCTCAATGCGCTCTTTTGCGCCCGAGTCGCCATCGGCCGAGAAGTCATCGCCCAAGATAACGATACCGGTGATATACGACGAAGTGAGGCGCACACGATTGATAGAGATAGCCTGACCTTGCAATACCACATGGTCGGCATCGTTGTAGCTATAGCAGTGGTCGAGCCACCAGCCGTATGCTGTAGAATTGAGTGTATATTCGGTATTGCCCAACGACGAGAAGGCATCGCAAGCAATACGACGGCCATGAGCATGATGCGCCGGGAAGAGGGGTGCGATAGAGTAATTGATAAACATCTGTTCACCGGCCAACTCGGCTATATATTGCATACCTTGGTTGTAGGCTTGCAAACCTGTGTGTACATTCTCATCGTAGTGTTGTCCCTCCAATGCACCATGAACAAGGAAGTCGAGTTTTACAAACTCATAACCCCACTTGAGATATTTCTCAAACTCGGCTTTGATGCGGCCTATTGTAGCGGGGTGAGTGGGGTCGAGCGCATAACCGCCTGCAATTTCTTGCGGATTACCGTTGCTGTCGCGCAGCCAAGCATCGCCCCATGTATAGTTACCGGCACCACCCGATGGCATCAAGCCCGACTCGTTCTTACCCCAATCGACAAAGGGAGTCCAATAGATACCGGCTTTCTGATTTTGAGCCTTACAATTCTTTACAAACTTTCCGTGGTCACGAATGGCAAAGTTTTCGTTCCACCACGAGTCGAGACCTATATATACTATGCTATCTTCGGCTTGCCAACCTTGCGATTGCAGCTCGGTGGCAAAGTAGTCCGATGTCTCAATGGCCTTAGTAGGGTTGATATTGGTTTGCAACACACCCCAGCTGTTCCAACCGAAAGGCTTGGCACCGGCAAAGGGGAGTTTGGGTGCAACAATAGCGCATAAGTCACCGTATGTTTCCAAGCCTCTGCGCCAGTCGGTAAAGTATCCAATCATCATCTTCGACGACTCCACGCGATTGGCCTTCACAGCACCGTGTATATCGTTGTCACGAGTACCACCTTTGCTTGTCACGCCGTTGAAGACCAACAACGACTTGAGCGTAGTCTCGGCACCGGTCTCGGCAGTAACACCTGTTTTCCATGTATCGTGCTCGATAGAACCTGTAATAAGGCCTCGACGAGTATCGTTGTTGAACAAGGCTGTTACTTCGTAACAAGTGGGGTGCCAATCGCCAAAGAGTTTGGTCTCATAGCGAGTCCAACCATCGTTGTCGAAGGGTACATAGATAAAGTAGTTGGTACCGGCATCGAGAATTTGCGAAGAGGCAGTAGTGCGAATAGGAGCAATGTAGTTTATCTCCAACTCGCTATCACTCTCCAACACTACATCGGTGAGGATATAGTCTCGGTCGCTATATATATAGTATGTATGAGTAATCGTAGTTATGGGCGCTTGAGTAGTCTTACCCGATACGGTAAGCATCTTACCCGAGCCAAATTCATCTTGACAGTCGCTCTGCGCAACCTTTACATCAGAAAGAGAAGAAAAAGAAGTCTTGGTATTGACAAGACCCCACTCGGCCTCATTCCCCGAGATAATAACACCATCGTTGTAGGCAATCTCGGCCTTACCGGTAGCCTCGTCGATGGTAACACGCCACTTACCGGCGTTCACAACATTGTCTTGCGCCATCACAGCCGATGTAGCAAGAAGTATAGAAGAAACAAAAAGTACAAATTTACGCATGATAACAGGGTAGATATTATTCATATTTCAAGGAAGAAACGGGCGGCGCGGCTGCGCCGCCCGTAAGGTCTATATCATAGTGATATTAGAGAACAACTTTAACAACAGCAACGCCGTCAGCAGCAACTACTTCAACTACGTAGATACCGGCATTGAGGGCAACCTCAACTTGAGTGGCAGCAGCAACTGTACCGGCAGCAACTTGAGCACCGTTTACAGCATATACTGTGTAAGCAGCAGCCTCAACACCACCGTTCATCACGTTGATAACACCGTTCAAAGCATAAGCGGCAACAGTCTCGCTCTTAACGCTCTCAACAGCACCTCCACCATTAGCAGCAGCGAAGAGACCACCACGAGCACCGTTATCAACAGCTTGTACACCAAACTCATAATCCTCAGCGTTCATGCCTTTGAAAGTATAAGTAGTAGTGTTCAAGAGAGCTTGTACACGGTTTACTTTAACAAAACCTGTAGCGAGGTCGGCGGGAGTCATGCAGTAAACAGCACCTGTAGCTTTGTTCTTAGCGTAAACGTTGTAACGAAGGGCAGCCGAGGGAGTAGTATCGTCGGCGGGAGCAGTCCAAGCGAGAACTACATCGTTACCGTTTTGAGTAGCAGTTACGTTAGTAGGAGCAGCGGGAGCTTGGTTAGCAGCAACACCTGTTACTGAAGAGAGGTAGTTGGGCCAAGTAGGTTGGTCAACGAAAGGCCACTCGGGGTTCTCAGAACCATCTTCCAATGTAGGACCTTCGTTTTGGCCACCATCGCGATAACCATAAGCGTGGAGTTCCATCAAACCATCGTTGTTTACGTCAACCAAGTTGAGGTCACCACCACGACACCATGCACGGTCGGGAAGAGCCGAAGTAGCATCAACGAAAGTTTGGTCACCATTGCTGAGGTAGATACCGATAGGACCTGCCCAACCAGAAGAAGCATAGTCAGTGTAACCGTCGTTGTTGATATCGGCGAAAGAGAGTTTTGACTCACGGCCTACCAAGCCTGTTACGTCTTCCTCAACCATTGTCCAGTTTTTACCTGTACCGTCTTGAGTGTAGAGAAGAGCACGACCTGCCCAAGAGTCATAGTTACAGTTACGACCTGTCTCGATGAGTTCCATTACACCGTCGTTGTTGTAGTCGATGGGGAATACAATACCTGAGTTAGAACCACGACCGAAACCACGGATAGCCTCGAAAGACATGTCACCCTTGTTGAGGTAAACAGTTGTTGTACCGGTATCACCTACCTCTGCGTCCCAACCTGTAGTACAGATATCCATCAAACCATCGTTGTTCAAATCGGCAGCGAAGCAACCACCACCATTGGTTGCGAAGAACTCGCTGTTTTCGTTCTTAATGAAAGAACCATTGCCATCATTTACCCAGATAGCCATGTAACGTTGAGTTTCTTCGGTAGGAGCTATACCACTGCAGAAGAGAATGTCTGTCCAACCGTCGTTGTTAAAGTCGGCGGGGAAGAAGATAATTTGGCTGTGATCCTCACTCTCACGAGCATAAGTGGGGAATACATCTTCCTCAAGCTCGAAATCCTCGGCCAAGTTGTAATCGGCATCGGGACCCTCGTTGCGATAAGCATAGAGAATAGCAGTGCTGGCATCACCTTGACTCATGCAACCTGTTACGATAAGGTCGAGGTTACCATCATTGTTGTAGTCATACCACATAGCAGCAGCACCACATACAGCAGCAAATTGGAGGTCGAATTGATCCTCGATAACGTTAGTGAAAGTTTTGTCACCGTTGTTTTTCCACAACATGGGATCGGCACCGTTACGGAACATAAGAGCGTCCATGTAACCATCGTTGTTCCAGTCGGCATAAGCAACATGACCACGCTCACCCATCTCATAGATGAAAGAACCATCTTGTTGTACCTCGAAAGTAGGCACTGTAGCTTCAGCCATTACTGATGCAGCAGAGAAAAGAGCTGCCATAACGAGTAATTGTTTTGCTTTCATAATAAAATAATTTTTGGTTAATAAAAAAGTTGTTAATAAAGTGCTTAGTGTAAGGCAGATATGCAGTCTCTTACGAGCCTACATATCTACCATGAGTAGGGTATTATCTCAAGCCGGGATTTTGGTCGGCTGTTGATATAAATTCGTTTTGAGTAATCTCGGTGTAAGGAACGGGGAAACGTTTGTGGAAATCTTGCATATTGCCATCACGTTTGGCCCACTCGTTGCGAGCTTTGGTGTACTCAACATACTTGCCTGTACGAATGAGGTCGTAACGACGCCACATCTCGGCCATCAACTCACGCATACGCTCATCGAGAATGTTTGTACGGAACTCCTCTTGGCTCATACCCACATTCCACTTCATCTCCTCGGGGAGGTTCCAGTTCCATGCGCGTGCACGAATTTGGTCGTTGATGATACCTACAGCCTCGGCAGTAGCACCTGTCTCATTGAGGGCCTCGGCATAGAGCATCAATACATCGGCATAACGGAGGTAGTAAGTGTTCTTACCGCAATCCCAGAAGTTTACGTCGAGCTCAACGATGCGCTCATCTTCATACTTCTTGATGTGGGGATCGAGTTGGTCTTCACCAAAACCTGTAACGACAGCAGCTTTCTTACCATTCCAGTCGAAATTGGTGCGGATAGTAGCATCGTAGCGGGTATCGCCCTCTTCCCATATACCACCTTGACCTTTGAGACTATAGGCATATACAGTGGGGAGTGCTTCGTCGTAACCACCATGGGGACAACGTTGGCCCCAGTCTGAGGCTGCACGGCTACCGCAGTACCATTGCAACTGACACTTATCGGTAACGTTGTTGTAGTAGTATGTCCATACAGACTCTTGGTCGCATACCTTGGTAGGATCCCAAAGGTCGGCAAAGCTGTTCATCAAAGAGAAGCCACCATTATCTACCACGTCTTTGAGCAGCTCTTTGGCCTTGCCATAGTCGCGATACTCGGGAGTCTCGGCAGCCATATAAATCTTGGCAAGCATCACTTTGGCTGTATATTGTGTGGGGATACGGCCGTCACCTTGACGCTTGGCAGGCAAGAATTTGGCAGCAGTAGTGTAGAGGTCGATCATGTACTGATACACCTCGTTGAGGGGACGACGACCCGACATTTGGATAGTACCATCGGGATTGATGGTAGTGATGGGCAACTCGCCCCAGTACCATACCATCTCAAAGAGGGCTGTTGCCTCGTAGAAAGCAGCTTGACCTACAAATGATTGCAACTCTACATTGGTTGAGTCGGCAGCCAATTTCTCGGCCAATACACGGCTTGCTTGAGCAGCTTGTACGGCGATGGGGAAGCGGAGGTTCCACAATTGAGAGAAGTTGCTATTCTCACTGTTGTAGAGGGGCGAGAAAGTATCGAACGAACCTTTATCGGGGTAGTCGCGCAATTGGCATTCGCCAATTTGCAACTCGTCGGTACCGTGGTTGAGACGCAAGCCCTCGCGAGAGTTGCGACATTGACGTAGTTTGGCATACAATCCATTCAAGTAATATTGAATGTTGTCTGAGTCGGAGAGAATTTGCTCAATCGACTTTGATGTTTGCGGCTCCTCTGTGAGGAAGTCATCGGTACAAGCAGGCATAACTGCTACTACCAATGCCATTGCGCAGATGCTGAATTTCTTTATAATTGATTTCATAGTCATTCGATATTAATGATTAGAAAGTAATGTTAAGACCTACTACATACATGCGAGTAGCGGGATAGTAGTCGCCCATTTCGGGGTCATAACCTTTGAACTTGGTAGCAGTGAGGAGGTTATTACCTGTAACGTAGAGGCGGAGGTTCTCGATAAACGCCTTGCGAGTGAGCTTAGCGGGGAATGTGTAAGAGAGAGTCACGTTAGAGAGACGGAAGAACGAAGCATCTTGCAATGCCAACGAAGTCTCAGAACGAGAGTAGCGACCACCGATGTAAGCAGCACGAGGAATAGTGTTGCTGGGGTTCTCGGGAGTCCAACGGTCGAGAATATCGACGTGTGCAGTTCCCACAGGCATACCGGCTGTGTTGAGCAAGCCCTCATAGAGCCAGCTTATTTGCTTGCCACCATAAGAGTAGTTGCAGAATACATCGAGTGAAAGACCCTTCCAGCTCAAAGAGGTAGAAAGACCACCATAGAACAAGGGATCGGAAGTGCCGCAAATGATACGGTCGTTGTCGTCGATAAATCCATCATTGTTTTGGTCTTTGGGCAATACGTCACCGGCCTCGATTACGCGACCTGTAGCCTTAGAATATTTCTCGGCGAGAGCGAGGTCCTCGGGAGTATTTTGGATAATACGGTCGAACTCATAGAGGTAGTAGTTGTTGATAGACTCACCAATGAAGAGGTTACCGGTAGATTGTACCTCGTTGCCACTGTAACCACCCAAGTTGTAGATGTGATCTACATCATCGTAGAGGCTGGTGATGCGGTTCTTATCCAATGCGAGGTTGAAACCGATGTTCCAACGCCAGTCTTTAGTCTCAATGGGAGTAGCGTTGATAGTGAACTCAACACCTTGGTTGGTCAAACAACCTACGTTGTCCATACGACGTACATAACCCGAAGAAGCGGCCATTGTGCGCATCATCAACAAGTTTTCGTTGTCGATGTGGAAGTAGTCAATAGCAAAGTTCAAGCGGTCGTTCCAAGCACCAAAGTCGATACCAACGTTTACTTGTTTTTGCTCTTCCCAGCGGAGGTTGGGGTTACCAAACTCACCACCATTGTTGAGAATGGGGCTATCGAGGCTCACTGAAGATGAGAAGAGGGTGTAGTAACGATAACGGTCGATATTTTGGTTACCGGCAACACCATAACCCACGCGGAGACGCAAGTTGTTGATATCGCGAACATCGGCCATGAAAGGCTCGTTGGCAATGTTCCAAGAAGCGGCTACCGAGGGGAAGAAACCCCACTTGTTGTTGGGACCAAACTTAGAAGAACCATCGAAACGACCGGTCAAAGTGATGTAGTAACGAGAGTCGAACGAATAGTTGGCACGCAACATATAAGAAGCGAGTGTCGATGCCCAGAAGTCAGAAGCATAGTAAACGTGCTCTTTATCCGATGCACCACCCATGTTCTTGTAACCAAAGAGGTCGTTACCGTAACCTTGGGCATTGATTTGGTTGTAGTTACCGGCCAAGCGAGAGTAGCTCATAGAGAAGAGAGCCGATACGCGGTGTACCTCATTGAAAGTATTGTTGTAGGCAACAGAGTTATCCCATGCCCACTCAACATTGCGACCTTTCTTCTGAACCGATTGACCATCGCAACCTTGGTTGATACTATTGGCCGACTTCATGCCATAGTATGAATAGTCTTCGTAGTTTTGGTAGTTCAAAGAGAAAGTAGAACGGATATCGAGACCCTTGATAGGATTGATGTTGATGTATGATGTGCTCAACAAACGCGATTGAATGAGGTCGCGCTCGATATACTTGGTGAGCAAGGGGTTGGTGTTACTTTGGTTATCGATCTTACCAATGGGCATGAAAGTATATTCCTCACTGGGCTCCAAGAGCACACAAGCATTGAGGGCGCTATAGAAAATATCGGCCTTGCTGGGTTGTTGCTCGGAGTATGAGAATGAGTTGTTGCTACCCACTTTCAACCAAGGCTTGATGGGTTGCTCAACATTTACCTTACCGGTCAAACGCTCATAACCGGTATCGACAACTTGACCTTTTTGTTTGTTGTAACCAAACGAAATATATATACTACCATCGTTACCTGTCGATTTAGAGAAATCGAGAGAGTGGTTTTGTTGGAAACCGGGTTGAGTAACCATTTCTACCCAATCGTAACGGAGGTCGTCGTGTGCAATGTTGGGGTTCTCCTCTTGCATAGCCAAGAACATTTGGTAGGCGTTCAACTCGCGCTCAGAGAAAGCAACGTTGCGGCTGGCGTTGAGGTTGTACAATTGGCGTTCGGCCCACTTTTGTACTTGTTCCTCGCTTTTGTCGGGGTTCTCATGACGGTATTGGTTGAGGTACGAATCGCAACGAAGGTCGAAGAGTTCGATACCATTGAGAGTAGGAATCTTCTTGGTGAAGTCTTGGAAACCTACCCAACCATTGTATGACAACTTACCCTCTTTGCTCTTACCTTTCTTGGTAGTGATAACGATAACACCATTGGCACCGCGAGCACCATATATAGCAGTTGCAGAGGCATCTTTGAGGACATCGATAGACTCGATATCGTTGGGGTTCAACGCATCGAAACCACCGTCCATTACAAGACCATCGACAACGTAGATGGGGTTGGTACCATAAGAGATAGAGTTGTTACCACGCACCTTGATAGAGGCAGTCTCACCGGGACGGGGACTACTCTTTACATACACACCGGGAACTTTACCTTGTAGAGCTTGGTTCACATCGGCTGTAGGCACGTTCTTGATGTCTTGTGCCGACACGTGTTGAACAGCTCCGGTAAGGTCGCTCTTCTTCATGGCAACACCCACAACAACAACTTCTTGCATCTCAATGGCATTCTCGGCCATATAAACGCTCATTGTTTTGCCGGGAGTTGCATCATACTCGGCCTTGTTGTAACCTACATAGGTAAATACCAAAGCATCTTTGGCATTGGCCTTGATGTTGAAGTTACCATCGATGTCGGTCATTGTACCTACACTCTGGCCTTTCACTACGACACTAACACCAACCAACGGTTCACCGGTGTTCTTGTCATAAACGACTCCCTTAACTTGCGCAAAGGCTATGCCCGGGAGCGTCATCAATAACACGAAAAGTGTTTGAGTTAAGAATTTCTTCATAGTGTTTATTATTTTATAAATTGTGATGATATTCTATTGTGTTTGGTCTCTGCTACCAACCAATATATGCCACGCTCAAGGTGGCCGATGGGTAGGTTGAACCGACGAGCCGGGAAAGTGGTTGCCGACTGATAGGTACGACCCAACACATCTATTATATAGGTAGCATATATATCGTGCGAACTATCTACCGCGAGTACCTCTTGAGAGGCATCATAGCTGATGGTGATACCATGCCGAGCATTGCTCTCGACACTCTCTACAGCATCGCTACCTTTGGGATAGAGACGCATGGCAACACCACCACCATTGGCAAGCCAATAATCTACTACACTCTCGGCAGTAAGTTCGTTTTTTTCTATCTCATACAATGTGGCATCGCGATTGCTATACTCCGTATCTTTGATAATATAGGCCTCGTAAGTGACACCGGGTGTGAGGAATGAGAAGTCGATGGTAATGTCGCGACTATATTGGCTATGAGCATTGTCCATCTTATTCATGGCACCTACATACCACTCCTCACCATTGCGGCGAGCCATCACAATATACTCGCTCATCTCACCTGCAATAGGCAATGTCTCGTCCCATACGGTAGGAACATGTCTGAGCCACTCCATGAGGTCGGGCACTTTGTCATACTCGGTGGGCGAGTCGCTGACAAAACCGAGGGTCTGGTGGAACACGACATACATAGCCATGCCATTGGCCCGTGTACCGGTGCAATCGGGTCGGCCGGTAGGCTTAATAGAGAAGCGACGATAGGTACAGTTACTGAGCATACCGGGAGTAGCATCGGCAGCACCACCCAACATACGCAAGAAGGGCCACTCGACCATATAGGTAGGATTGCAAGTGCGATCCCACTTGTTGTTTTCGAGTCCATGCACAGCCTCATAGCTGATGATATTGGGATAGGTACGATGCAAACCGGTAGGCTTAGGACAGCCGTGCATGAGCAACAGCAACTGACGCTTGGCAGTAAGTTCGGCCATACGTGCAAGCCAATTGATAGCCACTTGGTCATCACGCGCTATGAAGTCTACTTTCACACCGGCTATACCATACTTCTTGAAGCGATCGAGGCGAGCCTCATCGTTGAGCATCATATTGTAGAAGTCCCAAACAAAGATTTTCACATTGCGTTGGGCTGCATATTGACACAACTCGGCAATATACGACTCGTCCCAACCGGCATCGCAACACATATATTCAAAACCGTTCTCGGCACAAAAATCGACCCAATATTCATAAAGTTCGAGGCTGCGAGGATTTTCAGGGCCATTGGGTATATCTACCCCCTCGAGCACACCATCAACAAGCCAATCGAAACCGGTCTTACCACCTTTTATCCACGATGTATCGGTAAGTTTCTGTTCATCGGCAAGTTTATAAACGAGGTCGTTGTTGAGCAATTCGACATCGGCACACGACACGATGATACCACGCCAAGGATACTCGCGATGGCCGGTTGTGCGGGCTATATAATCATAGCGCGATAGTACTCTCTGGTCGTCATAAATACTCGAGTTGTTGATTGTCTTGGGATATTGGGCATACTTACCTTTGAGATGTCCATCACCCGTACTCTCAAGGAACATGCCGGGGAAGTCGTCAATATCACTCTCTATGATTGTAAGGCCAAGACCCGTATCTTCATACTTAATCATCATCGGATTGACACTGAACTTACCGGCAGGGATAGCATCGACCGACTCATAACGTACATACGACAACTCCCACTGATTCATGGCCGGAGGAGCCTCAGAAAACCACACAACGGGATTGCCCGAGAATGTAAAGTCGATAAGTTCGTTATTTACAATCAATTCGTCATCGTCCAATCGAGTCACCATGCGCCATGCAATACCTTCATCATAAGCACGACATATGAGCAAGAAGTCACCCATATCGAGCACCATCTGGTTGTAGTTTTCATACACCGATGGGTTTTCGCCTTCGATAACTTTTATCTCACCCTCAACATGGCTACGCTCCTCCGACAAGACGTTGGCAGCATTGCCTACAGCACCAAATCCACGCACATCAAGTCCTACCGTTGTACGGGCATAAGAGACACCATCGACCGACAACGACACATAGAGGCTATCGCCCGTAGAGACAGTAAGGACTACAGTCTCATCGGGCGATGCAACCTGGTAAATGTCTTGAGCATCTACCTTAAACAAGTAAAAAGATAGAGCCAAGAATACAATTATCAACAACTTAACATGCTTCATGCAAAATTTATTATTCGGCAGTGAGACGTATAATCTTACTTTCGTATTGATTGTACATGGGGAAGCGAATGCCGTACTTCATCAAGTACTCACCGGTAAATGATTTACCCTCCAACTCATTAAACCAGCTCCACTTATTGGGCTCTTTGTTCAACTCATTGAGGCGATAAGTCTTGTTGGGATCCAAGCCTTTGAGATACAATACTTGGTTGTTACCACCATTTATTACCTTCTCGAGCAAATATGTAAACACAACAGCATCTTGCTTATCTTCGCTCACATACATCATAGCTGTGCGAGGATTGGTATAGGGCGAAAGCAGACGATAGAGGTCGCCATGTTGCACAATTTCGCGGAATGTATAGTACTCTTTGATGGCATTTTTAGAGAATGCTTTCTCCTCCTCTGTCATGTTCATAGGCTGAATATCCATACCCAACTTGGCCGACATGGCAACGTCGAAACGGAACTTCAACGGAGTGACACGACCTGTTTGGTGACAAGGCGAAGCACTAACGTGGCTGGCCAAAGCCATAGCAGGGAAGAATTGGGTAGTACCCCATTGGATAAAGATACGGTTGTAGGCATCGGTATTGTCACTAATCCAGAACTCGTCGAAGTAGCGCAACGAGGCATAGTCGATGCGACCACCACCACCCGAACAGAGCATGATGCTTACCTCGGGGTGATTGGCACGAACACGCTCAAAGACGCTATAAAGGCCACGAACATACTCGATCCACAGGTGCGATTGCTTGTCGGCACTGAGGTAGAACGAACCCGAGTTGGTAACAAAACGGTTGCAGTCCCATTTCACATAGGCAATACCGGGATTTTCGGTAAGGGTATTATCGATAACCCCAAATACATAATCTTGTACTTTGGGATTGCAAAGGTCAAGGATAAGTTGATTGCGACTGAGATCTATTTCGCGGTTGGGTTGTGTGATTACCCAGTCGGGGTGTTTCTCATAGAGCTCACTACGAGGATTTACCATCTCAGGCTCCAACCATATACCAAACTTGATGCCATTGCGAGTTGCCTCTTCTACGAGATAACCGATACCATTGGGCAATTTTGCACGGTTCACCATCCAGTCTCCAAGACCGGCATCATCGTTGTTACGAGGATATTTCTCACCAAACCAACCATCGTCGAGGAGGAACAACTCGAATCCCATATCAGATGCATCGGCAATAATCTTCGACAAAATCTCTTCGTTGAAGTTGAAGTATGTAGCCTCCCAGTTATTGAGAAGTGTAGTGCGAGTACGATCGCCACGCCATATACCATACTTCTTACCCCAACGGTGGAAGTTGCGAGTTACATCGCCGGTACCATTGTTTGAGTAAGAATAGAGCATCTTGGGAGTCTCAAATACCTCTCCCTTGGCAAGTTGATATTGACCGGCAAAAGAGTTGATACCGCATATCACATGCAAATTATCGAGATTATCTACATCGAACGTAAGTTTCCAACTTCCGGGCCATGCAAGCGTACCACCCAATACACGACCGGCATCTTCTTGCGCAGGAGCGTCAAGACCCAAGAAGAAACAAGCATGTGCGTGCTGGTTAGAGCGAACACCCAACTTCGACTCAAGCGACTTGATACCGCGAGTCAATTGCATCTCGGTCATGTGCATCTCATCGGCCCACTCACCATAAAATTGAGTGAGATAATACTTCTCCTCTTGGAAGAAGAGGTGCGACGAAGCATAATTATAGAGCATTACAGGCTTCTTCTCGCTATGCGAAATCACAGTCCAAGCCTCGATGACATTCTCCTTGGCATAAGCATTGAAACACAGTGTCACGTTGAAGGGGAAATATGAATCTTTGAGAGCAATCTCGGTATATTCAATACCATCGCCTTTAGACTCGGTTTTGTGCGAAACATAAACAAGTTCGGTAGAAGTATTGCCATCGGCATGAACAGCTCTCAAGGCAGGCTCATTGACATACGATGTACCAAAGGTAGGATAAGCATCATGTTTGGTCATCAGCGCTTGCTCAGCTCCACTGGCTATAGCCTCACCAAAGTAGCATTGGCGCAACTTATTGTTTTTATCAACTTTATACACAAGTTGAATGTCTTGTGTAGAAATAGTTACAACTTTCTCTGCCACTACCGAGGGCACAATCAGCAGTGTTAAAACTAATGTCAGCAATAATGATAACTTACGTGTCATGTCTATAATTTATTTATTTTTGAATATTTGCAAATAAACTCACTAATTAGTATTTTTCAAATGGATAATTATACTTTCTTAATATACAATACTACTTCACTCCGCATATCTATTCATCTCATTTATATTCAATAACAATTTATCCCCCTTAGTAAGTGCCACTCTCAACACTCCATCAGAGTCCATTTCCATTGTTGTTTTATGACCATTTATATATGCATCAAAAGACAAATCAGAGGGCAATTTAATGCAGAACACATTATCGGCCGTAGCCTCAACTGTAGCCGATTGCAGCATTGACTGTTTCCATGCAAGCGCCACCTCGGCACCCCCACGCACACATAGGCCTGCGCACGAGCCGACACTCCATTCTTGAGGCAATGCCGGCAAGAACTCGATATACCCTTTGTGACTTTGCACCAGCATCTCGGCAATCGCCGCCGATCCGGCCATATTGGCATCGGGACAGAATATATCTTGACCTGCCCCTGCAATACCGGCAGGAGAGATAGTAAACAGATTTTCGCGACTAAGGCTCGACAACAACTGCTTCAAGCTCTCATGAGCATTCTCTCCATCGTGCAAACGTGCATAATAGCATATCGTATTGGCTCTACTCCACTCGGTATCTTCCCAGCCTTCGGCATTCAGGCGATTTTCTATCGACACCCTGCATGCTTCTTCAAGTTGGGGTGTATTCATGTGGGCATAGGGGTACAAACCCAATAAATGTGAAGTATGGCGATGATTGGGCTGACGCTCTTCATAATCGATATACCACTCTTGCAACTGTCCCTTACTGCCTATCTTGTAAGGAGGCAACTTATCGAGAGCGGCTTGCAATGTATCGGCAAAGGCGCAATCGACTTGATGCACACGACACACATCAACAAGCGCCGTAAACAACTCGCGAGTGAGAGTCAAATCGACCGTAGGCATCATCGTGAGGCAATAACCACCACCATTATAGGTAAAACTATTTTCGGGCGAAATAGAGGGTCCGGTGAGCAAATAACCGGTCGCGGGATCGGGTGTAAGAAAGTCCAATAGGAATTGAGCATTCTCCTTGAGAATAGGATAGGCATAGTTGAGCATAAAAAGAGTATCGCGGGTAAAGCGATAATGCTCTACCATCTGCAATGCCAGCCACGTGCCACCGGTTGGAAATGCACCCCACCAATAGGCACCACTACAGGGAGTATGTCCCCAAGCATTGGCAGTAGTATGCGCCGTCCAACCACGCGTACCATACATAGCTCTCACCGTCTTTCGTCCCGGTTCTACCAGCGAAGCAGTATAATCGAAGAGAGGCATATTGCACTCGGCCAAGTTACACACATTGGCATTCCAATAATTTTGTTGAGTATTTATATCGAGATGATAATCGCAAGTCCACGCCATATTACATGCAAGATTGTCATTCCAGATAGCTTGCAAATTGAGAGGCAGAGGCGATGCAGGTCGTGAGCCGGCTATAAGGAGATAACGACCATACTGCATAAACAACGCCATCAAATCATTGTCACGCTCACCGGCTGCCACCATCTCGCGACGCTCGTCGGTGGGTATAGCCGCATTGCGAGCATCACCAAGATCGATTTGTACACGAGAGAAGAGTGCCGCATGGTCATCGATGTGGTTTTGTAAAGCCTCATCGTACGACTGTTGCGCAGCCACATCGATATTCTTCGATGTGGCTGCAGCACAATCTTCGTACTTAAAATCGGTGTTAAGGTCATAATATAACACGACCTCATCGGCATGGCGCACTTGCAGAGTATCTTCAACAAAACCACAAATACCACCAACCGGCTCTACAAGCACCATGCCTGAGTAATCAACACCGCGCTTCTCTCCCGAAATATCTTCGGTAGATCCGCTGAAAACAACTTTTTTACCTTCAATTATATCTATTTGTGCTTTCTTTATAAAGTCGAGGGAGATGTCAAAACCCACAGCTGCAGGTTTATTGGAAGTTATCTTCATCACCATTACATCTAAAGGATAGGAGCAGAATACTTCTCTACGATAAAGCGTATCGTTTACTTCATACACCACATCAGCTACAGCTCTATTCAAGTCGAGGCTGCGCCGATAATTGCCTATCTGTTGTGAATGTGTAAAACGTAACTTCATATCACCCACCGGCACATGAGTGCCAAATTTGGCATTACTACCTATCCAATGGCGTCCGGCCAAATCATGTACTTTGTCATAGTCACCGGCAAAGAAACTGCTTCGCATTTGGGCCAAATGCGAAGCACCACCAACGGGGTCTTGATACTCATCACGACAGCCCGTCCAAAATGTTATCTCATTAAGCGAAATTATCTCCTCTACCGCTCCACCATGCACCATCATTCCTAAACGGCCATTACCGATAGGCAACGCCTCCATCCACTCGGCTGCAGGCTCATCGTACCACATGACAAGACGCGAAGAAGCATCGTCATGGGAACAAGACAATAGTGTGCATACAAACAAAATAGTAACTACATAGAACGAAGCTTTCATGGTATTTGGTATTCAAAAAAGTAAGTTTCAAAGGCATATCCCACAAGGAGCAATGCAAATATATATAGCTCTCTCTATAGACTACAGCAACAAACCTATCTAAAAATTTCACATTTGTATCATTTTAAGCACATTTCAACTATTATCGATACATTTATTATACTATCGATACAAATATTACATTTCTATATATGATACATTTGTATCAATTCGGTCATTTTCTCTTCTCTCGTTGCTGCATTATATACACCTTGGGCGTGACGCCAAACTGTTTTTGAAAGAGACGGCTAAAGTATGAAGGGGTTGTAATACCTACCTTGGCGCCAGCCTCGGCAATAGTCATATTACCCTCAACCAGTAATTCAGCAGCACGTTGCAGACGTACCACCCTTATATACTCGACAGGCGCAATATCAAACAGGGCTTTTACCTTTCTATGCAATACAGCACGACTCATGTTGAGATTGGCTGCAAGACGTTCGACATTGAATGTTTCATCGTGCATATTTTGTTGCACCTGTTCAACAATACGTTGCATCAACGCTTCATCGGCCTTGCTATGTCGAGTTCCTATTTTTCGTGCAAGGGGGCGTCGTATCAAGGCTTCACGTTCAATCTGACGATTGGCCAAGAGGTTATTGACTCGAGCCAACAAATAGTCGAAAGAGAAGGGTTTCTCCATATAAGCATCGGCTCCTTGTTCCATGCCATAGAGTTTACTCTTCATATCGGTTTGGGCCGAAAGCAATACAACAGGAATATGATTATACTCGGGCATACTCTTAATGCGACGACACAACTCAAAGCCGTCCATACGTGGCATCATCACATCGCTCACAACAACATGTATCACTTCGCGAGAAAGAACCTCCAGGGCATCTTCGCCATCATGAGCCTTATATACCACAAATTTATCGCTAAGTCTATCGACAAGAAATGAGAGTAACTCAGGATTGTCATCAACCACCAACACCGAGCACCCCGACATATCTAAGAGATTAGAACCTCGCTCAAGCATATCCTTCCCGACAACAGGAGCCTCATTGTCAGTTGTATCCCACACTATAACATCGTTCTGCTCGCAAGGCAAGCCAAAGGTGAACTTATTATACTTACCATCGGAAGATACGTCTAACGACAAATAGCCTTTATGCAACTCAACAATAGAACGCGCCAACGACAACCCGAGCCCGACACCCGAATTAGATTCATCTATCTGATAGAAAGGCTCGAAAATACGCTTACGCACATCGGGGGGAATTATCTCACCATCGGTATAAACCGATATTATGGCCATATCTTCTTCGTGCGATAGGCTTACTTTTATGGTAGTAGCTGCATATTTAAGGCCATTATTGAGTAAGTTGCTCAATACTTTGGTAACCTCTTCGCGATCAAAAGGAATGACTAATTCATCTAACTCACTCTCAACAACGATACTCTTTCCTGACTGTTGAATAGAAGGCTCAAAACGGGTGATAGTAACATCGAGTAGCTTGCGGATATCTTGCATGGTATAATTTAGACTCAATCTATTACCCTCTATCTTACGAAAATCGAGCAATTGATTAATCAACGACAACAGCCGATTGGTATTCATCTCCATTATCTGCAATTGTTTTTTCACACCTGTGTCGGCAATATCCATACCCAACAAGCTCTCCAACGGGCCCGAAATAAGTGACAAGGGAGTCTTGATTTCATGAGCAATAGAGGTAAAAAATGCTACCTTGGAGCTATACAACTCCTTTTCTTTTCTCATCTCCAGCAAGTTGTATGCACGCTTGGCTTTCTGTCTATTGCGCTCTTGATACCAATTTATAACAATATATATGACAAGTAGCAGCAACAAGAGATAAACAGTATAAGCATAAACACTCTTCCACCATGGGGGTCGTACCAATATAGCAACCGAAGCCCCTTCTTCAACCCAACGACCTTCATCATCGGCACATTGCAACTCAAAGAGGTACTGTCCCGGAGGTAACTGAGAGTATGCTGCATTGGTTGCATTGGTCACTACCCAATCATTGTCTATACCCTTCATTCTATATCGGTAGAGACTGGCTGTAGGCGACACATAGTCGAGTGCGACATATTCGATGACAATATTAGATTGCTTGTGATTGAGCTCGATGCGATCGGTAAACTGCATAGACCTACATAGTATTGAATCGGCGCCACCCACTTCTACCGGTCTATTATGGATTTGCAACCCTGTGATATAAACCGGTGTTTCGGCCATACCCAATGTCATATCCATGGGTTTGAACGCCACCAATCCGTCGATACTTCCAAAATAAAAAGTACCATCACTCGCTTTCAACGCCGACTTGTAGTTGTATTGATTGCTCAACAAGCCATCGTCTTCGGTAAATACACGCACAGCCCCTGTTGCAGGATTGAACCTTACAAGACCCTTATTGGTGCCAAACCACAAGTTGTGCAACGAGTCTTCAAGTATCTTATAACTTACATCATCGGGCAATCCATCTTTGGTAGAGAATGTGGTAAAATTATTTTGTCCACTATTATAGCGGCATATACCCCCACGATCGGTAGCAAACCACACATCGCCACTACTATCTATCGTTATACTACTTACCGAATTGGAACTGAGAGCTGTAGAGTCACCTGGGTGAGACATAAAGGTGAAGAGGCGCTTCTCGTTAAGGTCGTAACACCACACACCCATACCCATCGTAGCAATCCATATACGTTGGTTATTATCTTCGGCAATATCATATACATAGCCATAGCCAAACTCGCTCATGCGCTGGAATTGATGATTCTTATCGGGCGAATAATATACACCCCACGAGTTTCCCAACCAATACCCACCTCGCGAATCACGAAAAATTGCACATACACTCTGCTCGTCTCGCAGATTGAGAGAGAGTCCCGATACAAATTTCACACTATTGTCGTCCAAGCCATGCACCTCCATACCTTGCTTGAACAAGCCACAATATACTGCATCATTATCGGCAAACATAGCAAGATTGACATGCTCCGAACTCATTTTTCCGGGAGCTTTGGTAAAAAGTCGGGTATGTGGATCATAGATATTCAAGCCATCGTCTTCCGAGCTTATCCATATACGGCCATACTTATCCTCGCACATTTCTCGAATACGCCTACTACTCAAATTATTTGTAGCACTTGTAGGGAAATACTTGCGAATTGAATAGCCTCTGACAGGCAAATAATCGACTCCACCAAACTTTGTTCCTACCCACACACCACCACTGCTGTCGCGATACAACGAATATACATTGTTATCGGATAGACTATAGGGATTCATCGGATCTTCGCACGCATGCCACACAAACTGTTCATTGACGACATATAAGCCATCTTGCGTACCCACATAAAGGTTCTCTCCATCATAGCACTCTACAGCTCGTATTATTTTATAATGTATTTGTGGCGTATCAAACTCTTGCAACTTATCGGCCAAAAAATCATAGCGCAACAATTTACCCTCATGAATACCTATGGCAAACGCATCGCCATACTCACAAAAGGCATAAATATTTTCGCCTTCAAGGCTATTGCCATCGGCATCTACCAATAGTTGCTCAAAAAAGTCGCTGCCACTGTTATAACGGAACAGACCACGACCATTCGAGCCTACCCACACCTCGCCATTATCTCTGATACATATACTCTGAGGAGAACCAATACCCCCCATAGCATAGTCGGAAAAATAGTAACGTTTTATTTTCTCCTCATTACGCTGATACTTAAATACACCCTGATTGGGTATTATTATCCACACATTGCCCTCTTTATCGCCTTCAATAGCCGACACCCAGTCATTCATCACAGTGCCATCATTGGCCGGCAGAGACATATAGGTAAATTGCTCATCGATGGGATTGAAAACATACACACCCTTATCTGTTCCCACCCATAGCCGGCGGTCGATGTCGTCATACAACGCCGACACATTGTGATTGCCACAATGCATCTTCTTATCATCTACCGGGAACTCTCGAAAAGCTGTGCCATCGTAACGATTGAGACCATTGCGTGTACCAAACCACATATATCCATAGCTATCTTGTACAATAGCCTTCACGTTGCTTTGCGAGATATAGTTGCGTCCTTTCACTTTGATAAAATAAGAGTCGGACACAGATGTGGTCGCGACACACAAAAAGGTAGAGAGACAGAACAATATTGCAAATGTGACAAATCTTCTCATAATAGTATTTAATTATAAAACCAGCGCGACAACAAAATTAATTATTTTTACTCATGCCTCCAAATATTGCATTCTCAAAATAAAATCATAAAAAAACAATAAAAATAAAGGCTACCCTACTTGTAACTTTACAGAAAATTTGTATCTTTGCTTTTGTCCTATGAAGAGAAAAAGAGTAACAACCAACAGCCATAAAAGACTCCCCCAAGAGAGTCAAGTTGCTTTTTCTCATTATTCTATAACTCAATTATCTAACGACCTCGCGAGAAGACAATCGAAATGGTCGTTTTTTTGTATGCTGACAATATAAAAAGATAACAACATGAAAAGAGAGAGCCTTGTATCGATCAATGATTTCAGCAAAGAAGAAATCATGGACTTGCTCAAGAAAGCAAAGAGCTTCGAAGAAAATCCCAATCGTCGCTTACTTGAGGGCAAAGTAATAGCCACTTTGTTCTTTGAGCCTTCAACACGCACACGCCTCAGCTTCGAGACTGCGGTCAATCGCCTCGGAGGTCGCATCATAGGTTTTAGCGACGCAGCAACCAGCAGTTCGTCGAAGGGCGAGTCGCTAAAAGACACCATCATGATGGTGAGCAACTATGTCGATTTGATAATCATGCGCCACTATCTTGAGGGAGCCGCCCGCTATGCCTCGGAAGTATCGTCGGTACCCATTATCAACGCAGGAGATGGAGCCAACCAGCACCCCACGCAGACTATGCTCGACCTCTACTCGATATACAAGACTCAAGGTACACTCGAGAACCTCAACATCACCATGGTAGGCGACTTGAAATATGGTCGCACCGTACACTCTCTGTTACAAGCCATGTCACACTTCAACCCTACCTTCCATTTTGTAGCTCCCGATGAGTTGAAGATGCCCCAAGAGTACAAAATATTCTGCCAAGAACACAATATACCCTACTACGAGCACCGAGACTTCTCAGAAGAGGTTATAAACCAAGCCGATATATTGTATATGACCCGTGTACAGCGCGAACGATTTACCGACTTGATGGAGTATGAACGAGTGAAAGATGTATATATTCTTCACAACAGCATGTTGGCAGGTAGCAAACCCAACTTGCGCGTTTTGCACCCCCTACCCCGCGTCAATGAGATTGCATACGATGTCGATGACAACCCCAAAGCATACTATTTCCAACAAGCCAAGAACGGCTTGTATGCCCGACAAGCTATTATATGCAAAGTACTTGGTCTCGATGTTGAATAATCATTAAACACATTTTTTTGCTATGACAACAACTAAGAAAGAACTTGCCGTTGCAGCTCTCGAGAACGGCACCGTTATAGACCGCATACCCTCCGAACAGCTATTCAAGGTAGTATCGATGCTCAAGCTCGACACTATACCCAACAGCATTACGATAGGCAACAATCTCAATAGTGGCAAGATAGGAAGAAAAGGTATCATTAAAGTAGCCGACTACTTCTTTCGCGACGAAGAGATAAACAAAATAGCACTCATTGCTCCCGATGCCACCATCAATGTCATTCGCGACTATAAGGTTGTGCAAAAGTATCATATCACACTTCACGACACATTGCGAGGTATTATCCGATGCAACAATCCCAAGTGCATCAGCAACAATGAGCCTATGGAGACCGTATTCCATGTTACCAACCGACAACCACTCGAGGTTACTTGTCGCTACTGCAATCGCACCATTACAGCCAACAAGATAGAGATAAGCCAATAATGAAAGAGACTTGGAAACCGGGCACACTCATCTATCCACTACCTGCCATATTGGTAAGTAGCGGCTCATCGCCCGATGATTATAATATGTTCACAGCGGCTTGGGTTGGAACATTATGTACCAACCCACCCATGTGCTATGTATCGATACGCCCCGAACGACACTCCTATGAGCTTATCAAGCGCAATATGGAGTTTACCCTCAATCTTACCAATCGCACTATGGCTCGTGCCACCGATTGGTGCGGTGTTCGCTCGGGCCGTGACTACAACAAATGGAAAGAGACCGGACTCACTCCCTGCCCGGGCAAGGAGGTCAGTTCGCCCTACATCGAAGAGTCGCCTCTGAGCATAGAGTGCAAAGTGCGTGAAATAGTATCGCTCGGCTCGCACGATATGTTCATTGCCGATGTAGTCAATATATTGGCCGACACACAATACATAGACCCCGAGACCAATGCGTTTGATATGGAGCGTGCCGATTTGATAGTATATTCGCACGGACACTATCACGAATTGGGTGCCGAGATAGGCAAATTTGGCTGGTCGGTAAAGAAAAAATGATTTATTCACTTCTATAAAAACCTTAACGACTATGAAAAAAACAATTACCACATTGTTATTCACACTGCTCTGCATCTTTGCGAGCAATGCACAAGACTATACTGTAGAACCGGCATCGGGCACAACTGTTGAGAACCTCACCGACATTTATATCACATGGCCCGAAGGCAGTACCATAGATGTAGATATGACAATGATGCAAGGTGGCATCAAGACATATATGGTAGATGGTGATAACAAAGTATTCACTACCGATGTATTCTGCGGCCCGGCGTTTGGAAACTATGTCATGCTCACCATGATGTCGCCTACTACCGATGCGGGAGACTACGTGGTAGAGATACCCGACAAGATGTTTACAGTAAATGGGAATGCCATTGAGGCTTTCAGTCTCTACTACACCATTTCCGGTATACCTACATCTACCGCAAGCATCGAAATGAGTTGCGACAACAACTCTCTGTCAAACATTTTTATCACCGTATCGCCTTGTACCGAGCTGCAAATAAACGAAGGTGAAGGGGTTGAAGCACCTTTCCTTATCAAGAATGATGGTTTCAACTCACACGTAGCCACCCAATACACCATTACTATAACAGGAGCCAACACAGCAACTCTCACAACCGGCAAGGAAATAGGCAACGGCGAATATACCTTACACATACCCAAAGGTTGCCTCTTGATAGATGGCAAGTTGAATAAGCTCGTTTACAAAGACTTCCGCATATCGGCAATAACAAAAGTCGAGAATGACAAACAACAAGTAAACGTATATAACTTGCAAGGCGTGCAAGTAGTAAACAATGGCTCGACCAACGAGATGAACAACTTGCAACCCGGCATATACATTGTAAATGGAGAGAAGAAGTTGATACAAAGAGGTAAGTAAACATAAACATTAGTCCAAAACTCTTTGTACATCACAAAATATTCATACCTTTGCAAGACTACCCAAAAGACAAACATCATACTTAATTTATAATACTTATGGAAAGAGACAAAGTAATTTTTGACATCATCGAGCGTGAGCACCAACGCCAACTCAAAGGCGTAGAGCTTATCGCATCGGAAAACTTCGTAAGCGACCAAGTAATGCAAGCTATGGGTTCATGCCTCACCAACAAATATGCCGAAGGTTATCCCGGCAAGCGCTACTATGGTGGTTGTGAAGTAGTTGATGAGAGCGAAACAATAGCAATAGAGCGCCTCAAACAACTCTTTAACGCCGAATGGGCCAACGTACAACCCCACTCGGGTGCTCAAGCCAATATGGCTGTATTTATGGCTTGCCTCCGTCCCGGTGACAAGTTCCTCGGTCTTAACCTCTCACAAGGTGGTCACCTCTCACACGGTTCTCCCGTAAACTTCTCTGGTCTTATGTTCCAAGCACTCGACTACGGTGTGCGCCAAGATACAGGTTATGTTGACTATGAGCAAATGGAAGAGGTAGCTCGTCGTGAGCGTCCCCGCCTCATCATAGGTGGTGCTTCGGCTTACTCTCGTGAGTGGGATTATGCCCGTATGCGTCGTCTTGCCGACGAGATAGGTGCTATCTTCATGGTCGATATGGCTCACCCCGCAGGTCTCATTGCAGCCGGCGAGTTGGAGAACCCCTTGAAATATGCTCACATCGTAACTTCTACTACCCACAAGACACTTCGTGGTCCTCGTGGTGGTGTTATCCTCATGGGCAAAGACTTTGACAATCCTTGGGGCAAAACAACACCCAAAGGCGAGATACGCAAGATGTCGGCATTGCTCGACTCGGCTGTATTCCCCGGTGTACAAGGTGGTCCGCTTGAGCACGTTATCGCAGCCAAGGCTGTTGCCTTTGGTGAGGCTCTCACTCCCTCGTACAAAGAGTACCAAAAACAAGTTCGCGCCAATGCACGCGTAATGGGTCAAGCATTTGTCGATAAAGGCTACCACGTTGTTTCGGGTGGTACCGACAACCACTGCTTGCTCATCGACTTGCGCACCAAGTATCCCGAACTTACCGGTAAAGTGGCCGAGAAAGCCCTTGTTCAAGCCGACATCACTGTCAATAAGAACATGGTACCTTTCGATACTCGTTCACCCTTCCAAACTTCAGGTATCCGCGTAGGTACTCCCGCCATCACTACACGTGGTGTGAAAGAGGATATGATGGGCGAAATCGTTGAGATGATAGACCGCGTACTCGCAGAACCCGAGAACGACAGCGTAATCAAGAGCGTTCGCGAGAAAGTAAACGAGACAATGGTAAAATATCCCATCTTCGGCTGGTAATCAACCCTCAATCTTAATACACAAGGAGCTGTGTCAAAATGAAAATTTTGGCACAGCTCTTTTGTTTTTTCTTTATCTGTTTTAGACAGCAGAGCCACTGTTGCGAGGCGTAGAGCCACTGTTGCGAGTAAGCGAGAGGAATGCCATACTTGTATGGGCATTTCCGAGCGGAAGCAACTTGGGCGTAGCCACATTTTACGCTTGTGGCTCGTGGCCGGAACGGACAAATACGTAACGTTTTCATTTACGTTGCCTCTAATGAGGCACGAGTCGCGAGCGTCGCGACTCTACGAAATGCCGTAATGCCTATGGCACAAACTGGTTACGGAGTATCAATGTGAATAACGTTAGCCGTATTGCCAAAGGCATAATCGTATTGCGGAACATAGGTGTTTATGTGAAATATACCCATATGGAATTTCAACCCCTCAGTCTCGCACAGCTCGACAGCTCCCCTATATTGCTACGCAACACAGAGGAGCAAAAGGTTACCTTTTCTGCCCCTGCGAACGTAGTGAGATAGGGGAAGTCCCGCAAGGGGAAGGGGTTAAAAAAATACCGTAAAATAAGGCGTTTTCTTGTCCGTCCCGGCCTCGAGTCGCGAGGCTCGCGACTCTACGAACAGCCGGATTGCCTATGGTGCAAACGATTTACGGGCCATCGGTAGATATAGGATAATATAATTACCCGTAATATGATTTCAACCTCGCTGGCTCGACTACTACCCACGTACTGCTACTCAACACTGAGGAGCAAAAAGATTACCTAACTACTACACATTATTATATAATACGGCAATAGGTAAATTGCGCCGGCCGAACGATGATTTATTTCATGTTTATATTGAGCTTTTTCCATAACTCGCAGAAAATTAATGTCTTATTCTTATTTTTAACTATTTTTCACAATCGGGGGGGTAATTTGGTTTATTTATAATTACATTTGCAAACCAATAGGAATGAGATAGCATTAACACGTAAGCCACTACGTGCATTTCTGTGTATTGCAAAGGGAACAATAAGTGTTTTATCTTATTTTTTATTGCCGGAATGAGATTATATTTTTTATTTATATTCACTTATTAAGTACTTAAATTATGAAGAAAAATTTATTGTTCACTGCGTTAGCAGCAACAACATTGTTGCTAACAACGTCATGTCAACAAGATGAAGTCTTTGTTGATGGTAACGAGGCTATCGTTACATTTGAGGTAGGCACGCCTCAGATTACTACACGTGCATACAGCGATGGCTTGTCGGCTACACAATTGAAATATGCTGTGTACGACGAAAATCATGATCGCATTGATCGTGTTCCTGTAACTACTACCACTATCAAAGGTAACACTCGCGTTGAGTTGCAATTGGCTGCCGGCAAAACTTACAATGTGCTTTTCTGGGCTGCCAACGAAAACGCTCCCTACTCGGTAGATTTCGTTAATCAAACAATGAGTATCAACTACGATACCCAGACTTTGAGCAACAACGAGGAACGTGATGCTTTCTACTGCTATCACAACGTACAAGTTGACAAAGCCAATAAGACAGAGACAGTAACTCTTACTCGTCCTTTCTCTCAACTCAACATCGGTACAAACGACCTCGCCGTAGCTATTGCCGATGGCATTAATGTCACTAAGACAGGTGTGAAGGTATCGGAAGTGTATAGCACACTCAACTTGATTGATGGTACTGTATCTAATCCCGTTAAAGATCAAGTATTTGCCCTCAACGACCGTCCCGAGGCTTATTCGGCCGAAAATACCGATGGCGAGAAATTCCCCGTTGCCGGCTACGAATACTTAGCAATGAACTACCTGCTCGTTGGTAGAGATAAAACTGTTGTTGATGTAGAGTTCTCGTATGGTGCCGATGCCGCTACTGCTAAGACTCGCAAATACACAGGTATTCCCGTTCAAGCCAACTATCGTACCAACATCTATGGTGCACTCTTGACTCAAGAAATCGACTTCGATGTTACAATAGATCCCGGATACAGTGGTAGTGACGCTGTAGCTCAAGTAGCTGATGTTGCTGCTGCAAACCTCGCTTTTGCCAACGGTATTAAATCGGTAATCATTGCCGAGGTTAAAGCCGGTGAAGGTAATATTGTATTACCTGCCACAACCGATGCAGTGACTATCACATTGCCCAAAACCGATGTTGCCGTTACTGTAGGATATGCTACATCGGGTGAAAAACCTGCGACCATCAATTTGATGGCCCCCTATGGCAAGGTAAATCAAGTGGCTATCAATGCTACAGAATCAACCGTATATGTAAGTGGATCATACGGTAGCATAACAGCTTATACTGCAAGCAATACTCTCATTATTAATGATAATAATACAACTATCGAAAACTTGATAGTTGGTGCCGGTAATGTTGTTATAGAAGAAGGTAAGGTTGAAACCATTGACCAAACAGACGATAACGACGAAACAACAATCGTTACTTTGGGCGAAGGAGTTGAAGCTCCTGTAAACGCAGATAACCAAATTGTTATCAAGAACGCAGGCGAACTTACTTTTGACGAACTCATAGCTGAAGTTATAGCCGGAGAAGGTACTTTCGATGGAAAAGACGAGAATGGAGCTAATATTGTAGTTAAAATCAAACCTGTTTCGGGTAAAGCTACAAGCAATACCGGTCTTATCCCCAACCGTTTGCAAAAGTACAGCAACCCAGAAGTGTATTATGCACAATATCAAAGATTTGCCGACATTCAAGATGTAAACATCAGCAATGTTAATTTTGTATTTGTACCCACAGCTATTACCGTACAAGATGCTTGGAATACTGCAGGTGCAACAACTACAGTTGATAACATCAATGGTGAATTGCAATTTATGAACAAGGGTAATGTCACTTTGACCAACTGTCAATTTGATAAGATAGCAATTAGCCCCTTCGAAGCAACTACCTTGAACATCAGCGAATGTCAATTTGATGGTTTGATGGCATACGCTATCAAAGATATTAAAGCTACTGAAGCAACTATTGCCCACAACGTTTTCACCGATTGTAACGGCGCATTTTGGTTCAGCAACGCACCCCAAACTGTCAATGCAATAGAAAATACATTCACAGGTGTTGGTCGTCGAGGTGCTATTCAATTCAGCAATGCAGGTGACTACACCAACAGCAAACTGAATGTTACAGAAAACAAAGTTACTGACGATGGTGCTTTCTTGTGGCAACTGAACTCTACTATTACTTATAATCAAATCAAACCTATTCTTGAGAACAATACCTACAAGACAGCATTTGTTGAAGGATCTATTGTTCCCACAGCCGCTGCAAAGATAGGTGAAACAGAGTATGCTACATTGGAAGAGGCAATAGAGATTGCTAAAACAGGAGATGTCATCGTGATAATAGGCAATATTACCACATCAAAAATTACTATCGCCCAAGACAAACAACTCACAATCGACCTCAACGGCAAGACTATATCTACCGTATCGGGCAATGTTTTCTTTAACGAGGGTAACTTAACCATAACCGGAAAAGGTACAATAACAAGTGGTTCGACTTATGGTGTAAACAATAACAATAGCGGTATATTAACCATAGATGGTGCAGACATCAATGCTATATACAATATAGGAGAATTGACATTCAAGAGCGGAAGTATTAACAATGCCCACTCAGGCAAACATGGAATCTACTCTTACAATGCTAAGCTTAACATCATTGATGGCACATTCCACAACTCAAATTGGGGTAATGCAACTATCTATATAGGTGGTACCACTGAAGCAACCATCAATGGAGGTACTTTTAGTATTCAAAGAGGTCAAGACGTAGGTGGACCTTGGACTTCTTGTTTGATAGATGCTAATAACACTGCTCAATTAACCATCAATGGTGGTACTTTCAATGGAGGATCACGCGTACAAGCTAATGCAACCATGACTATAAAAGATGGCTCATTCAACGATTGTACTGGTAGCAATTATTATATTTATGGTACTACAACAATCTACGGTGGTACATATACCGATGATGCTGCTATTGCCTTTGCAAAAAAATACGTTGCTGAAGGAAAACTTGTTGTAGAAAAAGATGGCGTAGCTAATGTTCAAGATGCTATTATAAAGATAGGAGAAAAGGGTTATGCTACATTGCAACAGGCTGTAGATGATGTTAAAGACAATGATATTATCACACTGAGCGGAGATGTAAACTTCACCACCGAAAATAGCACCGAAATGAATGGTGGCTATTATGAAGGTATCTATTATCTCGGAGACAAGAGTTTTACTATCGACTTAGGTGGTAATACTATTGAAAATACCGTTGGTGCAGTGAATGATTATATGCTCCTCTTCAAAAATGATGGAGAGAAGAATAATACAATTACAATTACTAACGGAACAATTGATGCCGGAACTAACGCATATTGTGCTATCTGTACTTCTTCTACAAGTACTCAAAAAATCACTATCAACTTAGAAGATATTACACTAATCAACAATAACAGCTATGGAGCAACAGCCAAGATAAGAGGAGGTGCAGAGTTGAATGTAAAGGAGGGTACTATCATTATCGGCCAAAACAGCTACACTTGCTTAGAAATCGTTGGTACTAACACTGTAGCCAATATATACGATGGCTCAGAATTCTACCAAAATGGCACATCAAGCTATCAGGGCTCTTTAGTAGGCGCATCATATAACGCAACAATCAATGTGTATGGCGGTAAGGGTATCAGTGCAAAGGGTTGCTTCATCGCTATGACATCTGGTGGTACTATCAATGTTCATGATGGCGAGTGGACTGCTAATACAAACGGCACACCATCAAATGACAACAACGCTGCACTGATTGCACAGTATGATAATGCGACATATCCCGGAGCTGTTACCTCTATTGTTAATGTTTACGGTGGCACATTTAAGGGTGGTTATAACTGCTACGCTAATATTGCCGGCAAGGCAGAGATTAACATTAATGGAGGTAACTTCAATGCCGATCCTACAGCGTATATAGAAAATGACAAGACTGCAACTGAAAGCAATGGAACTTGGACAGTGCAATAAGTACTTGGTAATAAACTGAATAATAGATTCTTTTTTCTTCACCTCCCTGCGCCAAGTCGGGGAGGTGATTTTTTTATAAAACCGTCAGCAGTAGAGTCTTTGGCTCATTCGGGATACAATACAACTATGTATTGAAGAAGTATCAGCCGTATCGCATCGGGCATGACTGCCATTAACTATCCACTACACATTATTATATAATACGGCAATAGGTAAATTGCGCCGGCCGAACGATGAGTTATTTCATACTTATTTTGAATTCTCTCTACATCTTGCAGAAAATTAATGCCCTATTCTTATTTTTAACTATTTTTCACAATCGGGGGGGTAATTTGGGTTATTTATAATTACATTTGCAAACAGTTTGGAATAAGATAGGCCTACACGAATGCCATAGTGCGCTTGGGGTGTATTGCATAGGGAACGATACACGTCTTATCTTGTTTTACATTGCCAAAAAGAGATTATTTTTTATTCACTTATTAAGTACTTAAATTATGAAGAAAAATCTATTATTCACTGCGTTAGCAGCAACTACCTTGTTGTTTGCTACGTCATGTCAACAAGACGAGGTCTTTGTTGATGGTAACGAAGCTACCGTTACATTTGAGGTGGGTACACCCGAAATCGCCACTCGTGCCTACAGCGATGGCTTGACTGCTACTAAATTGCAATGGGCTGTGTATCACGACAACAACGGTGTTGATAACGACACTCCCGTCATGCGCGATGGTAAACACCTCACCGGCGAAGCTACTCTCGAAGATGGCAAAGCAAGTGTAAACATTCAATTGGCAGCCGGCAAGGGTTACAACGTGCTCTTCTGGGCCGATGCTTACGGCAAAGATGAGCAAAACAAACCTTATGATGTAAACTTGGCAGAGAAGAAATTAACCATTACCGATTATAGCACCGTAAAAAGCAACGATGAAAGTCGCGATGCTTTCTACTGCTATCGTCCCATAACTGTAGGTACTGCCAACACAACTGAGACTATTATACTTACACGTCCCTTTGCACAACTCAACATCGGTACAAACGACCTTGCTATCGCTCTTGCCGATGGTATTGATGTCTCAAAGACCGGTGTTACGGTTTCGGAGGTTTATAACACACTCAACTTCGTAGATGGAACTGTATCGGGCTTAGTAGAAGATCAAGTATTTGCCCTCAGCACCCGTCCCGAGGCTTATTCGGCCGAAAATACCGATGGCGAGAAATTCCCCGTTGATGGTTACGACTACTTAGCTATGAACTACATTCTTGTAGGTGCTAATAAAACTGTTGTTGACGTAGATTTCTCGTATGGAGACGCTACAGCCAGAACCCGCACATACACAGGTATTCCCGTACAAGCCAACTACCGTACCAACATTTACGGTGCGCTCTTGACTCAAGGTATCGACTTCGACGTTGAAATTGTGCCCGGATATAATGGTAACATTCCCGGTGATGATATGTTGGACCACCTTATCCTTGCTTCTCAAGTAGGCGGTGAAGTGAAACTTACTGAGGACGTAGTGCTTACCAACGCACTCTCTATCAAAAATGGTGTTAATATGATTATCGACCTCAATGGCCACACTATCAGTCAGACTAAAGCACAAACAGGCGCCTACTCAATGATTGATAATAAAGGAAATCTCACCATCAAAGGCACCGGTACGATAGAATATGCCGACAACACCAACTACACAAGTGATGTAAATTATGTATCAAACACTATTATTAATAGTGGAAATTTGACTATCGAAGATGCAACTGTTGAGAACAATAGTAACAGCACAGTGGCCCAATATGGCTTTCCTCATGCTATCGACAACAGTGGTACTCTTACAATTAATGGTGGTACTTTCAGCAACAATACCGATTATAGCTCAATGCGCATCTGGTGTACTACAGACGATAACACAATTGTAACAATCAATGGTGGTACTTTCAATGGTTGTATAGACTTCCAAAATGTAAATGGAAACGCTAACAAAGGTACTTTGACTATCAATGATGGTACTTTCAATGCCGATACTTATACAAACTCAGCTGTTCGCTTGCTTGGTTTCGGTACTGATGTTGACGAAATCAACGGCTATATCAAAGGTGGTACTTTCAACGGTGCAATAAAGTGCAGAAACTACGTTGGTGGCACATTCAACTCACAAGTATTCTACATCTCGGGTGGTACATTTACAGAAGACCCTTCAGAGTTCATGGCTGAAGGTTATGTTGCATTGCAATCGGGTAGCACATATATGGTCAAAGCCATTGATGCCGCCAGCAGAACCATTACAATCAACAGCGCCGAAGAGTTCTTGTATTTGAATACATTGAACGAGAAGTGGGTAGAATTTTTCTCTAACGGTTTAGGAACAGATTATTCTAACTATGCAACTGTAAATGGCGGTAAAGGTGTCGATTACTACTACAAATGGGGTTGGACAATCAAGTTGAATGCCGATATAGACCTTGAGAACATAACTCTCGATACACCTATTAACATCAATACTTGGGGCTACTTCGATGGACAAAACCACACTATCAAGAATGTGACGATTGAGACCGGCAACACTACAGAAAATGCAGCCGGCTTGTTTACAGCTAACACTTGCGCTATCAAAAATGTTAAACTCGACAATGTACACGTTACCGGTAGCTTAGTAGGCAACTCTACAGCCGCTATCCTCGCAGCTGACTGCAATGCAGCCGATGGTGTTGATAATATTACAATCACCAACTCTTCAGTATGGGGTGGCAAGTATACCGGAGGTGTTGTGGGCTATGGCTACACAAGCGTCACCAATTGTACACTCACCGACTGCGTTGTGAAGGGTGGCTATAAACTCGGAGGTGTTATAGGTTACATTTGTGCAAGTAATAACGCTACTAAAGCTGCCGATGGTCACACACTCACCGATTGTACAGTAAATGGCACAGATGGTCAGTATGCCGGTGGTAAGGATAAGTATGTAATAGGTCGCATTGTAGGTAACTTCAACTGTGATGGTACTTGCCAAAACAACGTCGTTACCAACATGACAACCGTTGCCACCTCTGATATCGGAGCCATTGAAAATGACATGAATGTAACAGGATACAATATGTATGTAACACCTGAGAACTACGCTACATTGCCTATTAATAGCAACGTACAATACTATCTTGATGGAGACTTTAATAGTAAAAATGTGAGCCTTGTAATGCCCACAGGTGTTGAGAATGTTGTTTTTGACGGAACAAATGCTACTAACATCAACGAGTTGATTATCACACAAAATGGCCAACTCATTGACAATGCAAATACTCCCTTAGGTAATAGAAGTGGCAAAGTTACTGTTCAGAACTTTAACGTTCTGTCTCAGATAAACGTTTTTGCTTGCAAGACTGAAGTTGTAGTACAAAAGAATACCGCAGAAGCGCTGATGGTATATGCAGGAAACTGCGATGTCAAAGTCCTCAACAATACTATTGATGCAAACTTCGAATCTCACCCAACATACCAAAATGCCACTACTACATGGAATACCAACAACTACGGTATAGCACTCAATATCTTTGATTACAACCTCTGGCTCGATGGTAATACCGTAACAGATGCAAGCGGACATGCAATTGGCATCAACGGTTGGGAAACAACAATTGACAATGGCGATGAAAACGTAATTGAATCATTCAAAAACAACACAATCACCGTTAACTCAACAACAAGTACCAAGCGTGCCGCATTTAAGGTATGGGACGACGAAACTTATGCAAGCAATGATGAGGCTACCGATGTTATTAATGCGACTGCACAAGCATTTATCAATGCTGTACTTGCTGACGGAAGCAATACATTTAATATCCTCGATGGTTATAACCACACCATCTTCTGCTTCTACAACGTTAATACCAACAATTAATCATTAATGGCATTATAATAAATTCTTATAACAAATAAGAACTTAATTGTGAAAATCAACTGCGTTCCTCGTGAGAGGCGCGCAGTTTTTTTATGGCCACATTTTATAGAAGCAGTAGAGTTACCTTTTCTGCCCATCTACATTGAATTACCGTAACCACATTGCGCTAATGGCAATATGTATTACGGATCATAGGTGGATATGGGATAAGACCCGTAATATGATTCTAACCCCTCAGTCTCGCACAGCTCGACAGCTCCCCTATATTGCTCCGCAACACAGAGGAGCAAAAGGTTACCTTTTCTGCCCGCCTCTATCCCTTCGGGCTGTGGAAGAACACCAAGAACAACCGTCTTGCCTATGGCGCAAACGGATTACGGAACATAGGTGCAACGCTACGAATTGTTGAGATTACAAGAAATGTGCGAACGAAGGGGACTGCTCAACTGCAATATTGTTAATGGAGTCGGTATAGATAAGGTAATAGGCTATATGGGGTTGCTCTTCGGCAAGGGTTTTGGCACGCTCGCGCCCCATCACCATGATGGCTGTTGCATAGGCATCGGCCTCAATGGCTGTGGGAGCAATAACCGTTGCGCTGAGCACATCTTGCTCGGCCGGGTAACCGGTGGCAGGGTTGATGGTGTGCCCATATCTACGCCCCTCTTTCTCATAATAGTTGCGATAGTTGCCACTTGTGGCCAATCCATACCTACCTCCCAAATGCGCAATGGCCTGTAGATTGTTATTGCTACCATCGAGGTCGTCCTCGGGTGTAACTATACCTATGCGCCATGCTTCACCGCGCGAGTTGTGGCCACTTGTACGCACTTCGCCTCCCACTTCTATCATATAGTTCGATATACCATGTGCATCGAGCAACGAGGCTATAAGGTCGCAAGCACAGCCATCGCCCAAAGCCGAGAAGTTAAGCAACGTGCGAGGGTCTTGCTTTACCACTTTCCCATCTACAAGTGCAACTTTACGGTAGCCAACAAATTGGCTCAAGCTATCGATAAGAGCTGGTGTAACGGCTGTGCTATCGGTTTTGAAGCCAAATCCCCATGCATTGATATAGGGTGCGCAAGTGACATCGAGCGCACCATGAGTAGTGTCGGCAATGCGCATAGCGGTATTGAATACCATTGTAAAGATGGTATCGAGTGCAACCTCCTTGTTACGATTGACGTGCGATATGATAGATGTGCTATCGAATGGGTTGATAGCATGGTAATAGTTGCGCATCACAGAGCGTATCTCTTCGTCGAGTTGTTGCGACGATTCATACTTGACCGAATAGGGCGTGTGCAACTCATAACACACCATCTCGCGGAACTCCTTGCGGGGGCTACAAGCCACCAACACTCCAAGGAGCAACACAATAGTAGCAAAACGTCTCATACCCTACCTAATGTTGGCAATACTTATGATATCGGCAAATACACCGGCTGCAGTAACACCGGCACCGGCTCCATAACCCTTGATAATCATGGGATACTCGCGATAGCGCTCGGTGGTGATAAGGATAACATTGTTGCTACCTTCGAGCTGATATAGCGGGTGACTGCGATCTACTGCTTGCAAGCCCATAGTGGCCTTGCCATCGTTGAGGCTGGCCACGAAACGCATATTCTTGCCCTCGGCAGCATATTGTTGGCGCAAATGTTCCATCGGCACATCTAACTCTTTTACACGTTGCATGAATGTATCTATATTGCCATCATCAAAATACTCGGCGGGTATAAAATTATCTATTTGCACATCTTCTTGCTCTATAGGATAGCCGGCCTCACGTGCCAAGATGACAAGTTTTCGCAACACATCTTTACCACTAAGGTCGGTACGCGGATCGGGCTCGCTATATCCTGCCTCCTGAGCCATCACGATAGCTCTACTCAGGGGCACCTCGGCACTGATAGTATTGAATATATAGTTGAGTGTACCCGACAATACCGCCTCGATGTGCAAGATGCTATCACCACTATTGGTAAGGGCATTTATCGTGTTGATGATAGGCAAGCCGGCACCTACGTTGGTCTCAAACAAGAACTTCACATCGCGAGCCTTGGCTGTCTCCTTGAGCATGATGTAGTTGTTGTAACTGCTCGATGCAGCTATCTTATTGGCAGCAACAATCGATATATTGTGCGATAAGATGTCGTAATATTGGGCAGCGACATCGCTGCTGTCGGTACAATCGACAAATACCGAGTTGAACATATTCATACGGAAAATCTCCTCCTTGAAGAAAGAGGGAGTAGAGACAAGCTCCGATGCCTCCAACTGCTCGCGATAGGTAGATAGGTCTATACCATCGCGATTGAAGATGCACTTATGCGAGTTGGCTATACCCACCACACGCAGGCACAAAGCCTTGTTGCGCAACAGGTTGTCTTGCTGCTTGGCTATCTGCTTGAGCAAGTCGCCTCCTACACTGCCCACGCCCATGACAAACAAGTTGAGCACTTGCGAACTCGACAGGAAGAACGAGTCGTGAATGGCATTGAGCGCCTTGCGAAGGTCGCAAGACTTGATAACGATAGATATGTTCATCTTCTGTGCACCTTGCGCACAAGCAATGGTGTTGATACCGCTACGCCCCAACGTACCAAACAACTTACCGGCAATACCGGGAGCTTGTTTCATTTTCTCGCCCACGATAGCCACCGTAGCCAACTCACGCTCGGCACGTGCCGGACTCATCTCGCCTTGTTCTATCTCAATGGCAAACTCCTTGTTGAGCACCTCAACAGCCAATTGAGCATCGGCATTGCGAACGGCAAACGAGGTACTATTCTCCGACGATGCCTGCGACACCATAAATACACTCACGCCCGATTGAGCCAACGAGTTGAAGATGCGCGAGTTTACACCCACAACACCCACCATACCCAATCCGGTAACGGTAATGAGGCAAGTATCGTTGATAGATGATATACCCTTGATAGTCTTGCTATTGGGGTCGCTATCGTTGCTGATAAATGTGCCCGGTGCCGAGGGATTGAACGTGTTTTTGATAACAATGGGTATATTCTTGTGATATACCGGATAGATAGTAGGCGGATATATTACCTTAGCACCGAAGTTGCACAGCTCCATAGCCTCGGTAAATGAGAGCTGGTCTATAACATAAGCCGAACTGATGACACGAGGGTCGGCCGTCATAAAGCCATCGACATCGGTCCAAATCTCCAATCGGTTGGCATCGAGTGCCGCCGCCAAGATAGCCGCAGTATAATCCGAGCCTCCACGCCCCAAGTTGGTTGTGTCGCCATTGTGAATGTCGGCCGAAATAAATCCGGGCACCAACGAGCGACGAGGTTGCTGGGCAAAGGTCTCGGCAATGAGACGATTGGTTGTATCGAAATCGACAATATGCTTGTTAAACTGCGCCTCGGTCTTGATGAAAGTGCGCGAGTCAAACAGTGTAACACCCTCGATAACACGACTCAAGATGGTAGATGAGAGGCGCTCGCCATAGCTCACAATGGTGTCGAGAGTCTTTGACGACAAGTCTTTGATGAGGAACACACCCTTGTAGATGTTGGTGAGTTCGTCGAGCATCTCATCTACGCGCTCCTCTATCTCCTTGCGGTATTGTATAGGCACTACACCGGCTATCACCTCACTATGTCGGTTGCGCATCTCCTGCATCGAGGTCATATACTCTTCGTCGCCTTGGCTTGCCATATTGGCAGTGGCTATAAGACGATCGGTAATACCACCCAGTGCCGACACAACTACGATGACACTCTCATCGCATTGCTCGACAATCATCTTCACATTCTTGATACTTGCTACCGAACCTACCGAGGTTCCGCCAAACTTCAATACTTTCATTTACCGATGTTTATTGTGTTGTTATTACTTTTTCTCCTATCCTCTACACATCGCGCACAACGCACGCACATAGAAGATGCAAATGTACAAAAAAATATGGAATATCAATGCGATAGCACGAAAGTACAACAAAAATCCCCACTGCCGGCAGTGGGGGGAATGGGGTTCTATTAGACTAATAGGTCTTATTGGTCTAATAAGTCATACTGGTCTAATTGGACTAATAGTATAATGTGTCACCTCCTGCCACCGTCGGTGGCAGGAGATGAGATTTTTATTCTTTACCTACAACGGCTTCGAGCTCTTCTACCGTAATGGGTATGTGCTTGTCACCACCTATGCAACGGCAACCATTCTCGGTGATAATAAGGTCGTCTTCGATGCGAATGCCACCAAAGTCGTAGTAGTCGGCCAAGCGGTCGTAGTTGATAAACTCTTTGCACTTACCCTCTTTCTTCCACTGCTCGATGAGTGCAGGAATGAAGTAGATACCGGGCTCGTCGCTCATCACTACGCCGGGACGCAATTGCCATGTGCTACGATATGTACAGCATGCAAGTTCGGCAGCACGAGGTGCAAAACGTGAGAAATCGAAATTATATACATTACCACGCTCACCTATAGCCTCGCAGTCGTGTACATCGATACCCATACCATGACCCAAACCGTGAGGCATGAGCATAAACATTGCACCGGCAGCTACAGCCTCTTCGGGATTACCCTTGAGCAGACCAAGGTCGGTGAGGTCGCGCGCCATAGAGAGCAACGATGCGTTGTGCAAGTCCATATAACGCATAGGACGTGCTATATCGAGCACATGGTCGTGCGCACGCAATACAATGTCGTATATCTCGCGTTGCTTGGTAGTAAACTTACCACTGACGGGATAGGTACGAGTGTGGTCGGAGCAATATCCACCGGCCAACTCGGCACCTGCATCGACAAGAAGCAACTTGCCGTTTTCGAGGGGATAGTCACAACCGAAGTTATGCAAAATCTCACCATGTTGTGTCACGTGCGAGTAGAACGACCACCCCCAACCATGTTGCATGGCGATGCCATTGATGGCACCTATAATCTCGCGTTCGATGACACCTTCACGACACATGCGCATGGCTGTGGTGTGCATTTTATAACCCACCTCAAAGGCTCGCTCCATAACGGCAATCTCCTCTTCGGTCTTTATTTCACGCATTACGGTTATGGCTGCCATGAGGTCGTGCGATGCTGTTTCATTGACACGTTGAGCCGGAATATCGAGAAGCGATGACATATATATCAACTCCATGCCACGGAATTGAGGCAAATAGTGTATGGTGCGACCTTGACGGCGTGCCTCGGCCACAACATCGGCTACTTGGGCAAGGGGTGCAGTGCGTGTCACACCCACAGTGGCCGCTTGTTCGGCCATCGAAGGCAGCGGACCTGTCCATATCATCTCATCGATAGTAACCTCATTGCCATAGAGTGTATCGCAACCACTGTCACAGTCCATCACACCCACCAAGCGGGCTACATCGAGACCAAAGTAATATAAGAACGACGATTCTTGACGGAACGCCATTGCATTTTCGGGTGCATTGATAGCTGTGTCAAGGTTACCGTTAAGAATGATTATTCCGTTTCCTACCATACTGCGCAAGCGAGCGCGGCGGTCGGCATAAGTTTGTGCTGAGAACATAGTATTATCCTTTCTTTATATTGGTTTTCACAAAAATAGGCTTTTGGTCAAAGTTACGGTTTTTCTTCCGAACGAGCGCCAAAGTGGGCAATATTTTTTCTCCCTTTCGTGCAAATTCATTCTATCGCATCAAAAGGCTATGTATCGATAGTTCCTTTGCAGAGCCATAAGGCAACAACATCAAATAAATATGTATGAATAAAACAAAACAAGAAACAGCCCGAGAGCCACGCGCTACGACATCGCGCGAACGACTTGCCCGACGCATTGTAGAACGCTTTCCCGACCGTCGTTTTGAGAGCGAGGACGATGTGTACGATGCCATTGACGAGTACGACACATACCTTACCGAACATTACGAGAAGATGCTCGACGACCACAATCGCCTCACCAACCTGATGTGTAGCAACCCGCGCGTGGGAGCTTTCATATCGGAAGTTGCCGATGGCGAAGATGCCTTGGTAGCTTGTGTGCGATACTTCGGAAAAGAGTTGCTCGACAGTAGCACCGACAAGCAGAAGATGCATGCCATACGACGCGCCAATGATGAGTTTGTAGAGCGCAGCCGTGTATTTCGCAACATGGAGGAAGCCATGCACAAGAACATCGAGAAGAGTAGCCGTAGCATTGAACGCTTTATGAATCGTAAGAAAATGAACGAAAACGACTTGGAAGACTTCCTCGACCGCATCTTTCATGTGTGTCGCCATGTATTTGCCGGAGACCTCAGCGAAGATGTTTTGGAGCTATTGTACAAAGGTCTGCGCTACGACACCGACTTGCCTTGTGCCGAACAAGCAGCCGAGGTGCGAGGTCGCAACCAACGCATCGTCTCGCAACGACGCGAAGCCAAAGGCGACTCCTTGACGCTATCGCAACATCGCGCCTTGCATGGCAACAACGAGAAAGGCTATCGTAGCACTCGTCGTCGCCCAAGCATCTGGGATATGTAAATGATATGCCCCGAGACAACGTCGCAATATACTTTATAAACAACTTCTATAGCATCGCACCTTCCATTATACCACGTTGTCTTGCTCACGGCATCATCAAATATAAACATCTTTAAAACAAATTATTATGACCAAATTATCTATCAGAAAAATCCGAATTATCTCTATCGTTGTATTATCGCTTTTGTTATTGATTGCTCTGCTTACAATGGTAGGCTGTGGCGACTTATCGGGCTTGGCCCTTGCCGTAAGTTTTCCTGTAACCGGAGGCTCCATCGTGACAGGAGAGCCACTCACCACCAAACTGGCCAATGAAAGTTCGCCCTCGCTACTGCAAAACGAGATTGACGACCGTATCACCAAGATACGCCCCATGTCCACTCCTATCGACCAAATTTCGCGTTACAAAGGTGCTCGCAAAGCCAACTCAATGGTTGTCGATTACTACTCGGTAGATACCAAGCCCTCACAATTTACTATCGCTACCACCTATACCGAGCCAACAGCAAGCAGCGTGACAGCCAACCACATGCGCGCATCGCTCGAATTTAACGACTATGATGCCTTGGAAGCCTCCGACACACTCATGGCCATAGATATCAACGGCTACGAAGATAACGGCACAAAAGAGTCGGCTCAGAAATTGATACTATATGTTGTATCGAAAAACATCGACAGTGGCGAAATACTTGTAGTTCCCATCAACGGCAAGAACATCAATGGGGTGAAAAACTGCGTTCCTACCATTGCCGAAGGCAGCCAATTTGTACGCATGGGACGCGCTGCCACCGAACTCGATGTGCAGACAGCTCAATTTGAGGCTCTACCCATCAAGTCGCAAAACTTCTGCCAAATCTTCAAGATGCAAATTGAGCAATCTACCTTCTTCAAGATTGCCAATAAAGAGGTAGAATGGGACTTCTCGGACCAAGAGGAAGTTGCCATCTACGACATGCGCATGAGCATGGAAAAGAGCTACCTGTTTGGTGTCAAGAACACTATCTACGACCCTGTCAAGAAAGAGGACGTAAGCCTCACCGGTGGTATATGGTGGCAGGCCGGTAAAGAGTATCAATATGACACTGCCGAGGACTTCAGTCACTCGATGTTGGTAGATATTATGCAACAAAGTTTCACCGGTAATGCCGGTAACAAACGCAAAATTCTCATTGCCGGCTCAGACCTTATAAGCAATCTGAGCAAGATGGAGTTCTATCGCACCATCTCCCACGACAATGAAATGATGAAATGGGGACTCGACTTCAACGAGATTACAACCAAGTTTGGCAAACTATATGTCATGCACTCCGAGATTTTCGATGAGTGTGGCATGAGTTCCAACGGCCTCATCTTCGACCCCGAATATATACAGAAGTGGTCGCACGTACCATTTGGCTCGCAATCGCTCGACCTCAAAAAGGCCGGCATTCGCAACACCGATGCTTTGGTACTCACCGAGGCAAGTTGTATGACCCTACGCTATCCCAACGCTCATATGCGCATCGTGGGTTATTGATAAACCATTCACTCGTACCCTGCCCGACCACGTCCGGCGAGCAGGGTACACTTAACCAGACCTTCTATGGAAATTACCAAAACCGATATAATAGACCGTGTCAAATGTCGCATGGAGGAATTGACGCCCCAATGGGAAGGTAACTTTGAGCAGACCGAGGGCGTGTCGATAGAACGATATATCAACGAAATTATAGATGAGCAACTGCGCATACTATACATGACAGCACCCACCGCAATATTGCCTGTAGAGGAGGTAGCCTCGCAACATAAACCCACCAAACGAACCGATGGCACAGGCCGCATAGTACTCAACGACAATGTGTTGCGACCTATTTCGTTGCAACTCGATGGTTGGGAGCGCCCTGTCACCCGATTTATCGATGAGAACCACCCACTCTATGAGTTACAATTCAATCGCTACACGCGAGGAGGAGTTGTCAATCCAGTTGCCTCGCTGATATCCGACGGACTGGGACGAATGGTCATCGACTACTTCTCGCTACCCACATCACGCCAAGTGCATACATTATCATCTTTACTGTGCATATTACACCCCGCAGCACAGGCCGACAGCTACAACCTCAACCCGCTACTCATCGATGCACTATGCTATCGCTGTGCCGCCACAGTGTACGACATCATGGGCAACAATGCCATGGCACAGACAATGCTATCGCACATTGAGCTATAGCAACATTATACAATTTGTCCTAAAAAGTTTCACACTTAATTTTTTAGTTATACCTTTGCACGTCGAATTTTTATCAAGCTAACTATTAACTAAACTTATAAACAACTTATGAAGAAATTTTTACTCACTCTTTGTGCTTGTGCTATTGTAGGCACTATGTCGGCACAAGATTTGCAAAAGGCAAAATTGTATGTACCCGAATTTGACACCGAGACAGCCGAAGGTATTTTTGGTACTATCTATGGTGTATCGGCCAATGGTATGTATGCTGCCGGTTACGACGACTTCTTGGGCTCTTGTGCCTTTATTTGGGAACGCTCTACCGGTAAATTTACCGAGGTAGAACTCGCATCTATGATAATGGACGCCTCGAACGATGGTACTTTTGTAGGTAACTATTGGGTAGAGATACCCGGTACCGATGGCAGTGTAGCTTCTCGTCCCGGTTACTACAAAGACGGCGTATGGAGCCCCCTCCCCTTGCTCCGTGCCGAGGCTATGCTCACTCCCGGTGTTGGTGAATCTGATGATATGAATGGTTGTGCAATGGCAATCTCGGCCGATGCCAAGTTTATTGGCGGTTATATCACCGACGAATTTGTTTACAAACTTTATCCCGCTCTTTGGCAATTGAACGAGGAGACCAATGAATATGAACTCATCAATACTTTCGAGAATATTCAAGAGAGCATCGACACCCTCGACTGTCCTTATGGTTGGGTAGTTAAAGGTATGTCGGACGATGGAACAATTCTCACCGGTTTTGCTGAATGGGGTAGCGGAGCCCGCAGTGCAGCTGTTATCATCAATGGCGAGGAAAAACGCCTCACCTGCTTAAAAGACCCCATGCAAATTTATGAAGAGACAGGCGAAGACCAATATCTCGATGCCGAAGGTTTTGCTCAAGTAAGTGCCAATGGTCAATATTTCGCCGGCTTCTATGCAGCTTCTGCAAGCTCTATGGGCCTTTGCGGTTGGACTTGGGATCCCAGTCAAGAGTCAGTAGCATTTACCGATGACTATACCGTTATAGCTTGTGTCGATAACAATGGCGTAGCTTATGGTAGCAGCATGCTCATGGGCGATGCTGCTCGCCTCGAAAACGGTGTTATGACCAATTTGAGTGAGCACTACACTTGGGAAGACATCAATGGCGCATACCTCTCTACTATCTTCGCTTGCAACAACGATGGTAGCGTATTGGGTGGCATAGCTATGGTTTCATACAGCGCATTTGGTGGTGTTCAATCACCTGCCGTATTGGTTATTGGCGAAAGCGATGCAGTTGAGACAATTGAGAAAGATGCCAACGAAGTTGCTATGTACAACGGTTGGGCTTTTATCTCAGGAGCATACAATGAGGCTCGCGTATATAACATGCAAGGTGTTGTCGTTGCCGAGGCTAACGAAGGCAACATCGACCTCACAAACGTTCCCGCCGGTGTTTACATCGTAAATGTTGATGGCGCATCGTTCAAAGTTGTAAAGTAATTTTGCTATAAACACAATATGTAAAGGGCGACCCCACACTCGGGAGTCGCCCTTTCTCGTATCATACAATGAGCAAGCACTATGCCTGCCCTATCATCTGCAAGAACTCATCTTCACTTATTATCTTTATGCCCAATCGGGTTGCTTTCTCCAGTTTGGCAGGCCCCATATTGGCACCGGCAAGCAAATATTGAGTTGCTCCCGACACCGAAGCTACATTGCGACCTCCATATTGCTCAATGAGAGCCTTATATTCATCGCGAGAGTGATGTTGGAAAGTACCACTTATCACTACCGATGCACCTTGCAACACATCGTGCGACACAGCAACAGCCTCCTTCTCCTCGGCCTTCATCTGCAATCCATATTGCGCCAGACGCTCTATCAACAACAAGTTGTCTATGTCGTTCATATATTCAACCACACTGTTGGCAATACTCTCACCAATGTCGGGCACTGCCATCAACTCATCGAGTGTAGCATCACGCAGTTGCTCCATCGAGGGGAAGGCTGCAGCCAATCGCTTGGCTACCGTCTCACCCACATACCTGATACCCAGTGCAAACAATACACGAGCATAAGGTACTTGGCGAGAACGCTCAATAGAATCGATAATATTCTGCGCCCATTTTTGTCCACGCATTTTCAGTGAAGCCACACGCTCTACCGACAGGGTGTATAAATCGGCTGCATTGCTCACCATACCACGCTCGTAGAATTGAGTGATAGTCTCGGGGCCCAGCGAGTCTATATCCATAGCCTTGCGGGCTATGAAGTGTTCTATACGGCCTTTTATCTGAGGAGGACAGTGATTGACATTGGGACAATACCATGCGGCCTCGCCCTCTTCGCGAACAAGGGGTGTGCCACACTCGGGGCAATTGCGTATAAATTCAACCGGCTGGCTGTCACGCTCGCGGCAGTCGGCATCTACCCCGGTAATCTTGGGTATGATTTCACCACCCTTCTCTACGTGCACCATATCGCCTATGTGCAGGTTCAGCGAACGAATGATATCCTCGTTGTGAAGGCTGGCTCGGCGCACCACCGTTCCCGACAACTGTACCGGATCGAGATTGGCTACCGGAGTAATCGTTCCGGTACGACCTACTTGGTACGAAACCGAGTTGAGGCGAGTAACAGCTTCCTCGGCTTGGAACTTATAAGCGATAGCCCAACGAGGCGATTTGGCTGTATATCCCAACTCCTCTTGTTGTGCTATAGAAGCTACCTTGAGCACAATGCCATCGGTAGCAACCGGCAAGTTGCGACGCTCCACGTCCCAATAATCGATAAAGGCCTTTATCTCATCGAGGTTATGCAACACTCGCATCGTGTCACTCACTTTGAAACCCCACTCCTTGGCCTTCTGCAAGTTCTGATAATGGTTGTCGGTAGGAAGATTTTCGCCCAACATATAGTAGAGATAGGCATCTAACCCACGACGTGCCACCATGGCCGGATTTTGCAGTTTCAACGTGCCGGCAGCAGCATTGCGAGGATTGGCAAACAAGGCATCTCCTTGAGCTTCTCGCTCCTCATTGAGTTTCTCAAAGGTACTCCATGGCATCAACACTTCGCCTCGTATCTCAAAGAAGGAGGGATAATCATTGCCTTTGAGCACCAAAGGGATAGAGCGTATAGTGCGGGTATTACGAGTCACATTGTCGCCCTTGGTACCATCACCACGAGTCACCGCCCGTACCAATTGTCCGTCACGATAGGTAAGCGAAATGGAAGTGCCGTCAAATTTCAGTTCTCCCACTATATCAAAAGGAGCATTGCCCAAACCTTGCTTCACACGCGTATAGAATGCCTCAACCTCCTCCATCGAGTATGTATTACCCAACGACAGCATAGGATAGGTATGTGCCACTTGCTCAAAGGCATGATTGATGTCGCTGCCCACTCGTTGTGTAGGCGAGTTGGGTTGCGCATATTGCGGGAACTGCTCCTCGAGTTGTTGCAACTCTTGCATGAGCATATCAAATTCGCGATCGCTTATCGTAGGCGAATTCAATACATAGTAGTTGTGATTGTGCACCTCAAGTTCCTTACTCAAGTATGCAATACGTTCTTGGATATTATCTAAATTTTCCATCATGCGAAGATACAAATTTATTGCTATTTTTTCTCTCTTGCCATCTGTAATTTCTACTTCAACTCATGCCACACATGCTTGATGGCATACCATGGGTGATACAGGAGCATGCGAGGCCCGGCAAAGCGCATCACCCGGCGCATTTTATCGCGCATATCGGGCTTGTAGCAGTGTATTTTACACAAGCGACAAGTACTTTTTCCATCGCCAAACGGGCACTTCGACAAGCGCATATGCGCATAGTTCAACAACGCCTTACACGATTCACACAATGCGGTATTGCCCTCTTTATATCTACAGTAGAGTCTTATCATCAACTCCACCACTCGTTTTTCTTCTTCGATTCTACTCATAATAACAGAAAAAACAGGTAGGCGAAGATAGCAAATCTCATTATAAAAAGCAATCTATAGAGCAACTTGTTTTTATTTTGCAACCTGTGCATATATAGCTACAATCACATTACAACAAAAACGGGAAGCTACCGTATGGCAACTTCCCGCATCTGTTTTCGAAATATTATTTAAGTCCATTCATCATAGTTGATAGATGTGAGATAGCAATTATAGTAGTGTATGGCTACATAATATTTACCCTCATACTCATGAATAGAAAGACTTACTATTTTCTTCATATCGCCACCCTCATAGAATTTTGCCTTATACATTTTGTCTTTATTCATTTCATTGGCAACACTCTCCTTGTTAGGTATTTTTTTATTGTCGGGATGAGCCACATATCTCGAATCATTTCCGTAATCGTCGAGCAACTCGTTAAATCTTAGTTTCACACCTATTTCATCTAAATAGACATGGCTATCGGTTTGGGGTTGAATTTGGATATGACACACTTGCTTTTTATCATTATCAAAGATATGCAATTTACTTGGCAATCCTTTAAAATCGCCCAACAACAAAGTCTTTCCGAACTTCGATTTTTCGTATCCTCTTGCCTGTAGAGCCACAACCATATCGTCTATAGAACCTTTAACCGGAATACCGAGGAAAATGGGCGCTTGAGGATCACTCTCCACATTTACCACTTCGATATTCTGTACAGGCTGACTCTGTTTTTGTTTTGAAAAGGCTGTTTTTGTTTGTGTCGAATTATTCTGTTTCTTTCCCGAAGTACTCTGAGAGGTTTTTGCATTTTGCGATGAAGTCTCCACCTCCGATGTCACCGGTCGAATACAGTAACTATTCGTACGATTTCCGATTGAGAAATGTGGGAATTGAGTAGCCTTACCACCCTCGGCCGAGAAATAGAGATTATATGAGTCATAGGTATAACCCCAATCTACATGCTCGGGAGTAGAGGTCCAATATACTCCTTTATCATTAAAATTAGACGAGAACTCAAAAATGTATTCGCTCAAATATTGGCCCGAAGAGAAGGGATCACAAGCCATACCTGTAGCGGGAAGAAAGAGCCAATTTCCGTTTATCTTGCTTGTCACCTTAAAACCCTTGCGTCCGTAGGCCGACACCCATTCCCACACGCAGTTATCCAACAACTCTTGGAAGTCGTTACGGCTGGGCATTCGCCATCTGTTACCCCATTCATATCGGGCGGCATCGTAACGTGTCTTGCCGGCAATATCAACAGCATTTTTTTCGCTATCCAAGTCGTTTTTCTTCGATTTTCGGTCGGTCGAGGGCGTAACTTCACCCCATGCATAGTATTTACCTATCTCATCAGGATTTTTAGCACCCACATTACATGTAGCCCATTTATTACCAGAAGGCAAGCCCAAATCTACCCAATCATAACCACTTGTTGTTCCCGAAACAGGAGTCTCAATATGGGTAGCCTTGCCCAATACAGGACGAATAGCCAATCCGCAACAAAGCATAGCATCGCCCAACTCGCCTAATGCAGCTCCATAACGATACATGCAAGCACCATTTGAAACTGGTGTAGAGGTCCAATAATTACCGCAAGTATTGGGATTGTCATGCTCGTTTCCATACTTATAACCTGTAGCCGGAAGGAAAATAGATTTTTTTGTCATTGGACTGGTAAATCTCACGCCCCAACGACCTCCCTCTTTTTCATACTTCCAATCACAGTAAAACACCAATTCGCCAAACTCTTGAGCTGTGGGCATACGCCATCCACCACCCCAATTTTTAGTAGCAGCATCAAAGGCAAAATCGCCTGCAATGTCGTAATTTACATTCTTCAACTTGTAATTTGATTCGCTAAAAGTAGTCTTTGAGGTTATTTCGCCCCACGCATAGAGTTTACCCGGTTGAGAAGGCGATGAAGCATCAAGATTGCAGGTAGCCCAACGTGTTCCCGAAGGCAAACCCATATCTACCCATTGATGTCCTTTCTCTGTACCTGATGTAGGCCCATCGGCCATAAGAACAGTCTCAGTCAATGAACCCTGAATCTCCGACTTCGACTTTTGAGGTTGTGTAGATTGTGCAGGTTGTGATTGGTCCTGTTGTTTTTGCTCCTGGGTAGTCTTTGTTTTAACCTCTTTTTGTTGTTGGTTTTCCGATGACTCTGTCAAGGCTTTTTCAGCCTCTTTCTTCATCTTATTCACATGCTTTTTGGCCTCTTTGTCTACCTCTTTTCTTATCTCTTTATCTATAGCTTTACCCAACTGCTTCAAAAAACCTTGTGCAGTTGCATCTACAGTTGTAAAAGACAATAGTAGAGAGAATGCCAGAATAAATAGTCTTCTCATAGTTATAATATTTTATTGATACTTTGAACCTATTTGTTTATTGACCGAATACCCCAATTCAAGGAGATCGATTTTCACAAAATCTATTTAGCAAATGTAGCGAAAATCTTTCAGGATTTAAAAGAAACGTAGTATTATTATTCACAATCATAAAAAAATCGGCAAATTCAATGCAATTAATTTCATTGAATTTGCCGTTTGATTTATCGTCTTTATACATTAATGACGACCGGGAGGTGGAGGTCCGAAACCAGGACCAAACTGACCGCGCATTTGGGGTTTGTCCTTGCCAAAGGTGTTGAAACGATAGCTGAACGAAATCATACAATAGCGTCCCAATGTATTATACTCCACGTCCTCAAGGTAGTTACCCGTTACGGTACGTTGTATATTGTTCGACTGGTTGAGCAAATCTACACCCTTGAGCATAATTGTTGCATTCTTGCCGGCAAGGAATGAGTAAGAAATCTGCGCATTGAGCATCCACACCTCCTCGTTATATCCATCGGTATAACCCTGGTTGCCGGTATAGGTTATATCGCTACCCAACGACAATCCGAAAGGCAGATTGACATTAAAACGATATGTACCGCCGTAACTATGTATAGTGCGGTTATTGCCCACTTGTACAGTATTACGCACGTGCTGCAAATTGTAACGTCCACGCAACTCGGTGTCGAAATAGGTGCTGCGGAAAGCCAATGAGAGGCTCTCGCCACCCGAGAATTGATTGGCTCGGTTCATCTCACCATTATTCTTACCCACACTGCTACTTACACCCAGACGAGTGAAGTTGTTCAGTTGCCAACGTTTATCGCGGAAGGGCAATGTTATCATAAACATACCATTCACATTCCACACACCATCAACGTTTTCATAGGTAGTAACACGTCCACCAGTCTCGGAGTTATAGTCGGTTGCCGATATAATAGCATTCATGGTATAGTTGGCCATCAAGTGTGCCATGATAGAGCGTTGGCTGTTGGTATCATAGTCACTAAATCGCATACGCAAACGGTGAGTAAAGGTAGGATCGAGGTCGGGATTACCCACAACGATATTGAGGGGATTAGATATATCGGGCACAGGTTGCAATTGCGCAATGGTAGGTTGCTCGGTACGACCATTGTAGAATACACGCAACGATGTCTGCTTATCGACCTTATAGGTAAGCCACATAAACGGAGCCCAATTATATACCGTATAAGTTGCGATGTTATTTTGAGGCTTTATAAGGTCTTGCGATGATGTTGTAGTAGGCTCAAAAGACAATCCCACGTTATAGTTGAGTGAGCGAGTGACATGACGGAAGCCCAATTGAGCGCTATTGGTTATATTCATATTGCGGAAACTATTGCTATAAGCCGTATCGGGTGTCTCGGGATAGATACCATACTCATCGGCTGTATAGGTATATTTGTCGGCATTACGGAAGTTTCCTTGACTGCGCAATGCAAAGGTAAGGAACATTCCCTTGGTGGGGTCTCCGATAGGCTCGGTGTAGGTAAATCGTGCCGAGTAGCCATTGCTCCAAGAGTGGTCGTCGCTCTCTTGCATCAAGAACGTACTATCTTGCAAGAGGTAGTACCATGTGCGGTCTATGCTATTGCCGGCCTCGGTGGTATTGCTGAAGTTGTAACGTCCATGCACGCTTATCGAGCGACCGGGCTTAGAGGTAAGCTGGCGGTTGTATATCAACTCACCCGATGTCTCTATGCTCAAGCCATTGCTATTGTTGAGGTTGTAGTTGCGGTTTACCTGCGAACGTGCAGCATCACCGGCAAAGGCATTGCTCTCCTCAAGTTTACGAGAATCGTTGATATTGATAGAAATGCGAGGACGGAACTCAAAGGTATTGAGTGAATCGGGATTCCACTGAATGCGGAAACGACCATTGATTTGCTGACCGATGTCTCTGGCTGTTGACAATCCATCGCTATAAGATGTACTATCGGTAAAGAAGTCCTGACGTTCGCTACGCTTGCGGGTGTCGCGATCGTTATATGAATACATCACATCACCTCCTACACGAAATATCTCTTGATTGCCCACATTGAAGTTTAAACCCAAACTATGCGATGTAGCAATACCATTGTTACCACCCCATCGACGGAAACGGCCTTGACCTTGGTCGGTAAAGCCCATGCTATTGACATTGTTTGAGTTGGCTATAAGAGTAAACTGGTCATCGTCCTTGATATAATTGACCATCGCTCCTCCTTGGTAACGATTGGGATTGACTTGACTATATCCATATCCACCTTGTATCTCGCCAAACCAGCCTTGCTTCATGCCGGGTTTGATGGTAAGATTTATCACAGTCTCCTCCTCGCCATCATCTACTCCGGTAATGCGTGCCAAGTCGCTCTTGCGATCTACTACTTGCAACTTCTGTATCATCTCAACCGGTATATTCTTCGATGCTACTTTAGGATCGTCCGAGAAGAACTCTTTACCATCAAGCAAAATCTTTGTTACCTCTTTACCATTGGCCGTTATCTTGCCATTTTCATCTACTTCCACACCGGGCAGTCGCTTGAGCAAGTCTTCTACAACAGCACTTGGCTGTGTCTTATACGAGTCGGCATTAAACTCCACGGTATCCTCCTTTACTACCACTTCGGGAGCTTTACCCACCACAGTAGCCTCGGCCAATACGATATCGCCGGTATTCATCAATATCTCACCCATATTATACTGCGAACGAACAGACTTGGTAGAGATATTGACATACTGGGTTTGGTAACCCAAGAAAGAGAATTGTACGATATAATTGCCTCCGGGTACCGGATTAAATCGGAATAAACCCTCGTTATTACCTGTCGTACCCGATACATAGGCACTATCTTTCTGTTGCAACAAGCGCACACTGACACGAGGCAATGGCTCGTTATCGAGTGCATCACGCACTACGCCACGTATGGTAACTTGCTGTGCTACAGCAAGTATAGGACACATAACTCCTAACAAAAGGAGCCCCAAAAATATTTTATTTTTCATAAAGAATGAGGAGTTTCTTTTTTTTTACCACAACTAAGACTAACCTACCTTGCAAAAGTTTAATTCGATTAAAAAATTTTTCTTTTCGCATCTATTACAGCCCTATTCAAATGTTATTCTTTTCAAAAAAACACACATTTTAGGCATGGCAATATGCAACTCTCGATGTAAAGCACTATCTTTGCTAATCAAATTACACACCACATTGATTATGAAAGACTTCATCGGGATACTACGACGTTTTGTTCCACCCTATAAGCATTGCCTCATACTCAACATACTATTCAATATTTTGGCATCGTTCCTCACACTCTTCTCGTTTGCAACGATTATGCCTATATTGGAGATGCTGTTTCAAACCGGCAATGTCACTACCTACTCCTTTATGGAATGGGATTCGGGCAACATCAAAGATGTAGCCATCAACAACTTCTACTACATCACATCTCAAGCCATCGAGCATTATGGAGCATCTACCACTATCTTGCTGTTGGGAGTCTTGCTCACAGTCATGACAGCCCTAAAGACAGGCAGTGCCTTTCTCAGCTCATACTTCTTGATACCTCTTCGAGCCGGTGTTGTACGAGACATTCGTGGATATGTATATGATAAAGTTCTATCGTTACCGGTAGGCTTCTTTACCAATGAGCGCAAGGGCGATGTGATGGCTCGTATGTCGGGTGATACTGCCGAGATAGAAAACTCGGTGATGTCATCACTCGAGATGCTATTCAAAGACCCCATCATGATTATCGTTTGCCTCACCATGATGTTTGTCATCAGCTGGCAACTCACCCTTTTTGTACTCATACTCCTACCTACTGCCGGCTTATTGATGGGTCGCGTGGGACGCGCACTGAAACGCCAGTCACGCGACGTTCAAGATTGTTGGGGTGTTATCATGTCGTCTATCGAAGAGACCTTAGGAGGTATGCGCATCATCAAAGCCTTCAATGCCGAGGGCAAGTCGTCAAAACGCTTTCACAATATCATTGACAACTATTTCAACCTGAGCAATCGCATGTCACGCCGACAAGCTTTGGCTCACCCAATGAGCGAATTTTTGGGTACCGCTACCATTGTTATCGTGCTGTGGTTTGGAGGCAGCCTCATTCTATCGGGTAGTACTACCATCGATGCAGCTCAATTCATCTACTTCCTCATCATCTTCTACAGCATTATCAACCCTGTCAAAGACCTGTCGAAAGGTATGTATGCCGTACAACGGGGATTGGCCGCCATGGATCGCGTAGATAAGTTATTATCGACACCCAACCCCATACAAGACCCCATAAATCCCGCTAAACTAACCGAGATGAAAGAGGGTATAGAGTACCGTAACGTTACGTTTGGATATGGAAGCGAGAATGTTATCAAAGATGTATCGATACGTATCAAACGAGGACAGACCGTTGCTCTCGTAGGACAATCGGGCTCAGGCAAAACTACTTTAGCCGACCTTTTACCCCGATTTTATGATGTAAACCAGGGAGGTATATATATCGATGGTATCAATATCAAAGACCTCAGGATACACGACCTGCGCGCACTCATGGGCAATGTCAATCAAGAAGCCATACTCTTCAACGACACCTTCTTCAACAATATAGCTTTCGGGGTAAACAATGCTACCCGGGAGGAGGTCATAGAGGCTGCCCGCATAGCCAATGCACACGACTTCATCATGGAGAGCGAACATGGCTATGACACCAACATAGGCGACCGAGGTTGCTTGTTGTCGGGAGGCCAGCGACAACGCATCAGTATAGCCCGAGCCATACTCAAGAATCCACCCATACTCATTCTCGATGAAGCCACATCGGCTCTCGACACCGAGTCGGAACGATTGGTACAAGAGGCACTCGAAAAGCTCATGCGTAACCGCACAACCTTGGTGGTAGCACACCGACTATCGACTATTAAAAACGCCGACATGATATGTGTTGTCCACAACGGAGAGATTGTAGAACAAGGTTGCCACGATGAACTGGTGGCAAAAGATGGCTATTACAAGCACCTTGTAGATATGCAGAAGTTCTAACAATACCTCGTCACACACCACATCGGCAAAAAAAATCACATTGCCGGCGAACAATTACCACCACTCATTGGTTATAGTAATGTGTGTTATGTGTGTGTGATGACGGGAGACAAAGCTCTACAAGCCGAGTTCTCCCGTTTTTATTGAATGTTACAACTATATAACAACATACCATACCACATCACATGACGCTATTTTCACTCATAATTCTTGCTATCGGGTTGTGCATGGATAGCTTTGCTGTATCACTTACAAGTGGCACACTGATGCAGCCTGTTACTCTCCGTCGAGCCGGTAAGTTTGCACTCATTTTAGCCCTGTTCCAAGGCATCATGCCGGTTGTTGGGTGGCTACTGGGTGTGGGATTTCGAGATATAATTGAGGCATACGACCACTGGATTGCCTTAGCCCTACTCCTCTATTTGGGTGGACGTATGATATACGAGGCTACGCAAAACGAAGAGCACGAATGTTTCGACCCATGTTGTACCCGCACTGCCATGACTATGGGGTTGGCAACAAGCATCGATGCCATGGCAGTAGGCATCTCACTCTCCTTCCTCCACGTCGATATGCTCGAGGCAGCCATTGTCATTGGAGTCACCACCTTTATTTTCTCACTCACCGGTATATATATTGGCAAGCAAATAGGTTGTTACCTCAAAAAAAGCGCCGAGATTGTTGGAGGCATTATACTCATCATAATAGGTGTAAAAATATGCATCGAGCATCTATTTTTTGCATAAAAACATACAAAACAAACTTTACCACCCGACAATAATTTGTTTTTAAATTATAATATGTATTTTTGCAAGCCAATAATGCACATAATACAATATACAACTCTTAAAAACAGGTTATTGACGAAATGAGAAGATGGCGCATCGAAGACTCGGCCGAATTGTATAACATCAATGGCTGGGGGTTAAAATATTTTTCGATCAACGACAAAGGTCATGTACAGGTAACTCCTCGCGAAGGTAATGCATCGGTCGATTTGCGCGACTTGATGGACGAACTACAACTGCGCGATGTAACAGCACCGGTACTTGTTCGTTTCCCCGATATTCTTGACAATCGTATCGAGAAGATTTCTAATTGTTTCCATCAAGCTGCCGAAGAATACGGCTACACCGCCCAAAACTTTATCATCTACCCCATCAAGGTAAATCAGATGCGACCGGTGGTAGAGGAGATTGTAAGCCACGGTAAAAAATTCAATATAGGTCTTGAGGCGGGTTCTAAGCCCGAGCTCCATGCCGTATTGGCCATCAATACCGATAAGAACTCTCTGATTATCTGCAACGGATATAAAGACGAAACATACATTGAGTTGGCTCTGCTTGCTCAGAAAATGGGTCGTCGCATCTTCCTTGTTGTAGAGAAACTCAACGAGTTGAAAAACATTGCCGAGATAGCCAAACGATTCAAAGTAAAACCCAACATTGGTATTCGCATCAAGCTGGCAAGTGCCGGCAGTGGCAAGTGGGAAGAATCGGGTGGCGATGGTAGCAAATTCGGTCTCAACTCAAGCGAGTTGCTTGAGGCTCTCGATTTCTTGCGCCAACGCAAGATGACCGATTGCCTTCGCTTCATACACTTCCACATAGGCAGCCAAATAACCAAAATACGACGCATCAAGAATGCTCTGCGCGAAGCATCTCAATTCTATGTACAATTGCAACAATTGGGATTTAACATAGAATTTGTCGATATAGGTGGCGGATTGGGAGTCGATTATGACGGCTCACGTTCATCGTCGAGCGAGAGTAGTATGAACTACTCAATACAAGAGTATGTCAATGATGCCGTCTTTACACTTGTAGATGCTTGCAACAAGAACAACATACCACAACCCAACATTGTTACCGAGAGTGGTCGCTCACTTACAGCTCACCACTCGGTGCTTATCATAGAGGCTCTCGAAACCACATCTCTACCCATCTGGGACGAGAAAGAGGAGCTGGAAGAAGGCGCACACGAATTGGCACGTGAGCTATACAGCATATGGGACAACATGAATACTCCCCGTCTGCTCGAAAGCTGGCACGATGCTCTACAAATACGCGAAGAGGCACTCGACCTATTCAGCCTCGGTATGCTCGACCTCAATACTCGTGCTCAAATCGAGAAACTATTCTGGTCGATTGCAAGAGAGGTAAACCAGATGGCTATGAGCATGAAACATGCTCCCGAAGAGTTGCGTAAGATACAACGCCTCTTGCCCGACAAGTACTTCTGCAACTTCTCATTATTCCAGTCTCTTCCCGACTCATGGGCCATTGACCAAGTATTCCCCATCATGCCCATTGGTCGCCTCGATGAGCGCCCCGACCGCACAGCTACCCTACAAGATATCACTTGCGACTCGGACGGCAAGATTGCCAATTTCATATCGGTCAATGGCACATCAAGTTCTATACCGGTGCATAGTGTTGGCAAAGAGCCCTACTACATCGGTGTCTTTCTCGTAGGTGCATACCAAGAGATTTTGGGTGACCTACACAACCTCTTCGGTGACACCAACGCAGTACATATAAGCGTATATAAAGACCACTTTGAGATAGATCAAGTTATCGATGGAGAAACAGTAGCCGAGGTACTCGACTATGTACAATTCTCGCCCAAGAAACTTGTTCGCAGTGTTGAGGCTTGGGCAACCGCCTCTATGAAAGCGGGTATAATCACACCCGAAGAGGGACGCGAATTTCTCTCAAATTACCGCTCGGGACTATACGGATATACCTATCTCGAACGCGACTGATACTTACAACATAATTTGTTAGCCCCTTACAGCATTGCGCCATAGGGGCTAACTTTTTCTCATACAACACAATTAAATATGCGCTACTTCCTATACTTTGCATACGATGGAACCAACTATCACGGCTGGCAAGTACAGCCCAATGCCATCACCGTACAACTACGCATGGAGGAAGCTCTACAAACCCTGTTGCGCAAGCCCACCCCTCTTACCGGAGCGGGGCGCACCGATGCCGGCGTAAATGCCCGACTCATGGTGGCACACTTCGACACCGAAAGCCAACTGCCCGACCCCGCACAATTGGCCGACCGTCTCAACAGACTTTTGCCACCCGATATCGCCGTATATAATTGTGTACCTGTCACCGATGAGGCTCATGCTCGCTTTGATGCTACATCTCGTACATACAAATATTATGTAATAGACCACAAATCGCCATTTGCCGAACGATATGCATGGCGATACCGAGGCTCTCTCGACTTTGAAGCCATGAACCAAGCCGCCGAGATGCTATATCAATATACCGACTTTACCTCTTTCAGTAAGTTGCACACCGATGTCAAGACCAACAACTGCCGCATAACCCAGGCCCATTGGCAACAAGAGGGCGAAGGTCACACTTTTACCATTACAGCCGACCGTTTTCTACGCAATATGGTACGCGCCATTGTGGGTACACTCATAGAGGTAGGACGACACAAAATAAGTATCGAGGAGTTTTGTGCCATCATAGAGGGTCGTGACCGTTGTCTGGCAGGCACTTCGATGCCCGGCAAAGCTCTGTTCCTACACAATGTCACATACCCCGAAGAGATTTTTATCAACACTACTATCAATCACACCCTTTAGGGCTCGCATCATTCTATAGCAACATGTGGCTTTCATTGGCGTTCCTGTCGGCTCTACTTTTGGGTGCTTACGACACTTGTAAGAAATCGGCACTCAATGGCAATGCTGTCATTCCCGTATTGCTACTCAACACCATATTTTGCTCACTACTATTCTTGCCCCTCATAGTGCTATCGGTAGCCGCGCCCGATACATTACGCAACACCATCTTCTTTGTTCCACCGGCCGACTTGTACACACACCTGCACATCTTCCTCAAGTCGTGCATTGTACTATCATCGTGGCTCTTTGCATATTTTGCTACCAAGCATCTACCCATAACCATTGCAGCCCCCATCAAGGCCTCACAACCCATTCTCACACTCATAGGAGCACTGCTCTTTTTTGGCGAGGCTTTGAACTTATACCAATGGATAGGCGTGTGCATAGCCATTATCGCCTTCATACTACTCTCGCTCACCGGCAAGAAAGAAGGTATCAACTTCCGCCACAATATATGGATACTATTTATTATTCTCGCCACCATTACAGGAGCATTGAGCGGACTCTACGACAAATACCTCATGTCGCACGGGTTTCATCGCATGACCGTACTTGTATGGTATTCCTACTATCAGATGGCACTTATGCTCATTATTGCAGCGCTCATGTGGTATCCCAAACGACACACCACCACCCCATTTGTGTGGCGCAAAAGCATCTTTTTCATATCACTGTTTCTTGTATGTGCCGACTTTGTATATTTCTATGCCCTCAGCTATCCCGAGTCGATGATTTCTATTGTATCTATGGTACGTCGCAGTAGTGTGGTGGTAAGTTTCACTGCCGGAGCCATACTATTCCGAGAGAAAAATATAGGCAATAAAACGATAGACCTCGTACTTGTATTATTGGGTATGCTATTCCTATATTTAGGCACGCGATAAGTTGTAAGCAATCTTTAACAACAACACACTCACCGATAGCCACAAAATCACTATCTTCGCACTCACAATACAACCATAGCCTATGAAGAGCCTCGTCCACATTATAGCAATCATACTCTTAGCAACCGCTACCCTTGCCGGCCAAGCGCAAACTGTAGCCGATGCATTGAAAAAGATGCCACAACAACTCATTATAAATATCGACAGCATAGCTCGACTCGATATGATAGACCTATACAAGGCCGGCATGACTGCACAAGCACGCACCCTCGGAGGCGATACGGCTCACCTCACTATATTGGGCGACACATACTTGCACATGCGCACATCGAAGGCAAGCACCATACAAATAAAACTCTTGCAACAAGGCCGAAAAACATACTACGCTGTTATTACCACCGTAGAAGGCCCTGTAGCCAATAGTCATCTGCAACTATACGATGCTTCTTGGCAAACCGTGGGCACAAAGAAAAAATTCACGCCACTTGCCATACACGACTTTATAAAAACAACCGATAAGAAGCAACGCAATGCTATAGCGCAAGAAGTTGTATTGCACACCATACAATACACAATGAGCGAAGAGAATAGTAACATTACAGCCACACCGTCCTTCTTGCTCACACTCGACGAGGAGACACGCCAACGCATCAAGCCTCACTTTCACGACACTGTAGTGCTGCAGTGGAACGGGCGCAAGTGGAAAAAGTGATAGAAGGGGTAAAACAGATGCGCCCTATCATCAATAACTTACCGTAGCCGTCTCCCACTTCGACTGAGCAATATGCACACCGGCACGACTTGCTCTTTGACGAATGTTGCGCATCTCGCGCTGTGCATCACGCAATGCCTTTTTCTGCATCACATAGTTACCCGTATTCATACTTTGTCCGGTACTGCCACTGCGGTCGTTGCGACTATTGGTTACCGAGTAGCCCAAATTGGTGAGGGTTTCGTAATTACTTTTAGCTCGTTGTTCCCATCTATTATACTCGGCCTGATAATTACCCGTATTGACGTTAGACGAGCCACTGCTATAAGAGCTTGAGAAAGAGTTATTGTAGGAATACGAACCTGAATATGCACCCATCGTCTGACCCAATATCGAGCAGAAGCTTCCAAGAGCGTCCCAGAATGTTGCCGTTCTTTCGCTTGCTTGCATTTCGGCAGCCTCCTGTTCTGCAGCCCTTTGGGCATCAACTATACCCTGCGCATTCACAAGCCATTCTTGTGCATACGCATAATTGGGATTGATATCAAGTGCCATAGAATATGCCTCTATTGCCTCCTCGTAGTAACCCATGCTATACAAGCACGAGCCATAATTGGCTACCGCAGCGTACTCTTCAGGCGCACACATCATTATCTGATAGTACAACTCCTTGGCCGACTCATAGTTTTCATTATCATACTCCTTTTGAGCCATTCTATACCATTTCCATATCGTGCCATCATCGGCGCCCTTCTGATTATAGACATAATCTGTTACTAACGGATTGCGTACATAACCATAAATATAATTAACTTCATCTTTAGCTTTCAATACACCCTCCGACGACTTTGTAAATAGCTCAAGATTACAATTCTCACTTCCTTGAAATACTACTTTACCGGTCTTATCGATGAGACTTCCATACTTGTCACCCTTTATCTGCACCCATGCAACACCCTCGGAAAAATCGGCAGCCCACTCAAAGTTCTTATCTATAACAGCCCCGGTTGCTACATTCACATAGTAAAACTTTTCATTCGCTTTGTCTTCAATACAAATCATACCATCAGAATAATTTCCATATTTATAGAACTTTTTTGTTTTGGCATTAAAGAGTTTATACTCATCGGTATCGGACAATTGAGTTCTAAACCAATAGCCGTCCATTTCATAACAGGGTGCTATACTCTTATATTCTTCAGGCAATATCACATTACCTCTATAGTCATACAAGCCATTACAATCATTATCACTGTTCATCATCAGAATATAATCATCATAAAACATTGGTAAAGCTTCCCGCCTATTACTAAGATTGGAAATCTCGTTACCTGCCGCATCATATAAAATATATACTCCTCCATCAAGTATTATCATTGCATCGTCAATCCATATATTGTACATACCTTGATATTTAGCCGGGACAACAATAGCTCCGGTATGCACATTTTTCAGGCCATACAAATTAGTCTCTTCGTCTCTGTAAGGAGTCAATCCCTTGCTACTTACATTGTTCTCCGACACATCTATTCTCTTACCTTCAAGAGTGTAATACCCATATTCCCAATCTGCACCGGTACCCCATTGAGAAGCCACAAATATATTGCCTTGTTGAATTACCGACTTCCATTTTTCGCCAGTCATCACATTCAGTTCGAAATTGCCTTCATCACCACTATATTCTATAAAAGGGAAATTGAAGGTATCGATGCGACAATCTCTCACAGGAATAACCATTCTACCATTGTAGAACAACCCTTGTTCACTCCAACCTTTCGAGACGATATATACACCCGGGTGGTCTTCGTCTTTCTCTATTCTGTCATATATAGGTTCCAACAGCCACTGACCTCGCGTGTTGATTATACCTTTTTGGTCATAAGAAAGTGCGGCTACAGACATACCATTCTCAAAGTCATCAAGTTGTACAAATTGTGCTTCTATCACCACTTCGCCGGCTCTATTGATAGCACCATATTTCCTTGTACTATGGTCTTGGAATACAGCCACACCTTCCGAGAAACCCACACTCGAATTAGAACCCATTTCCACCCCATACAAGGCCCATTGGTCGAGATTGGAAAATGCCGAAAATACCACACTCAAGCATAAAATCGTATAAAGCACTCGTTGTTTCATAGTTCAATGTATTAATTCATGGACATAGATATGCAAATATAGTGAAAAGTGAGTGAAGAAAAAGCAAGTTTACTTGGGTTTTCTTCCGAACCGCCATCTATATTCTACAAATATAATGAAAAGAGAATGAAGAACAACACATCTTAAATATAATATAGAAAAAAAATTGTAGTCGGCATTTCTCTTGAATATTGACAAATTATTTTTACCTTTGCGAAAAGATTATTATTAACTTAATAAAATAACGTTATGGTTAGCTATAAAGAATTAGGTTTGGTGAATACCAACGAAATGTTCCGTAAGGCTATGGAAGGCAAGTATGCAATTGCAGCATTCAACTTCAATAACATGGAGCAAATGCAAGCAATTATCCAAGCCGCCGTAGAGTGTCAATCGCCTGTAATCCTCCAAGTATCAAGTGGAGCTCGCAAATATGCCAATCAAACACTCCTTCGCTACATGGCACAAGGTGCTGTTGAATATGCCAAAGAGTTGGGTTGCGCCATACCCATTTCACTCCACCTCGACCATGGTGACACATTTGAGTTGTGTAAGTCATGCGTTGACATGGGCTTCTCATCGGTAATGATCGATGGTTCACACCACTCATACGACGACAACGTAGAGCTCACACGTCGTGTCGTTGAGTATGCTCACAAATACGATGTAACCGTAGAAGGAGAGTTGGGTGTATTGGCAGGTGTTGAAGACGAAGTAAGCGCCGAGCACCACACATATACTCGTCCCGAAGAGGTTGAAGACTTCGTATCAAAGACAGGTGTAGATTCACTTGCCATATCAATAGGTACTTCACACGGAGCCAACAAATTCCGTCCCGAGCAATGCACTCGCAACGAAGAAGGTATCCTCGTTCCTCCTCCTCTACGCTTCGATATCCTCGAGGAGATTGAGAAACGCATACCCGGATTCCCCATTGTATTGCACGGTTCATCAAGTGTACCCCAAGACAAAGTTGCCATCATCAACAAATACGGTGGCGCACTCAAAGATGCCATCGGTATCCCCGAAGACCAACTTCGTCGCGCAGCAACATCGGCTGTATGTAAGATCAACATCGACTCAGATGGTCGTTTGGCAATGACAGCAGCTATCCGCGAGATTATGGCCACTAAACCCGCTGAGTTTGACCCCCGCAAATATCTTGGTCCCGCTCGCGACTCTCTCAAAGAGCTTTACAAGCACAAACTCATCAACGTATTGGGTAGCGCAGGCAAAGCACTCTAATAATAGACATTACAACCAAACAAAATACAAGAGGGTGAAAAAATTTTCGCTCTCTTGTATTTTATATAATATATAACTATCATTGCAACCGACCTAAACATTAATACTGTGCATTTGTTATATAGCTTGAAATAACCACTTTGCACTAAATTAATAACTAAGTTCAATAAATATCTGCGTAAAGATTTGACAAGTAACAATTATTTTCTTACCTTTGCGCAGTTTTTAAAGATGTATCAGCCTTGGGAAAGTTTACAGAATATAAACTATCGCTCAAAACCATGCCTGTAGGTACTTCTATTGCGCATGAGTATAGGCTCGACAACGAGTTCTTTGCAAACATTGACGGCCCCGAAGTACAACGTGGCAAGGTAGATGTAGCTCTTACTGTCAAGCGAACAGCAACAGTTTTTGAGCTAAACTTCGACCTTAACGGTATAATATACATTCCTTGCGACCGCTGTCTCGACGACATGGATTTCAACATCGACACCAACGAGTTGTTATACATCAAGCTGGGACATGAGTACCGAGAAGAGAGCGACAACATGATTATCATTCCCGAAGACGAGGGAGAGATAAACATCGCTTGGTTCTTGTACGAATTTATCGCTTTATCTATACCCATCAAGCACACCCACCCCTATGGTAAGTGCAACAAAGAGATGAGCGAGCGGCTGCAAAAGATGAGCGCACGAAGCATTGACGATGACGATGAGGACGATATGTTCTTTGACAACGACGATGCAACAACCAACGAGGAACAACCAACAGATCCACGTTGGGACGCACTCAAAAAACTGAAAAGATAATAATTAAATATATAGTAAAATGGCACATCCTAAAAGAAAACAGTCAAAGACAAGAACAGCCAAGAGAAGAACTCATGACAAGGCTGTAGCCCCCACATTGGCCATTTGCCCCAACTGCGGTGCATGGCATGTTTACCACACAGTTTGCGGCGAATGCGGTTACTATCGTGGTAAGTTGGCTATCGAAAAAGAAGCAGCTGTTTAATAAAAAACACTGTCAAGATTAATGCCCTATTTTTAGGGCATTTTCTTTAAAAATCCTAATAGTTGAAAAATACAATTAATTTTTTTCAACTATTGTTAAATACATTCATCATGCTCAGAGCTAAAATTTCATGTGTCACATCATACGTACCCGACGACATACTCAGCAACGAGGAGTTGGCACAGATGGTAGACACCAGCGACGAGTGGATAACCACCCGTGTAGGTATTAAAGAGAGAAGAATTCTTCGTGAAGAAGGAACCGGATCGTCCGATTTGGGAGCACGAGCACTACAAGCGCTCATCGACAAGACTGGCATCGACCCCAAAGAAATCGAACTTATTATCTGCGCTACTTCAAACCCCGACTTTCGTTTTCCCTCTACGGCATCTATCATTGCCGAAAAAGTAGGTATCAAAACAACCTATGGCTACGACATACAAGCTGCATGTGCCGGTTTCTTGGTTGCATTGCAAGCAGGTGCTGCATACATTCAAGCAGGATTGTACAAAAAAGTTGTTGTCATAGCCGCCGAAAAGATGTCATCGATGGTCAATTACAAAGACCGCAACACATGCCCTCTCTTTGGCGATGCAGCTGGTTGTGTATTGCTTGAGCCTACCGAGGAGGAGACCGGTGTTATGGACACTATATTCCATACCGATGGTATGGGACTGCCCCACCTTGTTATGACCGGCGGTGGATCGGTACGCCCCGCATCACACACCACCATCGACAAAAACGAGCACTACGTCTATCAAGACGGACGTTTTGTGTTCAAGCACGCTGTTGCCGACATGATATCATCTTCAAGTACCATCATGCAACGCAACCAGCTCACCATCGACGATGTTGATTATGTCATTCCTCATCAAGCCAACCTTCGCATCATCGAAGCAATTGCCGAAAGATTTAACATACCCGAGGAGAAAATGCTCGTAAACATACAACACTATGGCAATACAAGCGCCGCTTCTATTCCCCTGTGTTTGTCTGAATTTGAGCACCGTTTCAAAAAAGGCGACAAACTCATACTCACAGCCTTCGGTGCCGGATTTACTTGGGGCGCTGTATATCTTGTTTGGGACTACAACTCATAACAACATCGCACCAAAACTACACATAACGCACCCGCTACCCGGCGTGGTGCGTTTCTTTGTATTATAACACCTCAAAAAAATTGGCTTTTTCGACACTTTTTTCTTATTTTTGCAACAAAACTATATATTATGCACAAATCGGGATTTGTAAATATCGTCGGCAACCCCAATGTTGGCAAATCAACCTTGATGAACTCGCTTGTAGGCGAGCGCATCTCTATCATCACATCTAAGGCTCAAACCACACGCCACCGCATCATGGGTATTGTCAATACCGATGATATGCAGATTGTATATTCCGACACACCGGGTGTACTCAAGCCCAACTACAAGTTGCAAGAATCGATGCTCGGTTTCTCACAGTCGGCTCTGGTAGATGCCGATATTCTGCTATACGTAACCGACACCGTTGAGACTCCCGACAAGAATGCCGAATTCTTAGACAGAGTAGCCAAAGAACATATGCCCGTCATTGTCATTATCAACAAGATAGACTTGCTAAAAGGACAAGACGAACTTGAAAAACTTGTTGAAAAGTGGCACGAACTACTGCCCCAAGCCGAGATAATACCCATATCGGCCATGCTGAAGTTCAACATCGACAACCTACTCAAACGCATCAAAGACCTGCTGCCCGAGTCACCTCCATTCTTCGACAAAGATGCCCTCACCGACAAGCCGGCACGTTTCTTTGTAAACGAGATTATTCGCGAGAAAATTCTACTCACCTACGACAAGGAGATACCCTACGCCTGCGAAGTAGTTGTAGAACTCTTCAAGGAGAGCGACAAGCGCATAGATATTTCGGCTGTAATATATGTCGAGCGCGACTCACAGAAAGGCATCATCATTGGCAAGGGAGGCTCGGCATTGAAGCGTGTAGGCTCGCTTGCTCGCAAAGATATCGAAGCTTTCTTCGACAAACAAGTATTCTTACAACTATATGTCAAGGTAGAAAAAGATTGGCGCAATCGTGAAAACAAATTGCGAACTTTTGGATACCTCAACGACTGATTATATACACCCCCAAACTCAATACATCTATGGGAAATATAGTAGCCATTGTAGGGCGACCCAATGTGGGCAAATCGACCCTATTCAACCGACTCACTCAAACACGACAAGCCATTGTCAATGAAACCGCCGGTACTACTCGCGACCGCCAATATGGCAAAGTAGAGTGGGGCGGCCAAGAATTCTCTATCATCGACACCGGTGGTTGGGTTGTCAATTCGGAAGACATTTTCGAAGAAGAAATAAACAAACAAGTATCTATAGCCATTGAAGAGGCCGATGTCATACTCTTTGTTGTCGATGCCATAAACGGAGCCACCGACCTCGATGACCATGTTGCATCAATACTTCGTCGCTCTAAGAAGCCCATCATACTCGTAGCCAACAAGGCCGACTCAAATCAATGGATATACAACTCGGCCGAGTTCTACTCCTTCGGGTTGGGCGATCCCTTCTGCGTATCGGCCGTAAGCGGTAGCGGAACAGGCGAGTTGCTCGACGAAATCATGGCCAAATTCTCAAAAGAGAATGAAGAAGAGACCGAAATAGATATACCGCGCTTTGCCGTCGTAGGACGACCCAATGCCGGTAAATCGTCGATAATAAATGCCTTTATAGGCGAGGAACGCAATATCGTTACCAACATAGCCGGTACTACTCGCGACTCGATATACACTCGATACAACAAGTTTGGCTTCGACTTCTACTTAGTCGATACTGCAGGTATCCGCAAGAAAGGCAAAGTAACCGAAGACCTTGAGTACTACTCTGTGATACGCTCAATACGCGCCATAGAGAACTCAGACGTGTGCATACTCATGATAGATGCCACCCGAGGCATTGAGGGCCAAGACCTCAATATCTTCTCATTGATACAGAAAAACCGCAAAGGCATTGTGGTATGCGTCAATAAATGGGACCTCGTGGAGGACAAGTCAAACGCCGCCATCAAAACATTTGAGAATGCAATTCGCGACCGACTTGCTCCGTTTACCGACTTCCCCATCATATACACATCGGCTGTAACCAAGCAACGCATTTTCAAGGTGCTCGAAACAGCCGTAGAAGTATATAAGAACCGCAAGCGCCTTGTTCCCACATCGAAACTCAACGAAGTCATGCTTGCAGCAATTGAGGCATATCCGCCTCCAGCAACCAAGGGCAAATATATAAAAATCAAGTATATCACCATGCTCAAAGAGGCACAGATTCCCTCATTTATCTTCTTCTGCAATCTGCCTCAATGGGTAAAAGACCCCTACAAACGATACCTTGAGAACAAGATACGCGAAAATTGGTGCTATACAGGCACACCCATTAACATTTTTATGCGAGAGAAATAGTAGCAAAAAATAGGAAAAACGGCAGAAACAACCTATCTTTGCGCAAGATATTGAAAAAGGCAAAAACAAACAAAATCAAATAATTACCTAATCTAAAAAAAACACTTATGTCACAAACGTTAATTTTGGTTGCCGTATTGATAGTAGTGATACCCTTCTTGGTATTCTACGTTATCAAGGCTCGTAACGAACACCCCAAAGGCCTCATCTCTGCAGCTCTTGCCAACATGGGTGAGCGTTTTGGTTACTACATCATGAACGCAGTATTGTTGTTGTTCTTGTGTTCTAAATTTGGTATCAGCGACGATGCTGCAGGCTGGATTTACGCTGTATTTTATTTCTTAATCTACGTTTTGAGCCTCCCCGGTGGTATGATTGCCGATAAGACTCAAAAATACAAAGGAACAATCATCTCAGGTCTGCTTTGCATGGCTTTGGGTTACATTCTCCTTTCTATCCCCGTATTCTCTGAGAATACTGGTGGCATCTCTTGGGTACTCATCTTCACTTGCGTTGCTCTTCTTATCATCGCATTTGGTAACGGTCTCTTCAAAGGTAACTTGCAAGCTATCGTAGGTCAAATGTACGACAACTTCGAGGCCGAAGCTGCCAAGAAAGGTCCCGAGGCATTGGCATTGGCCAAATCGAAACGCGACAGCGGTTTCCAAATCTTCTACGTATTCATCAACATTGGTGGTGTTATCGCACCCTTCGTAGCTCCCTTGTTGAGAGAGTTCTGGCTCAAGACTAAAGGTTTGCTTTACAACTCAGACCTTCCCCGCTTGTGCCACATGTACCTCAACGAAGGTGACAGCATGAAGGCTACCGACATGGAAAACCTCAATACACTTGCTACAAACGTAGGTCACACAGGTGTTGTTGATGCTGCTTTCTGTGCCAACTACCTCGAGACTTTCAACACCGGTGTTCACCTATCTTTCATCGCTTCGGTTGCAGCTATGCTCATTTCACTCACCATATTCATGTTGGTAATGAAATCATTGCCCACACCCGTTAAGAAAGAGAAGAAAGCTACTGAAGTTTCGGCTGCCGAAAGAGAAGCAGACGCTAAAGAAGTTAAGCAACGCCTCATGGCACTCTATGCAGTACTTGGTGTTGCCGTATTCTTCTGGTTCTCATTCCACCAAAATGGTCAATCACTCTCGGTATTTGCTCGCGACTTCGTTGCCACCGACTCTATTGCTCCCGAGATTTGGCAATGTATCAACCCCTTCTTCGTAATCGTACTCACTCCCATCATCATGTTTATCTTTGGTGCGCTTGCTAAGAAGAAAAAAGAGATTTCTACTCCTCGTAAGATTGCCATCGGTATGTTCATTGCCGCTTGCGCCTACATCTTCCTCACCATCGTTGCTATGGTACAAGGTTATCCTTCGGGCGAAGAGTTCAAGAGTCTTACCGATGCAGCCAAGGTTGCTATGAAGTCAAGCCCCGCAGTACTCATTCTCACATACTTCTTCCTTACTGTTGCCGAGTTGTTTATCTCACCCCTCGGTCTCTCATTCGTATCGAAGATTGCTCCCAAGCACTTGCAAGGTATCTGCCAAGGTTTGTGGTTGTCGGCTACTGCTATCGGTAACTTGTTCATCGCTATGGGTGTAACAATGTTGAACACATTCCCCCAACAATGGATGTGCTGGGCTGTATTTGCCGGCTTCTGCCTCATCTCTATGGCTGTGATGCTCGGTATGCTCAAATGGCTCGAGAGAATTACTCAATAAGATTTATATTCTCACCCCATACAACAAGCGGCTGCACCTCAAGGTGCAGCCGCTTCTATTTTTTGCGAGATAATATCTCTTTATCGCAGCCTAAGTATCTTACCGGGCTCCACTACAGCATCGTAGCGCATCTTGTTGCGACGTGCCAATCGATGTACATCTATACCATACAACTGAGAGATGCTACGCATAGTCTCACCCCCTACCACTGTGTGAGTATCATAACCCTTATCGGCCTTCGCCTTTTTCTTCTCAAGATACACTATATCGCCCTCACGCAGTGTTCTATTTTTGCTATCGTCATTATACTTTGCCAAGTCTTGAGCCTTGAAACCGGTATCGGCAGCAATAGCATCATAACTATCACCCTCCCGAGCAATAACATATAGCAAGCCCCACGAACGAAACACTTCTCTTGACAATGTCACATTCTCACTTGGCTCATTACTGTCACGCTCCACACCTACTACATATCGCAACAAGTCATATCGCTCTACTATCTCTATGAGTTTATCGGCATAGTTGGGATCTTCGGCATAACCACACTGCTTGAGACCATGCGCCCAACCCTTGTAATCGGCAATGTCGAGTTCATACAGCGATTTATATCTGTCTCGTAGCAGAAACATCGAATGGTCGGTATATGACTCCTCGACACTACCATACATACGATAACAATCGCCCTTATACTTTACAGCATCGCCCTCCCAATCATGACACTTGATGCCGAAGTGATTACGTGCAGCTACAGCCAACTTACTCCCTCCGGCAGCCGATTCTAACAAACCTTGGGCAAGAGTGATAGAGGCCGGTATGCCATACAACCGTTGCTGCTCTTGAGCTATACGATAGTACTTATCTATGTAGGCTTCATAGCTATCCATTCGTTCCTCACCAAGGGCTGGCAACACCATCAATAATTGTAAAATTGCAACAAAGCAACACAGCACAACTCGTTTCATTCTAAAAAATATTTTATTCTACCGAAAAAATCATATCAACACATCATCTTTCGACAAAAATCGCTACATTTGTACAAATAGAGCAATAGAACATTGTGTATGAAAAATATTGATATCGTTACAAATATAGTTGTTTGTAATTACAATGAACTCAACGACGACCAAAAAAAATTGGTCGATTGCGCTAAAGAGGCTTGTAGCAGAGCCTATGCACCCTACTCTCATTTCAATGTAGGTGCAGCTGCTTTGCTCGACAATGGCGAGATAATATCCGGTAGCAACCAAGAGAATGCAGCATACCCATCGGGCACATGCGCCGAGCGAACAACCCTCTTCTATGCCGGAGCACAACACCCCAACAATGCTGTAAAAAGACTGGCCATTGCAGCCTACAAAGGCAACGATTTCACAGCAACACCCACTGCCCCTTGTGGTGCATGCCGTCAGGTAATTCTTGAAACAGAGCACCGCTACAATACCCCTATCGAAATTATATTGTACGGCACCGAAAAGACCTATATCGTTACATCTATCGAGTCGCTACTACCTCTCTGCTTTGGCAAGACCGACCTCGAATAATCACCCACCACACACATGGACAACTATATCGTTTCTGCTCGAAAATATCGTCCTTCGACATTCCAGTCGGTTGTCGGACAGAAAGCTCTTACCCAAACCCTCAAGAACGCCATTGATGCCGGCAAGTTGGCTCATGCCTACCTGTTCTGTGGCCCTCGTGGTGTGGGAAAGACCTCATGTGCCCGCATCTTTGCCAAGACAATCAACTGTATGCACCCTACCGCCACAGGCGAAGCCTGCAACGAATGCGAGTCTTGCCAAGCCTTCAACGAACAACGCTCTTATAACATATCGGAACTTGATGCTGCATCAAACAACAGTGTCGATGATATACGCCAGCTGGTCGATCAAGTACGCATACCACCGCAAATAGGCAAATACAAAGTATATATCGTCGATGAGGTACACATGCTCTCTACAGCCGCCTTCAATGCATTCCTCAAGACACTCGAGGAGCCACCCCATCATGCCATATTTATACTCGCCACTACCGAAAAGCACAAGATACTACCCACCATCTTGTCACGATGCCAAGTATACGATTTCCAGCGCATCACCATTGCCGATATAGCCGAGCACCTGCAATATGTTGCTTCGCAAGAGGGCATACAGGCCGAGGCTGAGGCACTCAGCGTCATAGCCCAAAAGGCCGATGGAGGTATGCGTGATGCACTTTCTATTTTTGACCAAATTGCCAGCTTTACAGCAGGCAACATCACATACAATGCCGTCATCGAAAACCTCAATGTGCTCGACTATGAGTACTATTTTCGCCTCACCGACGCATTCCTGACAACCAACGTTCCCGCAACGTTACTTCTATTTAAAGAGATATGCGACAAAGGATTTGAGTCGCAGCACTTTATAAGTGGCCTGAGCAACCATCTCCGCAACCTTTTGGTAAGTAAAGATACCTCCACACTATCACTGCTCGAGGTAGGCGAAGCTACCGCCAAACGCTATGGAGAACAAGCTGCTAAATGCGACACTCGTTTCCTTTACAAAGCTATGGATTTGAGCAATCGTTGCGACCTCGACTACAGAGTGAGCAATAATAAGCGTTTCCTTGTAGAGCTCATGCTCATACAGATATGCCAGCTGTCGATGCCTGCCGAGACTACAGCTCAAGCCTCGCAACCACCGTTGCAATCAATCAAGCAGACAAGCCCTCAACAAGCCCCGGCAACACAACCCGCCCCAACCACACAACGTGCGCAACAAGCTACAGCACCTACACCACAAGCACAACCCACACCATCGGCTCAGAGTTATACTCCAAGACCGGCCACACCGCGTCCCGCAGCACCTCGTCAAGGCATGCCAGTCCCCTCTATCCGCATCAATGCCCAGAAAACCGAGCAGCCCCAAGAACGAGTGAAACGTCGCAAACCATTTACTCAGGACGATCTTGTAGCTGCATGGCTCAAATATGCCGATACCATACCCGACGAGGTTGCGCTATACAACACCATGCAGACTCATAAGCCCACCCTCAAAGGTGAGATAATATGCAAAGTAGATGTTGAGAGTACCATACAACAATCGCTCATACAAGTTACCCGAGACGCTCTCCTTGAGTACTTGCACAATACCTTGGAAAACGACTACATCGACTTGGAAACAGAGATAAAAATATCGAACGAACGTCGCGTATCGTACAACACAGGCGAGATTTTGGTAGCAATGAAAGAAGATAACCCCAATTTAGCAAAAGCTGTCGAAATGCTAAATCTCGAAATTGAATAGTAAATAAAACGCACAACAAGAATAATAATCGCACTTTAATTTATCATTTTGCCAGCAAACGCGCATGGGCAGCACATTTTTTAAGGGTAAAAATTTAACAAAAGTAATTGTTTCCTTAAAAACATTTAGTACATTTGCAACAGACAAGATAAATTCTAAGTGCTATGACAACACCATCAACATCAGTACTCATTATATATACCGGTGGTACTATCGGTATGACACAAAATACCGAGACAGGTGCCCTCGAACCATTTGACTTCAATCACCTGCTTGACAATGTTCCCGAGTTGCGTCGATTGGGCTACTCGGTATCTACCACTCAATTCGACCCCATCATAGACTCGTCTGAGACCGAGCCTTCGCAATGGGCCAAGATTGTACAAGTTATTGCCGACAACTACAACAAATATGACGGCTTTGTAGTATTGCATGGTACCGACACTATGGCCTACACCGCGTCGGCCGTTAGTTTCATGCTCGAAAACTTAGGCAAACCGGTCATCTTTACCGGCTCACAACTCCCCATAGGCATGTTGCGTACCGATGGCAAAGAGAACCTTATCACAGCCATCGAGATAGCTGCCGACCGCGATGAGAGCGGCCGTCCTCGTGTGCCCGAAGTATGTATCTTCTTCGACAACAAACTCATGCGAGGCAACCGCACATGCAAAGTCAGTGCCCAATTCTTCAACGCATTTGTTTCGCCCAACTATCCCCTATTGGCTCACGTGGGTATCAACATCAACTATGACGATGTAGAGATACACTACCCCGATGAAGATATGCCGCTCAAGCCCCACTTCAACATGGACAACAATGTTGTTGTACTCAAGCTGTTCCCCGGCATCAACCGTCAAGTTGTACACCAAGCCCTCAATATAGAAGGTTTAAAGGGTGTTGTACTCGAATCATTTGGCTCGGGCAATGCTCCCCGCTACGAATGGTTCCTCGATGAGTTGCGCGACGCTGTTGCACGTGGCATTGTCATTGTCAATGTCACTCAATGTAGCACCGGTAGCGTACAGATGGAGCTTTACCGCACAGGCAATACACTACGCGATATAGGTGTGATAAGTGGCTACGATAGCACTACCGAGGCCGCACTCGCCAAGTTGATGTTCCTCTTTGGCCATCACCTCACACCTCAAGAGGTTATACAAGCCATGAAGCAATCGTATGTAGGCGAAGTCACAGTACCAAGACAATAAAAACAATCTATGCTATAACGACAGCGGGCGCGTATCTTTTCGACACGCGCCCGCACTATTTTATTGCGCTATTGATAGCTTACTTCTTGAAGTCACCCTTCTTGATAAGATACTCGGCTATCTGCACTGCATTGAGAGCAGCACCTTTCTTGATTTGGTCACTTACCAACCAGAATGTAAGCCCATTGGGATTGGTAAGATCTTGACGGATACGCCCCACATATACGGGGTCTTGGTTGGCCTTGTCGAGAGGCATCGGATAAGACTTCTCGAAAGGCTCATCTTGCAACACAATGCCATCGGCTTGCGCAAATGCACAACGCGCCTCATCGACTGTAATGGGACGCTCAGTCTCTACCCATACAGCCTCGCTATGGGCACGCAACACCGGTACACGCACACACATAGCACTCACTTTTATATCCGAGTGCATGATTTTGCGTGTCTCATGATACATCTTCATCTCCTCTTTGGTATAAAGATTGTCGGTAAATACATCTACCTGAGGAATGAGGTTGTATGCCAATTGATAATAGAACTTTTCTACCGTAGGTTGTTCACCGGCAATAATTTGCTCAAATTGATGTTGCAACTCGGCCATCGCCGATGCTCCTGCACCACTGGCGGCTTGATAAGTTGCCACATGTACACGTGTGATGTGCGACAAGTTCTCAATAGCCTTGAGTGCAACTACCATCTGTATAGTGGTACAGTTGGGATTGGCAATAATACCACGCGGACGCACCAGCGCATCATCTCCATTGACCTCGGGCACTACCAAAGGCACATCATCGTCCATACGGAATGCACTCGAGTTATCTATCATTACAGCACCATGACGTGTAATGGTGTCGGCATATTCTCTCGACGTATCTCCGCCGGCCGATGTAAATGCTATATCTACGCCTGCAAAGTCATCGTTGTGTTTCAACTCTTTTACGGTTATCTTCCGGCCTCTGAATGTATATGTCGTTCCGGCACTTCGCGAAGAACCAAACAACAGCAACTCATCGATAGGGAAATTACGCTCTTCGAGCACTCGCAAAAATTCCTGTCCTACGGCACCACTGGCACCTACAATAGCTACTTTCATTTTCAGTTTTTCGTTTTTATTGGTTTGGGGCGCAAAGGTACAATTTTTTATACAACTACGCCTCATATTTTATATACTACCTTCTTAACACTTGCAACACACCCTCGGTTTTCACTGCAATGGCAATATATACACACAACAGCAATGTCCGCCCGAGAAGACGCCACACCCCCCACTCTGCCGGCATGTTCATACCCACAACAAAGAGCATCGCAGCCAACAAGATATAGGCAAATATCTTACGTAACGGATAGGGTACCGGATAACGTTTACGGCCCACAAAGTAGCTGAGCAACAGCATTATGCCATTGCAAGCCACCGTTGCCCAGGCACAAGCCACGTAGCCATAGATGGGGACAAACAACACTATCACTGCAATGGTTATAATACAGCCTATCACCGTAAAGCATGTGCCCCAATAGGTTTGGTCGTTGAGTTTAAACCAAAATGAGAGGTTGAAATACAACCCGAACAGAAACTCGCCGACCATGACTATGGGCACAACCTTCAAGCCTTCATAATAGGCCGGAGATACAAGATACTTGAATATATCATCGAGGTAGAACGATACCCCCAGATATATCAGCAACGAGAATATCGTAAAATAGAGTGTGGTAATGGCATTGCTGTGGCGATCATCATTGTCACGGTTGCGCTTGAAGATAAACGGCTCTATGGCATAACGATAGGCTTGAATAAACATCACCATCACCACCGCTATCTTGAAACAGGCTCCATATATACCCAACTGCATGGTTGCCTCGGCTTTATCGACAAACAAGAATGGGAATAGTATCTTATCGACAGCCTGGTTGAGTATGCCGGCTATACTTATGCCCAATATGGGAACTGCATATACTATCATACGACGCATACGAGGCATATCTATACTATACCTAAATCCTCGCAACTCCTTATTGAGCATGAGCACATTGGCTATTGATGTAATGACATTCGATACCAAGATATATCCCACGCCATAGTCGGGTATGTAAAACCACGAAATAGCCTGCGGAGCATGCTTATAGATAACAGGGCACACCAATAGAAAGAATATGTTAAACAATATATTCAGGGCTATGTTGGCAAGTTTGATGCCGGCAAATTTCCACGCACGTTCTTCACATCGCAACCGGGCAAAAGGCAGACTTGTAATAGCATCAAGCACTACAATGAAAATGAGCATACCCACATATTCGGGGTGTGACGCATAGCCCAGAAAGTTGCTGATAGGTTGCAGAAACAGAAAACCCAATAGGGCAAATAGTGCCGACAGAATAGAGACAAAGATTAGCGAATTGGCATAAACCTTCATGGGTGCTTCTTCATCTTTGCGATTGGAGAAACGGAAGTAGGTAGTCTCCATACCAAAAGTGAGCAAGGCCAAAAGCAAGGCGGTCCAGCCATAAAGGTTGGTAACTATACCATACTCACCGGGCGAGGCAAGCACACGCACATACATGGGCACCAGCAACCAGTTCAGGAAGCGTCCCACTATACTGCTCAGTCCATACACAACAGTATCTCGTGCCAATCTTTTCAATCCACTACTCATGCATCATCTCCAAAAAGTCCACCCCAACCGGCACGTGCGCGTCCCAAGTGAGTATAAGCCAGGTCGGTCACTTCTCTACCTCGAGGTGTTCGCTTGATAAATCCTTCCTTGATAAGGAATGGCTCATACACCTCTTCAAGTGTACCGGGGTCTTCGCCCAAGGCGGTTGCTATTGTTGTCAAGCCCACAGGACCACCCTTGAACTTATCTATTATGGTTGTCAATATCTTATTATCTATCTCATCAAGGCCATACTTGTCTATATTGAGTGCCTCCAGAGCATATCGTGCTATCTCCACATCTATACTTCCGGTGCCTTTCACCTGTGCAAAGTCGCGCACACGACGCAACAGAGCGTTGCATATACGGGGAGTACCACGACTACGCATGGCCACCTCAACAGCAGCCTCGTGGGTACAAGGTACGTGCAGCAAACGAGCCGAGCGTTCTACAATCTTACACAACACATTGTGGTCGTAGTATTCCATGTGACAATTGATACCGAAACGCGCACGCAAAGGACTGGTAAGCAATCCACTACGAGTGGTAGCGCCCACCAATGTGAAGGGATTTAGGGTGAGTTGTATAGAACGCGCTCCGGGACCCTTATCTATCATAATATCTATACGATAGTCCTCCATAGCCGAGTATAGATACTCCTCGACAATGGGACTCAGACGGTGTATCTCATCGATAAACAGCACATCGTTGGGCTCAAGCGAAGTGAGCAGGCCGGCCAAATCGCCGGGCTTATCAAGTACAGGACCCGATGTCACCTTGAAGCCAACTCCCAACTCATTGGCAATGATATTGGCCAAAGTTGTTTTACCCAATCCGGGAGGACCATGCAACAGCACATGATCGAGAGGCTCCTCTCGCATACGGGCTGCCATCGTGAAAACGCGCAAGTTTTCTATTATCTTATCTTGTCCGCTGAAGTCATCGAACGCCAACGGACGCAAAGCCTTCTCAAACTCGCGTTCGCTATCGCCATAACGGCTACTGCGTATATCGAAACTATCTTCTGTCATACATATTGCTATTATGCACACCCATGCGTGCAATTACGTGCAAATGTAGTTTTTTTCTCACATATTCACAACTTTATATAGGAGCAAAAAGAGTGAGAGAGCAAGATATTACACCTCCAATATTTCGAGAGGTATATCAGTGAGCTTCGATGCAATTACAGAGTATGAGCTATAGAAACAACCATAAATCTTCGATGTACGCGACAACAACCACATCTCCTTGACGGCATCTTTCATGCCTTCGACACTGTTGCGGTTGCACACAGTGTCAATTGTCAATATTCTATTGCCAAATATTTTTCGCAACTCGGTCTTAGTTTCCCGGTCATCAGTAGCCACATAGAAGTTGGTATCTTCACAGCCATCTATCTCGCGTTGCATAGCATCGATAAAGAGCGATAGAGGCGATTTCTGAATAGCCAACGTATTGTCGGTGCGGCGAATGTGTATGCCCACTGTGTTTTTCGAGAAGTTCTTTTCGACATATTCATCTACAGCCGATAGTATATCGGGCTGCGGTATAAAATTCTTAGAGAGAGCCGAGTAATAATCGCCAAATTCGTGACAACTCTCTATCACAATACGATGTCCATTTCTCATCACCTCCTCCAATCTACCTTCACGACGCAAACGAACAAAATCGGAGGTATATATGCGTGTATCAAATAGGATAGGTGCTATAAAGTATGGCAACCACAATGTATGTCGCCGAGGAGATCGATACACAAATCTATCAAAGAAGCCTCCATTTTTTATCCTAACACTTTCATTTCCAAGATTTTCCGGCGGGGGGGTAAATAGCGCATCGTATGGTGCATTCAACTCGGCATTGCAAAACCATATTACTTGCAAAGGAACTTGTTGCTCCTTGGCAAACTCAATGGCCGCATTGAGCGTTCTCATACGGTTGGCCAATCCTCCATAAGGAGTTAAACAGATTTCTTTCATTTATTATAACTTATCAACTAAAATATCTCTTTCACATCGTCACGCATGCCACTCATAGGCAATACGCTTGTCGCCATTGCGCGAGAGTGTAATAATACCACTACGCACAAAACCCTGTCGCTCTATGGCCCTTATCATGGTTGCATTGTCGCGATGCGTATCTACACGCAAGTAGGGTTGCCGCTCCTTGCACCACTCAAAACAGCAATCGGCCACATCTCGCAACAAGCCATTGCTTGCCAACCGATGTACCACACCATACGGCTCGTCATATCGCCATGCACCATCTTCTACCACATCGTAGGTAGGTTCTATATCGGTGCCGGTCACAAACGAAAAGACACCTCCCACTATACCATCATGCTCAATGCAATAGAAATGCCCGGCTGCAATCTCCTCTATGATGAGGGCTCGCGGCGGATAGTCATCGTCCCACTGCAATGTGTTGCCTTGACTATACATATATAACTTGGCTCGCTCAAAAATAGTCATTATATAGTCTATCTCTGCTATATCAGCCCGACGTATCTCCATATCGTATTGTTTTCTTATCACAAAGATACATAGAAACGAGCTACAAATATGAAGTTTACTTCAATATTTTTCACAGCGAGTGCACAATATCTTCGATTAACGCCTCAAAGTAAATAGTTTATAGCAAACATAACTATACATTTGTGAAATTTTACTTTTATGCATAAAAAAAATATCTTTTTCATTTTTATTTCTCAATTTTATTTTCATATCTTTGATGCCGTCAAAAAAAATACTTAATTCTATACTACTATGATTATTGGTATTCCCAAAGAGATTAAAAACAACGAAAATCGTGTTTCTTTAACTCCCGCCGGTGCTAAAGAACTTATTGCACATGGCCACATTGTATATGTACAACACAACGCAGGTACCAACAGTGGATTTCCCGACGAGGCTTACGAAGCGGCAGGCGCAACTATACTCCCTACTATCGAAGAGGTATATGCCATAGCCGAAATGATTATCAAGGTTAAAGAGCCTATCAAACAAGAGTATTCTCTTGTGCGCAAAGGCCAATTACTCTTTACTTATTTCCACTTTGCTTGCGACCGTGAGCTTACCGAGGCTATGCTTGCCAGCGGTGCTACCTGCTTGGCATACGAGACTGTTGTCGATCGCAATGGAGGTCTGCCCCTACTCATTCCCATGAGCGAGGTTGCCGGACGTATGGCTACTCAAGAAGGCGCACGCTTCTTGGAGAAACCCCAAGGTGGACGTGGCGTTTTGTTGGGCGGTGTGCCGGGCGTAAAACCGGCCAAAATTCTTGTTTTGGGTGGTGGTATCGTTGGAACTAATGCGGCTCTTATCGCAGCCGGTTTTGGTGCCGATGTCACTTTATGCGACATCTCTCTACCTCGTTTACGCTACCTCAGCGAAGTGATGCCCAAGAATGTCAAGACTCTTTACTCATCGAGATACAATATCGAACAAGAACTGCCCACTACCGACCTTGTTGTGGGAGCTGTACTCATTCCCGGAGCTAAAGCGCCTCACCTCATCAGTCGCGATATGCTCAAGTTGATGCGTCCCGGCAGCGTGATGGTAGATGTGGCCATTGACCAAGGTGGTTGCTTCGAGACATCTCACCCCACAACCCACGCCGAACCTATATTTGAAGTTGATGGTGTTGTTCACTATTGCGTTGCCAACATACCCGGTGCTGTGCCTTGTACTTCTACGCTTGCACTCACCAACGCTACTCTTCCCTACGCCATTAAGTTGGCCGACATGGGTTGGGAGGCGGCTTGCCGTGCCGATGCAGGACTTGCCAAGGGCTTGAATATAGTCGATGGTAAAATTACATTCCCCGGTGTTGCCGAAGCCTTCGGTATGGAATGCCACGCTGCTTTGTAATAGATATAGCTTCTCCCATATACAAGACCGACCTTTGCCCACACATACAAAGGTCGGTCTTTCTATAACTGAGCATCGCCCTTGTAGTCACACCTTTACAAATCAATATCACACTGACGTTCAAAATCGCTCCATTGCAAATTGGGTTGCGCATGACACGCTTTGTAGAAACGCACTATTGCATCTACCACCTTATCATAGCCTATTTCTCTTGCTATACTATCGAGCATGACAGGGCCTTTGCGATAGGTCACAACAATATTATCGTTCCTCAACACATCGTAAGGGTGAATATCTTGCTCTGTGCCCTTTATTTCATCACACAAGGTTCTGTAACGTTCTATCAGCCTCTCATACTCTTCTATGCCTACAATATCTCTTATACACATCAGTGTCATAAACTCATTGAGCGACTCTATCATAAACGCATATCCTCGCTCGCCTTCATCAACAAACATGGAATACTCACCTATCCAGCGATGCCCTATTTCATGCACAAGGGGATATATGTGAGGATATGTTGCAAACTTCTCTTGTGATGCCGATATAAACCCCATGTTGTAACGATTGAATGCACTGTTTCCGTTGTGAAACACAAAGGCCGGATACTCTTGAGTACCCAACATTGGGGATATAAAACCATCGTCATACTTAGACTCAAACCATTGCACCGACATTGTTGCCAAGCGACACAACTCGTCAAATCGAAGCGAGTCGGCTTGCTGGCCTACAAGCTGATACACATCACATTTGTAGGGGCCATCTAATCTCTTTTTCTCATATCGTTCTTTTTCGAGAAAGACAAAATTCAAGGGCACACATTGCTCTATAGCTTGCCACTGCGACATATCTCTACCACCCATTGCAACGACCGACAGCGATGGAGGACATATAAATTTCACCTCGCCACTATATACCATGCCCCGACTCATCGGATAGTAAAACTCTCCTCCGACACTGTATATAGTCTCCCATACCTCTGCGCCCTTACTTCCATACATAAATACAGCAGTAAGGTTCATAAATATATACTCCATCTTCACGCTCATCGTATCTTCGCCGGCTCTATAGAAGATTATCTGCCTTGCCTCGGGGTCAAAAACATACCGTATCGATTCGGGAGATATTTTCATTTCCTCCACTGCCATATCTTCAAAGTTTCCACCAAAATCGAGCGCTATAGAATCGCTCTGAGCAAAGTCTATGGTAAATTGACATTGCACCCTCAATGCACCATCGCCCATATCTCGTTTATCAAACAGCAAACGATAGTCCGACAGCCTCTGAGCATCTACAACAAAGAATAGTGCAAACAGCAGCAAAAACAGAGATAAATAGCGTTTCATAGAAATTCATTTCTTTAACACAACTACGTACAAATTAGTTAATCTCGCAACCCACACAAAAATAGAGATTCAACAACTCCCAAACAAATATATTTGCAAAAAATCAAAGAAAATCATACCACAAAGACAAACATTTTGACCAATAAGCCGGGATTTGCCTCTATAGCCATCGACCGGTCATGCCATACATGGCTATATACACAAAAAGAGCCAAGCTATTGCTTGACTCTTTTTCACTTTTGCTCGGTCGGGGTGACTGGATTCGAACCAGCGACAACACGCCCCCCAGACGTGTACTCTAACCGGGCTGAGCTACACCCCGTCTGAAAAGGTGATGCAAAGGTAGTACTTTTTATATTAACTGCAAGCGTTTTTGATAAAAATTTTTCAAATATTTTTTTACAAAATTCATAACAGCCTGATTTACAGATGAAATAAATCGCGATAAAAATCCAACGAAATTTCTATTTCTTTTCTCTCCACCGCATTATTTACCGCACAATCTCCTATGCGATGCAAAAGTGTAAAGTTTATTTTATCGCCTTCATTCTTTTTATCGTGTTGCATAAGCTCTATCAACTCGTCATAATCATCGCAAGTTATAGCATAGGCACCATAGTGATTATCGATATACTTGGCAAGCGCATACACCACCTCCGAAGGTAACTTCAACAAGCGGTGCGACAATATCAGTTCGCACACCAACCCCCAAGCCACTGCATATCCATGAGGCACTGCGCGTCCATGACGATGCGAATGACTCTCGATGGCATGCCCAATGGTATGCCCCAGATTGAGCCATTTGCGCATGCCCTTCTCATAGGGATCCTGCTCCACAATGCGTTGTTTCACCGCTATCGATTGCTGCAACATACACAGCATATCCTCTCCTCGGCAAGATGTCACATCTACATTCAATAATGTATCTAAATGTGATGAGCCATCAATCAAGGCATGTTTTATCATCTCGGCAAAGCCCGACAACAACTCCTCGCGAGGTAGCGTGTCGAAAAAGCGCGATGAGATAACTACCGAACGGGCCGGGGCAAAAGTACCCACTTCGTTTTTCAAGCCGGCAAAGTTTACACCGGTTTTCCCTCCTACCGCAGCATCTACTGCACCCAATAGTGTTGTAGGGATATTGACAAACGACATACCTCGCTTGAAGGTTGCTGCAGCAAAACCACCCAAGTCGGTCACCATTCCTCCACCAATATTTATCATCATCGAGTGGCGCGTAGCCCCGTTATCGCAAAGCTCTTGCCACACCCGCTCTACAGTGCGCATGCTCTTAGCCTCCTCACCGGCCTCTATAACTATAGTATGAGCCTGCGACACATAAGGCGAGTTGATACGAGGCAATACCAATTGGTGTGTATGCTCATCGCACAACACATAACAACGATCGCCACCTACGGCATATACCGCCCGCGACAAAGCCTCTTCTATATCATTGGTAAATATCACATCTTGCTTCATATCTTCACACTATTGATTGTCTCTATCAATTCGGCCACATGATTGGCAAAGTGAGGCATAGAATCAAACACTACATCGGCTCCTGCATCATACAGTACCTGAGGCGATATAGGGCCGGTATTGACCGCCACCGTAAAGACTCCCGCCGCCACGCCGGCCTGTACACCCAATGGAGCATTCTCTATGACAATAGCCTCGTGAGCAGCCACTCCGGCTCGCTGCAATCCCATCAGATAGGGTTCGGGCGATGGTTTTCCATGCTTCACGTCCTCTCCAGTAATGCGATAAGGCATATTGAAAGCCCGAGGATAGTCGGTATCGAGCTGTTCGAGCAATGTCCCTTGACTCGATCCTGTAACCAATACCGTGCGGACATCGTGCGCCAACAAGGTCGCTATCATAGCATCGGCACTCGGCATCATTTGAGCCTGTGGCAAAAGCTTAAATTGGCGCACCTTCTCGGCATACAATGCCAAGGAGACTTCTTCGGGAGCATCATGACCATAGGCCCTATTGAACAATAGGTTGATAGTGCGGGTGCGTGTACTACCCTCCAATAAATAGAACTCTTCGCGCGAGCAGGGTATGCCCAACGGCTCTATGGTCTTATACCAACCCTCCACGTGGTTGGGCATCGAGTCATAGAGCACACCGTCCATATCTATAAGAGCTGCCCTGCAACACATTGTTCCACAGCCCATACGGCTCATATATTTTCTTATGCTTTCTTCTATTTTCATCATGATTTATGCAACGCTATTGCATGCAAAAATACAAAGTTTTCGGCGTTTTTATGATAATATCAAATAAAAAGAGTAGCTTTGTGCCTACACAACTACACTCGACATACAACAAAGAATATATAAATATGAAAAGAAACACCATTTTTGCAACCGTATGCGTAGCAATACTCGCATCTTGCAGCAGCCAACCTACCGAGAAAGATTACATCGATGCATTTATCGACCTTGCCGGTGACAATGTAGCCAACAAAGAGAGCATCGCAATAGCTCACAGCCAAGACATCACATTGGCCGACAGCATGGCATACATTACCTTCACATTGGCTCAAGAGTATCAAGACCTCCTCAACGAGAAGAAACTCGCATGGGAGAATAAAATACAAGATTGTGAAAAAGACGAAAAAGCCAATATACTGCGACACGAAGACTATATGAAGAAGTATGAGGCTGCCAAGCGTCAATATGGCAACAGCATCAAGCACAAATCCAAAATAGAGGGCTACCTCAAAGCCGCCCAAAAGTTACCTTCAAACCACGAAGAGTACCTCAAATTCGACCGCAGTCGCAGCTACTCATTCACTCGCGATGCCGAGAACTTGCAAGCCGACTATGAGCAACACCTCGCACTCACACTCCAAGGATATGCAGCGCAGCACCCCAGCATGCTGGTGCAAGGCGACCGCACACCCGACGAGGTAGTAGCAACGGTATATAGCATAAGCTACACCAACAGCAACAACGAAAGCGTAACCGAACAATACATCTTCAACAACAACCCCGTTGCAGCCCTCGAGAGATTGAGTAACGAAAGCACAAATATCCTCAATTACAACCAAACAGATAGCAACCAAGAAGCACAATAACACGTGCTATAAAGTGCCAAAGGAGTAAAAATATGCTATAAAACATGCACAGACGCACCGCGTTTGTGCAACAAATAACATTTTCTTTATAGAGAATAGCCTAAAATTCGACAAAAATAGCTTTCTTTGCACAGCATTTTTGCAGAAAAAACTTCTTATTAATTCATTTAAAAAAGAAAAACTATGTCTGAAGTTGCAGTAAAAGTAAGATCTATCATCGCAGAACGTTTGGGTCGTCCCGAGTCTGCCGTTACTAACGAAGCTAGCTTCGCCAACGATTTGGGTGCCGATTCACTCGATACAGTAGAAATGATCATGGATTTCGAAAACACTTTCGATATCAAAATTCCCGATGAGGAAGCAGAAAAAATCACAACTGTAGGCGAGGCTATCGAGCACATCGAAAAAGCTCTTGCTGAGAAATAATTTATGGAACTTAAAAGAGTCGTAGTAACAGGTCTGGGTTCAATTACGCCATTGGGAAACAACGTTGCCGATACTTGGCAAGCTGCTATCAATGGAGTAAGTGGAGCCGGACCCATTACTCATTTTGATGCCAGCGAGTTTAAGACCCAATTTGCTTGCGAGGTAAAGAATTTCGACCCGCTCAACTACTTTGACAACGTCAAAGATGCACGCAAACTCGACCTCTTTGCCCAATATGCCATCGCAGCAGTAAAAGAGGCAATGACCAACTCGGGCATCGATGTAGAGAAAATCAACCGCGAACGAGCCGGTGTTATCTTTGCGGCCGGTATTGGTGGCTTGGGTACCTTTGAACAAGAGGTGACCAACTACGCATTACACCCCGAAAGAGGTCCTCGCTATAGTCCCTTCTTCATTCCTAAGATGATTGCCGACATAGCTGCAGGACAAATCTCAATGCTTTACGGATTTCATGGCCCCAACTTTGGTACCGTTTCGGCATGTGCTTCGTCAAACCACTCTATTATTGACGCCTACAATTACATTCGCTTAGGTAAAGCAGATGTAATCATATCGGGTGGTGCCGAAGCTGCTATCTACGCTGCAGGCGTAGGTGGCTTCAACTCTATGCACGCGCTCTCTACTCGCAATGATTCACCCCTTACAGCTTCACGCCCCTTCAGTGGCTCTCGCGACGGTTTTGTTATGGGCGAAGGTGGCAACTGCCTCATTCTTGAAGAAATGGATCATGCCTTGGCTCGTGGTGCTAAAATTTACGCCGAGATAGCCGGTGGTGGTTTGGCAGCCGATGCCTATCACCTCACCGCCACCCACCCCGAGGGCTTGGGTGCAAAACTCGTTATGCGCAATGCACTCGAAGACGCCGGCATGAAACCCGAAGATATCGACTACATCAACACCCACGGTACTTCAACACCCGTTGGCGACCTCTCGGAGGTAAAAGCTATCAAAGAAGTCTTTGGAGAGCATGCCTACAAGCTCAATATCAGCTCTACCAAGTCTATGACCGGACACTTATTGGGTGCAGCCGGTGCTTTGGAAGCTGTATTGTGTATCAAGGCTATGGAAGACGGCATTGTTCCCCCCACTATCAACCACGAAGAGGGTGACAATGACCCCGAGATTGACTACAATCTCAATTTTACATTTAACAAAGCACAGAAACGCGAAATTCGTGCTGCTATGTCCAACACATTTGGCTTCGGTGGTCACAATGCTTGCGTAATCTTGAAAAAATTCGAGAAATAACAAAGTGCGTATTCCACTCTATAACACGATAAGACTCTGGGTGCTACGTCGCCAAGAGCCTTATCGTGTTTTTTATGATATGCTGGGATTTTGCCCCAACAACATACAACTCTTTCAACAAGCCTGTCGCCACCGTTCGGCCAATAGAGACTACCATAACAAAGGCGACAACGAACGGCTTGAGTTTCTTGGCGACGCCATTCTTGGAGCCATCGTTTCCGACATTATATTCGAGACCTACAAGAGTAAAAACGAAGGCTTCCTATCGAAAACCCGTTCTAAGATAGTACAACGCGAAACACTCAATCACGTTGCTACCGACTTGGGGCTGAACAATATTGTCGAGACTACAATGCACTCGACATCGCACAACAACTACACCTATGGCAATGCCCTGGAAGCCCTCATCGGCGCCATATACCTCGACCAAGGCTACGAAAAATGCCGCAAAATCGTTGAGGAACGCATCATAAAGAAGTATATCGACATCGAAAAAATAGCTCGACAAGAACTCAATTTCAAGTCGAGACTCATTGAGTGGTGCCAACATCACCACCTCCCCTACTATTTCGAAACCATCGACACCACAGCCGATAATCATAACAACCCCATCTTCACAGCCCGCATCTATATTACCGACAATCTGCTGGGCGAGGGCACAGGATACACCAAAAAAGAGGCGCAACAAAATGCAGCCCACGTTGCCATGCGACACATTCGCAAGCAACACAACTACGCCGAGGTATTGCGCAGCAACCTTACCACCGAAGAACAAGAAACGGCCGTACAAGATTTACAAGAAGAATAAATCCGGCCTACCTACGTCATTTCCCATCATCGCGCCATAGGCATTACGATTTTAGCAGGAGCAGAAAAGGCAACCTTTTGCTTCTCTGTGTTGCATAGCAATATAGGGGAGATGTCGAGCCGTGCGAGACTGAGGGATTGAAATTATATTATGGTTATTTATCCCATATTCATCGATGTTCAATAATCCGTTTCCGCATTTGGCAATACGACCGTTCGTAGAGTCGCGACGCTCGCGACTCGTGCCTCAATAGAGGCAATGAATATGCTAAAGAGGGGGGCTTGTCCGTTCCGGCCACAACGCTTGTAGCTCTACGAAATGCCGTATCGCCATTGGTGCAATGTGGTTACGGTAATTCAAGCAAATGGGCAGAAAAGATTGCTCTACGGCTTCTACAAAATGAGTATAATGGGCATAAAAAAACTGCGTCCCTCCATGAGGAACGCAGTCGATAATGAGTTATTTAGATACTTATTTAACATTGTGTTGCTCACCACAAACCGAGCAAGTGTACTCATCAGGGTAGTTTACAGTTACACCATCAACAGCTTTAAGCCCTCTTACACCTAATTGATTACCACCCCTTTTTCTTTAGGGGTGTGGTAATTTGCTACACATTGTTTTATTTTTGTCAAAATCACCACCTTTTTTGACAAATTACCATCATTACAATCATGACATATTGTTAAACAACCGCCACATTATATATATATTTTATACCACATATTCCATCAAAAAGAAAATACGTCACACATCACACTCCATACGGAGTGAAATAAAAATAGCATAAATTTTGTGCGACATAGTATGTATATTGGTTTTAAAGTTGTAACTTTGCCAAAATTCATTACATTCTGAGCGTATGAATACCATCAAGTTGAAAGACCTAACATTCAAGCCCTACATCAGCAGTGCCGAGATAGCAACAGCTGTAAAGAACGTTGCGGCTCGTATTAACGAGGACCTTGCAGACAAGAATCCTCTATTTATCTGCGTGCTCAATGGAGCGTTTGTCTTTGCCGCCGACCTATTCCGCGAGATAAACATTCCCGGAGCTGAAATAACATTTATACGCATGAAGTCGTATATAGGAACGCAAAGCACCGGAGAAGTGCAGATGGTGTCGGGCTTATATGAAGACATTTCGGGTCGTACAGTAGTTATCATCGAAGACATTGTCGATAGTGGCTTCACCCTGCTACAGCTCAAAGAGATGTTGCGCGAATGCAATCCCGCCGATATCAAAGTAGCTACATTGCTCTTCAAGCCCGAGTCGCTCAAGTGCGATGTTACCATTGACTATGTAGCATTGGACATACCCCCCGCATTTATCGTGGGCTATGGTCTCGACTACGAAAACATGGGTCGAAATCTCAAAGATATATATACAATAGTACAAGATTAAACCAAAGATTATAAAAACTGAATTATGAATATAGTGATATTTGGAGCTCCGGGTTCGGGCAAAGGCACACAAAGTGCATTGCTCATAGAGGAGTATGGCTACTACCATATCTCGACAGGTGACGTATTGCGTGGACAAATCGCAGCGGGTACCGAGTTGGGCAAAATTGCCGACTCATACATTTCGCACGGCAAACTTATTCCCGATGAGTTGATGATAGAAATCCTTGACGATGTCATGTCGGCACACCCCGAGAGTGCCAAGGGAGTAGTTTTCGACGGCTTTCCCCGCACTATCAAACAAGCCGATGCGTTGGACGAATTATTGGCCAAACGCAATCAGAAACTCGATATCGTAGTAGGCCTCGAAGTTGAAGAGGAAGAGTTGATAGCACGTCTTATCAACCGTGGCAAGACATCGGGTCGTAGCGATGACAATATGGAGACCATCAAAAAACGCCTCGATGTGTATAACAACCAAACCAACCCTCTGCGCGACCACTACATGGAGCAAGGCAAGTATGCAGCTGTGCATGGCATGGGTAGCATCGAAGATATCTACAGCCACATCAAGGCCGCTATAGAGTCTATAAAGAAATAACACATATTATAATATTATACAAGTACTATCACACCGCGCAGAACAGTGCCTCTGTCTGCGCGGTGTCTTTTTTTTTGACAGATTTTGCAATAAACAATAAAATTCACAACTCAGTATTGCCTTTTCAATACGAAGTGCTATCTTTGTAAGTTGGAGTAAAATCAAATATAAAAGCGCAATCATATGAAGATATTTTCGGCATCGGATTTACACAAAATAGACCAAAGCACCATTGAACAAGAAGGCATCACCTCGCTCGACCTCATGGAACGAGCAGCATCGGCCGTAGTATATGAAATAGTGTCGCGATACCCTCGCAACAAGCATATATGCATATTTGCCGGACCGGGCAACAATGGTGGAGACGCCCTTGCCATAGCTCGCCTGCTCCTGGTCGAAGGCTTCAATCCTCAGATATATCTTTTCATGACATCGGCTCACCTCAGTGCCGACTGTCAGGCCAATCATGAGCGACTCAAAACAGAGTTCCCTTCGGCACAACTCGATGAGATTGTAAAGACATTCCGTCCGCCCCACCTCACTGCCGATACGCTTGTCATCGATGGTCTATTTGGCACCGGACTGAACAAGCCCCTCGCCGGTGGTTTTACTTCGCTGGTTGAGTATATCAACGACTCTGAAGCCTACGTTATATCGATAGATATTCCATCGGGACTCATGAGCGACTGGGTACAGAAAAACGATACTCGACACATCATTCGCGCGCACGTTACATACACCTTTCAATATCCCAAGTTGGCCTTCTTCTTCAGCGAGAATGAGCCATTTGTAGGTAAGTGGCATGTACTCGACATTGGCTTGAAACCCGACAGCACCACCGATGCCATGTCGCGTATATTCTGTGTAGATAGCAACGATGTAGCATCACTCATAAGGCCGCGTGAGAAATTCTCAGACAAACGCACCTACGGACACGGACTCTTGGTGAGCGGCCGCTACGGCATGATGGGTGCTACCGTACTTGCCGCCAAGGCTGCCATGCACAGCGGTATAGGACTCACTACAGTACACGCCCCGCGTTGTGGTAACATGATTATGCAAACCTCTGTACCCGAAGCACTCTACGAGCCCGACGCCGAGGATCTTGTGTGCAGTGATGTGACCATCAATGCTCGTTACAACGCATTGGGTATAGGTCCGGGACTCGGTCATGGTGCCAAGCAGACCTCTTGCCTGCTGAAACTACTATCTGATGGTATAAAGATACCCGTAGTGCTCGATGCCGATGCCTTGCATATACTTTCGCGCCAACCCGATTTGCTCGACCTCCTGCCTGCCGGAGCTATTCTCACGCCTCACATAGGCGAGTTTGAGCGACTGTATGAATGCGTTATTGACAACGACTCACATCGTCTGCAACAAGCTATGGCCATGGCCTCACGACACAACATTATCATTGTCTTGAAGGGCGCACACACTGCAGTAGTTTCGCCCAAGGGCGAGGTGTATATCAATTGCAGCGGCAACAACGGTATGGCAACTGCCGGTAGTGGCGATGTACTTACAGGCATCATCACCTCGCTATTGGCTCAAGGATATGAGCCTCTCAAAGCAGCTGTATTGGCCGTTCACTTGCATGGTGTTGCCGGCGACATAGCTGCAACCGAGAACTGCGAAGAGTATATAACAGCACAAGATATCATAGCCTCACTTGGCAAGGCATTCAAGAAAATAAGAGGCTGATAAAAAGCTACAATAACCCGAGAGAAAACACCCCCTCAAAAAAAACATAGTTATCATGAAACATACCATACTAAGCGCTATCATTGCCACCTGCGCAATTACTGCAATGGCACAACTGCCCATACAGTTGCAGCCCGAGAAGTTCAACGACTATGCTCTCAACTACTACCTGCCCCAAACAACTACCGAAATAGAATTTGTGGCCTCTAAAACCACTCACAAAGCCGGGCAATACTACAAGTATGCCCGCAAATATCTGGGCACAACCGATGTGATAACCGAGGACTCGGAGTCGTGGCAACTCGAGGGTGCTACCATTCTTGTTCGTAGCAGAGCCAATACCGAACAACGATATCAGCTCACATTCAAAGCCGGGCAAACACCCTACATATTTGTAAACGAAGAACACATCATACTCAGTGCCAATACAGCCCCCGACCCATTTGCCATTGACACATTCCCTGCAACAGCCCCCAATATTGTGAACGACATTGACATGACACAAGCCTTGTCAGAAGAGATACTCATGTCGGGCTCGGTAGCCAAGATGGCCGAGATGGCTGCTAAGCAGATATACCGCATCAGAGAGAGTCGTATGGATATACTCACCGGCGAGGCCGACAATATGCCTGCCGATGGAGAGTCTATGAAGATAATCATCGAACAACTCGACCGACAAGAAAAGGCCCTCACAGCAATGTTTACCGGCTACACTACAGTAGAATATACAACCAAACGAATCAAATATACCCCCACCGATGACGTAGAAAACCAGATATTGCTACGCTTCTCCAAGCATCAAGGCTTTGTTGCCCCCGACAACCTCAGTGGCAATCCCATATACCTATCGGTAGCAGTAACCGAGCGTGGCGAATACCCTCTCGACAACAAAGGTATTGTCAAGAAAGTTCCCAAAGGCGCTTTGGCTTATAACATTCCGGGCAAAGCCGTCATGTCATTGAGATACGACAATAAGACAATAGCCCGCAAAGAACTTTCAGTAGCACAACTCGGAGTTGTATTCGGTCTCGATCCGGCACTGCTCACCCACAAAAAAGAGCCTACCTACATTATTTTCAATCCTCACACAGGTGGCATTATGCAGATAGGTACCATAAGTGAGTAAAAAAGCAAGAGCATTGTCTCGCGACATACTCTTGCCACTCTTAAATCAAACAAATAGCAAACTATAACTTAGGAATAACAAACAACTTCATATAGTGTTTATACATGAGGTTGAGCCAGACAGCCTGCCTCACACATATATATAACACCTCAATCGCACAATTGTTTAACAAGCCAACCCTGTACCGCAATATGCTATTATCACACATGGACTCCTCACGTATAGAGGCCGGTTGCGATGAAGCCGGCCGAGGTTGCCTTGCCGGTGCTGTGTTTGCAGCAGCCGTCATTCTGCCCCCCGACTACCAACACCCCCTGCTCAACGACTCAAAACAACTCAGCGAGAAGCAACGATACGCACTACGCCCCATCATTGAGAAAGAGGCCTTGGCATGGGCTGTAGGTATAGTCACCCCTCAAGAAATAGACCGCATCAATATACTCAATGCTTCTATACTGGCCATGCACCGAGCAGTAGAACAGCTATCTATCACTCCCGAGCATTTGCTCATAGATGGCAATCGTTTTAAGCCCTACAAAAAAATACCACACACCTGTGTGATAAAAGGCGATGGTAAATATCTCTCTATCGCAGCGGCTTCGATATTGGCCAAGACCTATCGCGATGACTATATGATGCAACTACACCAACAATATCCGCAGTATGCTTGGGATAGGAACAAAGGATATCCTACACAAGAGCACCGCGATGCTATATCGCAATATGGCACTACACCCTATCATCGCATCTCTTTCAGGCTGGTAAACCCACAACTCAAACTCTTTGAATGAAAAACAAACTTTGGCAACCAACAATAGACGAAATAGAGCTATGGGGAGTGACACTCTTGTCTATCCCACTCTTCGCGCTATTGCTCGCCACTGTCACCTTTATATTGGGTGGCACAATAGAGATGTGGATTTTTCCTACCGCCATCATACTATCGCTATTGTGCGGACATAGATACATCGACACACACGGGTCACTACCGTATGCACATCTTCGCTTCTACCTTTGCATCGCATCGTCTATCGCACTTGCTCTCCTTTCGTCGGCACTCATATACGACTACAGCTACGATGGTAATACCTATCACCAAGAATCTGTCATAGCAATCATAAAAGGGTGTAACCCTATCCACACCCCCGAGCAAATGGGTTCGATATGGAGCATACACTATGCCAAGGCTTTGGAGATAATAGCCTCGACAATAGCTATTTGTTTCAATCGTATAGAATGTGGCAAGGCCGTGAATATCCTACTCATACTCTCCTGCATATTTATCACCCACACATTCCTTAAACGCAAATTTAGCCACCTTACACAACGATATATCCTGCTATTTACCATACTCATCACTCTATCTCCTACTGTAATAAGTCAGGCTTTCACATACTACAACGACTTCGCATTACACATCTTCACGCAACTCATAGTCATATCCCTCATTGAGATATATCAGAAAGATAGGCCCATCATGTGGTGCGTCCTCGCCATCGTCACACCCCTCGCTATTGCTACAAAATTTACCATAGCACTCTACGCACTACTTACGATTGCAATAGCCGTTATATGGTATAGGGTAGTCGGTCGCCGGCAATTGAGCGGCAAGCTGGCAGGGGCGGCTATGATAATGATGATTATAGGGTTGGGCGTTGTGGGCTACCACCCATACATAACCAATACAATCGGTTGGGGCAACCCATTCTATCCACTTATCGGAGGCCACATAGACATCATGTCAACCAATACTCCCGAGATATACTACCATGGCAACAGAGTGACCAATTGGTTGCGCTCACTATTCTACAATGCTCAAGGCTCGGGTATATGGATACCTTTCTTTAATGACTCTCTAAAAGACTATTACATTGCCTACGACAATCGCATTGCAGGCTTCGGTCCCTTGTTTGGATATATTCTCTTCATCGCAACCACGCTCTTTGCAGCAACCATACACCGCGATATAAAACAGCATGGCACACACATACAACACGCTACGACTCACATAGTCATATCGATGATACTCATCTTGTCGTGCTTCATCTTTGAGCAATCGTGGTGGATACGCTATATACCTTTTTTGTGGGCCACGCCTTCTGTTATGCTCCTATATACACACTACAATACAACCCCCACACGCACCACACAAGCAGTACGCAACACCCTTTATGCTGCACTGATAACGACACAACTACTATGTTGCGCCACTACCCTTATGGCCGGCATATCATACACCCAGCGATTGGGAGGCCTTTACCAAGCAGTCAATCGGCAATCGCTCCTCGAAATTTACAGCGACAACTGCCTACCTTCGTTTGAACACAAGCTGCAAGAACGCAACATAAAATATGAGGTGTTGAATAACCCCAAAACACACCTCGATACAACCATGCGATGTGTAGTTATTCCGGCCAAGGCCTATATATATACCGACTCGGCTACCTACAACCGCATGCAACACCCCGATATACTCGATTTTATAACCAACAACCGATGATGCCATGAAAGTATCAGACATATCGTTACACACACAACATCAATACTATATGAAACGTCACCTTATCACACTACTCATGCTATTGGCACTTATAAAGCCCGGTATGGCACAAAATATAGAGATATGCGACAGCCTGTTGCAATCGGCCATAGAGGCATCGGATAAGAAAGACTATCTCAACTCTCTTGAGCTACTTACACAAGCCAAAGAGATAGCCTCTCAGAAAAATGCCTACACACAACAATTTTGGATATACACCAATATAGGTATCAACTATGCCGAACTGATGGATTACAGTACCGCACTCGAAAACTTCTCTATCGCATACAAGATAGCAACCAACCATCTTGACAAACGACATGAATTGAGCATTACCAACAATATCGCCGGTGTATATATGCTCGACAAAAAAACCGAGCAAGCATTAGAACAATACAAGATAGCATACAACGCAGCCTTAGATAGCAAAGACAGCTTGTTTATAGGAGGTTGCGCCATGAATATAGCCAATGCATCTATGAGCATAGACAACCTCAAACAGACAGCCGAGTATATTGCTATTGCCGAAGAGATGTTTATCAATTACCACGAAGAGAGGCTCAACCTGCAAGTACACAAAGCCAATCTACTGCGCAAAAGCAACAAGCACGAAGAGGCATACCAAATGGCCTTGCAAGTCATCAACGAAGCAATCAAGAACAATCTGCCCGCAATAGAGACAGCCGCCACGATAGTACTGTCACAAACAATGCTCGACATAAAAGACTACCGTACCGCCATCAAATATGCACAGCAGGCCCTACAGCTACCCATCAGCATCGAGGAGCGTAAAAAACTATACGAGGCCCTCTCCGATGCCTACTACCATACCGGTCGCTATCACAAAGCCATAGCATACAAAGACTCTATACTCAACATTACCGACTCCCTGGGCAATATACAACAAGAGCGACACTTTGAGAATGCCAATATACAGATAGAACTATTGCGAAGAGAAAATCAACTTGAGGAGTATCGCCTGCGCACTCATACCAGCTATGCCATGATGGGCATGGGTATTGTTGTTGCCATCATATTGACATGGGCCCTCATCAACCAAATAGCAAAGAACCGACAAGAAAAAGAAATTGCCAGGCTCAACATCGAACATGAACAGCAACAACAACAGTTGCTCCGCAACAAACTCGACGAACAGCAAGCACAAGCGCTGCTCGAAGAAGAACGATACCGACACGAAATAGAACTACGCGACAAAGAGCTTATGTCGAAGGCCATGATGGTAGCCAACAGAAACAATACCGTATCCAATATTATAGAGACTCTATCCAACTCGCAGTATATAAGAGAGAGCAACGATAGTCGTCTCAAACAAGCCATTGTTCAACTGCAAAGGTCTGTTGATGACAATGAGGCGTGGCGCGATTTCTCGGCCTACTTCGAGCAACGCAACGATGCCTTTATTGCAGCCTTGCGCGACAAGCACCCCGAACTCACTGCCAACGAAATACGATTTCTTTCGCTTGTGTACATCAACCTTACTACCAAAGAGATTGCATCGCTACTGAGCATAACACCCGAATATTGCAAGAAGAAACGACAACAGATAGCTCATAAAATGGGATTTGAAAATTCCAAAGCGCTTTATTCATATCTCATCACATTGGCTTAGCCGTTTATTGCCAAAAGGGATATGTTTTTTGCATAAACCTCGATATGATGCTTATATCGGGGTTTTATTTTTATATATATCCCCTTTTTATCCCCCATCATAGTTGCATTTACGAGATAATATTCATAAACTTGCAAAGGAATTAGGCTCGCAACAGCATTAGTTAAGAAAAATAATATAAACCCCATAATATCTTAAAGCCATGAAAAGAGCATTACTTCTAATGTCACTACTCTGTGCAATTATCTGCGGACACTCACAATCGACAGTAGGAACAGCACTCCCCTTGCAGGAAGGCCACAACACCTACACATTTGAAAACGCAACAAGTGATCAACAAAATGTGTATTACACATACACAGCACCCGAAGGTCAGGGTAAATTGGTGTCATTTACAAGAGAAAACACAAGCCTCAATAGCCAAATGTCGCTCGATGGCACTTATGAAACCAACATTCAGGGCATATACTCCAGCGACTATAATACAATAACATACCCCGTAAAACCCGGACAAACAGTTATCCTATCAGTTTATGGTTACAACCTGAGCACCATCGAATTTACCATTGCAATAACCGATGCCGATGTTGATGGAGGTGCTACTTGCGACGATGCCATTGTACTGAGCGAAACAGAAGCATTCATGTCATCATACTATGACCGCAATACCTATAACCTCAATCCGACATACCTCACATACACTTGCCCCGAAGATGGTCTGTTGGAAGTATATTTCAGCGGAAGCATATCATCGTGCACTGTACGATTGGGGTGCGATGCAACTGAAACCGAAAATATGACCATCAACAATACCCCCAATGGTTATGTGGGCAAATGTCAGGTGTCGGCTCAAAACACCTATATATTTGAAGTATACACCTACTCAAGTGTCATGGTATCGGCCACACTTACCCACCCTACAGAGGGTGCATCATGCGACATGCCTTTTGAAGGAGCTTCAACCAACACCCTACCCAAAGAGAATGGCAAGTATTGGTATGCATACACAAGCACCCAGAATGGTTTCATGACCATCACATCGGAAAACAGCCTTGCCGGAGGTACATTGTCGGTATGGTCGTCATGCTATGCCTACTCTCCCGATGCTACCATAGATGGATACTTTGCGTTACGCACCCGCGTGTACGAAAACTATACATACTATATTTGTGTCGAGAAGAACGAAGCAACCACCGAAGAAGAGAGCTTCAATATAGTCATAGAGAATGAGCAAGCCGGTGATACTCAATACAATCCCATAGAAATTACCGAAAATACAGAGTATCAATTACCCGCATTCAACGGAACATACTACTATCAAATAACAGTACCCGAAGGCGACAGTCGCTTCTTGGTGGTTGATGCAACACAAAGCAATATATATAATAGCAATACACAAGTAAGCATTCACTCGGAATACGATACATACAACTCACTTGGCACAGGCAACAACCAAGCTAAAGCCGAGGTAAACGGAGGCGAAAAATACATTATCAAGTGGGTTTGCAACGAAGGCCTTAATGCCATTAAATTTACAGTTTCCTACCAAGAGATTGCACAAGGTACATCGTGCAACAATCCGCTCAATGCAGTAGCAGGTTACAATGATTTGGGCGGAGCCAACGAGCTTTATTACACCTATACAGCCACACAAACAGGTTGGTTAGTAATAGATACCGACATCAACATCGAGGTTTCGTTCTTGCGCGGTTGCAGCAGCTATAGCGGTACATATAATGCAACCAAGATAGCCCAAATAACCAAAACAGAGTTGATGGAAGGCGAGACATGCATTATCAAGTTTACCAATGTCGAAGGGGAAACCTCATTCATACTCACCGAGGAGGAATATAAAGAGGGTGAATCGTGCGAGAAAGCCATTGAAATAACATTGGGAGACAACGCACTACCCCAAAGTGCCGGTAGCAATTGGTATAAATTCATAGCCCAACAAGATGGGAAAATAACTATCAGTTCCGACATCATCTACGAACAATCGGAAGACTACTCTCGCTCATCGGCAGTGAAAGTACTTACCAACTGCGACGAGTATGGCAACAATATAATACAAAGTAACGCCGACGGAACCACCTTCAAAGGCGAGTTTGTTGTTGCCGAGGGTGATGTGTTATATATCAATGTAGTCACTATATCGGCACAAGAGAACAAGACTTTATCACTGGCCATACGCGAATTGGAGCCCGGCGAATCTTGTAGTACTCCCATATACATTACCACCGGAGAGCTGACATTACCAATCGCAGCACGCAACACCCCCGTATGGTACTCTATCATACTCGAGCCCGGCGAGTTCTCTGTCAAGTCAGACAACTATAACTACTTCAGCATGTACCTTTACGACAGTTGCGAAGCTGATACATACATGGCCGCTTCGGAATATGATGGCAGCATATCGGGTTATTCGCTCAAGTTCAACATCACCGAGACAAATGAGTACTACTTGAAACTCGACGGAACATACAATGAAATAACCGTCAAAATAGAGGGATACCAATCTGCTATAGAGCAAATAAAAGAGGTGTCCACAACACAAGTCATGGGCAACAACATTGTTGTTACTACCCCCAACACCCGTACCAATGTTATCATCAGTGATATAGCCGGTAAAGTTGTTGCAGCACAAGCCGTTTACGACCAAGCCTCTTTCACTGTAGAGCAAGGTATATATATCGTGAAAGTTGGAGAAGAAGTTACAAAAGTTGCTATAAGATAGTCTTAAAAACACAACGAGTCAAATGCAAGTGTTACCATATTTGCATTTGACTCTCTCCTATATCAATCATCTTTAATACTGACATTTATGAACACGATAATACGAAAAGCCATATTATGTGTAGTACTATCGCTGTGTTTCACACCTATGGCACGTGCCATTATGGCCAACCCCAATCCCATCACCATTACCCAACCCGATGGAACACAACTAACAATACGCATACATGGCGATGAAAGTTTTCACTACATCACAACCATCGATGGATATCTAATAAAGAGAGACAACAATGGTTACTTCAGGTATTTCGATTTTGAGAACAACCAACTGGTAGCACAAAAAGCAACCAATCCTCAAGCTCGCTCCGAGCAAGAGAGCACACTACTTGCGCAAATGTTACCCGCCAAGAAGTTGTTGCCTGAGATGATACAAATCAACCAACCTACCAAGAAGCAACCTCGAGTTACCATACCTCAAACGACCAAAAGCGTTCACAACCGTATGCCAAGCTCGGCTCAAAACGACAATGAGAGCCAATATCTTGTTATTTTGGTTGGTTTCAGCGACCGTCCATTTACGTTTACCAATCACGACTTCGACATCTGGCTTAACGAAGCCGGATACTCGGTTGATGGTGGTACCGGCAGTGTAAAAGACTACTACCGCGACAACTCTATGGGACAATTTGTACCCAACTTTACTGTCCTGGGCCCTTACACACTGCCCTACACACAACTTTACTATGCAGGCAATGACGAAGATACCGGCGAAGATGCCAATCCTCGTGCCATGATTGTAGATGCTTGTAATATTGCCAAAGAAAACAACCCCAATCTCGACTTCTCAATTTTCGATAACAATAACGATGGTTACATGGACAATGTAAACATTGTCTATGCCGGTTATAGCGAAGCAAGTACCGGCAACGGTGATGACATGTGGCCTCATAGTTGGACTCTCGATGAGTTCTCACTCACCATCGATGGTACTATTATCGATGCCTATGGTTGCTCGGCCGAGTTTGTTGGAGCTTCGGGTGAGAAGATGGACGGAATTGGAACATTCACACACGAATTTGGACACGTACTCGGTCTGAAGGATATGTATGACACCGACGAATATACCGATGGCTACGGACTCGATCCCGGTGATTACTCAATCTTTGCCTCGGGCAGCTACAATAACGAGAGCCGCACACCACCCTGTCTGATGGCCTTTGAACGCATGCAGATGGGTTGGTGTACACCTGTCGAACTCAACGAGGCAGCCGACCTTTCGTTACAACCCATCAGCAACAACGTGGCATACTATATCAACGCTCAGCCCAACCGTCCCGAAGGTACAGGTCATGAGTGGTTTATACTCGAAAATCGTCAAAAAGAGGGCTGGGACGCATATCTTCCGGCTCATGGTTTGCTCATTTACCACTACGACTATACCGATGAAATGGTTGAGAAATATTGGTCGGTAAATGGGCCCAACAACAACAGCAAGCATCGTTGTATGTACATCAAGCCAGCCGATGGCATAGACGATAGCAACACCCGCAATGGAGATACTTATCCGGGACGCTCGGGTAATACTCAATTTACCGACGACTCTACCCCCAACGCCTTGAGCTGGGCAGGAGAGAAAACCGAGACACCTATCACCAACATTCGCGAAGAAAATGGCATTATATACTTCCAGGTAAAAGGTGGTATCGAGAATATGCCCATCATACGCACCGAGAAACCACGCAACATACGTGACACATCGGTCGAACTTGAGGCCACTGTTATAAATCACACACTTCCTATCATTGAGATGGGTTTCTGTTGGGATACACAACAAGACCCCAACATGGCTACATCACCCCAGCAAATAGTACCACAAGACAATACTATCACAGCTACAATTACCGGCCTTACGCCAGGTACTCAATACTATGTACGTGCCTTTATGCGTCTCGAAGATAAGAGTACGGTGTATGGTGCCGCAATACCCATCAAGACCGAGTGTGAAGTTGCCGAAGCTCCCTACATTGGCGACTTTACTGCATGGACCGACGGCGAGCCCGATTGTTGGAAGATTGTCGATAACAATTGCGATGGAACAACATGGGTATTTGATAAAGAGATGCAAGGATTGCTCTATCAGTTTGACTATTGGAACGATGCCGACGACTGGGTTATATCGACCCGTATGCGCGTTCCCGAAAATGGTCACTTATATTTTGTACGCGGTGTTATTGAGCAGACTACAGTAGAGAATTTAGATGTATATGTATCTACCCAATCGCGCGAGATAGAGGACTTCCACCTTGTCAAGCAATTCTCCTTTGCCGATAACTTTGGCTACCAAATACCCGAAGAAGTTGATCTCAGTGCCTACGCCGGACAAGAAATCTACGTAGCTTTTGTTTGCACTTCTGAGAAGTTACAATCGAGCTTGTGGATATGGCAAATCTACCTGGCAAGCAAACTGGGCACTCCCGAGTTTACACAGTTTGAGTTGATAGACAAGTCACTTGAAGTAGCATGGACTCCTATTGATGGTGCGGCAAGATACCATCTCGAATTTTATGAAGTGACCGATGAGGTTTACAATACGGCATTCTTCTACCCCTCTACCGAGTGGGATAGAGTAGAAGGAGATGTAGAATTGGCGTCGGGCTCTTTATTCTTCACAGGCAACGGCATGGTCGAGACACGAGCCTTCCCCGATGGCATCACCGACTTGCTATTCATGATATACTCTTCGGGTCCTAACGGAACAAGTACCCTCACCATAGAGGGAACCGAAGACGGTACTACCTGGGAACAAATAGGCCCTGCGTCCAACATGGCCGAATATAATGCCACCGGTACAGAAGTGATACTGAGCGACTATCTTGTTGACAGACAATTCCAGAAGTTGCGATTTACTTGCAACCATGGCGGACGAAATATTCGTATTCGATATATGGCTGTAGGCTACAACGACGGATATGTGTGGGAACTACTCAGTTCGGGCGCTGTATATGACACCAAGATAAGCATTACCGAGACCTACCAAGACGAGTTTAAGTCGGGTAAGACATACGCTGTGTGTGTATATGCAGGCGACGGCATATTGTACTACGACGCATCAACTCCTGCCTTCTATAGCTACGACAACAGTGTAAGCCATATCACCAATGAACGCACACAGGTATATGCCGAAAATGGCACTATACACATCGGTGGCATTACATCTCCGGCACATATTGTATGTAGCACTCCCGATGGTATAGTTCTTGCCAACACTCATATAGTTGGAGGACAAGAATACACCTTCCATATCAACAACTATCAAGGCATTGTTATTGTCAGCATCGACAGCAACAACGAAAGTCATGTTTCTAAACTGATTGTGAAATAACCTATACCTACGCATTATGAAACACACCCAATATATACTTCCTCTTGTCACTATTGTTGCAGGTTGCCTCTTGTATGCCTATGCCGATAGTAACAATGAGTCGATAAAGATAAGACCCCAACAACCTCTACAACCCTATACCGAGTACGCCACCCCGGCAGTGACACAACGTTTAACAGCGGCCGAAGATGGCGCACCCTATGGCTTGCACCTTGTTGGTATCGACAACAAAGATGTAACACTGAGATGGAACAATCCCGAAGCTACCAACGGCTACTTTGACGACTTTGAGGGTCACCCCGACTTTGCCATCAACTCACCCGGTAATATCGGTTGGAGCTACCTCGACATGGATAACGAGAACACCTATACATGGACAGCTACCTCGTTCCCCTCTCAGGGTCAAAAGATGGCATACGTCATCATGAACCCGGCCACTACCACTCCATCAATAGCCGATTGGCCCGCATATCAACCTTTCTCGGGCACTAAGATGCTTGTAGCTTTCACTGTAGATGGTGGCAACAACGACTTTATCATTTCTCCCGAACTCAACTTCGATGAAAACTTCCAAGTTAGTTTTCGTGCCAAGAGTTACACCGACAGCTACGGATTGGAACGTGTGAAAGTAGGTTACTCTACAACCGGCAAGCAAGCTTCAAACTTTACATTTGTAAATGAAGGCGAGTATGACGAAGTTCCTACCGATTGGACATTATTCAAGTACGAGATACCCAAAGAGGCCAAGTATGTGACAGTCAATTGTGTATCGAAAGAGGCATTTATGCTACTCATCGACGACCTCTTTGTGGGAACCAATCGTGTACGTCCGCAAGCTCCTGCCAAAGTGCATCTCGAAGGTTTCAACCTATATCGTAACGATGTGAAGGTCAATGAAGAGCTCATTACCAATGTCTTCTATACCGATGTAGTACCAACTTACGACAATTACCAATACACCATCAGCGCCGTATATAGCGATGGCAGCGAGGTGAAACAAACCGAGACACTCGATGTTATTGTCCCCGACATTCGATTACTACCTTTTGAAGACAACTTCGACAACAACCGCATTGAAGAAGATAAATGGAGCACCCCCGATGACGAACAAGGAAATCCATCAAAATGGACAAGTTCGTACCACCCATACGGCTTGGTTGATTACTCGGCTCAATATGTGTATTCGTCACTCAAAGACTATTCTCAATCTCTCGTTTCGACCGAAATGAGAACATTAGACACAGAGAATACCTACTTGCGCTTCAACCTACGACACGTCAACTACAACAATGAAGTTGGCGACACCTTGGCAGTAGAAATATCATGCGACAACCAACAAACATGGAGTCGCATTGCAGCGTTTGGCAACGACGAAATGACCTTTGATTGGAGGGTTGAGCAATACAATCTCAAAGAGTTTCTCACCAACGAACTATTCTACATTCGCTATCGCGCATTTGGAAAAGATGCCTACTATATCGACTATTGGTATGTAGATGATGTGAAAGTGTGGTGTCCGCAATGGACTTCGGCTCAACTCAACGTACAATCTCAAGGTTCACCGATTGCCAATTGCATGGTAAGACTCACCTCCAATCATGGAGCTATCGTCAATGCCACTACCGACAACAATGGTGTTATATCATTACCCCAGATCGAGAAGGGCACATACACCATCGACATTGCAATGCGAGGATACAACCCCTACACTGCCACATGGGAAATAACAAACGACCAGGATAACAACTTCACTGCCCATATTACACGTCCCACACTGCAAGTAAGTTCTTCTACTATCGAGACCAGCTTGCGAATAGAAGAGAAAGCGACACAAACTATTACTCTTACCAATACAGGTGATGGCGAGTTGAAGTGGAACCTTATACCCGAAACTCCTGCCGGTAAAGGCAACGATAGTGAAGCATGGACAATTCAGAACGAATTTGACACATCGGGCGACCTGCAAACATCGGTAGCCTTCGATGGCGAGTATTTCTACACTACATCTACATTCTATTTGGGCAAATTCTTCAAATACGACCGTGAAGGTAACTTCATCGAGGAGTTTTCTATACCCGGCATGTACTACATGTTGTATGACTTGGCTTTCGATGGCACATACTTCTATGGTAGCGACTATAGTAATGTATTGTTCTGCCTCGACTTTCGCAACAAGCGTTTGGTAAAAGAGGTTACTGTTGCTACCGAGCCCGACCTGAAAATAACACACTGTAGCTACGACACTCGCAACGACCAGTTCTGGGTAGGTAGCTTCAACTCTATTGGTCGTATCGACCGCGAGGGTAATGTTACAGTCAATTTCCGCTACATCTCTTCAACACAAGATATAGGTGCATTCGGTTCGGCTTTTGATAATGTTACTCCCGGCGGACCATACCTATGGTTTAGCAACGAAGAGATCGCCGGAACCAACCAGATAGACCAGCTGCAAATCATACAATACAACCTCAACACACGCAGTCTCACGCCTATCATGCACATGATAGATGACTTGTCGGGCTATAAAGTAGGTACTATTGAAGTTCCTAACTATATATGCGGTATTGAAGCTACAAGCAACTATATCGATGGAACTCTTTCATTGGTAGGTATCCTCAAGCAATCTCCTTCTCGACTCTTTGTTTATGAGTTGGCCAAAACGCAAGATTGGTTGAGTATAGAGCCCGAAGCCGGCGCGTTACAACCCGGACAATCGCAAGAGATAACCATAGGTTTTGATGCCCGCAATGCGGTTGTTGGAGAGACTTACAGCTCACCCGTAAAACTATTTACCGTGCCCCAACTCGATTGCAGCGACCTCACCATAAGCTACACTGCAACCGAGGCATCGGCAACACCTCGCCCCACAAACCTGAAAGCATCTATCGAGGGGAACTCGTCAGTGTCTCTTACATGGAGTGCCAATACCGATAAAACTCCTTCGGGATACAACATTTATCGCAATGAGGAAAAGATAAATAAAACCCCTATAGCCGAGACTTCTTATACCGACACCCAACTGGTTATGGGTAACTACAGCTACACAATTACAGCTGTGTATGGCGACAAAGAGTCGGTAAAATCAGATGCTGCCGAAATATACATCAAGGTTGGTGCTCCTTATTACGCACCACAACAACTCTCGGTCAATGTTACCCGCAACAGCATGGCAACCCTCACATGGCTCAAGCCCAATGCCACACTGAAAGACAGCACTACATTGAGATGGGATAGCGGAATAAATAACAGCGCTATGGGTATGGCCGATGGCGGATACTTCTGGGCAGGCGCTGCTTGGGATCACACCGAACTCGTTGATTATCGCAACATGACAATCGAGACCGTTGATGTATTTATCCAAGAGCGTTTCTTGTCTTTGTCGCTGCAAATCTATAAAGATAATAAGCGTATCGCATCGCAAAACATAGACAGCAAAGAGATAACATACGGAGCATACAACCGCATCACACTCAACACCCCTATTGCCATTGAGCCGGGAAGCGACTATCGCATTGCATTCCTCATTGCTCACGATAGCGGAATGCGTCCCATTGGTATCGACAAGTCGCCTTCGCAAAACGGAAAAGGTAATATCATATCGGAAGATGGAAAGACATGGTATCCCCTCACTCACATAGGTATGCAAGGCAACTTCAACATTGCTATCAACCTGGCACCCTCGGCTACCACCGAGGAGATGCCTGTAAGCTACAACATCTACCGCAACAATACTTATGTCAATAGCACCGAGGGTGCATCGCTTACATACACCGACGAGATAAATACCCCGGGTATATATACCTACCAAGTATCATCGGTATATGCCGATGGTGGCGAGTCACCCTTGAGTCGAGCTGAAAATGCCGAGATTATAGACCTACAAGCAGCGATGCCTCCTATGAATGTTGTTGCCGAAACCGAACTCAACCGCACGATACACCTTCGTTGGGACTTCCCATTGGCCGTTGAAAGTTCATTCCCGATAGACCTTCAACACGTACAGGCTACAGCCGAAGAGGGCTATCCCGAATATGTAAGTTCGTTCCGAGGCAACCTTTCGGGCGAAATGGGTATTGCCTCAGATGGTCAGTTTATATACACCTCGCTACACAATACCAACGGAACAATATGCAAATACACCCTTGATGGTACTTTTGTAGAGAGTATCTTGATAAGTCGCAATCTTGGCGGTATTCGCAACCTCACCTACGATGGCAAAGACTTCTATGCTGCCGACGGAAACAGCTCGATATATCGCCTCGATATAGCAAACAGATGCATTGCCGACACCATCTCTATATCGGAGATTGCCCGTCACATTGCCTATATGCCCGAGCTTGACAATGGCAATGGCGGATTTGAAGTGGGTGACTGGGAAACAAGTATCTATGTGAGCAAACGCGGTGCTAAACTTGGTGATGGTCCTGCACTGAAAGGTGCTGCCGGATCGGCCTACTACAATGGCACTCTCTACACATTTGAGCAAGGATACGAAAATCCCTATGTTATCTGTTGCTACGACTATGCAACAGGCACTCTGAGAAGAACTATCGATATAAGCAACTACATAGAGATAACACCCGAAATGGGCTCTATGGCCGGTGGTATGTCGGTAATTACTACCAACGAAGGATTGAAACTCTTGGCCGTTGCTCTACAAGAGAACAACAACTGCCTCTTCATATTCTTCGACTTAGGTAGTATTGTAGGACTCGAAGGTTACAATGTATATCGCAACGGCGAATTGCGCAATACCACTCCTATTCCATTCCGTTACTTTGCCGAAGATGAGAGTGAAGTGGGAACATACCAATATGAAATAGAAACAGTGTATATTGACGGCACAACCTCGTCTCGCTCACATATAGCCTACGCCGACATCTATGATGCCGAACATTGTGATGCTCCTACTTACCTGCAAGCCACACAGAGTAGCTATGGCTACAACGTGAATATATCGTTTGTCGATCCCACCTCGACCGAGGCTGCAACATACGAGAGTTTTGAAAACAATGTTGCCGGCGAAACATTCGGTCATAACGAGTGGGATAATCTCAACAACAATTGGTTGGTGACCGATGCTATGGCATATCATGGCAACAAGTCTATTTACGCAACCAAGGGCAACGAGGCTTGGCTCATCATACCTCTCAATAAGCAGGAACAGGACATGGTGCTCTCTTTCGTTGCACGCAACCACGACGACCACTTTGGAAATGGCAATCTGCGATTATTCACGTCCGATTTAGGCAATAACTTAGGCGACTTCATACCTCTGGGAAGTGTTACCACAACCGAGGCATGGAAGCGATACGAGTTTACCATTGAAGCCGGAACCGACTATTTGGCCATCTGTCACGAGGCCGGTACAACTACACAATATATAGATGCCATAGCTCTCGACGAGCGTGCAATTGGTCAGGCCTACGGATATGACATCATGCGCGATGGCAAACTTCTCAACGACCAATTGATTACCGATGTATCATTTACCGACCGCAACCTTGAGCCGGGTACATACAACTATCAAGTGCGTGCCCACTACTTGTCGTCGTGCGTGAGCGAATATACCGAGGCTGTAAGCATCGATGTAGATTATAGCAATGGTTGCCAGAAACCCGGCATGCTCTTTGTCGAACCTTTGAACGAGGGCTACAACCTATCGTGGAGCGCTCCGGCACTGGGCGACGCGGTAAGTCTCAAGTGGCACAACGGTACCGCACACGACGCTGCCGGTATGCCCAGCGGTGGTGCTTACTATGCCGGTGTACAATGGAACAGCGAGGAACTGAAGCACTATGAAAAGATGTCGCTATCGGAGGTGGAATTGTATATCAATCACATTCCCGATGCGCTTTTCCTCCTCGTTTACGAAGGCGACAACCTCATTGCGCAACAATACGTACCCAACCTCAAGCAATATAGTTTCAATACCATCGAACTACACCACCCCCTACTCATCAACACCAATAAGACACTACGAGTAGTCGCTTACGTCGAGCACAACGAGATAAGTATCCCCTTGGGTTATGACGAAGGACCCGGTAAAGTAGGCCGTGGCGACCTCTACTCTACCGATGGAAAGAACTGGAGTACACTCAATGCCAACGACATCGATGGCAATTGGAATATCACTCTCGGATTGCGTGCTTATGCCGATAAGGGTATGGGCAAAGCACCTCAAAAAGTAGAATCGATGGAGTTTGTACCGATGGAAAATGTATCGACCGAAACAATACGTGGCCAACGCTTACCACAAGAAGCGACATCGGAACGCAATGCATTTGAAGGCTATAATGTTTATTGCAACAGTTACCGCCTCAATGAGGAGCCTATATTCGACACCTTCTTTATCGATGAGAATACCCACATGGGCAACTACTATGAGTACCAAGTGAAAGCCATATATTCGGGTTGTGGCGAAGTGGGTTCTAATGTCGTTCGTGTAGCTGCTCAGTCGGGCATAGATAATAAGCACGATGACGGTATTGCAATATACACACAGCAAGGTCGCATCTACATCGAGGGCTTGGCCGCAAATACTCAAGTAATCCTCTTCGATGCATCGGGAAAAGTAGTTCATTCGGACGTTTCCATTGATGAACTTACATACGTTATCAATGCGACTCTGCTTCCCGAAGGCATCTACTTCGTCCAGGCTGCATCGGAATACCGTAAAGTTGTCATCACTCGATAACGCATTGACGTAATACAACACTCAAACATGTTGCCGTGCCCCCTTTACGGGCACGGCTTTTTTTATTTTCTTGTCTATTTTTTCAAGCAAAAAGGCGTATCGTTTTATTGACTTATTTCTATACTAAATTGATGCAAAAACCTCTATTCAAGGTAAAACATTGAGTTCTATCATGCATTTAACACGATTTAACCATCGGGGGGGTAATTCTGATTAATTATATCTATATTTGCCCAAAACTTTGTAATCAATACCATTCGGCACAAAATCATATAGAATTCATTCTATATACGGCAATGTTTTTTATGATGAGAAGTTTTTCCTTATCAACAAATAAATAGTATAAAAGATGAAAAAAAGTCTATTCTTCGGTATGCTTGTAGCAATGATTTTGCTTGCAACATCATGTCAGCACGACGAAGTCTTGATTGACAACAACAACTCAGTAGTCACTTTTGAGATTAGCACACCCGAGATTGCAACTCGCACCACCTTTAGTGATGGAACAACAGCTACTCAATTGCAGTATGCTGTATATGATGATAAGTATAATTTGATAGACCGAGAGGGACTTAAAGGTACGGCCCAACTCGCCAACAAGAAGGCTAACATACAAATGAAATTGGCAGCCGGCAAAACCTACAACGTTCTCTTTTGGGCAGCGGCACCCAATGCCCCCTATACTATCGATTATAAAAACCTTGTAATGAATGTGAACTACGACGCAGCTGTTAGCAACGACGAAAATCGCGATGCTTTCTATTGCTTCAAAAATGTTCCTGTTAAACAAGGTAATGAGGCGATAAAAATCACCCTCACCCGTCCATTTGCACAATTGAATATTGGTACAGATGACCTTACAATTGCTCAAAATGATGGTATCAACGTGAGCATGACTCAAGTTGTAGTTCCGGTTTACAGTACCCTCGACTTCAAAACCGGAGTTGCAACAGGCAAGGCTAAGGCTCAAACTTTTGCATTTGCCAACCTTCCCGATGACAGCCAAACTTTCCCTGCCGGTGACTATGACTACTTGGCTATGAACTATCTATTGGTAGGAGCAGACAAGACCGTAGTTGATGTAGAGTTCGCATACGGCACAACAGCATCTCACCAAACCCGCTCGTTCACAAGCATACCCGTAAGACCCAACTATCGTACCAATATATATGGTTCACTCCTGACTCAAGGCATCGATTTCATCGTAGAGATTGACAATCGCTATGCAATAGACCCCGAGAACCCCTATAACAACAACTATAACTCATACGCCATATCATCGAAAGCCGAGGCTCAAGAAGCCCTTGAAACAGCTAAGGCAAAAAACGAAAACTATGTCGTTTTGGAGGCTTCTGACCAATATATTGGCGACTTCAACTATGCACTGACTACCGAATTGGTACCTTCTGAAACTACCGTTATTATCAAGAACGCTAATATTACAGGCCGTAGCTATGGCAATAAAACAAATGGTAAAGTAGTTTTTGAAAATTGTACATTCAACAACGAGACAGGTGCATACTCCATTCACTTCGATGGTGGTGTAGGTGAGATAGTATTTAAAGATTGTGTTCTCTATGGCTGGAACTCTTTTGGCCCTACATTATCATCGGTAAGTTTCTATGACAGCCGCCTATATGGTAATGGTATGTATGCCATGATACGCTCATACGTAGAGTTGTATATGGAAAACTGCTACATCAATACCGTTGATGCTATCCACGATGATGAATACACCGAAGGTGTTGAAGAAGTTGATGGAGAGGCTGAATGTAACAATTGCTACTTCTCGGAAGATACCGATAAATTTGTTGAAGATATGCTTGCACAAGGCCCTATTACCATCGATATGGATAAAGACCTTGCCGTAACCTCAAACTCCTATATTCACTCGGTAGGTCTTACCGAAGATCTTGTCATAAATGGTAATGGGCACACTATTGTATCGTTTGCCGAGTCGGCCAATAATTTCGATTGGAAAGATGGTATTTTTGCCTATATGTCAACCACGCTGACTTCTCAAAATGGCAGCAGTGTTACCGTTAATGATCTCAACTTTACAGGCCCAATGACTGCTATAACACTGGGGAACTATAACGGCTACTACGACCCCAGCACAGGTAAATATTCCAAAGAGTACGGCTTCAATACCACACTGAACAATGTAAACATTATCAATGCCGAAGTGTTTGCCTACGCTGCCGGCATAGCTCCTGCATTGGCTATTTATGGTAATGCCACACTCAACAACTGCCACATATATGGCACTACATTGTCGGAATTGGATACTCAACACAAGTGGCCTGTCTATGATGTAGGTATTCCCAACTCGATAAATGGCTCATCTGTTACCATTAATGGTGGTAAGTATGGTAGTATATATGTATGGGAACAGCCTATAGTAACCATAAATGGTGCTGAGGTAGAAACCATTGTAGCCCGTAGCGATATGTACTTCAAGGATAAATGCGTAACGATAAAAGCAGGAACTAAGGTTGGCTCAATTGACCTTTCGGCTATCATCAAAAGGGATAAAATAAGTTTTAAGATCGAAGATGGCGCTATTGTTGGCAAGATTGTTGATAAAGGCCATGAGTACGCCACCCTCGAAGAATGGCAAAGTGCTCAATAATGAGTACTTAATAGGTGAATAATTACGACTGCGTTCCTTGTGAAAGGCGCGCAGTTTTTTTATTGTTTACGACAAAGTAATATATGTCGCCTGCCTTGGCATCTCAAGATGATAGTTACTGCTACACGCATAGCAACTACTCATATAAGAAAGCCGGGTATGCATATAACACGCATACCCGGCTTTTGGTTTTATGGTTGCTCTACTAAATGCAAGAGTTACCCTTACATCATGGTATTAACGACCTGCTTGGATTATCTTCTCACGCAAGTTGTTGTTGAACTCGGTAGCCTTGATGAGCTCTTCGATAGTAATGTGCATACGGTACTTCCAATAATAAGGATTGATGGCAGGCACATTGATGCGCTCATCGAGGGGATTTTCACGACGCAACTTCTCGTCCATCGACAACCAGTCTTGCAAGGGCAATATCACAAGCATCGAGGGCGAAGCGAGGTGATGTTCTATAATGCGCTCGCATATATAGGGCTCGCAGAAGTAGGGGCTATTACCACCATAGCACAAGACACGATTGTAGAAGTCTTGCATATTATCGCGGTCTTCTTCCCACCAACCACGAATACCCGACATATCGTGAGTAGAAGTGGTAGCTACCGATAGGTAGGGATAGTTCCATGTACACCCAAACTTGTTATCAACATCTTTGGGCATGCGTTGCACCTCGAGCGATAGTATCTGCAACTGATCCATCACAGCAGGCACGCAGTGGGGTATCATACCCAAGTCCTCGCCACATACCAACATATTGGTGGCCGACAATAGCGGTGGCAATTTCTTCATGGCTTCATGATACCAGAAGTCGTTGTGACGATAGTAATAGAAGTCGTTGTAGAGAGCATCGAATGCGTGACGTTGATACTCGGGCATCGACTGATAGATATACGATTGCCATGCCGAGATGCGTGGGTGATAGTGTCCTTGTTTTGCGGGATCTTCGACAAAGAGCACCTCGTCATGCAATCGCATGAGGCCATCGCATATAACCTTGCTACGCTCGTCATCACAGCCGGCAAAGAGGTCATACACCTTGCGCTGAGTATTTACCTCGGGACGCATGCCATAGCAACCACCGCCCAACGGCGAGAGATAGTCATTGCGCACATCTTCGGTATAAGGGCCAAAGAGTTCGCCTAACATATAGTCGCGAATGTAGGGGTAGGTATATAGGTTCTTGTCGAAATTAAATCCTCTGGAAGCCAGTTCCTCGGCAGTGAAAGGCAATGCAGGGCTAAAGTGTCCGAGCAGACCATGTATAGCATGACTCGGAATCTCCCAAATGCGGAAGAAGCCAAGAATGTGGTCGATACGATAGGCATCGAAGTACTCGGCCATCTTGCTGAAGCGCGATTTCCACCATACATATCCGTCTTTATCCATCTCGTCCCAATTGTAGGTGGGCAGGAACCAGTTCTGACCAAGTACCGAGAAGTCATCGGGTGGAGCACCGGCTTGGCTGTCAAGATGGAAGTATTTGGGTGTAGCCCATGCATCGGCACTGCGGGGACTGATACCAATGGGTATATCGCCTTTGAGTACTACACCCTTGCTGTGTGCATAGGTACGTGTAGCCTGCAATTGCAAGTGCAAATGATATTGAGTGAAATAATGCAAGCGCATGGTGTTGCAATAGGGACTCTCGGGGCTGTCAAACGATGCTATTGTATTGGCATCATATACGGCATAGGCTCCCCATTGATTGAAATCGGGAGTTCCGGTTTCGCTACACAATGTGCGATAAGCTGCATAGGGAACAAGCCAATAACGGTTGTCATTGAAGAATTGCAAGAACTCTTTCGACACCATTGTAGCATCGCCGTCCTGTGCAAATATCTCTTGCAGATATTCGTTCTTAACTTTATTTACTCGCTCATAGTCAATATCAGAGAGTGCGTTGAGTTTTTGTTGCTCTTGTTCGTAGTATTGACGACGTGCTTTATCCTTGAGTTTACCCACCTCATCGAGACGCAGGTATTGGGGGTGTAGTGCATATATCGAGTTGGCACTATAGGGATATGAATCCTGCCAAGTACCGGTCATAGTAGTATCGTTGATGGGCAATATCTGTATGATACGTTGCTCGGTAGCAGCCGCCCAATCAACGAGCAAGCGCAAGTCGGCAAAGTCACCTACGCCCAAGCTCTTCTCACTACGCAATGAGAATACGGGTACAGCAACACCCGCACCCTTCCATGTGTGTGTAGAGGCTACGGCTTGTGCATCTGATACAACAATGGCATCGCAATCGGCAGTTTGAGGCACTATGAAGTGACGGTTGCTACGCGACTCCCAAGCCTTCACATCACCACTATTGGCATCTAGGATTACAAATTTGTACTCAAATTCGCCACCAGCCTTACCGGCATCAACAACAGCAGTCCATAGAGGGAATTGCTTGTCGTTCATCTTCACAGCCTTCTTGATATCCCATTCTCCCAGAGCCTTACAGCTACCTACGATAGCCAACACTTCGTTGGGTGCCACCATGGCCGACTTCACTTGAAAGAGTATCGAGCCGGGCTTAGCAGCTTGAGTTGTTTTCTTGGCATTCTTGCGGGCATAGATACTTTGTGTAAATGCCGAACTGAAGAAAGCATTGTTTACCGGAATATCGCACCATGTATCAAACACCCTACAACTTGTTACTTGCTTCGATAGATGCAGTGTATGAGGCTCTCCCCACTCTTGTCGTATTTGTGTGTTATCGCGACATACCACATACTTGTATCGCAAAGTTGTAGCTTGAGGGAAATCTATCTCAATCTGCCAATTATCGGCATCGACATATGTAAGAGGGTGTATTTGCTCCGAACCAGCGAAGACAATACCGATAGACTCACCCCAGTAAGTGTGGTACTTTACGCTCAATATTAACGTCATATAATTATTGTTTTTGAGTTTTAGTGCATAAAGTTACTAAAACGCATTGAACAGAGATGTCCTTTTGTTTGTTTTTTTATTGGGTCACTATGCAAACGTTTTCGCATCATATCGGGACAAGAACTCTTTGCTACAGAGCATTATCTACATATATACTTGCGCACATACTGCCCGTTGCCGGTTGTTATCTGTACGTAATACACACCTTGTTGCGCACCCGGAATATTCAAGGTATGGCTTGCAACATCGGTTGGTTGGTACGAAGCCACTTCGCTACCCGATGCATTGTATATGCGTATAGCCGAAATATTGTCCGCTTTGCCGCAACACAAATTGAACGTTCCATAACCCACCGAGGGATACAATATTACCTCCTCCTGTGCTAACGGGGTAGCCACATCGTTGGCATCTAATATATGACACAATCCTGCAAAAGGATTGACCTTGCCATATCCCGCCATTGCTACATCGGTAGTAAATTCATCTTGAACAGCAGTGAGATACAATACCTCTTTAGCCTCCTCGGGGGTAAGATCGGGCTTAGCCTGCAACCATATTGCATATGTTCCGGTAACAATAGGTGCAGCCATAGATGTACCCGAATTGAGGCCATAATAGTACGTTTTATTGTCAATCATAAAGGTGTCGGTGATAGAGGAGTGGAAGTAGTTCTTAGGATCGGAAGCCAACACCTCATTGAAAGCCGATGTAATAATGCAACCGGGAGCTATAATATCGGGCTTGATGCGACCATCTGCTGCAAGACCTTTGCTCGAAAATGGGGATACGGCATATAGTTCGTAATCGACACTATTACCTGCGTCGGCCTCTTTACAAGTATCGGAAGTATAAGCTCCCACCGAGGTTATACGCTTGCCTGTACCGCCTACCTCATTGAGTGTCATTTGGGTATCTCCCTCCAACCAGTCTTCATTACCCCACGAATAGAATTCAGTTCCGGGCGAATTGGTCCATATATCCACATGGCCTTGCTCTCCACGAGCTTTCAGCGCAAAATAGGAATTACCAATATTACGAATACCGCTCACCTCTATCAGGGTGTTATACTTGCCGTTGAAAGGCGATTGTTGCGAATAGGCAGTAACTGTAATCTCTCGGTCGAAGTAACGAAGGGTTGTCTCAAAAATAGAATCAAAAGGAATCCAACCGGTAACATCGAGAATCGTATCGGCATAGCCATGATAAAACTCCAACATATACTCTACAGGCTCTTCACTCCAAGCATCGAGTATAGGCAGATTGCTTCCTTGTTGCTTCATACCGGCACGAAACTCGGTATTATTCTCATCAAAATCATATCCTAAGTGATAGTGTTGCCTTCCCGAGTTACCCATGGCACCCACGATGAGACGACCGGGACCTTGCAACGTATCGCACATTTGGTCGAAAGGCGATGTTCCATCATGAGGGCCTATGAGGCTACCAATACTCAAGTTGATCACGCAGGGCATATCGAGACGATCGGCATAATCAAATATAAAGTTGATACCATCTACTATGCCTTGGTCGGTCATTCCCGATCCTTGTGTATTCTGAGCCTCAACCAATACAAGTGAAGCCTCACGAGCCAATCCGGCATAGGGAATACCCTCGATCTCGCTACCGGCTGCTATACCGGTGACGTGTGTTGCATGCACCTCAACATCGCTGTTACGGCCCGACAATATCTCTTCTTCGCAATCATACAATGAGCCATAGCTATACGGTTCGGGAGCTGTACCGGTGGTATCGTTTTGGTTCCATGCGGCTAAGATGCGGGTACTGCCATCGCTATTGCGAAAAGCTATATGATCCCATTGAAATCCCAAATCGACAATACCCACAATTACACCCTTACCCAAGAATGGCTCGGGTGTATATGGCAACGTGAGTATGCCGTCATAACCGATGTCGGACAAGGCAACATCGAGCAATGGACGTGCATAACGACCGGCATCGACATGAGTGACTTCGGCAATATCGTCCAAGTTCTCAAAAAGGCCTGCCGGCACAAGAGCCGTTACAAAATCGCCTATCTGCGAGCCTACAATAATACCATATTGCTCAAGAGCATCGGCATCGGTAGTCTGTAATGTTGCTTGAATATAGTTTGCACTACCTTTGCCACCGATACGCTGCATTCCTGCATACGACTCATTACACAACTTTTGAGCCAAAGGCGAAAACTTCGTCTGTGCCGAAAGCATAAAAGCACATAACACAAATAGTGGAAATAGATACTTTCTCATAACTTATAGTTTCTCTTTTAAAAATTTTCCTGTATATGACTGAGGCGATGCAGCAACCTGCTCCGGAGTACCGGTACATACCACATATCCTCCGGCATCGCCTCCTTCGGGCCCCATGTCTATCACATAGTCGGCACATTTGATAACATCGAGGTTATGCTCAATGACAACCACTGTATGTCCTCGCTCAACAAGGGCATTAAGCGATTTCATAAGCGTACTGATATCGTGAAAGTGCAAACCCGTTGTTGGCTCATCAAAGATAAACATTGTAGGTTCTTGTCGCTCGTTGGCAAGGAAGTAGGCAAGTTTCACACGCTGGTTTTCTCCACCCGACAAGGTCGATGACGATTGTCCCATCTTGATATATCCCAAGCCCACGTCTTGCAACGGCTTTAGGCGCTTGATAATACGTTTTTCGGCCAACCCATCAGCCTCGGCAAAGAACTCTACAGCTTGGTTGATAGTCATATCGAGTATATCGTTGATATTCTTGCCACGATACTCTATATCCAACACCTCCTGCTTGAAACGTTTACCCTTGCAACACTCACACTCCAGCGTAATATCGGCCATAAATTGCATAGAGACAGTTATCGTACCATCTCCCTTACAGTTTTCGCATCGCCCACCCTCGGCATTGAAAGAGAAATACGAGGCATTAAATCCCATTTGTACAGCTGCTTGCTGACCGGCAAAGAGATGGCGTATCTCGTCAAAAGCCTTGAGATAGGTAGCTGCATTGGAACGAGAAGAACGACCGATAGGATTTTGATCTACATACTCTATGGCTTTTATCAACTGCATATCGCCCGACAACCTTGCATGCGTTCCCGGAATATCGCCACCTAACCCATAGTGGCGCAAGAGTGCTCGATATAGAATTGTACTTACAAGCGTAGATTTTCCCGAACCACTCACGCCCGTAACGACTGTCATCACGCGCAAGGGGAATGTCACATCTACGTTTTTGAGATTGTTCTCGGCGGCACCTTCTACCTTGATGTAGCTGTTCCATGGCCGGCGTTGTGTGGGTGTGGGAATAGAGAGATTGCCCGACAGATAACGCAAAGTATAGCTCGGTGTATCGCTCTGAGCCGTGTCTAAAGCACCTTGAAACACAACTTCACCACCCAAACGTCCTGCCTTGGGACCTATATCTATTATATAGTCGGCAGCACGAATTATATCTTCATCATGCTCAACCACCACCACTGTATTACCCAATTGCTGCAATTGACGCAACACCTTGATAAGGAGAGCCGTATCGCGTGAGTGCAGGCCTATACTTGGTTCATCGAGAATATATAACGAGCCCACAAGACTACTGCCCAGAGAGGTTGCAAGATTGATACGCTGACTCTCACCTCCTGATAAAGTAGAAGAGAGTCGGTCGAGCGTAAGATAACCCAAACCCACATCTAACAAGAACTGCAGACGGTTGCGTATTTCGGTAAGCAGACGTGCAACAATACGAGCATCGGTCTCGTCCAGCTCTATCTCTGCAAAGAAACGATGAAGCTCCTTGACCGACATGCGCACAAGTTGCATGATGGTGTGGCCGCACACCTGCACATACGATGCCACCTTCTTGAGGCGTGAGCCATGGCATACAGGACACACAGTCTTGCCTCTATAGCGCGACAGCATAACCCTATATTGTATCTTATACTGATTTTCCTGCAACATCTTGAAGAAATCGTTCAGGCCATATACACCATCACAGCCCTCCCACAACAGCAACTTCTCACTCTCCGAGAGCTGATAATAGGGACGATGTACAGGAAATCCGGTACGCTCCGAGGCCTCAATAAACGCATGCTTCCAGGCACTCATTTTCTCACCTCGCCAGCACATTACGGCATCTTCATATATCGATAATGTCTTATTGGGAATAACCAGATTTTCGTCTATACCCATAACTCGGCCAAAACCCTCGCACTCGGGACACGCACCGGCCGGGCTGTTAAAGTTGAACATCAAATCGCTGGGTGACTCAAATTGGATTCCATCGGCTTCAAAACGCTTGCTGAAATGATGCTCCTTGACCACTCCTTCAAGATGGAACTGCAATGTACATTCATCACCACCTTCAAAGAAAGCTGTCTCGGTAGAGTCGGTAAGTCGGCTGATGGCGGCACCATTGTCGGCCACCGACATACGATCTACGAGCAATCTTGCACCGTCAATACTACCCGATGACTCATGCGAGAGTATATCCTCTATCATTACAAAACAGCCATCTTTCTCTACGCGAGTAAAACCCTCTTTAAGCAAAATTCCTAAATGTTCGGCTACAGAACGACCTTGCGGAATAACGAGTCTTGTGAGCAACGCAAAACGTGTACCCTCGGGGTATGAAAGCATACAGGCTATCACATCTTTCACATCATGACGCCTCACCTCCTCGCCCGATACCGGCGATATGGTGCGTCCTATGCGGGCAAACATCATGCGCAGGTAGTCGTATATTTCAGTCGAAGTGCCTACTGTAGAACGCGGATTGCGAGTATTTACCTTCTGTTCTATGGCAATAGCCGGTGGTATTCCTTTTATATAGTCACACTCAGGCTTGTTCATACGACCCAAGAATTGTCGAGCATAAGACGATAAACTCTCAACATAACGTCGCTGACCCTCGGCATAGAGTGTATCGAAAGCAAGTGAAGACTTTCCCGAGCCCGACAATCCGGTTATTACCGTAAGTGTATTGCGAGGTATGCTTATATCGATATTTTTGAGGTTATTAACCCTTGCCCCTTTTATGACGATTGCTTTATCTGACATCTTTTTTACTACAACTTTTTTGAAACTACAAACTTACACATTTATTCGATAGAAAAAAACCTTTGCAGGCTTATTAACACACGCATTTATATAGTTGCTTATGCAACCATATAAATATATAAAAAAAGAGTCGCTACTTTTAGTAACGGCTCAACTTCCTTCAAGTTGTCTGATAATTATTCAGCAACTACTGTGCAAGTATCGCAAGGAGTAGCGCAAGAATCGCACTCGTGAGCGCAAGAATCGCAAACTACTTCTTCTACAGCTACAATCTCAACAGCTTCCTCAGTAGCCTCAGTAGCCTCAGCGGGTTTGTTAGTGCAAGCTGCGAAAGATACAGCAGCAGCAACAGCGAAGAATAATACTAACTTTTTCATTTCTGTTTTAATTAATGATATAACAATAACTTGTAGTTTCAAAAACGGCACAAAGGTAGATATAAAATTTTAATAAATTGCAAGGATTTATGATTTTTTTTGAAATGTATCATAAAATCCTTGCATTTATATCTCTATCGATATATCAATTGGTATACAAATAGCGTTTTATACTACGCTTAGGAGTCTTTTCAAACTCATTGGCATGGAGCTGTATACGTGCTATCTGCTCATAAGGGGCAACTATCTTGTTGAGTTCTTTGCGATTATTCTCCATTATATTGGGAAGCTCATCGCTACTTATTCCATCGGTGTCCATTGTCTCAAAGTCGGGGAAGACAAGAGCTGTAAGTTTTCCATCACGCTCCACAACAAGGCTCTCCATGACATAGGGCAGATTGTTGAGTTTTGCCTCGATCTCCTCGGGATAGATATTCTGTCCGTTGGCTCCCAACAACATAGTCTTGCAACGACCTTTAATGAAGATTGTTCCATCGGGACCTATTGTACCCAAGTCGCCGGTATGCAACCAACCATCTTTATCCAAGACAGCATTAGAGGCCTCCTCGTTTTTATAGTAGCCTTGCATGACGTGTTCTCCACGCACACATATCTCTCCTACATTACTGTTAGGATCTGCTTTATCAATCTTTGTCTCTACATAACCAAAGAGTGTGCGACCGGCCGAACCGCCTTGAAACTCACGATGCGGTGTATAGCTGATGAGAGGGGCACACTCGGTCATACCATAACCTACGGTAAAGGGAAATTTGATTTTGCGCAAGAACGCTTCAACCTCTCCATTAAGGGGAGCACCACCCACAATTACCTCTTCAAATTCACCACCAAAGGCATCGACCAATTTCTTGCGAATCTGTGCATATATCTGGTCATTGATAATAGGTATATTGAGTGCAAATCGCATAGCACCTTTACTCACAAGAGGTTGAATTTGCTTGCGATATACTTTCTCAAGAATGAGAGGCACGCAAATTATCAGATTGGGTTTTACTTCCGACAATGCCTTTAAAAGAATTTTGGGAGAGGGTGTACGACCCAACAATGTGATATGCGAGCCGGCAGCCAAAGGCGTAAGGAAGTCAAAGGCACAGCCATAGGCATGAGCCAAAGGCAAGAACGATAACGCACGGCTACCACGATAGTGCAGATGAGAACGCAAGCCAAAGACTACGTTACCGGCCAAATTGTTTCCGGTAAGCATCACACCCTTGCTAAATCCGGTTGTTCCCGAAGTATAGTTGATAAGAGCCAACTCATCATTGCCATTAGCTGCATAGCATACATCTTCGCGTGTCAAGCCATTAGGATACTGACGAGTATATAAGTCATTTACCGAAGCTAATTTCTCATCAATTTTCTCATTCTCTTGCTGAGCCAAAATAGTGAAATTTTCCAATGAGATAGCAGCACGAATGTTGGGCAATCGCTCCAACTCGAGGTGTTCCCAAATCCGATTGCTTGAGAAACACAATTTCGACTCTGAGTGATTAATGATATGATGCATATCGTGCGGATTGAACTCTTGCAAAATAGGAACCAACACTGCACCATAAGTAATAACACCTATAAATACAGTACACCATTGAGGTGTATTTTTGCCCACAAGAGCTATTTTATCGCCATGTCCGATACCACATTCTTTCAAGAATATATGCAACTTGGCGATTTCAACCGAAAGGTCTTGGTATGTGAGGGTGTGTTTTTTACTATAATCGGTTAATGCAGGGAGCTCCCAATTTTCGCGGAAACTATCTTGGTAGATTTGTATAAGGCGTTGTTCAATCATAGTTATGAAATTAGAGTAACATATAATTTACTGATTGCGATGCAAAATTATAGGTTTACTTTGTGAAGCGAACATATTTTTAGCAACAAATTAGCAATTATGCAACGATTTTGGCACAAAATGCCTAACTTTGGGCAAAATTACAATATCAATGATTGATACTTCAATTTTTCAAGATAAGACAGTTGTATTTTATACACTGGGCTGTAAACTAAACTTTGCCGAGACATCTACTCTTGGCCAACTTCTTGCCGAACAGGGTTTTAGAAAAGCACGTTCGGGAGAACAAGCGCATTTGTGCATTATCAATACATGCTCTGTAACCGAATTGGCCGACAAGAAATGCCGACAGGCCATACGACGTATTGCCCGCAAGCACCCCGATGCCTTTATGGTAGTAACCGGTTGTTACGCCCAACTAAAACCCGAAGATATAGCCGATATGCACGAGGTGGACTTGGTATTGGGTGCCGAGCAAAAGTTGGAACTGCTGAAATATCTGCCCTCGCTCGAGAAGCGCTCGCATGGCGAGGTGATAGTGACACCGCACAAGGACATAAGATTGTTCAGCCCTTCTTGCTCTCGTGGCGACCGCACTCGCTACTTCCTTAAGGTACAAGACGGCTGCGACTACTATTGCACCTATTGCACCATACCTTTGGCCCGAGGCAGAAGCCGTAGCGGAACGATTGAGCAGATTGTATCACAAGCCCGCCAAGTAGCTGAGGCCGGCGGTAAAGAGATAGTAATAACTGGTGTAAATATAGGCGATTTTGGCAAACACACCCCGGAGACATTTTATGACCTCATAAGAGCTCTTGATGAAGTAGATGGTATAGATCGCTATAGAATCTCATCGATCGAGCCAGACTTGCTCACCGACGAGATTATAGATTTTGTGGCACAATCAAAACGTTTCTGCCCACACTTCCACATACCTCTACAATCGGGTAGCGACGAGGTGCTAAAGTTGATGCGCCGACACTACGACCGGGCCTTGTTTGCACACAAAGTAGAGAGGATAAAGCAAGCAATGCCCGATGCCTTTATAGGAGTAGATCTCATAGCCGGTATGCGTGGCGAGACCGAACAGCTCTTTGAGGACAGCTATAATTTCATAGCTTCGCTCGACGTAACACAACTCCATGTCTTTACCTATTCCGAGCGACCCAATACCCGCGCCCTTGGCATAGAACCGGTGGTAGATGTACATGAACGTCACATACGTTGCAACAAGCTCATCGAGCTATCCAACAGCAAGTTACAATCGTTCTATCGGGCACATCAAAACTCGGTACGGCCCGTACTATTTGAGCAACCCGCCAAGGGAATGCCCATGCACGGATTTACCGACAACTACATAAGAGTAGAGATGCCTTACAATCGCGAAGCGATAAACAAAGTGCGCCTGGTGCGATTGGGTGAATTTAACGAAGCGGGTGATGCATTGACAGCCCAATATATAGATTGAATGTTATGAGTCGTCGCTGGCAAGATATTTTGTACTCTCCTATCTACGCACTTTTCTACCTATTGGCATTTTTGCCACTACCGGTACTACACATTATCGCGCGCGCGTTATACATTATTATATATAGAATTGCCGGCTATCGTCGCAAGGTTGCACGCGATAATATAGAGAAGGCTTTCCCCGAAAAGAGCACAGCAGAGCAACGAGAGATAGAACGCAACTTCTATCGTTACTTTGCCGACTACATGGTAGAGACAATAAAGTTGCTACACATCAGCGACAAAGAGATACGACATCGCATGGAGTTTGTCAATGCCGAAGTTGTTGACAGATACACCATGCAAGGACGTTCTGTAATGTTGCTACTTGGTCACTATGGCAACTGGGAATGGATACCATCGCTATTGATGTGGTGCAAGAGAAGTGACACACTGGTTAGCGGACAAATATACAGCCCACTACACAACAAGTGGTTCGACCGCTTCTTCCTGCATCTGCGTAGTCGATTTGGCTCAGTAGGCATACCGCAAAAGGAGACTTTGCGCCGACTGATGCAATATGACCGAGATGGATTGGTATCGCTCACAGGTTTTATGGCCGACCAAAGCCCTTGGGGTAACAACGTACACCACTGGACTACATTCATGGGAAGAGATACGGCTGTAATTACAGGCTTTGAAGCTATAGCCAAGAAGATGGACATGGCTGTAATCTATGTAGATGTTGAGTTGGTAAAACGAGGCTTCTACAAAGCAACCTTCCGTCTGCTTGAAGACAATCCCAAGGCTTGCCCCAATTACGACATTACCGACCGCTATATCGCAGCATTGGAAAAAACAATACGCCGAGCGCCTCACGCATGGCTGTGGACTCATAAGCGTTGGAAAGTTACAAAATAATAGTTATGAAACCCATAGCAGTAGTTATATTGAATTGGAACGGAGCCAATTTGCTTCGTGAGTATCTACCATCGGTATGCAACAATACACCCACCCTATTGGCCGACATCATCGTGGCCGATAATGGCTCTACCGATAATTCGTTGGAAGTAATGCGTCGTGAGTTTCCTCATGTACGCACCATCACATTCACCGAGAATTATGGATTTGCCGAAGGATACAACCGAGCAATAGCACAACTACAAGAATACCCATATATTGTACTGCTCAACTCCGATGTTGCAGTTGCCGAGGGTTGGTTGCAACCCCTCTATGAGTATGCCGAGAAGCACACCGAAGTAGCTGCACTACAACCCAAGATACGAGCCTATCGCGACCGCAACAGCTTTGAGTATGCAGGAGCAGCCGGAGGTTTCCTCGACTGCAATGGCTACCCCTATTGTCGAGGTCGCATATTTGCCACAGTAGAGCAAGACACCGGACAGTATGACGATGTGTGCGAGGTAGCATGGGCATCGGGAGCTGCCTTGATGGTGCGCACCCATATATACCAACAAGCCGGAGGATTAGATGCCTCTTTCTTTGCACACATGGAGGAGATAGACCTATGCTGGCGCATGCGACTGATGGGACATCGCATCGTAGCTGTACCACAAGGTATTGTGTATCATTACGGAGGAGCATCGCTCGACAATTCAAGTCCGCGCAAGCTCTACCTCAACTACCGCAACAACCTACTGATGATGTACAAAAACTTGCCCACCGATATACGTTCATGGCGGATTTTCCGTCGGCAACTCTACGATGGAGTGTCGGCAGTAAAGTATCTGCTATCGGGACAATGGGAGTATGTAAAGGCTGTATGGAACGCACACTGCGACTTCAGAAAGATGAAGGGTAATTATAACACCCACCCTACCACCAATAAATTGAACGACCTACCGCAAGGCCGAGTAAACATTATTCTCTCGTATTTCTTGCAAGGCAAGAAACGCTATTCTCAGTTGTAATTGATTTTACTACCCATGTAAGTAGCTCTCTGAATGGGATAACCCTTAGGATATATAACAAAAAAATTGCGGGAATACCCGCAATTTTTTATTTAATAGCACAACAGGCCGACATTACATGCTGTGAGCTGCAGTCTGTATCACTTCACCCAAGGTGGGGTGTGTGTGAATGATGCGCTTCAGTTGATCGACTGTTGCACCGGTAGAAATCAAAGCACAAACCTCTTGTACCAAGTCGGCAGCGTGAGGACCATAAAGGTGGCAACCCAACAACTTACCCTCGGCATCGGCAATAACTTTGCATAGGCCATCTGGCTCGTTCATACACAAGGCCTTACCATTGGCTCGGAAGAATGCCTTGCCACAACGATAGTCGATACCTTTATCCTTGCACTCGTCCTCTGTAAGACCAACAGTAGCAACCTCGGGAACAGTAAATACAGCTCCGGGTATCACATCGAGGCGAATACCATCATTGTCATTGCCACAGATATGATTGAGAGCACGAATACCATGCCATGTAGCAGCGTGTGCCAACATGATACCACCGGTAATGTCACCAATAGCATAAATGTGCGGAATATTGGTCTGCATCATCTCATTCACCTTGATACCGGCAGGGGTAAACTCAATACCCACATCGGCAAGATTGAGAGAGTCGGTATTGGCACGACGACCAACAGCCATCAATACACGATCGACAGTGATTGTCTCCTCTTTACCCTTGCGAGTAAATGATACTTGCATCTCTTCACCTTCTTGCTTGATGGCTGTAACACCGGTTTGAGTAAGGATTTCAATTCCTCTTTTCGATAGGCTTTGCTTGAGACGTTTGGCAATGTCGGTATCGAAACGAGGCAATACCTCTTTACAGAACTCTACAACTGTCACCTCACTACCAAAGCTGTTGAAGATTGAAGCAAACTCCAAACCGATGACACCGGCACCTATTACACATAGACGACGAGGTATCTCAGTGAGCTCAAGCATCTCCTTTGAAGTGAGAACACCGGGAAGATGAGCACCCTCGATGGGCAGGAACTTACTTACCGAACCGGTTGCAATAATAATATTATCGGCACTATATTGCTCGCCATTCACCTCAACAGTGTGGGCATCTACAAATTGTGCCTTACCCTCTACAAGATGAATGAGTTTGTGACTCAGCAAGGTGCTAACGCCTTGTTTGAGTTGCGATACAATATTATTCTTACGCTCGGTTACCGCAGCAAAATTGAAATTGTAGCTTACCCCCTCAATGCCATACAACTCGGCCTCTTGCAGGTCGTTGATGACTTGAGCATTCTTACAGAAAGCTTTTGTGGGGATACAGCCTTCATTGAGGCAAGTGCCACCTACGGCACTCGCTTCAATGATGACAACTTCTATGCCTCTTTGAGCTGCCAGCACAGCGGTTTCGTAACCACCGGGGCCGGCTCCTATTATAATAAGAGGTGTATGCATACGATTATTGGGCTTGGTTTTTCAACTCGGTGTAAGTAAGAATCGGGTTCTTGGCCGCAGTAGTCTCATCGAGACGGCGCACAGGTGTATTGTGAGGTGCGTTTTTCAACTCCTCGGGCATAGTGCGAGCCTCCTCGGCAATCTTCTTCATGATAGAGATAAACTCAGTGATAGTCTCGAGCGACTCGGTCTCTGTAGGCTCTATCATGATAGATTGATGGAACAACAACGGGAAGTAGATAGTAGGCGCATGATAACCATAATCGAGCAAACGCTTAGCAATGTCGAGAGTGGTAACCCCTGTAGAGGTATCGGCCAAACCATCAAATACAAACTCATGCTTGCACAATGTGTCGATAGGCAACTTGTAATCGTCCTTCAACTCTTCCTTGATATAGTTGGCATTGAGAGTAGCCAAAGGACCTGCATAACGCAAGTTCTCTTTACCCAACGACAGAACGTATGTATAGGCACGTTGCAACACACTATAGTTGCCCAAGAAACCTGTAACCTGACCAATAGCCTCAGGACCATTGTATATCTCAAAACGACCCTCTTCATTGCGTATCACGCGGGGGCTGGGCAAATACTCAGTGAGGTGAGCGGCAACACCAACAGCTCCGGCACCGGGACCACCACCACCGTGAGGTGTAGAGAATGTCTTGTGCAAGTTGAGGTGGAGAATATCAAAGCCCATATCACCGGGACGACAACGACCCAACAAGGGGTTCATGTTGGCTCCATCGTAGTAGAGCAAACCACCACAATCGTGCACCATCTGAGCAATCTCAAGAATACGAGTCTCAAAGAGACCAAGCGTATTGGGATTGGTCATCATAATACCGGCAATGGTATCATCGAGTACCGAACGCAACGACTCTATGTCAATAGTGCCATCGGGACGCGATTTTACCTCTACCACGTCAAGACCACAAACTGCAGCACTTGCAGGGTTGGTACCATGCGCACTATCGGGCACAATAACCTTGGTACGTTTCACGTCGCCACGCAACAGATGGTATTGACGCATAATCATCAAACCGGTGAGCTCACCATGCGCTCCTGCAAAGGGGTTGAGCGTACACTCGGCCATACCGGTAATGGTAGAGAGCGAACGGTTGAGATTGTAATAGAGTTCGAGAGCACCTTGAGCTGTCTCAACGGGTTGCAACGGGTGCAAATTTTTAAAACCATTAAGAGCTGCTATCTCTTCGTTGATTTTGGGGTTGTACTTCATGGTACAGCTACCGAGGGGGTAGAAACCAGTATCAACACCAAAGTTCATATTCGACAAGTTGGTATAGTGACGAACAACACCCAACTCATCGACTTGAGGCAGACCTGTATCGGTATCACGGCGCAAGCCTTCGGGTATGTCACAAGTGTGCTGTGCCCATGGATTGCGGGGGAGCGAATAACCGGTACGTCCCTCTTTCGATAATTCGAAAACTAATTTATCGTAGTATTTCATGGTTTACAGTGTATTTATGACATTAATTAATCGATCTATTTCTTCGGGAGTACGACGCTCGGTTACGCAGAACGATACGTATCCCTCCTCGGTTTGCAATGCACCAAAGATGCCCTCTTTGAGCAGAGCCTCTTGCAATTGAGCTACGGGCAAGGTAGTATTGAGAACAAACTCTTTCAAGAAAGGCTTGTCAAAAACGGGAGTAAACTTACCGGTAGCAATGAGGCGATTGTACAATTCATGTGCACCACCATAGCTCATTTCATTGACTTCTTTGAGGCCTTTGGGACCCATCAATGCAAGATATATAGTTACATACAAGGCCATGAGCGATTGGTTAGAGCAGATGTTGCTGGTAGCCTTCTCACGACGTATATGTTGCTCACGAGCTTGCAATGTGAGTACAAAGGCACGCTTGCCATCGAGATCGCGAGTAGCACCTACAATACGACCGGGCAACTTGCGTACATGCTCTTTCTTGCAAGCCAAGAAGCCTACATAAGAGCCACCATAGTTCATAGGAATACCCAATGTCTGTCCATCACCACAAGCGATATCGGCGCCCCACTCTCCGGGAGTCTTAATGACAGCCAACGATGAAGGATCGGCATAAACCATGAAGAGTGCCTTTTGCTCATGCATAGCATCGGCAAATCCTGTAAAGTCTTCTATAATACCATATTTATTGATAGCGGGTACCAACAATCCTGCCACATCACCGGCTACCAACTCGGCCTTAACGGCATCGAGCGAAGTCACACCATCGGCGTGTGCTACAATGGTGATGCTGATGCCACGATACTTGGCGTATGTGTCAATGACACGACGCACATGCTCGGGCATAGTAGCCGCTACCAATACGCGAGTTTTCTTACGAGTAGAAGCAAGAGCCATCATCACAGCCTCGGCTGCTGCTGTAGCACCATCATACATAGAGGCATTGCTACAGTCCATACCGGTGAGCGATGCAATCATGCTTTGGAACTCGAAGATATAACGCAAGGTACCTTGCGAAATCTCGGCTTGATAGGGAGTGTATGCTGTGATGAACTCAGAGCGTTGCAACAAATAAGGTATTACCGAGGGAGCATAATGGTCGTATACACCGGCACCGGCAAATACGGTAAGTTTGCTGTTACGACTCTCCAACTCGGCAAAGTGACGACGTATCTCCTCCTCGCTATAAGCCGAGGGAAGGTCATACTCTTTGTCGTCCGAGTAATATACTTCTTTGGGTATATCGGCATAGAGGTCGTCGAGCGACTTCATGCCAATACGTGCCAACATTGCTTGTATATCTTCCTCGGTATGTGGAAAATATGAAAATCCCATAATCAGTATGTTGTGAAATTAGTGTTCATTAGCGCAGAAAGTTTCATAAGCAGCTGCGTCCATCAAGCCCTCAAGCTCGGCTGCATCGCTCATCTCTACTTTCATAATCCAGTTCTCAAAAGCATTCTCATTGATAAGTTCGGGATTATCCTCGAGTGCTTCATTAATCTCTACAACAGTACCACTAACGGGCGAAATGAGGTCGCTGGCAGCTTTTGTGCTCTCTACTGCACCAAAGTCTTCTTCTTTAGCCACCTCATCATCAACTTCGGGCATATCTACATATACGATGCTACCCAATGCGTGTTGTGCATAATCGGTGATACCTACTATAGCGATATTGCCTTCTACTTTTACCCATTCGTGTGATTCGCTGTAATACAAACCATTAATTACTGTGCTCATAATATTTTCTGTTTTAAAGGTTAAAAATTTTTTTATTGTTTGATTTTTGTTAGTCTCTTTTTATTTTTTGTATTTAGCCTCGTAGAAACGACGTTTGCAGACAGTACCCTTGAAAGTTTTCTTGCGGATACGTACTTCCACCTCGCTACCCATAGCGGCATACTCTTTCTCAACAAGAGCCACACATACGCTCTTATCGGTAGAGATAGAACGATAACCGGTAGTAACGCGACCTACTACTTTACCATCAACTTCTACTTCATACTCGGCACGAGGTATAGCCTTGTCATGCAACTCTATACCAACCGACTTGCGAGTTACGCCTTCGGCTTTTTGACGGGCACAAGCCTCTTTACCCAAGAAGTCATTCTCCTTATCGAGTTTAACAAACATGCTCAAGCCGGCCTCAACGGGAGTAATATCTACGTCGATTTCGTGGCCATAGAGAGGCAAACCGGCCTCAAAGCGCAATGTGTCGCGACAACCCAAACCACAAGCGGCTACATTGCCTTCATTGTAGAGTTTGTCCCACAATGCAATGATTGTTTCATGATCGGCATACAACTCAAATCCGTCCTCACCGGTATATCCTGTACGGCTGGCAATGAGGTCACGACCATTGTATGTAAGTTCTTTGAATGTATAGAACTCAAGGTCGGCAACAGGAAGGCCCAACAAGTTTACAGCTACCTCCTCGGCTTTGGGGCCTTGAAGAGCTATCTGACCGATTTCGTCTGAAGCATTATCTACTTTCACATCAAAGCCTTTGCTTTGCTCATACACCCATTGATAGTCTTTGGCAATGTTTGAGGCATTGACAACGAGGAGGAAAGTATTCTCGGCTTGCATGCGATATACAAGGAGGTCATCTACAACACCTCCGGTAGGATAGAGCATAAAACCATAGAGAACTTTACCAATAGGCATATTAGCTACTTGGTTTGAGAAAATATAGTTTACAAACTTCTCGGCATCGGGACCCGATACATATATTTCGCCCATGTGCGATACATCAAACATACCTACGTTGTTGCGTACTGCATTGTGTTCTTCAACAATCGAAGTGTATTGGATAGGCATCATATAGCCTGCGAAGGGGCTCATTTGCGCTTTCAGAGCCACATGCTTGTCATAAAGACAGGTTTTCAATAGATTGTCCATAAGGTCATTAGTATTAATTGGTTTCTGTAAATATAATTTCTATAAAATCGTTTGTCGTAAAGTCTCTGATATACTCTTCAAGAGCAAGCCCACGCATGGCCTGTTGTATCGACTCCTTATCAAAAGTCTGGCCGACCAATTGTTGATTGAGTATATCGGTATAATTGTTGAGTACAAAGTAATCGCCTCGCAATTCGACTGCGGTGATGCGTTGATGATGTAACTCAATATCGACACACACCTCTCCGGCACGACATTTATGCATGCCACTACTGAAGCTATATCGAGGATTGCGGCCATATATAAAACTCTCATCGAGATAGGTACGCTCAATAGTCTCAATAGCCAGTACTTCTTCGGCTGTCAGCATTCGCTCACCATCACACAACGAATTGATCATATACCGCTTAAACTCCTCGATACCCATATCTGTGTGCTCACACAAGTTGGTCACTCGCTGACGTATCGACGACACACCCTTGCTCTGCAACTTATTGTTAGAAGGAGTAATAGATTGCACAAGATGATCGAAGTTGGTATCAAAGAGCATCGTACCATGCACAATGCTACGTCCGGGAAGCTGGTAAAAGGCATTACCCGACACTTTGCGGCCATCAACAAGAATATCGTTTCGTCCCGATACCTGAGCCTTGATACCGGCTTTCTGCAAAGCCAAAGCAATGCGACGCATATACCTATCAAAGACAAATCCTACATTGTCGCCATCTTTTATATACGATAGCATGATGTTACCCATGTCCGAATAGACACAGCCACCTCCGCTTTTGCGACGAAATATTGCAATGTTGTTGGCTTGACAATAAGGAAGATTAACCTCGGTTTCCAAGACCTGATTGCGTCCGAAAATTACAGTCGGAGCTACCTGCCACATAAAAAAGCACTCTTTCTCATTGAGATTGCGTGCTACATACTCCTCCATGGCAAGATAGAATACAAGCCTACGGGGACGATTATCGGGCAGTACAATATGCTTCATCGGTCAAAAGGTTAACAACTTTCAAATATACACAACTTTTTTACGATAGCCATACAATTCACCATTTTTTTTCCAACAATAGTTCACGATTGTGAGTAAATAAGGATTTGTAACGTTTATTTACCCTTTGGACAATGATAGAATTATGTCTATCAAGACCTCTTCTGCTCGAGTTTTCGACGCAATATTCGGGCCGGATAGCCGGCAGTTACAGCGCCCAACAACAATACAATTGCTGTCACAGCAAAGGTATCGCCCCACTGCAATTGCACCGGATAAGCATCTACTATAAATGCACCCGAATCGCCCATACGCAATATTCCAAACTCTTGTTGCAACCAACACAACAGAATGCCTATGAACAACCCCGAGAGAGCTCCCAACATCGATATAAGCCACCCTTCGGCCATGAAGATATTGGTAACCAAACGGTCATCGGCACCGAGTTTGCGCAATGTGGCTATATCGTCTTGTTTATCTACTATCAACATCGAGAGCGAACCCACGATATTGAAGGTTGCAATAAGCAGGATAAAGGCCAAAATGAGGAACGTTATCCACTTCTCTATCTGTATCCAACGGAACGACTCACCATTCTGCATAAGACGATCTTGAACGATATATTGCTCACCCAAGGTATCACGCAGACGCTCCATGATGCGCTGTGTTGATGCGCCACCTACAGTACACAATTCGTAGGCTGTAGCCTCGGTAGGATAGTCGAAGAGTGTACGAGCATCGTCGAGAGGGATATAAATAAGATTGTCGTCATATTGTGCCTGATTGGTATAAAACACCGATGAGACATAGAACGACTGTGATACAAATGAAGCCGCAGGATTGGCCAAATTGATGCGCCCTTGTCGCCGGGGAGCATATAACTCTATAGGTCGAGAATAATTAGCTCCAGCCTCGATGCGCACCGCCACACCTGCACCTATAATTGCATACGAGGTTATCTCATCGCGCATTTTGAAACCTCTGCTCATTACAGCCAACTCCTTCTGTGAAAAATCATCGCGTAGGGTATAGTCGCCTGTAAGAATAGTCTTAATGAGAGGGACACCTTCGTTGTAGTCATCGGGAATACCTTTCACCGTCACCGGCGATTGGCGATCATACACAGCAAGAGCTGTCTCCTCGATAACAGGGGTTATATATGCTACCTCGTCCCATGCAGCTATCTCGTTCCATACGGAGAGTGTACCATCTATGGTCTTGCCCTCGGCCGGGAGTATCTTTATCTCGGGTTGTATATCGGACAGCAACGATCCTATCAATTGCGAAAATCCGTTATATACCGATAGGGTACAAATAAGGGCGGCTGTTATGAGTGCTACACCACACACCGATATCATAGATATGATGTTGATAGCAGAGTGCGACTTCTTGGAAAAGAGGTAACGCGAGGCTATGCGTAAAGCAAGGCGCATGGTGAAGCAATATTACTTTTTGAGCAGATTGTCGATATTCTCGATATAATCGAGAGAGTCGTCAAGATAGAAGTTCAATTCGGGTATCTTGCGTAACTGGAAGCGTACCCGTTGCGCCAACTGATAGCGTATCTCACGCGATGAGGCATTGATAGCCTCAATAGTCTCCGAAGCTTTTTCCGACGGGAAAATACTCAAATAAGCCTTGGCAATACTCAAGTCGGGACTGATGCGAACGACGCTCACCGAAACCAATGTTCCGGGCATCTTGCGAGTCTCGTTCAAGAATATTTCGCTCAACTCTTTTTGTAACAATCTACTTATTTTGTTTTGTCTTGTTGTCTCCATATATTCTGTTTAGATTTAGTTATATAGTATACAAAAATAACACTATTCTCTTCTATCGAACAAATGTCACTCGGGTTTTTTCCATAAAATAGTAAGGCCATCACGCAGGGGCAATATCACTTTCTCCACTCTGGGGTCGGTGGCAACAAAGTTGTTGAATGTATTTATACCCACTGTTTGAGGGTCGTGGCTATCGGGCTCAGTCACAACCTTTCCGTCCCACAATGTATTATCGGCCAAAATAAATCCACCGGGGCGCACAAGTGGCAACACAGCTTCATAATAGCGCAAATAGTCGCGCTTATTGGCATCGATAAAGACAAGGTCGTAGGTTTCGGTAAGCGATGCTATGGTAGTCAGTGCATCACCTATTATCATCTTCACCTTATGCCCATAGGGCGACATAGCAAAATGCTCTTGTGCAAAGTCCTCCACCTCATCATCTATCTCGAGTGTATGCACCTCCCCGTCTTCTGCCATTCCCTCGGCAAAACATAGGGCCGAGTAGCCCGTAAATGTACCCAACTCAAGTACTCTACGGGGCTGTATCATACGACATATCATCTTCAATATACGTCCTTGCAAATGCCCCGACACCATACGCGGGCGCAAATGATACACATGGGTATCTCGATCGAGACGAGCCAATGCCGGCTCAGCAGCATCGATATGATTACATATATACTCTTCTATTGCCTCGTACATAAATACTCAATCTTTATAGGTGCAACACCGCCTCAACGGCCAAACGATAAGAATCGAGTCCAAATCCGGTAATCGTACCACGACAAGCCTCGGCTATAAATGAGACATGACGATAAGACTCGCGGGCAAAAATATTACTCATATGTACCTCTACAACGGGCGATTTTATAGCTCGCACAGCATCGGCTATGGCTATCGATGTGTGTGTATAGGCACCTGCATTGAGAATGATTGCATCTACATCAAATCCATGCTCGTGCATACAATCGATAATGGCACCTTCGCTATTGGATTGGAAGTAGTCGATTGTGTGCATAGGAAATGCGCCTCGCAATTCGGCAAGATAGTCCTCAAACGTGCGCAATCCATATATATCAGGCTCCCTGCGTCCCAATAAATTGAGATTGGGGCCATTGATAATGAGTATATTCATATCCTTATGAGTTTTATAGGCATCAGGACTTGTGCTTTTGACATAAGTTTTGCTACCTTTGTTCTATCAAGATGCAAATGTAGAAAAAAAAACGGAATAAACAGTAAACATATGTCGGCTGTTGCTCAAGATAATATACTGCGACGATACATTACATACCTACGACTGGAGAAAGGCATGTCGGAAAATACCATTGAAGCATACATCAATGATATTGAAAAGTTGATGAGCTACCTATCGACCAGCAATATTTCATGGCAAAAGGTAGAGCGCAATACCCTGCATGAGTTTGTGTGTACACTGCAAGACGTGGGCATCAGTGCCCGTTCGCAAGCGCGCATCATTTCAGGTATAAAATCATTTTATCGCTACGCACTGCTTGAAGGATATACCCAAGAAAATCCCACCACGCTGCTTGAAATGCCCCAACTCGGCCGGCACTTGCCCGAGGTGCTTACCCTCAACGAAATCAACGCCATGTTGTCATCGATAGATTGCAGCACCCCCGAAGGCCAACGCAACAGGGCCATTATCGAGGTGCTATATAGCTGTGGGCTACGGGTATCGGAGTTGGTCAATCTGCGTCTATCACAACTCTACCTCAACGACGAATATATCTGCGTTGAAGGTAAGGGTAACAAACAACGCCTCGTACCTATATCGGGACAAGCCATACGGGAGATCGAATTTTATCTGCCCGCCCGCGACAGCCTCAACATCAAGCCGGGCGAAGAAGATTTTCTTTTCCTCAACCGTCGCGGCAGGCATTTGACTCGTACAATGATATTCTACATCGTTCGTGACACTTGCGAGCTATGTGGCATCAAAAAACAAGTAAGCCCCCACACACTACGACACTCTTTTGCCACGCACCTGCTCGAAAATGGGGCCAACTTGCGCGCCATACAACAAATGTTGGGTCATGAAAGCATCACTACCACCGAGGTATATGTACACCTCGACCGCCATTTTTTACGCCAAGAGATCATCAACCACCACCCTCGCAACAAATAACAATTGATAGCACAGCACATTGTCACGATGCTTTATTTATAAAATTAACAAAAAATATAGGTTAATATACTATTTTATCAATAGGTTTTATGTATTTTTGTGGCTTGAAAAAATTAAGCCAATACTAATCAATTTTATACATTACATTATGAGTAAAAAACTTTCATTCCCTTTGCTTCTCCTTTGCTTGTTTGCATTGGTAGGTTGCAACAAAGAGATGGCTCCTCTCACTGCCGATTATTTCAAGGTTAACCCCTCGCCCCTCGAGGCCAAAGGTGGTATGGTTACTGCTACTGTAACAGGTACTTTCCCCGAGAAATATTTCGACAAAAATGCTGTAGTGACAGTAACTCCCTATATGGTATATGCCGAGGGCGAAACTGCCGGTACTCCTTTTGTTTATCAAGGTGAAAAAGTTCAAGGTAACGACCAAACTATCAGCTACAAAGCCGGTGGTGTAATCACTATGCCCGTTGCCTTCAAATATATTCCCGAGATGCAAAAGTCGGGTCTTTACCTTGCATTCAACATTCAACAAGGCAAGAAAGCCTATGAGTTGCCCCGCGTAAAAGTTGCCGAGGGTGTTTTGGCTACTGCCGAGTTGGCTAACGCAGGTACAGTTAATCCTGCTATCGCTGCCGACAAGTTCCAACGCATCATCAAAGAGACTTACTCTGCCGACATCAAGTTCCTCATTCAACAAACCAACATTCGTGCTCAAGAGTTGAAATCGGACGACATGACTGCATTGAACGCTCAATTGCGTGAGGCTAACGAGGCCGAAAACCTCGAAATTGAGAATGTAAATATCTCTTCTTACGCTTCACCCGATGGTGATATGGACCTCAACACTCGCATTGCCGAGGGTCGTGAGAACAACACCTTGAAGATGCTCAAGAAACAATGGAAGAAAGACAAAATTGAGGCCGACCTCACTGCCGAGTTTACTGCTGAGGACTGGGAAGGCTTCCGCGAACTCGTTGCTGCTTCTGACATTCAAGACAAAAACCTCATTCTCCGTGTGCTCGAAATGTACAACGATCCCGAACAACGTGAGCGTGAAATCAAAAACTTGTCTTCAATCTATGGCGACTTGGCCGAGGAGATTCTCCCCCAATTGCGTCGTTCTCGCATCACTGCTTCAATCAACGTGATTGGCAAGTCTGACGAAGAAATCAAAGAATTGGTTGCTACAGCTCCTGCTACTCTCACTGTTGATGAGTTGCTCTATGCTGCTGCCATCGAGAAAAACAATGCCGCTAAAACCGACATCTACAAAAAAGTTACCGAAATCTATCCCAACGACTATCGTGGTTACAACAACTTGGGTATGATGTACTACAAAGCCGGCAACTACACCAACGCTGCTCGTCTCTTCGACGTTGCTGCCAAGTTGGCTCCCGAGTCGGCCGAGGTTACTATGAACCAAGGTCTTATCGACTTGAACAATGGTGAGTACAACGAGGCCGCCGCTGCATTTGGCAAGGCCGGTCAAGTTCCCGAAGTAAACGAGGCTCTCGGTGTATATTACATCAAGAAAGGCGACTACAATGCTGCTGTAAGAGCTTTTGGCGAGGCTAAGACAAACAATGCTGCTTTGGCACAAATCATGGTTAATGACTACAACAAAGCCCGCACTACTTTGGCCGCTATTCCTGCTCCCGATGCAACTACATACTACTTGCTCGCTGTTCTCGGTGCTCGCACCAACAACGTTCAAATGGTTACTTCAAACTTGCGTCAATCATTCCGTCTCGACGCCAACATGCGCGAGGCTGCTGCTAAAGACTTGGAGTTTGCCAAATTCAACCTCTCAGAAATCTAATAGTTGTCCTTTTCAACAACACATAGAGGGCATGTCAAAAAAATTGGCATGCCCTCTTTAAGTATGTAAAGCTGTATAACCACATCGCAACATTCTGCTCTATTCTGTACGCACTTTCGCATCTTTATTGTATCTTTGCCTCATATAAAATTGTAGCTATGAACTTAAAAGAGAATTTCAAAAAGGCACTACCCTATCTGCTTTCGGTGGCATTCTTTGCCATTGTGTCGTATTTGTATTTTACCCCCGAGATTTTCGAGGGAAAGATATTGTTTCAACACGATACTCAACAGGGTATTGCCATAGGACAAGAGGCCAAGGCTTTCAGAGAATCTACCGGTGAAGTTACACGTTGGAGCAACACAACCTTCTCGGGTATGCCCACATTCCAGATTTCGCCTTCCTACAGCAACAATGAGATAATAAAAGGTATAGAGAGCATCTATAGGCTCTTCTTCAACAATCCGGCATCATACCTCTTCATAATGATGCTCGGCTTCTTTATCTTTATGCTGGCAATGGGTTGCAAGTGGTATTACGCCGTTTTGGGTGCTCTTGCCTACACATTCTCGTCATATTTCTTCATTATCATACAAGCCGGACACATCTGGAAGTTCATTACACTGGCCTATATACCCCCCACATTGGCCGGTATCGTTTGGGCCTATCGTGGTCGTTACCTGCTCGGTGCAGGTGTGGCAGCTCTATTTGCCATGTTGCAAATCTCGTCCAACCACATACAGATGACATACTACTTCCTCTTTGTCATTGTAGCCATAGTTATAGCCTATGCCGTAGAGCTGATACGCGCCAAGAAGGGTGCCCAGTTTCTCAAAGCAAGCGGTGTTCTTGTCTTAGCTGCAGCATTGGCAGTAGGAGCCAACCTGCCATCGCTCTATCACACACAGAAGTATAGCAAAGAGACCATGCGTGGTGGCCACTCGGAGCTCACTACCTACACTGCAGGGGGCGAGGCACAGAAGCCCCAAAGCGGACTCAACAAAGAATACATCACACAATGGAGCTATGGCAAGATGGAGACATTCTCACTACTCATACCCAATATCAAAGGTGGTGCATCGGGCATGCTATCGAGCCAAGAGAAAGCCGTAGATGCAGCTCCCGCCTCGGCACGTCCCTACCTCTCGCAAGTGAACAGTTACTGGGGCGACCAGCCCGGCACTTCAGGGCCTGTATATGTAGGAGCCATCGTGTGTCTGCTGTTTGTCATGGGTTGCATCACCATCAAGTCGCCATTCAAGTGGGCCATGATAGCCGCCATCATCTTCTCTATACTCCTATCGTGGGGTAAGAACTTTATGCCTCTTACCGAGTGGTTTATCGACAACTTCCCCATGTACAACAAGTTCCGTACCGTATCCAGCATACTTGTCATTGCCGAGTTCTGCATACCGGTATTGGCCATATTGGCACTGAAAGAGTTTATCGAGAAACACGATGCCAAGCAACTGCGAGCATTATACATTGCCACCGGTATCACTGGCGGCATAGCACTCCTTGCATGGATTGCTCCCGGTATTTTCGGCCCCTTCACAAGTGGCTATGAGCGCGAAATGGTAGCTCAAAATGCACAACTCGGCTTCATATTCGATGGTGTTGCCGAGGCTCGTCAGGCAGTATTCAAAGCCGATGCATTGCGCACACTATTGTTCATCGTGGCCGCAGCAGCCCTCCTGGCAATCACAGCCAAGGGCAAGTTACAATCAAAGTGGGCACTATTGGCCATAGGCATCTTACTCATAGCCGACATGGGTATAGTAAACAAACGCTACCTCAACGGCAGCCATTTTGTCGATGACAACCGCAAAGACAACCCATTCCCCATGACACAGGTCGATAAGTACATCTTGCAAGACCCCGACCCCAACTATCGTGTATTCAACTTGGCCGCAGGCGACCCCTTCAGCGATGCGCGCACGTCATACTACCACAAGTCTATCGGAGGCTATCACGCAGCCAAGTTGGCTCGTTATCAAGACCTCATCAACCGACAACTCTCGCAAATGAACCTGTCGGTAATCAATATGCTCAATACCAAATACTTCATTGTGCCCACACAAGAAGGTGGTATAACCGTAGAGCGCAACCCCGATGCCATGGGCAATGCTTGGTTGGTAGATGAAGTGATGTGGGTAGAAAATGCCGATGCCGAGATGGCAGCAATCGACACCTTCAACCCCGCACAAACGGCTGTCGTAGATCGTCGCTTCGAGCAACTCATCGACGATAGCGCCACTACTGCCACACCCGGCGACACCATTTACCTCACATCATACAAGCCCAACGAGCTACGCTACACATCGCACACCGCACAACCGCGTGTAGCCGTATTCTCCGAGATATACTTCCCATGGGGCTGGCACGTCACTATTGATGGTCAAGAAGCCAAAGAAGCACGCGCCAACTATGTACTTCGCGCCCTCAACATTCCTGCCGGCAACCACGAGATAGTATTCCGTTTTGAGCCCGAGTCCATCGCCACAACCGAGGGCATAGCCTACGCATCTATAGCCGGCATACTATTGCTACTGCTTGCCACAATAGTCGTTCCCATCGTTCGCCGTAAGCACGATTGTAAGTAAAAGTATAAAAGTATATTATATATGTATAAAGGCAGTGTCATGACGACATTGCTTTTTTTGTTGGGTGGATACTGTTGGCTTTTATAGAGACAATATAGCAGCCAAGAGTATCCTTTTCTGCCCATTTGCATAGAATTACCGCAGCCACATTTAACGCTCGTGGCTCGTGGCTCGTGACCGGAACGGACAAATACGTAAAGTTTTCATTTACGTTGCCTCTAATGAGGCACGAGTCGCGAGCGTCGCGACTCTACGAATATCCGTAATGGCATCAGTTTGAACTTGTTACGGAATATCGGTGTGAATGTAATAAATACTCGTGTTGATTTTTTCAACCCCTCAGTCTCGCATAGCTCGACAGCTCCCCTATATTGCTCCACAACACAGAGGAGCAAAAGGAAACCTTTCTGACCACAAGAGCCGTAGAGTAACATTTTCTGCCCCTGCGAACGTAGTGAGATAGGGGAAGTCCCGCAAGGGGAAGGGGTTAAACCATAGAGCCGTAGTTACAAATCGTAGAGCCATAGTTACAAGGCGTAGAGCCACGACGCTCGTGCCTCGTGCCTCGTTAGAGGCAAAAGTGAATGAATTTGTGATGTTTCTTTGACCGTCCCGGCGAGTAGAGCCACGACGCTCGTGGCTCCAAGCGTCGCGACTCTACGAATATCCGTAATGGCAACAGTTTGAACTTGTTACGGAATATCGGTGTGAATGTAATAAATACTCGTGTTGATTTTTTCAACCCCTCAGTCTCGCATAGCTCGACAGCTCCCCTATATTGCTCCGCAACACAGAGGAGCAAAAGGAAACCTTTTCTGACCACAAGAGCCGTAGAGTAACTTTTTCTGTCCCTGCAAACGTAGTGAGATAGGGGAAGTCCCGTAAGGGGAAGGGGTTGAAACCGTAGAGCCGTAGTTACAAACCGTAGAGCCACAGTTACAAGGCGTAGAGCCACGACGCTCGTGCCTCGGCAGAGGCAGAGGCAAAAGTGAATGAAATCGTGACGTTTTCTTGTCCGTTCCGGACACGAGTCGCGAGCGTCGCGACTCTACGAATATCCGTAATGCCTATGGCACAAACGGAGTACGGAATATCATTGTAAAAACGTCAGCCAGTATGGTCACATTGCCCAAGGCGAGAGCTTCACATTCCGCTCAATTTTCAACGTCCAAGCACCTCCAAAACATAAGAAATTGGGCTATTTTTAAAAGATTAGCATCTTTTAACTATCGGGGGGATAATTTCGATTATCTATATTTACTTTTGTCAAATATTTTATAACGAATACGCTCATATGCAGTTACAAAGCGGGTTTACTACAAGTGGACTTCGTATTTTTTATGATGACAAATATTTCTTAATCAACCTATTAATAAGTACTTTGAAAATGAAGAAGAGTCTAATTTTTAGCATGTTTGCAGCAACTATGTTGCTTGCTACATCTTGCCAACAAGACGAGGTCTTTGTTGACAACAGTGGTGCTGTAGTAACATTCGAAATCAGCACACCCGAGATTGCCACTCGTGCTTTCAGCGATGGCGCAACAGCTACTCAATTGCAGTATGCAGTTTATGATGCCGATCTCAAGCTTGTAGATCGCGAAGGATTGAAAGGCACAGAGCAATTCAACAACAAGAAAGCCAACATACAAATGGATTTGGCTGCCGGCAAAACTTACAATGTGCTTTTCTGGGCTGCCGCTCCCGATGCTCCCTACACTATCAATTATGACAAGCTCGTAATGAACGTAAGCTATGAAGGCGCTGTGAGCAATGCCGAAAACCGCGATGCCTTCTATTGCTTCAAAAACATCACTGTGAAGCAAGGCAACGAGTCGGTAAAAGTAATTCTTACTCGTCCCTTTGCACAACTCAACATCGGTACCGACGACCTTGAAAAACTCGATGGTGTAAGCGCACAAAACACACAAGTTGCTGTGCCCGTATATAGCACACTCGACCTCGTTAATGGTACTGCTACAGGCAATGTAGAAACTGAAACATTTGCCTTTGCCGGTCGTCCTCAAGGCGAAACATTCCCCGTTGCCGATTACGAATACTTGGCCATGAACTACTTGCTCGTAGGTAACGACAAAACTGTTGTTGATGTAGAGTTCTCATATGGCACAGCCGAGTCTAACAACACTCGCACTTTCACAAGCATTCCCGTGAGAGCCAACTATCGTACCAACATCTACGGTTCACTATTGACCAATAATGTCGGATTCGATGTAGAGATTGAAGAAGATTATAATAATAAAGACAATATTAATATTATTAATGTTTCGAACGTTGAAGAATTATTTAATGCACTTAACAACCGATATACTTATACTTTAATAAACCTTGTAAATAATATAAACTTAGGTTCAAGTACAATTTACTACGTTCGTGAAAAAGAGAATTTAACTATTTCAGCCAATAATAAAACTATAATAGCTGGTGGGAATAATACAGATGCGGCAAGTTTTAGTATTTCCGGTGAAAATAATATAAATATCAAGAATGCGACTATCATAGGTGGAAGTTTTATGGCTTTTAATGGGGCTAATGTTGTACTTGATAGAGTAAACATCACATACAATAGTTCTATATATAATTATACCACATGGGGTAAAAGTATGGTTGTAGCTGGTAGCGATAATGAAAAGGTAACAACTATTACAATAAAAGACGGGAATTTCACGATGAGCGATATGGACAATGGCAATGGACGTAGCTACTTACATGCTGCTGGTAACTCTATCATTTATGTAGAAGGAGGCAACTTCACTGGTAAACCAACAAACTCTACGGAAGCTCCAATAATTGAAAGTTCAATCGATAACTATCGCGGACAAGTAATAATTTCGGGAGGTTCATTCAATTTCAACCCTTCTAAGATACCCGTATATAATAACAATCAAATTGTAGATTACATCAATTGTGTAGCAGAAGGTTACACTACTATACAAGAAAACGGTATATGGAGAGTTATAAAAAATATACCGACTATTGGAACTCAATTTGAAGTAGATGGCCTATATTATAATATTATTTCTAACAATGAGGTTGAAATAACTTTTCCCGGAAATACATTCTATGGAAACCATTACATAGGACGAATTGTCATTCCTGAGGTCGTGTATAACAATGGCTATTCATATAATGTCACTACCATAGGATATAGAGCCTTTGCTTGTTGTGAAGATTTGAATATAGTTGTTATGCCCAATAGTATTACCACTATCAAAGATGATGCTTTTTTCCAATCATATAATTTAACTGGCGCAATAATACCTCACAACGTCACACACATTGGCGAATATGCCTTTTGCGACACTGGATTGATGTACGTATATATACCAGAAAACATAGAATCAATTGGACTTTATGCATTTGCTCTGTGTGATAATATAAAAGAAGTAACTTGTTATGCAAAAACTCCACCTTCGATTTTTTATACATTTCAACACTCTCCTACAGAGATTCTATATGTACCAGCTGGATGCAAAGGAGCTTACGAGGCAGACGATGAATGGAAAAGATTTACCAACATTATAGAGAGGGATTTTTAGCAACTATATTATACGTAATTAACTCAAAAGCGGTGAGGCGGTGCTTGTTTGATTTTGCACCGCCTCACTGCTTTTAAGAATACAACGATATAGACTTAGTTATATTTGCTCTTTATCCATAGCCATTAATTGGGTCAAGAAGCAAACCTCATTTTCAGCTATGCCTACAACAATATAGATCACAAGCTATTGTGGAGATAACACAAGCATCTCTTCTATACCCCAAAACCCAACGAGGGCGCATCAAAAAAATTGACGCGCCCTCGTTATGATCTTGGCTGTGTTATATTTATCTTATCACAACTTTCTCTACTTGCGAAATGCCATTGGCTACGGTGTGTACCAATGCTACGCCACGATAGCCTGTAGCACTGAGTGTTACAGCGCCATTACCGGTAGCTGTAGCGAGCATGCGACCATCGATAGCAATGAGCGATGCTGTTATTTCAGAGTGATGGTTGGTAGTAACTTTTACAGTTCCGTTCTCGGCGAAGGCCGATACTTTCATGTTGTCGTTCTCTACACCCTCAACAGCATCACTATTGGCGAGGCTTACCAAGTCGGCATTGATTACTTGGTTGGTCTTACCATCTACCAACATGGCTATAACATTGAGGTTATTGACATTGAGTACAAAATCAACCTCACCCGAAGCCAATGTTTTCTTGTAGGGGATAGTGATGTCGTAGCTGTATTCTACCACTTCTCCGACATTGATAGATGAGGGGAGACTACCCTCCTCACCATAGAACGAGGGATAGATGCCACGAGCCAAGTCGTTGAGTACTACCGATGCGCTGCGAGGTTTGCTTTCCCAGCCACCTACCCAGCCTTTGTGACCGCTGTAGCTGTTGCTTTGATAGTAACCCTCAACACCATCTTCGGTGAGTACAAAAATTACGCGCCAGTCTATATTTTCTTTGCTCTCGGCAAGGCGCACACTGGCTTTGGCGTGTATTTGACTTGCATCGCTGCTGAGTGTAGCCGATGCAGTGACACCTGCTTGGGGTGCTTCGTTAAGTATCTGATAGAAGCGCGAAATCCAAGAGGCGGGATCGTCGAAGTTGTAGCCCGAAGCATTGCCAAAAGGACTTGCAACGTATGTACGATCTACCCAACCTGTGGGATAGGCAGTAAGGCCGTTTGACACAAGACCTATTGTATAATCTTCTACCAATAGATTGACACTGCCATATTGCGAACATTGTACAGCAATGGGGGCAATTTGGTCGGGAGCAACTTCTTTGAGCGAGTCGATAGCCCATGTACCGGCAGGGCAATATTGGCAACGAATACCGGTGTGGTCCTCGATAACTACGCGACGACGGAAACTATTGGTAACCGACGATGCTATGGTGAATGTCTCCTCGCCTACAGTTGCTTGCAGAGTATATTTTTTGGTCTCATTGAGCTTGATGGGCATCGTGTGCTTCATGGCAAAAGCAGCACTCTGGCCTTTGGCAAGATTGAGGTCGGCAAATGTCTCTGATACCTTCACATCGTCGTACGAAAGTTCTACAACAACTTCATTGAGGTTGTCGAGTTGATAGTTTACAATGTTACCGGCAAACTCTACTTCATCTACCTCATTGAGCACATTGCCAAGGTTGAGCTCTACGCCAAACTTGTCGTTGCTATATACCTTGATATCATCAATAGCCAAAATGCACTTATCGTAGCTTTGGTTTACAAAAGCAATATGAATAGTTTGTCCGGCATATTGAGCCAATGAAATTTGGTGTGTAATAAACTCACCCTCGAAGTCGTCGGTAGCACCGGCCTCTTCGGCCTCAACAGCCCATACAGGCTCTGCGGGGAAGTTGGCAGGCTTGCCGCCCTCGGTAGATATAAACACTTTGAGACCGTCACGAAGATCTCTCAGATACGCTTGAGACTTCCATTCCAGAATGTACTTGTCGCTTGCTACGTTGATGGCGGGCAATACCAACCAGTCGTTAGCTTGTCCGGCTGGCAGATATTGCGAGGTACTACCCAAGAAGTAGTTGGTGCTACTACCACTGTCACGAAGCAATATCCATGTAGTTCCGGCTGCAAAACCTACACTTTGCATGGTTGCACCGGGTGTGAGATTATCCTCGTCATAAATGCCGAGTCCGGTTTTGTCTTTGTCATTAAAGTCATATTCAAGAATGACGCTCTGCGCAACTGTACTGCCTATGGCAAGCACAACAGCCATGAAAAGGGTGAAAATTTTTTTCATAATTATTTTGTTAGATTTAGATGTTTCGCATTTGAGAGTACAAAGAAACTAAAAAAGCCACAATAAACCATTATATATTACATAGTTTTTGTAATTATTATCAAACTATGCACTCTGTCAATGGGTGCAATTACCCCCAAAAAAAGAGTGTGGCATTTATCGTGCCACACTCATGCAAGCTATTTCTTAGTATTTAGATTTTTGATTTGTGTCGCGATTGTTGTTTCACCGCATCAACAACATTTACAATGTAGTCACCCAGACTTTCGGCCTCGGCCACCATATCCATGTAATAAATACTCTCTTGGTAATCGTATCGCTTGGTGTTGATGTTATCCATATTGGCCGAGCGCAACTGGTTGCGGAAGTTGTTTATCTCGTTTTCTTTGTTGTATGCAGCTATAATATCGGCATCTTCACCTTTGCTCAAGACGGTTATGAGACCCTCAAGAGCGTCTGAATCGAGCGCCATCAGAGCCTCCAAGTTTACCATAATGTCTTCGTTGAACTTCACACCGGCCTCTTGCTTGCGCACAAGTGTACGAGCCAAGTTGTAACAGCAGTCGCCAATGCTCTCTATCTCGGTTACCATAGTGAGCATCGAGTTTACTTGCAACTTACCATCGTAGCTCAAACGTCCGCTAACAACGTTGTTCAAGAACGATGCAATCTCTATCTCCATGCGGTCGCATATCTGCTCATATTTCTCTATACGACTGTATAATTTAGAGTACGCTTCGCTACCTTCTTTCTCGTGCAAGAGGTCTTGTACCATGGCAAACATGCGACGTACACGCTCGGCATATACGACAATCTCTTGGCGAGCTTGGGGCAGATTGAGCTCCGACGCACCCATCATACCGGTATTGATATACTTGAGCTGGAACTCCTCGTCGTTGTTCGATTTTTGCTTGATAACCGACGAAACAATCTTCTCGTAGAACTTGATAAACCATATCATGATGAGCACGTTGCACACATTGAATACCGAGTGGAACAATGCCAACGAGAACGATACTGTTGTAGCGGCTTTAGCAGCTTCTTCGGGCGAAAGGAGTGCTGCCGAAGAGTTTAACAATGCACTTACTTCCTCGGCCGACATACCATTGATCTGACCTACAAGGGCTATAATCATGCGGGTGAAAGGATAGAAGAATATCAGCATCCAACACACACCAAATACGTTGAAGAGCAAGTGAGCAAAAGCAGCACGCTTGGCCGATACATTAGCCGACAAAGCCGCCATATTGGCTGTGATGGTTGTACCTATATTCTCACCCAACACCATGGCAGCTGCAATCTCAAACGACACCCAACCTTGGCTACACATAATGAGCGTAATAGCCATCATGGCACTCGACGATTGCATAACGATGGTGAGGATTGTACCTATAAGCATGAAGAGCAACACCGAGCCATAACCCATATTGGTGTAGTTGTTGAGAACCTCAAGGACGGCAGGATTTTGTTGAAGGTCGGGTACCGAAGTCTTCATGTAATCCATACCCAAGAAGAGCAACGAAAATCCGACAAGGAACTCACCCCAATAGCGACGTTGGTTGTTCTTAGAGAAAATCAATGGAATAGATATAGCCAAAATAGGGAATACCATGTCGACTATCTTCACTGTAAATCCGAACAACGAGATAATCCATGCAGTTACGGTAGTACCTACGTTAGCACCCATAATTACAGCTATAGATTGTGTAAGTGTCAATAATCCGGCATTGACAAAACTTACAACCATAACCGTAGTTGCCGAAGATGACTGAATAAGAGCTGTGATGAGAATACCAGTAAAGACACCGGCAAAACGGTTGTTTGTCATAGACGAGAGTATGCCTTGCATACGGTCTCCTGCAGCCTTCTGCAGGCCTTCACTCATGATTTTCATTCCATATAGGAACATACCCAGTGCGCCTACCAGCGTCAAAAAATCAAAAAACGAATAGTTCATTACGCTTAATTTATGTTATTTTTATAGTTTATGTCGGCTATTAATTGTAAATTAGCAACGAAATAAAAGGCCTTAAATTTGAATGCAAAAATAAACAAATAAAAACATTTGCTATATGATTAAGGGTCTAATTTCACATTTGTTTCAAATTTTAACATTTCAAATAAGAATATACCATGAATAGAGACATCACAATTTATTGTCGTAACACAAGTACAAACTTTGAGGTTGCCGGAGGCGAAACCCTATTGAGTATATACAGGCGTATGGGTCTTGAATCGAAATACCCTGCTGTGACTGCTCGAGTAAACAATAAATCGGAGAGCCTTGAGTATAGAGTATATAACACTTGTGACGTAGAATTTGTCGATATTAGCGATGCATCGGGTATGAGAGCCTATGAACGCTCACTCATATTCTTGCTGTATAAGGCTATGGCCGACCTTTATCCGGGCGATACATTGCGTATAGAGCACTCTATATCGAATGGAAAGTATTGTCTCATAGGCGATGCCAAAGAGCCTGTGTCGCACCAAAAGGTTGAGGCATTGCGCCATCATATGCGCGCATTGGTAGAGCGAGACATACCCTTTGTGCAGAAGATGGCTCATACCACCGATGTGATAAAAATATTTGAGAAGCAAGGACTCACACAGAAAGTGGATTTATTATCGACTACGGGCGACCTATATACCGAGTACTACGAGCTCGATGGCTTAGCCGACATATATTATAGCTGGTTGGTACCCTCAACAGGTTATCTGCAAGTATTTGACTTGCAACCCTATGCCTGCGGTATGCTGCTATTGCCTCCCGACAAGAACGATTTGTCGCGTCCTGCCACTCCTATAGACCAGTCGAAGATGCTACAAGCCTTCGATAAATACAATACATTCAATCAGATTATCGGGCTCAACGGAGTAGGAAAACTCAATCTTGCCATAGAACACGATCAAGCCTCCGACCTCATTAAAGTGGCCGAGGCACTGCATGAAAAACAGATTGCTGCTATTGCCGAGGAGATTGCCATGCGTTTTCACCAAAACGGCACACGGGTAGTGCTCATCTCCGGCCCCTCGTCATCGGGCAAGACTACATTTTCCAAGCGATTGTCGATACAACTGATGACCAATCGCCTCATACCGGCAGCCATATCGCTCGATGACTATTTTGTCAATCGCGTAGATACACCGCTCGACGAACATGGTGAGTACGATTATGAGTCGTTATACGCACTCGATTTGGCTCGTTTCAACAGCGACTTACAACGTCTGCTCCAAGGCGAGTCGGTAGCATTGCCAACCTACGACTTCAAGAGCGGCTCACGCATAGAGAATATGAAGAGCATGCAACTTACCCCCAACACAGTGCTCATTCTTGAAGGCATTCATGCGCTCAATCCCGAGCTGACGGCATCTATCCCGCCACAACAGAAGTATGGCATATATGCTTCGGCACTGACATCACTCTCTATCGACGACCACAACTGCATACCTACAACCGACAACCGCCTCTTACGACGCATCGTGCGCGATGCCAAGACTCGAGGAGTTGCACCCAAAGATACGATTGCTCGCTGGCAGAGTGTGCGTCGTGGCGAAGACCGTTGGATTTTCCCATTCCAAGAGAATGCCGATACAATGTTCAACTCATCATTGCTATTTGAGTTGGCGGTAATACGCGACTATGCCATTCCGGTATTGCGTTCGGTACCACGCAATTGCCCCGAGTTTGCCGAGGCAGCCCGTCTCCTCAAGTTCCTGCACTACTTCCGCTCGCTACCCGAGGCCGAGATACCCCCAACATCGCTCCTACGCGAGTTCTTGGGTGGTAGTAGCTTCAAGTATTAGTTGTGCGATTGACATAATATGCATCGCATACATTATCCCGAAACATAATCAACAAGCACACATGTTGATTATGTTTCTTATTTGTATTATCTTTGCACTGAAAGAATTGTTGTATCAATGCAACCAAAAAAAGATATATGAAGAGAGAAGAATTTGAAATAATGGCTCCTGTGGGCTGCTATGAGTCTTTACAAGCAGCTATCCAAGCCGGAGCTAACTCGATATATTTTGGTATCGAAGGGTTGAATATGCGCGCACGATCATCGGTCAATTTCACTATCGACGACTTGCATAATATAGCACAGATATGTAATGAGAATGGATTGAAGAGTTATCTTACTGTCAATACCATCATCTATGACAACGACATGTCGTTGATGCGCAATATCATCGATGCAGCTCGTGAGGCCGGTATCTCGGCCATTATAGCCAGCGATGTGGCCGCCATGACCTACGCCCGCAGTGTGGGTGTAGAAGTACATCTATCTACCCAACTCAATATATCGAATGTTGAGGCACTGCGTTTCTACTCACAATTTGCCGATGTTGTAGTGTTGGCACGCGAGTTGAACATGGATCAAGTGGCTCATATCTATAAGACCATACAAGAAGAGAATATAGTGGGGCCGGCCGGCAAGCCCATTCGCATTGAGATGTTCTGCCATGGAGCATTGTGCATGGCCGTATCGGGCAAATGCTACTTGAGCTTGCATCAAATGAACCACTCGGCCAATCGTGGGGGGTGCATGCAGATATGCCGTCGCTCATACAATGTTACCGACCGCGAAACCGGCGAGGAGTTGGCCATCGAAAACCAATATATCATGTCTCCCAAAGACCTCAAGACAATACACTTCCTCAACAAACTCATCGACTCGGGTGTGAGAGTCTTTAAAATTGAAGGTCGTGCCCGTGGCCCCGAATATGTAAGTACCGTAGTGTCGTGCTACAATGAAGCTATCGAGGCCTGCTTGAACGACACCTTCACCGATGAGCGCATTGAGGATTGGAACAATCGTCTGGCAACGGTATTCAATCGTGGATTTTGGGACGGTTACTACTTGGGGCAACGCTTGGGCGAGTGGTCCAAGAACTATGGCTCGTCGGCTACCAAGCGCAAGGAGTATATAGGAAAAGGCATCAAGTATTTCTCCAACTTGGGTGTTGCCGAGTTCTTGCTTGAGAGTGGCGAACTTGCCGTAGGCGACGAGATACTTATCACAGGCCCTACTACCGGAGCAATCTTTGTTGTGGTAGAAGAGATACGAGTGGCGCTGAAGAGTGTCGATAAAGCCACCAAAGGACAACATTTCTCTATCAAACTCGATAAGAAGATACGACCCTCCGACAAGTTGTATAAATGGGTCAATACCGATCGTAAACAATAATACCTACAGCCATGAACAAGGTGCTAATAGGATTGATGGGCTTGGCAATGAGTGCTACCGCCGTATGTGCCCAATCATTGCATACAACCGACGCAGCTTCCGACTTTGAACGCGGATATACGATGTACTGCGATGGCAATTATAGCGGCTGTCTCGATGTTATGAACTCGTTACTACGCCGTGAAGAGGCTGCTATGTACTACGAAGAAGCCGCCTTTTATGTAGCGATGTCGCAGGCTCAGCGTGCCATCGACCGCACTCCCGAGTTGCTAACAGGTTATCTGCATAAGTATCCCTACTCGTTGCACCGCAGCGAGATAGACCTTGCCATGGGTAACTATTACTATAGTGTAGGAGAGTATGAAGAGGCCATAGAGGCCTATATCAAGATAGATATAGACAATATCAAGAGTAGCGAGCAAGACGACTTTTGTTACCGCTTGGCTCATAGTTATGTCAAGATCAACCGCACCAATGAGGCTCAACCTCTCTTGCAAGCATTGGCACAAAACTCGCGTCAGTATCGCAATGAGGCACTCTACTACAATGGCTACATATACTACGAGCAGAAGAACTATAAGAGTGCCCGGCGCAACCTCTCTATGGTGCAGTCTAACTCGGAGTATGGCTTTGAGGCACAATACTTATTGGTCAATATCGACTTCATAAACAACAAGTATGCGCAATGTATAGCAACGAGCGAACAGTTGCTCGACCTGTGTTCCAATCCCAAACACACATCAGAGTTGCACCGCATTGCCGGAGAGAGCCATTATCAGTTGGGCAATGACAATAGAGCCTATTATCACCTCTCACGACACTTGAAATTGGCCGAGAGTCCGATGCGCAACACGCTGTATATGGCAGGAATATTGTCTTATCGCAATAAACAATATAACGAAGCTGTAGAGTTGTTGGCTCGTACCATAGAGCCTGACGATGCAGTGTCGCAAAACGCCCATCTGCACCGAGGCCTTGCATATCTGCAATTGGGCGACCGTGTCAATGCTTCCACTTCGTTTGCATTGGCAGCCGGTAGCAACCACGATGCTACAACTCGCGAGGTGGCTATGTACAATCAGGCCATGTGCGCCTATGAAAACAATTTCTCGCTCTTCGACAGCACATTAGACCTCTTCAAAAAATTTATCGAGGAGTACCCCACGTCGATATACATCGATGACGTAAACACCTGTATATCGGACTTGTATGTCAATTCCCGCAATTATGCAACGGCACTCGACTATATCAATCGCATCAAAGAGCCATCACGCGACTTGCTCAAGCAACGACAACAGATACTCTATCTATTAGGTACCGAGAGTTTTGCCAACAACAGCATCAGCGAGGCTGCCGATTGGTTTGCTCAGGCCATCAAAGCCGGCAACTATGCCCCCGAGTATAGAGCACGTTCTATCTATTGGTTGGGCGAGTGTTGTTATCGCAACAAGGCATATAAAGAGGCTCTCAAATGTTACAATCAGTTCCTCAACATCGACATTACAACCGATGCTACTATCGTAGCTTTGGCTCAATACAATAAAGCCTACTGCTACTTCAAGACAAAAAGATATGATGAGGCATTGACTGCATTCGACAACTTTATAAGAAACAAAAAGGCCGACAAGGCACTGCTCATCGATGCCAATAGTCGTGTGGGCGATTGCTACTTCCATGCCGAGGAATATACCACTGCCGAGAAGTATTACTCGGCGGCTGCCAACTTGAAAGGTCGTGGTAGCGACTACGCAATCTTGCAACAAGCTGTAGTGGCCGGCGTGCGTAAAAAGAACAAGCAGAAGATTTCGCTCTTGCAGAAGCTCATATCGGACTACCCCCAATCGGAATATAACGAAGAGGCTTATAGCGAGTTGGGACAAACATATATAGCAATCGACTCTCCTACCGAGGCCATCAATACCTACCGACAACTCATGGAGAAATATCCGATGAGTGTATCGGCTCGTAATGCCATGTTGCAGTTGGGTGCGCTATATTACAACCGCAAAGACCTTGGCAACTCTATTACTGCCTATAAGAGCCTTATTACAGGTCACCCCACAAGCAATGAGGCCAAAGTTGCTATCGAAGATCTCAAATCGATATACATCGAGCTAAATCAAGTCGATGAATTGTCCGAGTTTATGCAACAACAAGGTATTCGCTATGAGACCAATGAGCTTGACTCGCTCTCTTACTTGGCTGCCGAGCGCAAGTATATGACTCAAGGCGAGACACAACCTCTCGAAAAGTATATAGCACGTTTCCCGCAAGGTACATACACCTTCCAGGCCTATTACTACTTGGGTAATGTTGCCGATGCTCAACAACAATATGAGGTAGCTCTTGCATGTTACCGCAACTCACTACAAGCCAATCCGCACAGCGACTTTGCCCAGGAGGCCACTATGCGTTGCTGTGATATCCTCTTCGACAAAGGACAATATGCCGAATCCGCTCCCTTGTATCGACAACTCGAGACAATGGCTACCACAATAGAGACTCGACAAAATGCACGATTAGGAGCTATGCGCAGTTATGCTCACTTGCAACAATACGAAGAGGTCATTTCGGTTGCCGATCGCCTCATGGCTCACAGCAAGATATCGCCCGAAGTAGAGCAAGAGGTATTGTTCTATAGAGCTCAAGCCTACATGGCTTGTAATGATGCCGCAGCAGCTGTTATAGACTACTCTGTTTTGGCACAAGATACACGCAGCCAATATGGTGCCGAGGCTGCATTCCGTCTGGCCGAGTATTACTACAACAATGAACAACTCGAGGAGGCCGAGCAAGCCGCCAACGACTTTGTGCAGAAAGGCACACAACATGCCTATTGGTTGGCTCGCAACTTCATCTTGCTGTCCGATATATATGTTGCCAAGGACGACAAATATACGGCACAACAATATTTGTTGCAGTTGCGCGACAGCTATCCCGGTGGCGATGACGATATAACATTGCTCATCGAGAAGCGTTTGCAACAATTGTTATAGCCCATTATCTCCGATAAATATATTATCTCTATTATGAAACGATTTACCCTCACCCTCTCTATATTGTTTGCCTCTCTTGCAATGTGCGCACAAGAGAACGACACCCTGCAACGCGAGGTAACCATCGTGCGCGACTTTACACCCATCGTGCGCGATGCCGACAAAATCAACACATTGCCCCCGGTAAGTTCTCCGGTTTTCAACCAACGACAAGTCAAGTACTCATACGACGCAATCTCGTCGGAGGTGAGTACGCATGCTTCGAGTGTAAACATACCCTATCCCGGTAGCGACAGCATTGTACGCAATTCGCAAAGAGGCTATTTCAACTTCGACATGGGCTCTTACTTGGCTATAGCTGCCAACGCCGGTTATCGCATACTCGACACCAAGCACGACCACTTGAATGTGGCAGCACAATTTACATCGTTCAATTGGGATATACCGGTAAATAGCCACACCCTGCAAACACCTCCGACCGATACCCGACAGACATTCTATGACATACGTGCCGGGCTTGGATATGCACACATTTTCGACAACAACCTCACTTTCTCACTACGTGGCGCATATCGTTATATCGATTTTAACTATTACGGTGCTATGGGCACTCCCGGTGCGTTGGGAGCGCACCCCTTCCAACACGTAAACAACTTCTTTGCCGAAGCGCAGGTCGATAATAGCGAAGCTCACAGCTACGACTATGAGATGTGGCGTGTTGTAGGTGGCTACAAGCAATATGCCAATGCAAACGCTCTGTACAGCGCATCGCCTTCGTATGAACATCATGCCTATTTGCGTGGCGCATATTCGCGACTGCTCGACAACGACTGGAGAATAGGTGGCGAAATAGATGCCAACTACTTGCAGTATAGCGGTTTGCTCGGTTCTATCAATCCCGTTGCCACTGCCGATACCCGCCACATCGTGATGACCCGTCTCTTGCCTTACGTCGAGTGGAACAAAGGTCGCATGAGTTTCCGTGGCGGAGTGAAGATTGACATTTCGGCCGGTGATGGCGCAGTATTTCGCTTTGCACCCGACATACACTTCAATTGGGAGTTTGTCGAGAACTATTTCCTCTTTGCCAACATCAATGGCGGTAAGAGACTACACACATGGAGCGAAATGTCACAACATTGCCTCTATTCCGACCCCTCAATGCGCATACCTTCAACCTACTCACCCCTCGATGGCCAATTGGGCGTGCGCATGAAGGTTATACCCGAGCTTTCGGTTACGCTCTATGGTGGATATGAAGCTGCCTTTGGCGCACTCTTTCAACACGTAGATAGTGCGGCTCAAGCACTGCAATGGCGTAGCCTCGATGCTACATGCCTCAAGGCCGGAGTACGTTTCGATGCCAATATCACACAGTATGTTACCCTCACAGCCTATGCAGCCTATCGCCACTGGCAACACGACGGACAATCTATCTCATATAATCGTCCCCGCTGGGAGGCCAATGCACGCGCTACAGCACACCCCAACGAGCAGTTTGACATAGCATTGGAGTATGCCATGCAACTCGGCCGCGACTTTGGATCGATGGGTAGGCTCAACGACATTCACAACCTACAAGCATTGGTTAAGTATCGTCCCAACGATTGGTTGTCAATCTCGTTACATGGCAATAATCTGCTCAATATCCGATATGACTACTACTATGGCATGCCTGCACCGGGCATACAGATTATGGGAGGCGTAGGACTGAAGTTCTGATACAACAAAACATTTTAATGACATAGCGTAACCCGATTGCTCCATAGGCAATAGGGGTTTCTCTCTCTGCCCGAATGGATTGGGGCAGAAAAGGTTACTCTGCGGCTCTTGTGGTCAGAAAAGGTTTCCTTTTGCTCCTCTGTGTTGCGGAGCAATATAGGGGAGCTGTCGAGCTATGCGAGACTGAGGGGTTGAAATTATATTATGGTTATTTATCCCATATTCATCGATGTTCAGTAACCTTATTAAACCCTTGGCATTATGGTATTTTGTAGAGCCACAACGCTTGTGGCTCGTGGCCGGGACGGACAAAGAAACGTCACAAATTCATTCACTTTTGCCTCTATCGAGGCACGAGCCGCAAGCGTTGCGGCTCTACGCCTAATACATTCCGCTCACTTACTCACAACAGTGGCTCTATGGTTTTAACCCCTTCCCCTTGCGGGACTTCCCCTATCTCACTACGTTCACAGGGGCAGAAAAGGATACTCTACGGCTCTATTGCATCGTCATGTGCGGGCATTAATGCGGCTGCGCCCCAATAGTACCTTTGCATGCATATTTACCTCTAAAGAGGCACGAGCCACAAGCGTCGCGACTCTACGAACGGTCATATTGCCATTGGCGCAATGTGGTTACGGTAATTCAATGTAGATGGGCAGAAAAGCTTACTCTACAGCTTCTACAAAATGGGTATAATGGACATAAAAAAACTGCGCGCCTCTCACGAGGCGCGCAGTCGATTTTCACTATTAAGATGCTTATTTATAGGCCGGTTCTTTTAATTTTATCGCATCTGCTTGGTTTATTAATTACACCGATGATGCGATGCCCACTATCTTTTTATTCTTCGTAGGTTGTAAGGTAATCGTTGACGATAACTGTGCGTTCGTCACTCTTGTGCTGAACAAAATAGTTAACGTCCTCTACAGGTGCACCACCGCCCCAATAGTTGCCCGATAGGTCGATAGATGTATAGTATGTGCTTACGCAAACATCTTTAGCTACAACGTTCTCACCTGTTACATTATTATTCATAAATGCATTGCCTGTAAAGACGGTATCATAGCCAAAGAATATACCACCTGCAACACGACTGCTTGTGTTAGACTCATTTACAGTATTATTCTTGAATAGGTTGTTAGTAACCACACAATTCTCTTGGAAACCCATATAAACTGTTGCTCCGTTATTATTGCAGTTTACGGTGTTGCCAATAAATTTATTGTTGTTAATTGTACAAGAACTACCCTTTACATAATATACGACAGCAGTTTCGTTGCAAGTGTTACCTTCAAATACGCAGTTTTCTACAACTTGAGGATCGTCATTTCCTCCGTCATAGTTGAGAGAGATAACCATGTTGCAAGTGTTGCCTCTGAATGTAGAGTTGGTGATGGTACTCTTACCCAATAGTCGGATAAGGCCTTGCGTTTGAGTAACCTCAGCATCTTCAACGGTGATATTGTCAATATTTGTTTCGGCACCAACGGTACGAATAACTGCGCCACCCTTAATACCTTTAAATACGATATTTTTAAGTGTGATTTTACCGGTAACGCTATCAAACAAAGCGAAGGTATTGGTGCTACCCTCTTCTTGAGCAATGGTGAAGCCACAACCGTCCAACGTGAAATCGATATTTTGGTATATTCTCTCTGTCAATGCTATATCATTTGCAAGTGCATATTCACCACCGGCTTCAATTGCGTTGGCAAAATCTTCGGCACTGTATATTAGTTGTATGCCATTTACTTTTACAACATCACCTTCTGCTGCGTAACCGCAGATGGGAGTGTAGTCTGATTTGCAATTATTGATATTTACAACCAATGAGCCACTGTATGCAGCTCCAAGTATGCCGCCAAACATTTTGTCAAAGTCTCCGCCAAAATTACCATTTTGCTTGATTGTGCAATTTGTAACAGTGCAGTTCTCAACTATGCGCTCACCGTCATTGAGTGCGATACCTACAAGTGCACCCACAGCGGCATAGCCTTCGATAGTAGAGTTTTCAATAGAACAACCGCTTATTTTACCATAGTTCCATTGGCCTACCACACCACCGATAGTCCAGTTTTCGCAAGTCACGTTTGCACCCTTAACATGGCAATTCTCAATAAGACCACCGTTCATACGGCCTACCAAAGCGCCAATAAACTTAGGCGCTCCTGAAATTGAAACATTCTCAACGGTGAGGTTTTTGATAGTACCTTTAAGATTTCCAAAGAGACCATACGAAGATTTATTTTCATCATCACGATCGGTTTTCTTGGTTATTTTCACATTAGAGATGGTATAACCCTGTCCGTCGAAAGTTCCGTGGAATTCGGTACGTTGTGAACGGTCGTCACCGATAGGAATCCACTCTTCGTTGTTAAGGTCGATATCGTTTTTGAGATATACTACTTTGTCATCGAAAATTGTAGGAGTGTAAGGAGTGGTGTTATTGACAGTCTCGGCCACCCATCTCATACCTGCGGCATTATAGATATGGTAGTTACCTTCATCGTCCTTACCTACACCATACGATATATACTCATTACCATCTACATAAGAAACATCATAGATACCGGCCTCATCGGCAGTGTTGTACTTCTGAACGAAACTGATACCGTCAATAATTACTGTACTGCCTTGGCAGCCGGCTAAAGTGTAACCACGACCTACATAACCCAAGTAATCGAGAGGTGTGGCAACCGAGCCATCGG
>JAFQRE010000006.1 GCA_017410245.1 Bacteroidaceae bacterium
CGCGCCACTTTCTACTTCTCGGACTACCGCCAACTTGAAACTCATCGGATAGTCGCGTTGCGTTCGCTTGATATACAAGCTTTTACTCTTTTCTTCCATAGATTTACTTTTTATTGTGTAACGCTATTTTAGGACGGGACATTTCTAACACAAAAAGTGGAGTTCGCGAGAATACCACTTTTTTTTATCCCATTTAAGATACTTGCTATTAGAATAATATAGAGGTCGCAAGTCCTACCGTAAGGTTATGCATCATATAGTTGTGTCGTCCACTGCGATACATACCATGTTGCGCCGATGGTGTGTGGGTGGCAGTAAAGGTATAAGCACCATAGTCACAAAAGATGTTTGCTCCAAAATGTCGTTGCGCTGCAAATGAAAATGATACTCCAAGTTCGTAACAGAAACCAGCCTGATCGCTCTGCATGACGTTGGGAATGATGTTGGTATTGGCCATAAGATTGCAGCCCACCAGCGCTTTCGCGTTAGCTCGGAAGCGAGAACCTTTGGTAATGGGTAGAGAGCCGAATGCTCCTACGGCAATTGTAGCAGCATCTATCGATAGAGGTTCTTCGGGACGGCTCTCGAGAGTAGTGGGCAGTGATGCTACAGCAGCCGAGCCTCCTATGCCTAAATGCTTATTGATATACCATGCTCCTTCAACTCCCATGCGACTGCCTACAGCCGATACAAGACGCTGACCATTGCCCAACTCGAGTGATGCAAGCGGGATTTGCAATCCCATAGTAAGTCCTATCTGAGAGGGGCATTGCGGTATAGAGAAATCTGGCTCACCAAAGTTGTGCAGTCCATTCTCTTTGAAGATGAGATCGCCAAGGAAGTAGCCCAGCTCGACCGACAATATACCAATGCCCGCACCTGCCAAAACATCTGATATCCAGTGCCTATTGTTGAGAATACGTGATACACCTACAAATGTTGCTACTGTGTAGCCTCCTACACTTATCCATGGACTCAATTCGCCATACTCTTTGTGTAGGATATGTGCGGCAGTGAATGCTGTAGCTGTGTGCCCCGAAGGGAATGAGTTGTTTTGCGACCCATCGGGACGAGGAGTTCCCACCGAGTACTTCAGACCATTTACAACAGCCGCCATAATGGCTACCGAGAATGCATCGGAAACCAGTAGCCGTCCCCATGAACTTCTACTTTGTACACCACACGCCTTCATAGTGAGCATTGCAACCGCCGGGGCATATTGTAAATAATCGTCTATAGGACAGTGATAGGTAGGTGCGTATGCGTACCTAAGGTCATAGAATTTGTCGGCAACATATTGCTGACTGGCTACACCGGCCAGCACCAACGGAACTCCTATATACGTCATCTGTACATATTTGTTTCTGTAGAACTCCTCACCCTTGGGCAGTACAAATATAGTGGGAGTGTCGCCCAATTGTTCAATTACATCTTGGGGTACATATACTGTGTCGGTAGCACTACCGGCGGTGTTAATACTTGCGTCAATATTGTCTGTAGCATATACATTACCGATAGGTGAAAAAAGTGAGGTAAAAATGATACCTAAACAAGCAAATAACAATCTCATCTCTCTGAAGCATTAAATGTGATGTTTGACAAAGATAGCATATTGTACCCAATAATAGAATGCCGTTGTGTGTGTTTTTACATTAAAAAAATAAAGAGACTGCGTCCTATAAGTTGTGGGCGCAGTCTCTTGGTATTGTAGGTTGAATATAATATTACAAGTTGTTGCGGTCGAGTTTAGACAGTGTCAAGTAATATTGATATTCGAGCAATAGACGGTTCTCCTCGGCCTCGTTGAGTTGAGCAATGTCGCTCATATACTCAAGGAGCGATATGTGACCACTCTCAAGAGCCTTGGTGAGGAGTGAACGATTGTCTTGCTGAGTGAGCAATTGGTAGTCCTCGAGGGCCGCGTTCAGCGCCACCGCCTCGTTGTAAAGTTGCGATACCTCGGCCGCAATTTCGGCTTTAGAAGCATCAGCTTGGAACGAGAGAGACAATGCACGCGCCTTGGCGGTCTTTACCTCATTGTTGGTCTTGAAGAGGGGTAATGATACACCTACGGCAAGTCCGTAGAACATATCACCCACTTCGTAGGCTTGCTTATAACCCACTTCAAAACGAGGTATCCAGCCTTGCTTCGATACCGAGCTGAACGACTCGGCTACTTGCTGTTGGTTGCGTATCATCTGCATCGATGCGTCCGACTCTTGCCATTGAGCAGTTACATCGGCCAGTGAGCCGGGCATGCTTATTATGGGATACTGTGCCAACGTCGTAGCATCTAAAGGCAAAGCTATACCACCATTGCAAGCAACGAGATTGGCTACAGCAGCATTGCGTTGGCTGACAAGCATTTTCAGACGGCTCGATTGGCTCAGACGGTCTATCTCAACTTTGTTGAGCTCAAGTTGGTTGGCATCACCATTTTCAAGACGAGTCTTATACATATCAACAAGTGCTTGTGCTATCTTTTCGCGCTCACGTACTATGCGTATTTGCTTGTTGAGATATACTATCTCGATGCACAAATTGCGTGCATCGAGCAGTGTGTTTTGGCGTACATATCGCATCTCGGCATTGCCCAATGCAACTTGGGCGTTTATGAGGTTGCGACGTTGTCCATACACGGTGGGAAAGTCAAATCCTTGCATGATACCAAAGGCATATTTATTACCACCGGGAACTTGTTTTTCGCCCCACAAATATTCAAACTCGAATGTCGGATTTTCCAAGCAATTCTCGGCCGATAGTTCGGTTTGAACTGCAGCAACGTCTTGTTGTGTTGCTTTGATGTCGTTATTGTTGTTGGCAACACTTTGCAGTATGCTTTCTATAGGCGATTGAGCTGCCGCCGACATAGCCACCAGTGTGGCTGTTAGAATGATATATCGTTTCATGCTTTTTCGTTTTTACGGTTCATCATGATGTAAACAATGGGTATAACGAAACCATTGAGCAGTGTAGAACTGAGCAGACCGCCCAAGATAACCTGCGCCATAGGGCTTTGTATCTCGTTACCAGGAGCGCTACCATTGATAGCCAACGGAATAAGAGCCAATGCCGAAGTAAGTGCTGTCATCAAGATAGGATTGAGACGGTCGAGCGATCCTTTCATTACGGCCTCTTTAAGGCTGTTGCCTTCCTCGCGCAGTTTATTGTAGCGTGTGATGAGCAACATACCATTACGTGTAGCAATACCAAAGAGCGAAATGAAACCAATGATAGCCGGGATACTTACCTCGCCGGTAGTGAAGCGGAGTATGAATATACCACCAATGAGTGCCAATGGCAAGTTTATGAGGATAATGGCCGATTGCCCAGCACTCTTGAATTGTTGTACAAGCAACAAGAAGATGATGAGAATAGAGGCCATAGAAGCCAACATAAGTGTGCGCGAAGCCTCTTTCTCGCTTTCAAATTGGCCTCCATACTCAATATAGTATCCTTCGGGCATCTTGATATTGTCATCTACAAGATCGTGTATTTCATCTACCACACTACGCATATCGCGGTCGGCTACGTTGGCCGAGATAACAATCTTACGTTTCACGTTCTCGCGGTTGATGGTATTGGGGCCCATTGTAGAGCGTACTTCGGCAACTTGTAGCAGGGGCACTTTGCCATCGGGGGTGTCTATCATCAACTCTTTGAGTTTCTCGGCAGTGTCGCGGTTTTCGTCCTTCATCTTCACTGTGAGGTCGAATGTACGGTTGCCATCGTAAATTTGTGATACTACTTCACCTGCCATGGCTACGTTGATATACTCGATAAACTCGGGCATGGTGATGCCATATCGAGCCAATAAGTCGCGACGGGGAACGATGTGTATTTGCGGGCGTTCAATTTGTTGCTCTACATTGAGATCGACAACACCTTCTATACCCGAAGCCAGTGCCTGTATCTGCAAGCCTATGTTGTACATGTGCTTGAGGTCTTCGCCAAAGAGCTTGATGGCAATCTGCGACTTGGTACCCGACAACATTGCATCGATGCGGTGCGAGATGGGTTGTCCTATCTCTATACTCATACCCGATATGGTGCTCAGTTTCTCGCGAATATCGGCTTTAACCTCGCTGTGCGAGCGCTTGTCGAGTACAAAGGGAGCCTCAATTTCACAAGCATTCACACCGAAGGCATGCTCGTCGAGTTCGGCACGACCTGTTTTGCGGGCTACGGTCTGTATCTCGGGAACCTGCAATAGCAATTCTTCTATTTGACGACCCATGCGATCCGACTCCTCAAGCGAAACACCTGGGAGTGTTGCGGCATTGATGGTGAATGAGCCCTCGTTGAAAGGAGGCAAGAAGCTACGACCCAATGTGAAGAATGTACCCAAAGCCACTACGAAGGTGATAATTGTAGCAGTCAGCACACCTTTGCTGTGTGCGAGAGTCCATGCAAGAGCCTTGCCATATACACCCTGCAATTTGCGTGACAACCAAGGCTCTTTATTCTCTTTGAGTGCTTTATCGCTGTTGAGCAGGTAGCTACACAATACAGGTGTGAGGGTGAGAGCTACTATGGTAGAAGCTACAAGAGCTACCAAGAAAGCGATACCAAGCGGGCGGAGCATACGGCCCTCCATGCCCGATAGGAAGAAGAGGGGCATGAAGCTCACCATAATGATGAGGGTTGAGTTGAGGATAGGCATACGCACCTCTTTAGACGCCTCAAATACAATGTCGATAGTTTGGGCACGTTGATCGGGCGGTAGCAAGCGGTTGGCGCGTAGGCGTTTGTAAACATTCTCAACATCGACAATAGCATCATCTACCAACGAGCCGATGGCAATGGCAAGACCTCCCAAACTCATCGTGTTGATGGTGAGGCCCATAGCCTTGAGGGTGAGCAGTGAGATGATTGCCGAGAGAGGAATGGCCACCAACGAAATGAGAGTTGTGCGAGTATTCATCAAGAAGAAGAAAAGCACAATGATAACGAAGATAGCACCCTCGATGAGCGCACGTTGTACGTTATTGATTGAATTGTTGATAAAGTGCGATTGTTTGAAAATATTGGTCGATACTTTAATGTCGGCCGGTAGGTTTTTCTGTAGGTCGGCAAGTGCAGTCTCGATATTCTCGGTAAGTTCAATAGTTCCGGTGTTGGGCTGTTTCTTTACAGTAATGAGTACAGCAGGTTGAGCCTCTACCGAGGCCATACCCAACTTGGGAGACTTGTCGGTAACGATAACATCGGCAACGTCTGATAGTACAATGGGTTTGCCATCGATGCGTTTTACAACGGCCAGGCCAATATCCTCGGCACTGGTTGTGGTAATATCGCCACGCACAATATATTCGTTACCATACTCATATATGATACCACCATTGGCATTGTTGTTCATGTTGCGCGAAGCGGCCAAGACCTCATCAACGGTCACATCGTAGTGTTTCATGCGAGCCGGATCTAAGGCTATACGGTACTCTTTTATCTCACCACCAATGACAGTAGCTTGTGCTACGCCACTGATAGATAGCAAGCGAGGTCGAATAGTCCAGTCGGCAATGGTGCGTATGTCGCGCAACGAAGTGCTATCGGCGGTGAGACCTATAATCATCATCTCACCCAAGATAGACGATTGTGGGGCCATGGTAGGTGTGCCTACACCCTCGGGGAGCATTCCGCTCAACTGAACCAAACGCTCAGATGTGATTTGACGAGCCAAATAGAGGTCGGTACCCCAATCAAACTCTACCCATACTACCGAGAAACCTGTTGTCGAAGACGAACGCACACGTCGCACATTGGTAGCTCCGTTTACACTTGTCTCGATAGGATAAGTCACCAAACGTTCTACCTCCTCGGGTGCCATACCAGGAGCCTCGGTCATAACTACAACGGTGGGAGCATTGAGGTCGGGAAATACATCAACCTCCATGTTCGATACACTATATACACCCAGTACGAGTACAAGTGCCGAAATAACTGCAACCAAAAGTCGGTTGTGCAGTGAGAATTCTATAATCTTATTCAGCATATCGCAATGAGTTTTTAGTGGTTATGATTGTGTGCAGGGGGGAGTGCATTGCTTGCGGCTGCAAGTCGTACGCGATATACACCGTTAACAACAATCTTGTCGCCGGGATTTACGCCCGAGAGGATTTCTATGCGGCTACCATTGCTCATACCTGTTTTTACCTCAACTTTCTCAAAGTCGTTTTCGCAAAGGCGACGGTAAACAAAGAAGAGGCCTTGTTCCTCGGTGAGCGATTGAGTAGGTATGCTGATGACGTTGTGACGGGGAGCTCCCAATAAATACACATCGACACTTGAGCCGGGTACGATTGTAGCACGATTGTCGAAGTCGAAAGTTACAGGAACAAAGAATGAAGTCTCACCAGCATTGCGTCCGTAAGAGAGCAACTTGCCATTCATCTGCGATAGTTCATATACTTGGTCATCGTATGATGTTACGAAATTGGCCGATGAAATGGTAGAAAGCTCGTTGTAGTAGCGTTGAGGTACATCGGCACGCAGTTGGAGTCGCTTGTTCTGAGCAATAGTAGCAAGGGGTGCTCCGGCCTCAACATAGTCGCCTTCGCTTACCCACAAGCGCGTGATGTAGCCCCCTTTCGATGCGCAAGCCTTCGAGCCGGCGTTGTCGCCTCCACCCAATGCTTCGTAGGCCATGCGGGCTTGTTCGTAGCTCTCGCGTGTTGTTTCATATTCGCGCTGCGATATGATGTTGTCTTTTACCAACTTTTGAGCGCGCTCATAGGCGGCAAGAGCAGTTTCGTATGTGATGCGGGCACGTTCGGCGGCATCACCACTACCTACATGACGCGATGAAATGCTGAAGAGTGCCGAGCCGGCTGTAACGGCCGAGCCCTCGGCCCAAGTGCGGTTGTAGTGAACAACACCCGATTGTGGTGCTACGACGGTAACTACGTCGCCAGTTGCTCCTACTACATGGCCGGTACATTTTATTACCGATGTAAATGTGCCTGCAACGGCAGTTTCGGTAGTAAGACCTATCTTCTCGGCCTCACCCTCTTTGAGCGAGATGCCTCCATCGTGGTTGTGAGCATGCTCGGCATGGTTGTGTGCCGAGTGATCGTGGTTGTGTGAACTATGGTCGTGTCCATGAGAACTATGGTCGTGATCATGTGTACCATGGTCATGTCCCTCATGATTGTGTGTTGCATGTACTGCGTGGTCGTGTCCTTCGTGGTCGTGATTGTGCTCATGTTGTGTGTTGTTGGCGCAACTTGCCATCAGGTATGCACCGATGGTGAGCCAAATAAATGCATGTTTTTTCATTGTGTTTGTATTTTTTTATGTCGGTATATACGCACGACGATACTACTCGTTGCGTATAAATGTTATACATTGATAAATATAGTGGAATAGTGAGATTGATGATGCCCATGTGGGAAGTATATGGGCATGACTATACATTACGCCACCGAGGGGGGCGCACGCAGACCGCATGAAGTGCCTACAATGTCATGGTAGGCGTGTTCGATGTATAAATAGATGAGCGGAGCCGATGATATTTCGGGCTCGGGGACGATAGAAATATTCCAGTCAAGTATTGCTGAAAGTTGAGGAATAAGACCCGCTTTCGATGCATGACCTATTTGAGAAGCATCTTGCACGAGGTTTATGTTCATGGCACAATCGTCGTCGCAACCATTATGACCATGTTCGTGATTGTCATTGCTGCTCTTCCCAATATCGAGTATAAGGCATATATTACCATCATCGTGGTGATGATGTGGCAATGCCGATGTGGCTACCATCAAGAAGGCGGCACACATCATGGCTACTATCGATATAAGTCGTTTCATCTTATACATAAGCAACTTAGATGCTGCAAAGATAAAAAAGAGATGTGATACTGACAATACTTTTATATATAATTGTAAAATTTAACATATGAATTTCTTGTATATGAATATTACATTTGTTATTTTTGTAGAGCCTTAAAAAGATTATTATTAACTCATAAATTGAAATACTATGGCACTAAAAATCACAGACGAATTAGGAAAAGAACTTATCGCATCGGGTAAACCAGTAGTTATTGATTTCTGGGCAGAGTGGTGCGGTCCTTGCCGCCAAATCGGTCCTTTTGTAGATGAGCTCGCCGCTCAATATGAGGGTCAAGTTACAATTGGTAAATACAACGTTGACGAGGGTGACGAAATCAGTGGCGAATATGGCATTCGCAATATCCCCACTTTGTTGTTCTTCAAAGATGGTCAATTGGTTGACAAGCACGTAGGTTCGGCCAACAAGGCTCAACTCGAGGAGAAAGTTAAAAAATTGCTCTAATTTTTTATCTAATCATAAATATAGAAACGGCTCATCGCATGATGAGCCGTTTTTGTATATAGGAATATCTCTTTCTGATATCTGTTGCAATGTTGTGTCGATGTGAGTAGGGGTTACTCCTTCTTTACTATACCCATTTGAGAGGCTTGGTCGAGCATATATTGCCAGGCAGCATCGCGTTCGTTGGGTATGATACCATCGAGAATGGCATTCTTGATGGCACTCTTCAGTTCTCCTACTTCGCGCGAGGGTGGCAGTGAGAAGTACTCCATAATCTCCTCGCCCCTGACGGGTGGCTGGAAGTTGCGTACGCGGTCTTTCTCTTCAATCTCGGCCAGCTTACAACGTACAAGGGCAAAGTTGTCGAGATAGCGACGTACTTTCTCGGCATTGCGCGATGTGATATCGGCTTCGCATAGAGTCATGAGATCTTCAATGTCGTCGCCTGCATCAAAGAGCAACCGTCTCACCGCCGAGTCGGTAACCTCTTCCTCGGCCAATACAATAGGACGCATGTGTAGTTCTACCATCTTCTGTACATACTTCATGCGATCGTTGAGGGGTAGCTTCATGCTGCGGAATATGCCGGGTATCATCTTGGCTCCTATGAAGTTGTGATTGTGAAATGTCCACCCCAAACGGGCATCGTAGCGCTTGGTGCGGGGCTTGGCAATGTCGTGAAAGAGTGCTGCCCAACGCAACCACTCGTTGCGCGACCGCAATGCTACGTTGTCGAGTACGGTGAGAGTGTGGTAGAAGTTGTCTTTGTGTCCGTGTCCCTCTACGGTCTCGGTACCTTTGAGAGCTACCAGCTCGGGGCAGATGTAGGGTAGGAGGCCACTCTCGTCTAAGAGGATAAATCCGCGAGAGGGGATATCCGATCGTATTATCTTGCCCAATTCATCGGCTATACGTTCGCGTGAAATTATCTTTATTCGCTCTTTATTTCTCTTTATCGCATCAAAGGTGTCGGGGTAGATGCGAAAATTGAGCTGTGTGGCAAAGCGTATGGCACGCATCATGCGCAGTGGATCGTCGCTGAAGGTGATGTCGGGGTCGAGAGGTGTGCGTATGAGTTGGCGTTCTATATCGCCTATGCCATCGAATGGATCTACCAGCTCGCCATAACGATCGCCATTGAGGCACAAAGCCAATGCGTTGATGGTGAAGTCGCGACGATTTTGGTCGTCCTGCAAGGTGCCATCTTCGACAATAGGCTTGCGTGAGTCGTGCGAGTATGACTCGCGACGTGCTCCCACAAATTCTACCTCCCACACATCGTTGCCGTTGCGATACTTTACTTGTGCTGTGCCAAAGTTGCGAAACACCGACAAGTGAGCCCGTCGGCCCAACCTTTGGCACAAAGCCTCGGCCAGTTCTATGCCACTACCCAGTGTCACAACATCTATGTCTTTCGACTGGCGACATAGTACAATGTCGCGCACATAGCCTCCGATGACGAAGCATGGACGTTGCATCTCGTCGGCTACCTCGCCAATGAGCTTAAATACAGGGTGTGTAAGGTGTTGTTGCATCAATCAAGTGGCATTACATCTTCGCAGAAGTCGGTCAGATTTTCACAGCCTTCAGCTGTGATGAGATAGGTATTCTCTATACCTACGGCTCCTGTTCCGGGTATTACAAACTTAGGCTCTACGGCAATGATATTGCCGGCCTCGAGTACATCGCGTGAGCGGGGTGCCAATACGGGAGCTTCATTGATTTCTATGCCCACGCCATGGCCCATAAAACCGGCCTGTTGGTTGTGTCCCATAAAGTATTCGCTCAATCCGGCTTCTTCGGCCATGCTACGCGATAGGTTGTATATGTCGGCGGCTTTTACACCGGGACGGGCCATATCTTTGATGGCATGGTGTATGGCTACCGAGCAGTTGTGGGCTCTGTAGGCCAAATCACTCAACTTGCCCACCGAGTAGGTGCGCGATATATCGGTCATGTATCCGGTGAAGTTGCCACAGAGGTCAACCATGGTACTCATACCCGGCTCTATGACAGTACCGTTGCAACCACCGGGCAGAGAACTGTCGAGACCGGCTCCACCCATGGCAAAGTCGTAGGGTGATGGATTGTCGGCATTGTCACCACTGATGAGGCTACCCATAAACACTTCCATGCTGGGGCCTGCTACGCGGAAGATACCCAAGCAACCGGCACGACGCAATCGAGCCTCTATCTCTATCTGCAACTCTATATCGGTCATACCGGGGTGATAGATGCCTTGCAGGCTCTTATATACACTCATGTGGCCTTGTGCCGATATGCGTGTCTTCTCTATCTCATAAGCTGTCTTGGTGGCGCGTACATAGCGCATAATGCCCGAGCCATTGGTGGCCGTAGCGTCGGGGAAGAGCTTGGCCAAACGTGCTATATCGCTGTACGACATAAAGTCCATCTCCAAGCCTATAGTAGTAGGAGTAGCCACTCCTGCCTCTTGTAGTAGTGCCGGTATATCTTCGGGCTTGCGTATATATGTAATATTATCACCCTTGAGCAGAGCCGGGCGTTTCACATAGTAATGCAGATAGCCCTCGCGGTTGATATAAACATAGCCGCTAAATACGCGACCTGCCATATAGTAGTTATTGACATTGGTGCCTATCAATATGGCATCGGTATTCATGGCATTGAGAGCGGCAACAACTTTCGACTTGCGAAGTTCCACCTCGGGGGCAAATTCTTGTGTGTACATATTATTGATGATTTTATTAATTATTATCTGTTTGGTTTATGGAGATTTATTTATCGCGACTCAGAGCTAACTTCTCGAAGTGGGCAACCAATGCGGTAAACGAATCAAACTGTAGTTGGTAGTTGGAGGTTGAGCCAAATCCGTAACTCAGCCATACAAACGGCACTCCGGCACGATGAGCCTCTTGGCAATCGCCGTTGGTGTCGCCCACATATACCGGGTGACGTAGGTTGTGCTTACGAGCCAACAATTGCATATTCTCGGCTTTGCGCAGGCGAGTATTGCCGTATGCAAGTGTATCGGTAATATACTCCTCAATACCCGCATATCGCACAAAGATGGGTAACTCCAACTCATCGCAGTTGCTCAGCATAAAGAGCTTGTAGTGTTGCGACAAGCGAGCTATACCCTCTTGCACACCGTCATACAACTTGCCGCCCAATCGGGGTAGCTCGGTAACAACAAGTTGAGCTATTGTCTGCAACAGCCCCTCAACCCTATCGGCCGGAACAAAGTGGCGCAAGATATCGTCGATGGGGGTGCCTATAAGACTCAGCAAGTCATTGCGAGTGATGTGGCGTTGCACACCATCGCGCTCAAAAGCCATGTTCCATATCTCGGCATAGGTATCTATGGCGTCCCATAACGTGCCGTCCATGTCGAAGATTATTGCATCGGTATTGTGGTCTATTGTCATGCCTTGCAAGTTTGTTGGTGCGAAGTTAATGCAAACTATGCTCAAAACGAAATAAAACGCCCTCTTTTTTGCAACATAAAGTGCGCTATAGGTCTATGAAGTTGCTGTCATAGGCTATGATGAGAGCGGAGACTAAAATAGTAACGCCCCGGAGGGTTCCGAGGCGTTACTATTATATATGAGTTGGGGTTGTTCTTAACGTGTCATTAAGAATTTCTCACCATTGATGATGTAAATGCCTTGGGGCAAGTTCTTGATTTCATCGCGGTTGGTGGTGTGGAGAACGAGAATTCCCTTGGTGTTGTAAACGGTAAATTGATTTACATCGTCACCAAATACTTTGTCGATGGCTGCTTTGACCAAGTAGTACTTGGCATATACGTCCATGGTGTGATCCAAGCCGTCGCTGCAAGTGAGGTTGTGTAGTGTGACTTCTATTTCACTGTCGCCTTCGGTAATATTGGGTACGGGTACTGTGAGTACTGCTGCGGGGGGATAAACTGCATCAACCTCTGCCTCTTCGTAGTATTTTTCTATCATGTCGTTATATACTACTTCTTCTCTTACACCGTCAGTTTCGCTGATGTACTTGAACAATACACCATCATATTGCAATTTGGCTTCATCGGTAATCCAAATCTCAATGTGGCTGATGTTGGTGGCGAGTCGAGAGCCTGAGGCGGGGGTAAATTCGCTGTAAACTTCGGCTGTAACAACCTCAAGCGCATCGTAGGTAAATGCAAAACCACCTATTGTGCCTTGTCCGGCCGAGTAAGCGTGTTGTCCGGTTGTATCCAATACTTTATTGAATGAGATGGTTACGTTGTTGTAGTTTGTACCCGATGTTACCATATTCTCGGGAGTGCGGTGTTTGCCACACAAGTTCACCGATAGGGTGTTGCCCTCGATAATGGGAGTGAGCTCTTCTACATAGTAGTCACCTTCTACGTCGGTCGAGCCAAAGGTCAATGTAGCTTGGGCCGAGGCAACCTCGCCATCGAATCGGAGTGATACAATACCTCGTTCATCACCCTCGGGATAATAAGAATAGAATGTGCCCGATGTGTTAGATGTTGTGATGAGTTGTATGGGCATTTCGCCTACTATATATTCAATTTCTGCTGTACCATCGGTGCCGTATAGCAAAGTAGCATCATCGGCAGCTTTTACATTGAAGATACGAATGGTAAATTTGTCGCCACCTTTCAGTGTGCCATCGTTGAGCCAGTTGAAGATAGGCTCTTTGATTTCCATTGAGTAGATGTTGGCTTGTCCATTTACTGCTACAGTAGCTTCTTTGTCTCCTACAATGATTTTGGCATTGTTATCTACAATGACGGCGCGATTGAATTGTACCGATACCAATCCACCTCCCGATACACTGAATGTGCTACCTGCCTCGGGTGTGCATTTGGCAATCTGAATGCCTTCGCCGCTATCCATCGAGAGGGTGAAGGTAAATGCGTTCATAGAGAAGCCAATGTAGAAGTAGTAGGTTGTGCCTTCGATGACATCGAAGTGGTATTGTTTGGCACCGTAGTAGTTGTCGTAGTTTACAGCAATGTGGTTGCCATCGGCTTCCATATCGTCGAGTTTGGCATAGTAGGGCTCAAGAACGGTCGAATTGCTTCCCGTAGCGATGAGCGTACCGCTGGTGGGTGCTACAAATGTGCCTATATAGTCGGAGAAATCTCCGTCTATATTGTATTCGGTATTCAACTCAAGTTGGCCTAAATCTACCAAATCGCCATAACCGGTATTGCGAGCTTGTACACCCAATGTTATGGCGGTTAATGCCATAACCATAAATAGTTGTGTAAAAATCTTTCTCATAGTAAGTGGTTTTTTATGTTTCTTTTAAAACTCACCCGATGCTTCAAGCCATCGGGTGAGTTGTTTTTATTATTTTACAATTACTTTCTCAACAACAACAGCATTGGGAGTAACTACTTTCACGAGGGCAACTCCGCAAGAGGGAGCTTCAAATTCGATGTAGCCATTGCCATTGGTTGTACCTTGCAACGCACCATTGATGTTGTATATAGATACCTGAGCCTCGCTGTCGGTAGTAATGATAATGCGACCATTGTTTGATGTAATAGCTACATTGTCGTCGTTGTCAATACGTTCAACAGCATCGATCTCTTTGATGAGAGCGGCATTGATGAGTGTACCGGTGTTGGCATCTATGAGCATAACGGCTACTTTGCAGTTTGCCATATTGGAGAGGGTAGCAGGTACTGCTGTACGTATCTCGGCTTTGTACTCTTCACCGGCAATCATGTCTTGGGGCAACAAGCCACCAGTACCGTTGAATGTAAGACCCTCGTATGAGCGACATACGTCCATAAGGTTGTAGTTCATAACCAGGCTTTGTCCGTAGATACCACCTTTGCGCCATTCGCCGAGGCTCTCATTTGTGAGGCTCGAGAAACCATTCTTCTGCATGGTTGTTACGTTGTCTTCCATAACCACTGCAAAGAGGTTGAGGTTGAGGTCTTGGGCTGTCAGTGCATACTTAACAGTGCAGGGGATAATAAACTCATTGGTTGCAGCATCAACGCTGAGGCGGTCAATGTTGATATCGGCTTGAGTGGGGATTTCCAACTCTTCGGCTACAACGTCCAGCCACAATTTCTCTTGTCCCTCGGGGAGTTGAGCATTTGTGAAGTAGTAATCGTTGTTGTGCGATACGGCGGGGAAGCTCATCACCTTGCGGTTGATAACAGCCGAAGGTGCTGATGCGAGGCCGAGGTAGTTGGTATATTCGGTAAGACCCATGCCCAATATGTCACCACCAAATGTGCGGATACAGATGGGGATAAAGAGGTCGCCATAGAGCTCATGTATCTTTTCGATGCTGAGGATACCCAAGGGGCAGTTTTGACAAGTAGCACCGGAGATTTCTTCCAAAACAACGCGCTTAACGGGTTTGAAAGCAAGATTGGTGATTGCGCCCTCTATGTCGTAACGATTTTCGTTACAAAGAACAGTCAAAGTGAAATCGTTGATGATACCAACTGTCAAGGGGAGTGCTTTGCTAAATTCAAATTGGTAAGTATCGCCTTTCTTAAGGTTGAGGCCGGTCTCTTCAATCTTCTCTATCTCGTTGCCTTCGCTATCGGTGAGTGTGAGCGAGATTGATTGATACACATCGGTGTCGGAGCTGATAGATACCACACCTGTAATATTGATTTCGTCGAGAGCAACAACCGATTTCTCGTTGGTAAAGGCAACACGAACGGGTTTGTTGTGAGCTACCATCACGTCGTCAATAAATACGGCACTTTGGTCTTCGTTGTCATTAAGGAATGCGATATAGATATTTTTTCCTGCATAGTCGGCAAGACTTATTTGGTTCTCGGTCCAGTCACCGTTCAACATATCGTCACTTGCACCGGGCGATTGCAACTTGTTGTACACCAAGTCAGCCTCGGCAGCAAAGCGCTCGGTAATCTCGTCTGTAGGCATATTAATTACCTCATCGGTAGCCCAGACGTACACTTTCAAGTAGTCTTCTTTGCCACTGAGGAAACTTTGAGACAAGAAGGTGAGTGAGCATTTCTCATCGGGAATGTAGAGTTGGGGAACAATGAGCCAGTCGTTGCTCTTACCGGCAGGATCGTACATGGAGTGTGACGAGGCAGCAATGTTGTTAGGATCTGTTTCGTCCCAAACAATAGCCCAACCATAGTCGTTGCGGTCGAAACCAATGGCTTGAGCAGTAGCATTGGGTTTGAGGCGGTCGGCGTCCCAAGGTAAGAAGTTGGCTACACCCACAGTGTTGAAGTTCTCGATAAGCAACGAGTTGTCATCATAAACAATTTCACGTTCGTAGCTACCACGATAGTTTATTACAATCTTTTCGCATGGGCCGTTTCCTGCAACATCAGTTACCGAGCCGGGCATTACCTCAACGCGGTAGTTGTTGTCTTTGAAGAGGTATTGTGTAGTGCTGGGATATACAGCAGCGATGCTGCCACTGTACGACATGAGCATGGTTGCAATAGGCTCTACTTCGTTTTCGTTATAGAGGTATGCGATGGCCGAGTCGGGCAAGTAGATGTTTACGTCGAAAGTGAGTACAATAGGATTGGAGTTGTTATCGATCTTGGCAATAGCACTACCTTCGGCAGGATAAATCTCTTTAACAGCTACGGGAACATTGTCGCGACCGTTGTATGCAATGTTTATCTCCTTGTTAGTGAGGTTGGCATCTTCGGCCAAGGCGATAGTACCGGCGGGAATGTGCAAAGTATATTTTTCACCACCGGTGAGCGCACCACTACGATAGGTAATTGTTACTTTCTCGCCTTTGGCAGTTACGCCTACCGAGTTGTATACTGTTTCGCCTGCAGCATTGCGTATTTCAACGCTGTTCTTTGCACCTACAACTTGTACGTTGCGAGTGAAAGTTATAGTAGCCTCACGAAGGCGCGAGATAGTGGAGCCCTCTTTGGGGAATGTGATGAATGAACCTAATAAATCGACATTGTTACAAGCCTCACTCAATGTAGTGGGTAGATCAACAACGTATGAAGTGTAGGGATCTACCATTACACTTATGCGCTTGCTGTCATCGCTGACGAAGAGGGGAGTACCGGTGTTTTCGTAGCCACTCTTGGTGTAGAAGTCATAGCCATATTGTTGCTTCAATATTTGGTCGAATGCATACCAATAAGAGCCGTTGCGAATACTCCATTCGCGAATGGGAGTGCCACTGGGAGTAGCAGCAAGGGCATGACCTGAGTTGTCTATAGCGCTTGATACCATGTCGTTGTCAGTAGCTGTGTCGTAAATAACAAATTCTTTTGTTACAACATTGTAGACATAGGTAGTTTCGTATTGGTTGCCAAATTCACTACCTTCGATGGGCTTGTACATATAGGCTCTACCGCACACCCATTGAGCATTGTTGCTGAATGAGGCACTATTGATGAAGAGTACACCATCGGCAAGAGGTGTGAAACGTTTGTTGCTCTCGGTAAATCCTATGGGTGTATAGGTTTCATTTTCAACATCGTATATGTAGTAAAGTTGCTCTGCTATATAGCTGTAAGAGATACAACCCAAGATGAGTTTGCCGTCGGGCGAAATTTGGTTAAACCAGTTTTGGTCTTGGTTGCTACCAGTAAGGTCATACTCGGGGATACCCGGAGTCTCTATCAACTCGCCTTTTTCAATATCCCACAGAGCCGGGAGGCTGTAGAAACCTTGCTCGTCGATCGATTGGCGACCTACAGCAAATTTGCCATCGGGAGTGATGGCGCGTACATCGCCCCAATACTCTGCTTCTTCGCAAGGAAGCTCAGTCCATTTTCCGGTAGCCTTTGACCAGTATGCAGGTTTGTGGTTTAGTTCACCTACTACTATGCTACCATCGTTTGTAACGTCTGTTGTACCCATTGACACGAAGCTGCCGGCTTGGTAGTTGGCGGCAAGGTCGGTTACTGCATCAGTGTCAATTTCAATGAGACGTGCACCTGTTTGTATGAGCGCATCTTCGGCGTTGAAGCCGTTGGCTACAGCGTATTTACCATTGTCCGACATACCATTGATAATGGCATTGTCGTCAAAGGCGTACTTGTGAAAAACAGGAGTTTCTTGTGCCCATGTAGCGATTATACTCACCAATGAACACATGACAATAGTTAGAGTTCTTTTCATAAAGGTTTGGTTTATAATATTTTATATTGAGTTTCTGTGATTGTTGTATTAATGCTTTTTATCAGTGCAAAAGTATAAAAGATTTGCGAAATATAACTCTCTTTTACTGAGAAACTTTCGTGTTAAAATCTTTTATGTGATTATTTGTTTTTTTTATAAAAAAATCGCAGAATTTGCAATTATCTTAGAATTAAACGGTTATTCGGGTTGCTTGAAAATTGGGTAACGAGATGGCAACCGTTCCTATTTCAGAGTTCTTTATTGTTTTGCACCAATGAGATAACTACTGATACACAAAGGTACAACTTTTTTATGAACGAGCAAAAGGACGGTGCACTTTTCATTATTGCAGGATAAAATTTGATTTGGTCTATCATCAATCTGCGATATATGAGTTTCCCGATTCCGTCATTCGCCCATCTCCTTTGCTCGTCTGCGAAGGTAGCACAATAGCCCTTGAAAGTTGAAAGGTCGGGGCGGCAAGCCGTTTCGGGCAGAATCTTCCTCCTACGGAGAGTATTCACCCCGAAAACC
>JAFQRE010000046.1 GCA_017410245.1 Bacteroidaceae bacterium
GTAGCAATTCTTTCTCTAATACCCACCATATACGGCTCCTTCTGCCGAAATTAACAATATGGTGAGGTAACACAAAAATGGTATATGTACCAACCACTTATCAAATTTCACCCTCATCCTGCCATTATTACGCAAGTTCTTGCTATATTTGTAGCATTAAAAATACAAATTGTTGCTTATGTCGCCAATAAACCTCAGTGGAATGGGTGTAGCACTGATTACACCGTTCAAAGAAGATGATAGTATCGATTTTGATGCCTTGGCTCAATTGCTGGAGTATCAAATACAGAATGGTACCGACTACCTTGTGGTATTGGGTACTACCGGCGAGACACCTTCACTTACCGAGGAGGAGAAATATCGAATACAACGTTTTGTCGTAGAACGCACACGTGGACGCATTCCGTTGGTATTGGGCATAGGTAGCAACAATACTCGCAATGTAGTTGAACACCTGTATAGCGACGACCTCTCGGGATATGATGCCATCTTGTCGGTTGTACCTTATTACAACAAACCTTCGCAAGAGGGCATCTATCAACACTATGCCACAATAGCTCAAGCATCACCCCTGCCCATCATACTCTACAACGTACCGGGACGAACAGGTGTAAACATGACTGCCGAGACTACTCTGCGACTGGCTCGCGACTTCTCCAATATCATAGCCATCAAAGAGGCATCGGGCAACATCACACAGATGGACGATATCATAAAGAACAAGCCTCACGACTTCATGGTGATATCGGGCGATGATGGTGTAACCTTCCCCCTCATCACATTGGGTGCAGTGGGAGTCATATCGGTTATCGGCAACGCATTCCCCAAGGAGTTTAGTCGCATGGTACGATTGGCTCTCAATGGCAACTATAACCAAGCATTGGCTATCCACCATCGTTTTACCGAACTTTTCAGTTTACTCTTTGTCGATGGCAATCCGGCAGGTGTAAAATGCCTACTCAACCTGATGGGTATGATAGAGAATAAGTTGCGACTTCCTCTTGTCCCAACTCGCATCACTACATATGAGAAGATACAAGATGTACTTGAGAAGTTGCGCAATATAGTATAGAACTATAGGCCTGATAGACCTATGATAGAAAAGTGCGATCAACAAGCATTATAAGTTTCTATAAATCGGAGTTTTAAAAATCAAACATGATAGATAATATCTATGATACGATAGGTATGTTGTCGTAGTATAGCCCTACATTTGTACTACACAAACAGCTCAAAAAAAACAACAAAGATTATGAAACGAAACAAAATGCTCGATGCACTGTGCCAATTTACAGTAGCTCGTTTTCGCTCTATCAACGTCAAATTGTGGGGCAATCATCGATGGGGATATTACCGCGAATATTCACCCCAAGACATCATTACACTTATAAACGAATTTCACACCACAACCCAACAAGCCGATAGCGAGCAAGTAGCACCCGACACGAAACTACAATTCAAAGCAGGGAGCAACTTTGCCATTCTATCGCGACTCTGCGAGCAGTATTATGTCTATGAGGGCAGCGACAAACTACAGAAACGCGTTATAGAAGAGGTTGCACAGATTATAGATGAGCTTCGCAATGACCAAGAGACACAAGCTCAACTTGAAGCTATGCTCGATGCTCAACAAGACAACATCATGCAACGCTTCAGAGCCCAACACCCACAACTCAAAGAAAAAGACTTCCGCTTATATTCATACCTTACAGCCGGATTTTCGGCTACAACTATAGCAGTTTTATTGGGACAAGAGAAGTCGGTTGTTTATAACCGCATCTCACGACTCAAAAAGATTATCAATGGTTGAAATCGCCTACCTTCAAATAGGGGCTACATGCAAATCTTCGGCACGACATATCTCGGTCGATATTTCGCCTATGCGACCACATTGTTGATTGACACCCGTATATACTCGCACAAAGTCGATATAGGGCAACGACACGTTATTACCGGCACTATCGACAGCCCATTCTATATCGAAACAACTCTTATCGGAGTTATTGGGGTGATTGTCGGCATATCCCCACTCATAGGCATGGAGCAGATATAGAGAAGCATCGCCCATCACATCTTCGGCATTATTGGGCAATCGTGTTCCACTAAAAGTTATTTGATCGACCTCCACCCATTGCGGATAGTACTCTTGCGTATGGAAGGTATTGCGTTCAATGTAGCCATTACCACCCAAGTTGTCGCTCCAAGCGATGTATGTCGAGTCGGTTACACCTGTTCCGGGTCGAGGTGTCGCCTCATGATTGAGAGGTGTGCGATAGTAGGTTATAGTGTAGTTGTGCTGTGTCATAGTGCCACTATATTCACTTCCTGCCAACTCATACCACTCATCATCGGGCACACCATTGCCATTGATGTCGATTGAGACCATAACAATGCCCGGCTCGGCACTACCACCCGAATTGGGATTGACCGGATTGAGTTCCGATGAGGCATAAAAAGCATTGCCCAGGATTTTAAAATCGGCCGAATCGGGTACGTTCACCACCGAGTGGTCAAAGCCGAATGTTACATATCCGCCAAACCCTCCAAGCGAGATAAGATCGTCATTGGTACCACGGATAGACTCTTCGGCCTTGGCACGCATCGTCTCTTGTGTATCGCCCTCCTCATAACGAGGTATCTCGCCCACATATTGACCCGGAGCAGGACAATATTCATACACTCTGCTGATATAACGGCTATATGCAACCTCTTCGTCCCACACCGCTATAACCATATCGTGCACAAATGGATTTGTATCATCAACGATGCTCAAACGTAAACGATAGATACCGGGGTGGGCACTGATAAATGTATAATCGCGGGTAGTGGCTACAATCGAGTCATTACCATGTGCATCGGGCATTGTCCACAGATATTGCTCACCCAAAAACTCGGGACGCAATCTCAACGCTTGCATTCGTGCTATCGAATAGCTATCGTTCAACCCCGACGATACCATAGGAATATCGGGCTGACACGCCGTCATTGCAATGCAAAGAACGGCTGCTAATATTAAAAATTTTCTCATCGTTACTCTCTATTTAAAAACACCATGTGAGCAGGAATATCTCCGGCACGCACACTCCATTTTTTCACTCCGTCACTACTATAGCAATGCAACACTCCACTCGATACATAATTCTTAGCATCGGTAACAAAGATGTCGCCCGTAGCAGGATTTACAGCTATACCATAAGGCTTCTCTATATACTTCTCACTACCATCGGTAATAAAATGCTCGGTAATGAGTTGCTTCGTGCGAACATCTACGATGCCATAAGTCACAACATTTTGCTCCAACTTGTCGCTCCACGCATTGCTATAAAAATAGAGCGAGTCGCCATGTATATACATATCGGAACAGGGTATATCGAGGGTATCTGTTACCACCATTTCTCTTGAAGCCCCTTCACTCGGCTCCAGCACCAATAAACGAGATGGGATAGAAGCCTCATCGCCACGCGACGATACCCACAACTTGCCATAAGCATCTTTGCGAATACGATGCAGATTGGGTGCAACCGCAATCTTTCTTACTTGCTTCATAGCCTCTATATCAACTACCGATACCGTTGTGTCATAGTTGGGCTTGCGATAGCCTCCCGAATTGGCCACATATATATACCCGTCATGTATCACCAACTCGTCGGGCTGATAGCCTACAGTACACTGTGCTGTAATGGCAAGTGATGCAGTATCGACACGATATACAGCGCCAAGTTGCGCATGAGGGTCAATTGATATAGGCCCCACGTATGCTGTCACATAGGCATTACCTTTGTCAAACTGTATATAACGACAATTGGGAATATCTACTTGTCCAATGCGCACCAGAGTACGCGCATCTACCACCTCTACCTTATGCGAACTATTGAGTACAACATAGAGTCTATTGCCATATAGTTGAATGTCATTTCCCACATCGCCCAACTCTTTGATAACCGTAGGATTACGCTCGGCATAGAGATTGCGAGCATAATATCCCTCCTCAAAGTTTATATAGTCTATCGAAGCCTTATTGCTACCCATATTGCCCTCATTAAGCAGATACATACCCACAGGGTCACACTCCTCACCCGAGGGAGTAAAGAGTTGTTCATACTCGGTAGGTACAATCACCTCATCGGTACGGCAAGCTACAGTTGCTATCACCAACCACAATAATATATATCTATAATACTTCATTTCATCACAATTATATCTCTATTGTTACACCTACACGATAGTTTCGTTTGGGCATCGGATAGTTGAGTATCACATCATAGTCTTGGTCGAGGAGATTGTTCACCTCGAGTGTAGCCTTGAGCACAACATTTTTCAGACGGAATACTTTTATCAATGACACATCGTTGGTGTACCACGGCTGCGTATAGTTGTATATAATATTCTCTTGCTGATTGTATCGTTCGCCTACGTATATAAAGCTATAGTTGAGAGTCCAATCGCGCCACCCCAACATCACAACAGCCGACCCACTATGCCAAGGCACATAGGGTATCTGATGACGATAGTAGGTGTCATGAGGATTGGTGATATCTATAGCCTCTTGATAGGAGTATTGCAGTTTGGTAGTAAGTTCAATGTGATATGGAAAGCGGAACACAGCCATTGCTTGGGCATCGATACCCCTAATATCCACAACGCCCAGATTGAGCATTGTCCAACGGAATTGCTGCCCTTTGGGATAAGCCACTATTTTGTCAGTCACCTTGTTATAATATACATCGGCACCTATGCGAAAGAATGAAAAAAGCTTATCATTGCGGTCGAGGTCATATAGTACACCAACGTTATATTGTGTTGCCAACTCAGGTTTCAGGTAGGCGTTACCCATATCGGTATAGTATAGGTCGTTGAACGTAGGCATACGATAGCTCTGCTTATAGAAGGCTCGCAATACAAGATCGGCCCTATCAAAAGGTTTGTATGAGAGAAAGACAGCAGGAGTAACCTTAAACTTATCGGGCACATCATCACGTGCACGATCCTCCTCATCTACTATCGTAGCAAGAGCCGAAGCCTGTACCTTGAAACAATCGTCAAGCGCATAGGCTGTAGCCAACGACACCCAGTGCGTGTTACGCTCCACATCGCGATACTCCGATAATTGATTCCATTGGTAGTCGTAGGCCAGCGATACGTCCCAATTGTGTAAAATGGTGTATTTATTGGCCCATGAAGCATACACTTCGCGTTGCTTGTATATATTATCTACCGCTATCAACTTATCGTCATTATTGACATAATGAGTATAGTCGAATGCATACTTGGCATGCACCTTCGTGCTGAGACGAGGCGTAATATCATACTCAAACATGGCTTGTGCAAACGAGTTGCGATCCCACAATCTCTCGCCCCGATGCCACACATTATTAACAATGGCTCCGGGTATGCCTCGCTCAGAGGTATAGTGATACATATATGCCTTCCACTTGCCTCGAGGCATATAGCCTTGCACACCACCCTCTATGCGCACTGCATCTATATCGCCATTCTCACGCACCGCAGTTGTATCGTACGCCAGCTCGCCCGATGGTGTCACTCGACGATAACGAAACTCATACTTACCACTCGAGTTTATCCACTCGGCATTGAATGTGGCATAAATATCGTCGGTGAGCTTATACTCACACAAAATAGAGGGATTGAGAAAATCGAAAGAACCAACTTTTAGTCCTGCCTTCAGGTGCGCCTTTTCATCGGCTTTAAATCGCGGACGACGTGTAGTAAGATAGATAGAGCCGGCTGTACCAAACTCACGAGCTGTCTGGAAGATATCGCTACGCTGACCATTGTATAGCGAGATTTCTTCGATATTCTCTAACGAGAACTTACCCAAATCTACTTGACCATTCTGCGCATTACCGAGTTGTATACCATTGTAGAATACACCCATCTGCTCACTGCCCATACTGCGTATGTTCACTGTCTTTATACCTCCCACTCCACCATAGTCCTTGAGTTGCACACCCGAGAAGTAGCGCAAAGCATCGGCTACCGACAGACTGTTGAGTCCCTCAAGTTCTTTCCCGGTAAGTTTTTGCGAGGGTATTACTTCGGTGAAGCGATTGGCCGTTACAACCACCTCATTGAGGGTATGCACCGATATAGAGTCAAGTTGTTCTTGAGCCATAGCCTCCACCATAGGTATGAGGCTCATACATACTACAGCTATTGATAATAGCACATGTTTACATATACCCATATTGCACTATTTTTCGCATTGTCAATAGCCCAATCAAGTAAGATGCGTAATAAGAATGATATTCGTAAAGTCGATAATTACAGTCTTATCAATATGCTCTTTCCTCGAAAGCTATTGAATTATTATATGTATCGGCAGGTCTTCTGACTTACTCTCAATATGCTCGCCTTCCCAACTATATTGATTATAGTCAGTGGCATAGAAGTGCATATCCTCTCACAGAGTTTACAGCAGCGGGACTGTTCAGGACTTTCACCTGATTCCCTTTTAATCGGATTGTCTTGTTTGACAAACATCGAACCGATATGGCGACAAAGGTATATATTTTATCTGAAAAACTCACATCATCGGCCTATTTTATAACTCAAAAGAGACAGAAAATTTAATCATATCGTTTTTTCAAAATATTGTTATTATCTTTACAAAAAAATTAGAAAAAACTATTCACATCATTTATATGAAAAAAGGATTGAGAATTACAATAATTGTAATAAGTGTTATTGTTGCGTTGTTACTTGTCGCTTCATTATTGGTTTCGCCCATAGCTAAGTGGTATGTTGAAAAGAATTGTAAAGACCTCATAGGCCGTAAGATAACAATAGAGAATCTCGATATAAGATTATTGTTGGGGCGAGTTGCGGCCGACAATTTAGTACTATATGAGGCCAACGAAACAGATACTTTTGTATCGATAGAGCACTTTGACGCCGATGTGCGTGTATGGGGTATTTTACGCAAAAGCATTATTGTCGATTCTATCAACGTTGTATCCCCCAATGCCACAATCCTACGTCAAGGCAACGGACTTAACTTTGACGATATGTTGGTCTTCTTTGCGCAAAAGTCGGCAGGAGAAACAAATGCCGATACCATTGCACAACCCGATACTATCAAGGAAACAAGTAACGACAACAGCTGGCAGATAATCCTACGCGATATTGCTCTCAATCGGGGCAAGATAAGATATGCCGACGACATCATTGATATAGACTGGACCATGCACCACATTGAGCTAAATATACCTGAAATAGACCTATCGGGTAGTGGAACAAAGGCTCAACTATACTTCGACTTTGCAAGAGGTGGCAGCCTGGCTCTTAATGCCATGTTTGACCAACCTACAATGGACTATGAACTCAACTGCAAGATTTCCGATTATCCGGTGGGCGTATTAATGCCCTTTATGAAGGGGGTGGTAAACGTAGGCAATGTAGCCGGCTCATTGGGTATCGATCTACACGCCCAAGGCAATATCGACAACATCATGGCATCGATCCTTGATGGCAGCATACAATTGGATAGCACCTATGTTGATGATATAAATGGCCAACGCCTCATCTCGCTCAATCAATTCAAGACCGACATCGAGCACATCGATATCGCCCATGACTACAATATCAAGCTACGCAACTTCCTCATAGATGGTGTATCGGCCGGATATGAGGTATATCGCGACGGAAGCAACAATTTCACGTCTCTGTTTGCCACAGCTCCACAAGAGGAAGCAGAAGCCCAACCATCGCAAGAGACTCCCGAGAATGTTGCTACCAACGACACGGTAGAAGCTCCCAAGTTGAACATTACAGTAGAGAATATCGTAATGCAGAACAGCAACTTTGCATACACCGACAACACTCTACCCGAGCCATTCACATTGCGATTGAGCAAAATGCGCTTCAAGACACCTATGTTCTCTACACAAGGTGTCAATGACGTAGAACTCTTTGCCGTACTGCAAGAGACAGGTGCTTTACGCATCAAATGGAATGGCAATATCGAGGCTCAAAATCACGACTTATCACTATCGCTCAACAACTTTAACCTCAAAGATATATCTCCCTACTCACTATCTTTCTTCGGTTATCCCATAACCGACGGAAAGCTGTCGTTCAGAGGACAGAATATCATATCGGATAGTCAGCTCAAAGGTACCAACAAGCTATCGCTCTACAACCCCACTGTCGAGAAAAAGCGGTCGGACGTTGATGCCCAATTTGGTATGGTTCCTTTGAAACTTGCCATTGTCGTACTCACCGACCGCGAAGGCAAAGCCGATATAGACCTGCCCATATCGGGTGATATCAAATCGCCCCATTTCTCATACGGCAATATCATAGTACAAGCATTGGTCAATGTGCTTGTCAAGATAGCAGCCGCCCCCATCGACCTCATGGCCGAGGCATTGGGTCTCAACAGTAATGAGATAAAAGAGATTGAGTTTGGCGCTTGGCAACATCAATTTACCCCCGAACAATATGACAAGATAGAGAAACTATCGAAGATAATAGCCGAAGAACCTGAGTTGCAAATACGTCTGCAACATGAAGTAAACTTCGAGAAGGGCATACAAGCTATCGTAGAGAATGACTTGAAACGTGAATACTATCTTGCACAAAACCCCGAACGCGCCCAATCGCTCAACATGGTAGATATAGATACTTACCAAAAAACATCACTCAAAGACCCGGGTATCATTCTCTTTGCCGACTCGTTGCTCACCGTTAAAGGTCTGCCTACCGATGGAAACATCAACGACAAGATGCACAGGCTTTATGGGTCGGCTGCCGTTGATAAACTGATGCGCAACATCGAGATGCGCAACCGAGGTATGATGATGCAATGGAGCAACGCTCTCAATATGCCGGAAGGCTCATTGCAAATCGTCACACCCACCCAAGACGAAATAAAATTGCACAACGGAAAGACTCGATACAAGGTGGAGATTACTGCCGCCGGTGATGAGGTAGAAACAACAGAGGCAGTTGTCACCGATGAGTCAATAGGTGATGATGTATCGGAAACTACAAACCCATAATATTATCAGAACGGATATCCGATAGCCAAGTGCAATCGAAGGTTCTTCCAGAACGAGCCTTCTATATTGTAGTAACTCGATATACCGGTGTCGTAGGGGGCATGTATAGGCACACCCACATCGACACGCACCACCAGATAGTTGGCCACATCATAACGTAAGCCTATACCGGTTCCCAAGGCTATTTCGCGGGCAAAAGATTTAAGTGTCAGCCTACCTCCGGGACGTAATGCATCGTCCTTGAGCAACCAAATGTTGCCTGCATCGACAAAAGTAGCACCCTCCAAGCCACCCCATATAGGGAAACGCAACTCCACATTGGCTTCAAACTTGAAGTTACCCGTTTGGTCGAAATATCCATTCTCGTCGGAGGCATCGGGTCGATAGCTACCGGGGCCTATCGAGCGTATCGTAAAGGCTCTTATACTATTGGCTCCACCTATATAGAATTGCTCACTATAGGGCATTTCGGTACTATTGCCATAGGCATATCCCGCTCCCACATACAAGCGTGATGCGATACACAACTTGTCGGTGAAATTGTGAATATACTTCACCTCATTGGTGAGTTTGACAAATTGCGAAAACGGATTGCCGAAAATCTTTTTATCGCCCGAGACTCCAAACATCGAATAGATGCCATACAACGCATTACCGGCCTCGGTAGCGCTTATTTGCCACACCCATCTGTTCTTACGTTCCTTCTCATAGCCATTGTCATAGGTAAACGTATAACCCAACATAGGTATAAACTGATCTCGGAAACTGAGTGCTATAGCCGGATTTTCGGCCAATGTCTTATCAAACTCTTCGGTACTATTGAGCATCTTGGTATATACCAACTTGAATGGCACAAAATTGTGCAACGCCGTAGATGAGGTATGGAACTCATAGGCATACGAGGCATTGAACGACACGTTACGGAAATAGTGCGGTCTATTCATGATATTGGCACCCAACTGTATGCGAGTATTCGACTTCATACGTCGCAAGTAACGAGGCGGACGGATACCAAGCATACGCGGGAATATGAGCGAACTATTGATACCAAACTCATATGAGTTAAAGAGTGAAGCATTATCCTCCTTACCCGTCTGCCACTCATAACTGCCATTGAGCGATACCGATAGTTGTTCGCCTCCACCAAAAAGGTTATTATGTGTTACACCCACTATCACTCCCGGGCCCAAGTAACTATTAGACTTCGAAGCGACATTAGCTTCAACCATAAATCCCATAGGCAATGCGTATCTCAAGTCGATATTGACATCTATCGAGTCGCGACCTTGTATTGAGTCGAATGGTGTTACGTCCATCACAACCGAACGATATATACCCAACGCCGAGAGATTGCTAAGGGTCTGATTTTGATCAGAAAGGGAGAAAGTGCGACCGGTACGCAACGTGATGTTTGAGGGCAATAGGCTACGTCGTATCTTCAGGCCCTCATATCCACACACATTCATAAACCTATATGGCAACGTGTCGGGCTTGGCCTCTCCCTCGGGGGGATAAAGTTGTACCGATATTTTACCGGTCTTGTAGGCTCGCAAGGCATCGGGCGGAGCCGACTGCGATACTATCATGCGCAAATCTACCTTGCCAGTAACCCTTGTCGTATCGGCCTGATATAGTAAATAATCGCTACGGAAATAGTAAAATCCGCTATCGCGCAATTGGGCTGTTATACGCTCTCGCTCCATAGCCAATGTATCGGCACAATAGCGTTGCCCTTTGTATAGTAGCGACCTATCGAGTGTGCGCTGTATCATAACAGCCACCGCAGTAGTATCATTGGGATAAGATATGCTATCGAGCGTGTAAGGGTTACCTACTGCCACATGATAACTTACCGATGCTTTCTTGCTATCCTTCTCATCATAGTCGATACTATAGGTCGATGTAGAGTTGAAATACCCATTGTTGAATAGTATTTCACTCGCCATAGTGGCACGCAGGTCGGGACGTACAGTCTGTATCAACACCGGCTCATCGGCAAAGATATTATATAGCCAACCCTTTATACTCTTCTCGTTGGTAGTGTATAGATAATTCCACGCCCACAACTCTATGGGAAGAAACTTAAGCGAATTTGACGAGAAGAGAGCATCATTAGGTGGTACCGACAAGGCTTTTTTCACCTCGCCCATTACTCCCGATGGTAGCTTTTCACCCGCCACAGGCTCTATCTTCATGCTACGCACACCGGTATATAGCACATCACCGTCCGACAATCGCTTGGTTGTCGAGCACGATGTTATCAACGCACACAGTATGAACAACATCAGTGGTAGCCAATAGGTTATAAAACTCCTTCTCATTTCTCCTCCTCCTTCTCCGGCAACTTTGTTGGTACTCCATCGCCCATAGGCGAGTAAATAATATTAACAACCGTATCCGATTCTGTCCTTTTTACCTCAACCGGCTCGGCCTTAGGTTTCTTACGGAAAAGGTCGAGCAACGACTTCAGTTGCTTGCGATATAAGAAACCAATACCCGTCTGAGTTATTTCGCCCTCTATAATACTCTCATATCCGGTCTGACGGAATACCTTCAGATACATATTCTCACGTTTGTCGAGACGATACTCCAACGAAATATCATCGATAAGATTTTCGCTAAGATTTTGCGTAATGTCTTGATTGGAAGCATAGCTACCTCCTATTACTACTTTCAGTCTATTGTCAAACAGGCTCTTTGAGAACTGATAAGAATAGTCGGTGCGCTGTATTCCGGTGCCATCAAGACCATAATTATCGATACCAAATGTCAAATCGACACCTCTCAGTGTGCGCTGCGCCCAAGTGTTCAACTCATACTCAAGGAAGGCATTGAGCGGGTCGTTTATCGAATAGTTATCCACTACAGTGGCCAAGTCGGTATAGGAGTTATACAACAACATATTCAACGCTTTGGCTTCGCGCTGCTCCTCTGTAAGGCTCTGCAGCTCGTTGTTGATGGTTATGTCGTCGGAGGTAGAGAGGTCAAATGATATATCAAGGTCTTTGAGAGTATTTGATAACATAATAGATACTTGGAAATCGACCAATCGCGATTCATCGCCACTCTTTACCGACGAGCGCTGTGTCTGTACGGCTTTGATGTTAAACATAGGATTGGCTATTTCACCATTCCACGACACATAACTACCATCTTCTATATTGAAAATCTTTTGAGCTATAATAGGAGGTGTATAACGCACAAAACCACCGGTGAGTGTATAGCGACCGGTCACACGATTATCGCCCAATGCAGTAGCTGTATATAACAACTGACCGCCTCCTACCAAATCGACCCGGTTCTTGCCATCGGCCGAAAGATTAACTCCCAACTGCACACCATCGTCTATATCGATACCCACTGTTGCCGTAAAGTTTGCTTGCCGTTTAGCGACCTTATTCTGCTCGCTCAACAATGGCATGGTATCGGCAAAGGAGACAAAGCTCACCATATCGGAGTAGTCGGTACTCGACAACGAAGAGCCACTCTGCATCACATACGTCGCATTGGTACCCGACAATAGAGATATGCCACCGGTCACTCTCAAGTCATTGAGTGTGCCCCGCACCTTAGCATCGACATCGGTATATACCACACCATACAGCAAGCTCGAGCGGTTTTCTTTGATATTGATAGGTTGAAAGTTTTCGCCTTGCAAGTCGAGATTGACACCAATGTTGCCAAGTTGGGTAAAATCGACAACACCATCTATAAAGAGAGGAGCACCATTGTCGCCCAACACTTCATAGTTGCCCATATACAACTTACTATTTCGTATCGATATATTATCGTTACTCAATGCCAACGAGGCACCTATCTTAGAGAATTGCATGGAGGCTTTATCGAAACGCACATTACCATTAACGATAGGCTCAGAGAGCGTTCCTCGCAATAATAAATCGCTATTCAACAAACCTGTAAAATAGCCCATATTTTGAGGGAAGAAGGCATTGGCAACCGATAGAGGCATACTATCAATAGTAATATTTCCATCTACCCGCTTGTTGGCACTATTATCGAGATATGCCACAGCCTCAAGAACATCTACTCCATCGTGCGATAGAGCAAGTTTTACATCATTACCGCCCTTGTCATCGAGAATATACTCGGCATCGGCATGAAATGTTCCTACGGGGGTATTGTTGTAGGCAAAAGATTGAAGATCTATCGTACCCTCAGCCTCAACACCTCCGGGAGGCATATCTATATAGACATTGGCCGACAAATCTCCTGCCATAGGAGTTACCAAAGCCGACACAGCCAGCCATTCGGCCAGGTCGATATTTTGCAAATCTATATGTGCACCACTCACCTCCTTATTGCGACGATCGTCGGTTGTTATAAAAAGGTGACTGTTATCGTACGATAGCAATACATTGGCATCGATTGTATGCAGAACATGATTGATTTTCAAATAGTTTTCACGATTTAAATTCCATTTCTTATACCCTATAATGGGTTCTTGCGGGCCAAAGGTCAGTTGCACCATATCCGATAAAAAATCGACTTTACAGCCAAACAAGAACCCTGTCTCGGCTTTTCGATTGCTCTGCATGCAATATAGACGCGTACTATTGCCTGAGAGGAAACCTTCGATGTGCACATGAGCCAATTCGTCCAAGTTGCCCGGTCTGTTATCTAAAGACAGCCTATAGTTGAGTCGGTTTTTCTTCTCATTGGCTCCCAACCTGATGGTATCGAGCATCATACCCGACACCTCGAAACGTTGTAACAATCCATCGATGTTGAGTACCGAGTCATTAGTCGCTTCAATATAGGCATCGGCCAGTCGCATACCCTTGTTGTTGATGAAATGTTGCAAAACATTATCGTATCCCATGCGTGCCGTAAACTCAAATGGGGGCAACCCTTGATGCATCTCGTCCATATTGAGCCGCTGTTTCTGGAAGATTGTATCGACAAATTGTGTAAGGCGCTCCATGCTCGGCCGCAAGTTTTTCAGTCCGGTATCGGAAGAGAGAGAAACCTCTAAATCTCCGGTATTGAGTGACAGATAACTATACGTTATATCGCTTGCAGCAAGCATCGATATAGCATTGGCTTGATAGCGATTTTCGTCCCACCCCAATATTAGATCGGAAACCATCACATCGGCCTGAATAATGCTATCGATATTAGACAACACTACCTCGGCTTTGATGTTTCCGGCAACATCGAATGGTTGCTGTGAAAAATGCAACGCATCTACATCTATTTGTCCCACTTGTGCCAATAAATTGGCTGTAAACAAATTGGGTGCATATATACCTTGAGCATCGATGTTGAAGTTGAGTTCTTGCAGGCCACTTATAGCATTTACTTCCCACTTGCCATTATGAGCTTGTGCTGCCACATCTATGTTATTGTATAAATAGTTGTGGTAATAAAGTGTATCAAGGTGCATCTGCGCTTGTAGCTGCATATTGGGGTGACTGAGAGAAAAATGTGCTCCGGAGATACGAGCATCGGCTGTAAGGTGCCCCATGGTATCTCCCTCAAAGAATGCACCAAGAGGCAGCTGTTGTACCTTGGCTATGAGGTCATACTGCTCGTTTTGCAAGCCGTATGCTGCATCAATATCTACAACTCCACCCATGCTCTCAATTACGGCATCGGCTGTCAAATGGGTTCTATCGAGAGAGGCCGAAGCATCAATGCGTATAGGTTGTGCAACTAATCGTTGAGCCAACAGCGTATCGGGAATATAATTTTCGAGTGATATGTGTCCTGCCGTTTTGGCCTTGCACGACAGGGTCATATTACGTTGCTTATCATCTAACACATTGAGGATACGCCCCTTGGCATCTAAAGAGAACACACCCAGTTGCGATAAAGAGAGTGTTTCTATAGCCACATCTTGTGCACTGCCACTCACACCTACATTGGCAATAATAACATCATTGAGAGAGATCAGACTCTTTTCATCGACCTTATGCAAGTAATATTGTTGAGCTGCCGGATATATGTACGATATATCACGACACGATAGGTTAGCCTTGGATTGCAGACGCAAAGTAGCGTCGGGATTGTTATCGAATAGAGTCATATCCAACTCGGCATCGGCCATGATATTGCTAAATGGGGTCTCTAATACAAAGTCGGACAACAACAATCTTCCCACATCGTTCATTGAGAATTGACCACTACCTCGTGTAACACATAGCCCGGAACGCTCGCGCATCGAAAATTCTTCGAGCGAGAAGTTTATTTCGCTTCCATAATAATAAATATCACTCACCTCGACATCTATATGGTCGGCCACGATATGCGAGAAGTCAAGACCGGGTTGAGGCTCACCATGGGCCGAGATATAGGCCAATGCGTTATCGGCCAATTCAACATCTCCTATGCGCACTTGCCAGGGTCGCGACTCTATTGTATCGGTAGCAACACTATCTCTCGGATCAGGCTCAACTGCTGTGCCGGCAACATATCGATAATTGGCATTGAAGATACCGATAGTCGCAACATCTACGACTTGTTGCGACAACGACACAAGTCCATCGGTAACATGAGCCTGCGATAAATCTACAGTCAATGTATCTACCACATCAGGAAGATGTAAATTACAAGCAACATCGGTTAGCAACAATTGCTGCCATATTATATTCCAGGCCAATGTACTTGCAGTATCTTGCACAGCAGTATCGGGGACACTCTTGTAATAAAGTGTTATCAGCGCATCTTCTATAGCAACCTGCTCTACCTCCAATTGCTCCTCGGGCAACAGCAAGTTGCCATGGGCAAAGGTAAGGGTTCCCACATCGGCACACACATTCATCGTTGAGTCGGCCGACCGGTAATCAATACTTGCTCCCATCAAAGCAATATTCCTCACAGCCACCCTCTGCGATAGCAAAGGAAACAATGCAACATCGGCACACAACTCATCGGCCTCAACAAGAGTATCGGTAGCCGAGGCTGTTACAATAACACCCTGCAACGACAATCGCAATGGAAACTTCAACGAAAACCGATCAATGTGCACACAGAAAGAGGTATTGGTACACACCCACTGCTCGGCATAATTGACCGCCATACGTTGCACCGGTGGCACATACACGAGAAGTGGCAATAACAGTACCAATGCTACTATTGCAACAACACCTATGAGTATATTTCTATGCCAACGTTTCATTTCATTCAGTGTTTTACCAACTTTAACGCCTCATAATATGTCCTTAGTGAAACATATTGCATACAGATTTGTTTAATTGGTGACAAACCTTTAAATCTGACGTAAAAATATGAAAAAAAAGTGGATTACAACAATATTATCGGTTTTGTTTATAACACTGACCTCAGTAGCAGGCACCGATTATAAAGAAAAAGAGGTAGAAATGAAAGATTTACCTACAATCGCACAGGAGTTTATAACCAACCACTTCGCACAATATGCAGTGAACAATACACGAATAGTCAAATATGGCTACTACAAGGTCAATCTCAACGACGGCTATGAGATATTATTTGACCGGAAAGGAAAATGGAACGAAATAGAAAACAAAATGCATACAGCCCTCCCGGCATCGGTTGTTGCGTTACTACCGGCCAATACGACCAACTATCTCTCCGAAAAATATCCCCAATGGACCATCTATGGCATAGAGCGTAACAAACATGGGTACGAAGTAGAATTGCATGGCGATAAAAAGATAGAGCTACACTTCGACCCCAATGGTAACTTCCTGCGCGAGAAAGCCGATTGAAATAAGCAAAAAAAATCAGAGACTAAGTCTCTGATTTTTTTATCTTATCACCCCTGCCTACTATCCATTAAAAGGGATATGGATAGGCTCGGTACGAGGGGCAAATATAATACGACTGCGACACAACACATTATCGCCATGACGTAGCTCCAATGCGTGATCGTTGTCGGCTGTCTCCTCGCGGAAAACATCTACATCAATACCGGGACGAGCCTCATGCGCATAGGCTATCTCAAACCGGGTTATGCGGTTATTGTCATACCACTCAAAGGGATATTGATTGAGAAAATACTCGACATATCGCGAACTATTAACGTGACGATTGAGATCGATGTCGCTATATCGTACGGCAAAAGAATCTATCTTCTTACCAATCTCCATACGCATACGTGTGGGAGGCTCTATGGGACATGGACGGTCTAACACCAATGTACGCAACTCGTTCAACTCTTCCATTTGTGCCGTCCGACGAGCCTCCAGGTCAAGCACCAACCATATAGTGCGAGCATAGCCACACACTTCGCCACGACTATCGAGTATAGCCATGTTGCGTGTCGAAAAACGGGTATTGTAATCTTCAATCCAAGTCTCTAATGTATATTCTTCGGTTATGGCCGGAAATCGCTTCATCTCTATCGAAAGACGCGACAATACCCACGCTGTGCGATTAGATATCATCTTTTCATATCCAACCCCCCACGCATCGGCATGCATCGAAGCCACCTTTATAATGCGTCCCACCAAGAACGACAAAGACATCTCCTGCTGACCATTACATTCTCCGGGTGTGAGAGTAAATTTCTTAGTGAAAAGTTTCTGTTTCATAACAAGATAGTTGCATTTTATAACTATTTTATCGCGCAAAGATAGCAAGAAACGAGCGAGAAATATGAAGTTTGCTCCAGTATTTTTCACTTCAAGCACACTACATCATCGAGGTTTGACATCTAAGTTTATAAAATATCTCAAAAAACTTCTTCAAAGCATTCAATTTATACTATCTTTGTAAATTGGAATAACTACACACACAACATGAAACATAACCCTCAGCAGTGCTACTCAATCATAGGCTTGGTCATGATGCTCATTGTAGGCATCATGGTGAGCTGTAGCCCCACTCGGCACGTCCCTGAGGGAGAGTATCTGCTCGACATGGTTAAAATTGAGGTAGATAGCAAAGATGTTACTCCAAGTATGCTCAAGACCTATATACAACAAAATCCCAATTATCGCATATTGGGCATACTCCCACTGCAACTTACACTTTATAACCTATCGGGTAAAGATACAACCAACAGCATAAATCGCTGGCTTCGCCGAATAGGCGACGCACCTATCATATACGACAGCGAGGCAATGGAAGCCTCATGTTTTCAGCTCTCCAAAGCACTGTCCAACATGGGATATATGCATGCCGATGTTGTAGCCGATACCATTACCAAGAATAGGCGTATGACCATTACCTATAAGGTAAAACCTAACGAACCATTTTACATCGACACCGTTGTTTATAATATACCTCATACAACCATCGACAGCATCATTCATTCGCAACCCTCGCTTATCAAAGAAGGTATGCTGCTTGACCGCTCGCTACTCAATCAGGAACGTGACCGCCTCACAGCGCAATTGCGCAACAACGGATACTACACATTCAGCAAAGATTACATAACATTCAATGCCGATACGATGGCAACAACACGTGCCGTTGAGTTATCACTCTCGCTACGCCCCATGCCCTCGACCGACATGCGCAACACTCCATCTTACGACAACTATCACCAGTACTACATTGGCAACGTTTATGTCATCACCGACCCGACGCTCAACAGTCTCGACCTCTCGCAAATCGATGTAACCAGAGCCGAGGCGTATAAGCATGTAAAGATTATATCTGGTGACAATCGTTACCTCACCTACAACGCAATTGCCGACAACTGTTACATAGAGCCGGGTATGACCTACAACACCAATGCCATCAACCGCACATACACCTCATTTGGACGACTCTCATACCTCAAGAGCATCAATATTCAATTTACCCGTCGTGCCATCAACGACCACGACAATCTTGTCGATTGCTACATATTCCTTTCACCCGGACGCTCGCAAAATATCAGTGCCGAACTTGAAGGTACAAACTCGGAAGGCGACTTGGGTATAGCTGCACAACTCTCTTACCAGCACCGCAACATATTCAAAGGCTCGGAGATATTTACAGCCGAAGTGCGTGGTGCATACGAAAGTATATCGGGAACACTGCAAGGCATCATCAACGACCACTATACCGAGTTGGGCGGACGATTAGGACTGAAAGTACCCAAATTTGTATTCCCATTCGTATCGAACGAATTCAGCCGTCGCCTGCTTGCTACAACCGACTTCGACGCCTCTATCAACTACCAACAGCGCCCCGAGTACACCCGTATCATTGCCGGTGCAGGTTGGCGTTACAATTGGTCTCGTACCAACCATCGACATCGCCTCGACCTCATAGATATCAACTATGTATATTTGCCTCAATATATGGACGGTTTTCTGGAGCAAATAGCACCTACCAACCCGCTGTTACGCTACAGCTACGAAGACCACTTCATCATGAGCATCGGATACAACTATTACACCAGTAATATCCCCGCCAGTACTCCCTTGCAACGCACCACACTCAGCAATGCCTACACGCTACGCACATCAATAGAGACTGCCGGAAACTTACTATATGGCATTTCAAACATCTTTGATATGCCTTACGACAACGGATACAAATTCATAGGCATACGCTACTCGCAGTATGTAAAGGGTAACATCGACTATAGCTATCTGCGCAACTTCAACGAACGACATGCCATAGCCTTCCACGCCGGATTGGGTATAGGAGTGCCCTATGGCAACTCAACAGTTATGCCTTTCGAAAAGCGCTTCTACTCGGGAGGTGCCAACAGTGTGCGTGGTTGGTCGGTACGTTCATTGGGTCCCGGTAGCTACAACGGACAGAACAGCCTCAACAACTTCATCTATCAATGTGGCGATATACGCCTCGACCTCAGCATCGAATACCGAGCCAAGCTATTCTGGAAAATAGAGTCGGCACTCTTTATCGATGCCGGTAATATATGGACAATAGACGAGTACGAGACACAGCCGGGTGGTGCATTCCACTTCAACACCTTCTACAAACAGATAGCATTGGCCTACGGACTGGGACTGCGTCTTAACTTCGACTTCGTTGTTATTCGTGCCGACTTCGGTATGAAGGCCTACAACCCGGCCGATAAAGAGATAAAATGGGCCATAGCACAACCCAACTTCAAGCGCGACTTTGCTTGGCACATCACTATCGGATATCCATTCTGATGCTCCTACTTGTCGCTAAAAGCCACAAGATACAACACCGTCATACCGCAAATTAGAGCGTTGTCAATAAATTTTCCACACTCTATTTTCATTTTTCAATTATAATGCGTACCTTTGCAACACTTTTAGGTCGGTTGAGTAGCTCAGCTGGATAGAGCAACAGCCTTCTAAGCTGTGGGTCCAGGGTTCGAATCCCTGCTCAATCACTAACGAGGGTGAGTCAAAATGAAAATTTTGGCTCACCCTCGTTCTATTTACAAGAATCTATTTTATCACTTATATCACTTTCGCAAAAGCGCAACAATATCTTGCGCGGCACGTTGGGGTGCACCGGGTGCTCCCAATCGCTGTTCTACTTCGCTATAACCTCGCATGATGCGTTCGTGTACATCGCGATCGTACAGCAGATAGTTCAACTCGTCACTGATACGCTCGGCTGTACATTGATGCACCAACAATTCGGTAACAACATTGCTGTCGGCAATGAGATTGACCAACGATACATAACGCACCTTCAACCAGCGTTTGAATAACTCGTAAACCAATTTGCCACCGGGCATGGCATAACATACCACTTGAGGCACATGCAATAGAGCTGCTTCGAGAGTAGCAGTACCCGACGTAACAACTGCCGCTGAGCTTTGTGCCAACAGGCGATATGTTGCATCATATACCACACGCACGTTGCCACAAGCAAGATAGGGAGCATAGGTTTCGGGGGCTATACCGGGTGCTCCTGCAATGACCAACTGATAGTTGGTAAATACCTTGGCGGCCTCAATCATACGTGGCAAGTTGCGACGTATCTCGGCCTTACGGCTACCTGCCAATAGTGCTATAATAGGCTTGTCGGGCAGATGTTGTGTTTGTATGAATTGTGCAAAAGTTTCATGTGCATGCGAACGGACAGCCAACTCATCAACGGTAGGATTGCCCACATAATTTATCTTATAGTTGTGACGGCGATAGTAATCGACCTCAAAGGGTAATATGGAGTACACCATATCGACATATCGGCGTATATCTTTGATGCGATACTCTTTCCATGCCCACAACTTGGGTGATATATAGTAGTATACCGGAATACCCAATTGTTGCTTTACAAACTTGGCAATCTTGAGGTTGAAACTGGGATAATCGATGAGTATGAGTGCATCGGGTTGCCAATCCAGTATGTCGCATTGGCAATTTTTCATATTGTTGAGTATGGGTCGCAAATGTGCAATAACCTCAATAAAACCCATATAGGCCATGGTGCGATAATGTTGCACACAAGTACCACCCACAGCGGTCATCATATCGCCTCCATAGAAACGAAACTCGGCATGGGGGTCTTCGCGCTTCAGCGCTGCCATAAGGTGCGAGGCGTGTAGGTCGCCCGAAGCTTCTCCTGCTATCAAATAATACTTCATCAATTCTCTATTTTGCGTTGCAAAAGTAATAAAAACAGAGCAACTTACGATACTTACACTTTACAAATAGACTTAAGAAATACAAAATTGGCTTAGAGCAGCTGTTACTCCCTTCTATTATACAATAAAACTACACCATCAACGTTTCTATAATGTATGAAACGTATATTATTTCCTATTTTTATATTGTCGGTATGCCTATCGGGATTACTGACAGCTTGCATCGACGATAGTTTTACGACATCGCCCAATGACACATTGGAGTTTTCGACCGATACGGTAGCCTTCGATACAATTTTCACCAATGAGGGTACCTCTACCCGCACACTCAAGGTGTATAACCGTAGCAACAAATCGTTGCGTATAAGCTCTATAAAACTGGGCAAAGGTGACTCATCGGGCTTCATTGCCAATGTCGATGGTATGTCGGGCACCACGTTTACCGATACCGAGTTGCGAGGCAACGATAGCCTTTTTGTTTTCTTGATAGCCAATATGGCCGAAACCGGCCAAACCGGTCTTGTAGAGGCTCGTGACTCGCTGGTGTTTATCACCAATGGTGTGACACAACATGTCAAACTTTTGGCTCAAACACAAGATGCCAAACGTCTGCGCGGACTTATCGTAACACAAGATACGGTACTCACTGCCGAAAAACCATTTATCGTGTACGACTCGCTGGTGGTAGCAAATGGTGCTACACTTACCATTGAGCCGGGTGCTACACTGCACTTTCACAATGGAGCCACACTCGATGTATATGGTCGCCTCCTCGCTGAGGGTACACCCGATGCCATCGTCACCCTGCGGGGTGACCGCCTCGACCGCATGTTCGACAATTTACCATACGACAACTTGGCCGGACAATGGGGTGGAATACGTTTTCGCGAGGGAAGTTTCGACAATCGCATTACCCATGCCATGGTAAGAGGCACTACATGGGGTATCAAATGTGACTCTACCGATGTGGCACAGACAACACTCACTATACACAATAGTATCATTCACAACTCTACCGCCAATCTCATTGACATAGCTTGCAATCGTGTAAAAATAACCAACAGCGAGCTATCAGATGCCGGTTACTCGGTTCTTGCCGTTCACAAAGGCATAGTCGATGTTACACATTGTACCATAGTCAATTACTACTTCTACGACATGATAAAAGGTGCTATCATACACACCCCATCATGCGAAGAACTCATCGAATGGAACGTACAACTCAATCTCAACAACTGCCTGATAGCCGGCAACACCTCGCCCCTATCGGTAGGCGACTTTACCGGTAGCAAGGTATATCTGAATAGTTGTTTGATTGCCGGAGTAGAGGGTACTGATGACGACAACTTCATTCACACGATGTGGAATGGAGAGCCTAAATTTTGGCTCATCGACCGCGAAAATTATACATACGACTACCGTATCGGCTCGGAAGAATCATCGGCCATCGGTTGGGGAGCTACGGCCTATGCCAACGACTCTACAGCCTACGACATGTATGGTATAAGCCGCCTCGAACGCATCGATGTGGGAGCTTATCAATATACCGAAACATCGCCCTTCTATCAAGAAGAGGAGGAAGAAAAGTCAGAAGAATAGCCTATGCAACTATCTAACGAGTGGTTTATAGCAACCTACGACACAGATATGGGTGACATTGCCGTACGAGGGCGCCTGCACCTCGACACCATGCGCCTATCGGGAGCATACAGCATGCGCATAGAAATGCAATGGGACATCAAAGGTGACGATAAAGGTATGCCCACCGAAACCGAAGGTGAGGTAATAGACAGCATTATGCACATCATCACCGAGGCTTTGGAACGTAGCAATACAGCCATACTCACAGCCATACACACCGGTGCTCGCATGGTGAGGTATGTATTCTACGCAACATCTGCCGACAACTTCAGCCACACCATACAACCCCTACTACAACGCTTAGGCAATCTGCCTATACGCATCGGTGCCGAGACCGACAGGCAATGGGACGAATATACTTCCATGATAGCCCGCATGGCTATGGGTTAATTATAGATTACAGTCCCGATTTTTCAATTTTAATTATTACCTTTGTCTCCAACCAAAACAAGCATTATGAAACAATATCTCGCACTCCTGCAACACGTCATAGATAACGGTACCCGCAAAGACGATCGTACCGGCACTGGCACTATCAGCACATTTGGATACCAGATGCGATTTAATCTTGAAGAGGGATTTCCACTACTTACCACCAAGAAACTCCACCTGAAGTCTATCATTCATGAGTTGTTGTGGTTCTTGGCAGGAGACACCAATGTGAAGTATCTGCAGGATAATGGAGTGCGCATATGGAACGAGTGGGCCGATGAAAATGGCGACCTCGGCCACATATATGGCTACCAATGGCGTTCGTGGCCCGACTATAATGGTGGACACATAGACCAGATACAAGAAGTAGTAGATACAATAAAAAATAACCCCGACTCACGTCGCATCATTGTCAATGCGTGGAACGTAGCCGACTTACCTACCATGAAGTTACCCCCTTGCCACGCTTTCTTCCAATTTTATGTAGCCGATGGCCGATTGAGTTTACAACTATACCAACGCAGTGCCGACATCTTCTTAGGAGTGCCCTTCAACATAGCATCGTATGCCCTACTCTTACAGATGATGGCACAAGTAACAGGTCTCAAAGCCGGTGACTTTGTACACACACTTGGCGATGCACACATCTACACCAACCACTTAGAGCAAGTGCAGTTGCAACTCACACGTGAGCCTCGTGCTTTGCCTCGCATGATTATCAATCCCGAGGTTAAGTCTATCTTCGACTTTAAATATACCGATTTTCAACTTACCGACTACGATCCACACCCACACATTGCCGGTGTAGTAGCCGTATAACAACCTAACCTATATATATGATTTCACTAATAGTAGCCATAGCCTCAAACAACGCTATAGGCAAGCAACAAGACCTTTTGTGCCACTTGCCCAACGATTTGAAACGATTCAAAGCCATCACATTGGGACACACCATTGTAATGGGACGTCGTACCTTCGAGTCTTTGCCCAAAGGAGCACTACCAGGGCGCACCAATGTTGTAGTAACACGTAACACCGATACCAATTGGGAGAATACCATCATAGCACATTCTATAGAAGAAGTACTTGCCAACAGCAACGACCAAGAACTCTTTGTGATAGGAGGAGGCACACTTTACAACCAAACACTCGACCGTGCCGATCGTCTATACATCACCCATATACACCATGAGTTTGCCGATGCCGACACTTTCTTCCCCGAGATAGATTACACACAATGGCAAGAGATAGAACGTGAAGATCATCAAGCCGATGAGCGTCACCCATACGACTACTCATTTGTAACATACGAGCGCAAGTAAAGATAGGAATGCACTCGACACACAACGCCCATCTCCCCGTTGGAAGATGGGCGTTTTCATCACACCTAAACACTAATCAAACACATCAATCGTCCCAATGGATAGCAACGTTACCCTCGGGGTCGAAGAACAACTCGGTAGAAGGAGAGGTATCTAACTCAATGATATACCCTATCGATGAACGTTCTACCGAACTTACCCCGGCCAAGGGAAATTCCTGCTCAAGATAGTTGAGAATTTTCTCGGGCAATATACCTTGCACCAACTCGGCTGGAAGTATGGCATGTCGGCTATCTATCTCTTGCCAACGACCATCGCTATAGAAGTCTATCTCAAAGCCATTGTCGAGCGTAACTTTGAAAAAAGGTTCTTCACTATGACGCTCGGCAGTAGCCACCAAGTTATCAGGGAAATATCGCTGCAGAAATGCTTGTGCTGCAGGAGGTAGCTCATCGAAGTATATTACATCGTGTTCGTTACAAGCCCAATATGAGAGGCTCAACAACAAGGTCAATGATAATGTCAATAGATGTTTTTTCATAGCTGCATATGTTTTTTATTTCTACAACAAGCATCTATCATAATTTGTTCGCAACACACCATATCCTTCGAGATATAGCAACATATACCCTTTTATACACTTGGCACAAGCGGTAGTAGTGCTTTTTTCTTCCATAATCCAATTTTTTTGCGTACGTTTGTGGCGTTTTTACAAACAGCTAAAGCAATAATTGATATGAAAAAATGGATAATAACAACAGCAGTAGCCGTAATAACTTTAATAACAGCTTGTGACAATACTCCTCGATTTACCATTGAGGGCACTATTACCGGAGCCGACAGCCTTACCTTGTACCTCGAAAACATTACAGGAGCCAATGCCATCGTGTTAGACTCGGCACAACTATCGACCAAAGGCAACTATAAGTTCAGCCGAGCCGTACCCGAGCATGCACAGTTTTATCGCTTGCGCATAGGCCAACAAGGTGTCAATCTCGTTGTCGATAGTGCGGCTCGCATACAATGTTCGGGCGAAGCCTCTCGATGGGCTACACACTACACCATTGAGGGTAGCGAAGAGTGCAAAGTAATGCAAGAGGTTACATTGCGCGGGGCACGCCTCAAGAATGTGGTAAACAAAGCCATGAGCAACGATGCATCTCGATTGGAGGCTCTCGATAGCATTGCTACATATAAAGAGCGTATGACCAAACTGATATTGCAAGCCCCTTCATCGGCAGTATCATACTACATTCTCATGCAACGAGTCAATGCATTGCCCATATTCGACACATACGACTACAACGACAACCGCATCATTGCGGCAGCCGCCACTGCTCACGAGCTCTACGCTCCACAAGCTCCTCGCACCGCAGTGTTGCGAGAAATGGCATTGCAAGGCATGGCGGCACGCCGCCAGGAGCAACAACAAGCCGTTGAGGTGGAGGCCGAAGAAGTCGATTATATAGATATAGCTTTGTATGACCTTGTAGGCAATATGCACAAATTGTCGGACATTGCCAGCAACAACAAAGTGGTATTGCTCGACTTCACTGCTTATGGGCTCGAATATTCACCGGCCTACAATATCATGCTCAACGAGATATACCAAACCTACAACAAGCGTGGATTGGAGATATATCAAGTATCGTTTGATACCGACCTCAATCGTTGGAAAACTGTAGCCGACAACCTGCCTTGGGTGTGTGTACATGAAGCCGACAACGTGCAATCGACTCTCGTGTCGCTATACGACATACAATCGTTGCCTACCTGCTACATCATCGTAAACAATGGTGCACAACTCATACGTCCCGACGATGTAGAAGACTTGAAAAAACAATTGGCCAAGATTTTGGGTTAAAGAGCTAAACACAAAAATATTAAATTCTCGTGTTTTATTTGCAAAAGCCAAAATAAACCCATACCTTTGTCATCGTAATAATAACAAGGAGACCCGGTCGCAGAGGCGGGGTTTCTTTTTTATTTTGCCGTTTGATAGCCATTTATGGCTAAATGATGTATAACAAACAATGAATATTAACCTTAACGAATAAATAATTATGGCATACAACTATATGACCGAAGAGGGTTTGAAAAAACTCAAAGAAGAACTGACTCACATGGAGAGCGTTGAACGTCCTCGTGTCGTAGCTGCAATAGCCGAAGCCCGCGATAAAGGAGACTTGTCGGAGAACGCTGAGTATGATGCTGCCAAAGAGGCTCAAGGCATGCTCGAAATGCGCATTGCTCAACTCAAAGATACTATTGCCAACGCTCGTATCATCGATGATAGCCGCCTCAACACCGAGGAAGTACAACTCCTCAACCGTGTTAAAATCAAGAACACTGTGAATGGCGCTACTATGGAATACACCATTGTATCGGAGACCGAAGCCGACCTTCGTGCCGGAAAAATCTCAATTGCAACACCTATTGCCAAAGCCCTTCTCGGCCACCGTGTTGGCGATATTGTAGAGGTACAAGCCCCTGCCGGAAAAATCAAATTTGAGATTCTCGAAATTGCTATCTAATTAGCAATCTGTTTGTTATAAAGAAAGTGCAATACCTCGGCCAAAACCGTAGTATTGCACTTACTTATTATAGGCTATGCCTCACAATCAATTATAGATAAAAATGTAGGCATTGAGATATGTAGCAACAGCCAACCACACTATATAGGGAACAAAGAGATAAGCCGCTGCACGATGTAGCCTATAACTGAGTACAATATATATCACTACCATTGCATCGAGCAACGCAATATCGACAAGCCCAAGCAACGGATTGCGCATTGCAAAGAATGTAATACACCACAAGAAGTTGAGTAGCAATTGTATCACAAATACCGTTAGCACCACCTCTCGCCCATGGCGGTTACTCCCCGTAACAAGACCTGCCGATATACCCATAAGCAGATACAGAATACTCCACACGATAGGAAAAACAATATTGGGTGGTGTAATTGCCGAACGCTTTAGCAACGGATACCACATTGTCAAGGCTTCGTTCTGAAAATATGATGCTGTAAGCCCTACGGCAAAACAGATAAGTACCCACATGGGTATAGCAACGACTCTACGCATAACAAAAACATTTTTTATTACACAACACATCTCCCCGCCAAATGGTTGAGTCGCACCACACCGCTCATACATATCTACCCGGTGGCTACACAGCCTCTACCATGCGGGTACGGAATGACTCGCGCGCCTTGCGTTTATAGAGTGTTATTACATCGTCGGGCAGATGCGATGTGCGAACAAATGTTCGTGTACGGTTGGGAAACTTAGCCAAGGCTGTTGCCAACAACCATGCAACTCCCATGCGCACATAATAGGGTGCTGCGCCCTGTACGACTCCTTGTTGTACCACTTTGGGCTTACCCTTGACACTCTTATAGTCCGACACGATACGGTCAAAATCGATACCATCTATACTGCCGAACACCCTATCAAACCACTCCTCATGGAGAAAATAACTCATGGACATAACCACAGCAAAGCGCACTTCAAACTCTCTACAGGAGCCTATCCAACGTTGCAAAAAGTCCCACAAAGCCTCTTTATCGGCGCGTGTCGCCCACTTGGCATGAGCACAATAGGAGTCGCATACGGCCCAATTGTCTATGACCGGCACATAACGTGCCAACATCGCCAATCGTTCGTCAAGACTACACTTCGCATTGTTGATAAGATAGCCCCATATTACGGTCTCCTCATAACAAAGGCTTGCACTTGGCACCCGCTCAAAGGCACGTATTACCTCTACTCCATTGTGGCATCTTTGGCACACGCCATCGGGCATAACCACCTCGCACCCCTCTCTCGAAAGTTGCTTGGCAACAAGTTTCATCTCGGGCGAGTGAAGCCCCAATACCAACCTTGCAGGCAAGGCATTCACCACACGCAGATGCCCCTCACGATACCGGGAATCGCACTCAAAACGCTCACAAACATGTGGCTTTAGCAGGCCGACAATCATCTGTTCTTCAATATCTTTCCATCGGCAAAGGCATTACCTGCAACAGCACCCAACTCGATGTAATGATGGTTGATAGGATCGTATGTGATAGGACGCAACTTGCGTACATCTATCTTACCATCTGTCAAAATACTCTCATCGGCACTGATATTGACTATGCGTCCCACAAGATGATTACTCTCCTCGTCGTACGATACCAATTCACACTCCAATGTCATAGGCAACTGCTCGATAATAGGAGCATTGACATAGGCCGAACGCTCGGCAATAAAACCGGCTTGAGCAAACTTATTGGGCTCTTTATTGCCCGAAACGATACCGACATAGTCGCAAGAAACGAGTTGATTGGCCGTTGCCATACTCACTGTGAATGCCCTTGTCGCAAGAATATTTTTTGTGGTTTTGTGTCCCTCCGAGAGACATATACCTATAGTCTCATCGGTAAATATTCCACCCCAAGCCGCATTCATTGCGTTGGGAACTCCTGCCTCATCATAGGCAGCTACTATCAATACCGGCATAGGATACAGCCAACTCTTCTTGCCAAAATTTTTACGCATAACTATTTAGTATTTAAGTTTATATCTTATCCACACAGTCTCGCCCATCTGCTCTACGCTACATAGTTTCAAGTTTGTGGCAGAGCGATTTTTATCGGCAATGCCATCAAAAACAGCAGCCATGCCTGCACGACCATCAATACCGGGAGCAACCATGAAACTCACCTCATCGAGCAGTCCTGCCTCCAAGAAAGCGCCATTGATATGTCCGCCACCCGTAACGGCCAATCGTTCCACTCCAAACACCTTGTACAGCATCTCCATAGCCCGGGCAAGATTGATACCATTACGCCCGGTAGCAATCCATGAGATGCCCTGCTCGGTCAAGCGGTCGTGATATGCCTTGGGACAATTCTCATCGGTAATAACCAACAATGCTTGGCCATCGAACTCATTCTCGCCCCATTGCAACACACCTCGTGTATCTACACCCACGCAGTAAGCATCGGTTTTGCGGGCTATATGATACATTTCGCAACCTATAGGTGCAGCATCTGCAGCAATAAAAGGCTCGGGTAGTGCATAGTGCATTTGCATCGTTACACGTCCCATCAACATCGAGCGACAATCGAGCGACTCTAATGCTTCGTAATACTCGTTACCACCCTCTATCTGCTCGGTCATATCGCAATCTATACGACCATCTACCGAGGATATCATGTGACATATTATATAAGGTTTCATTGTGCTTATTGTTTGCTTTATATCTATATTTATAAATTCTATTTCAACACTTTAACTACGCGACACGGATTACCTACAGCTACACAATTGTCGGGAATATCTTTTACAACGACACTTCCGCCACCTATCACGACATTGCTACCTATCGTCACACCGGGCATTACCTGCACTCCGGCACCAATCCACACATCATTACCTACCACTATGGGACGTGCATACTCCAATCCACGATTGCGCAAAGAGGCCTCCAATGGGTGTCCGGCCGTATAAAAACCACAATTGGGTGCTACAAAAACATTGTCGCCAAAACGCACCGAGGCACCATCGAGTATAACTATATTGTGATTGGCATAAAAGTTCTCACCGAGGTGTATATTATAACCATAGTCGCACCAGAACGATGGCTCAATCGTATAATTCGTACCATGACTGCCTATAATAGCATCAAGCACATCTCGTCGGCCAGTGGCATCATAAGGCATCGTATTAAATTGCTGACACAAGGTCTTACATCTATTACGTTCCTCAATAAGAGCCTCATTATAGTTGGCATCATACAACTCGCCACGCAACATTTTCTCTTTTTCAGTCATACCTTCATATACATATTTAAAACAAATTCTCTTCCTCCAACAACCTGCGTTTACGCTCCAGCTGCTCTCCTGTTCGTGCTCCGTTGTAGCCACCCAACGAGCCATCGGCAGCCACTACACGATGACACGGTACTTGCGGTGCAAACGGATTGCGCTTGAGTGCCTGACCTACAGCTTGAGCACTACCACACCCTATGCGTCGGGCCAACTCGCCATACGTGATAGTACTACCTGCGGGTACATCGAGCAGTGCCATATATACCCGTCGCTGAAAAGGTGTTATAGCGTCTGAGCGCATCACACGCTCGCGTATATCCATGCTATCGATGCGTTGTAGATGCCACATCTGATGCCCAAGAAACAATCGAGTACCCACTTGGCCAAAACCAAGAGTTGTGTACAATTTTTCGGCTCGCGGGTTGTCATAATCAACTATCAGCCCCACGCACCTATGCCCTCTTGAAAAGGCTCGTTCACAGCAGGAGTTTATCAAGGCTCGGCCTACACCTCGACTCCTGAATTGAGGAAGCACGCCCACCGAATCGAGATAAAATTCGCCACTCTCTGTCTCGTCCTCTATCTCAGGTACCGACCCAAGTCGTTCCTTTAGGAGCGCATAAATAGGCTCACGAAGTTCGGCCAAACAAGCCCCATCGTAGCCCACAATAGCACCGGCCGTAACACCATCAACCTCGGCAACAAGCGCATTGAGATAACTATATTGCGTATGCTTGCGCCGGGCAAGACTTAGAAAAACAGGGTATATAGGGTGTGACACATCATACCCTACAGCCATACACACTACCGAAGCAATCAACGGAGCATCTCCACGCCTTGCCTCTCGCACTACTATACTCGCAGTATCCATACCACAAAGTTAGCAAATTCTTGGATATAATAGTTTATTGGGGTAAATGAGGAATAGTAGGGATAAAAAAAAATTGATTGTCTCCCGACAACCAATCTTCGTTAACCTTAATTCTAATACCATGAAAAACACGATGCAAAATTAGGCATTTTTTTTGTAATGTCAATAGTGCACACTCCGAAACCGCTAATATTTAACACGTTTTAGCAAAAAACATCTGCTATTTTACCGGCATAAGTAGTTATTCACCACTTCATATTGTTGAGTATGTTATTCTCCTCGATGCGCTTTTTCAGGTCTTGATAGTAACTCGAAGCGTATTCGGCCTCGGCCACATAGTTCTTCTCAACAAATATCTTCATGGCCTCTTCGATATACTCCAAGGCTTGGGCAAAGTTCTCTTCTATCTCATTATATATGGCCAAGTTAGCAGCTGCTTTGGCTCGGCGACCTTGGTCTTTGCCTTTTTTATAGACATACTCCCATATATATGAGGCCTCCTCAAACTTCTCCTCCTCCCAGTAGCGATAGGCATCTTTCATAGCCGGGTGACCGGTGACGAAGATGTAACGATCGACAATGCGACGGTGAGGGGTGAAACGATCGGCTGCTACTTGCGACAGCGAGATAATGGCCTCATCGATACACTCCTCAAAGGCCGGCAGATACATGCGCGCTATATCGGGTGTTTCGCCATAGGCATGCCATGCAATAGTGTCGTTTACGACCAAGTTTATCTCCTCTTTGCCGGGTACAAGACACTGCAGATATGCCAACGACACAACCGACAACTCGGCTCCAAACATACCATCGAGAGGAACAACCTGCATGGTGGCCACCGGTTTGATGTTGTTGATAACCACAAAGACATCTTGGGGCGACTCCAATCGCCAATTCGATAGGCGTTCACCATCTATTCCAGCACTGCCTGTAATGTTACTGCTATCGGAAAATACGACATCAACCCTATTGAATATATGACTATCGTAGAGATGGGTAGCCAACGACATGGCCATCATATAGGCAACGCTATCGGTATCGAAACTGAGACGATAGCGCTTGTTGTTTTCATCGATGTAACGGCTATACTGACGGCTGTCGGGCTCCTCGGCATTATTGACAACAACAATATTGGGCGAGGGGCTATGATACTCTACCTGAGCCGGACGAATGGTATTGAGTTGCAGATTATGCACTGCATTGCATGAGTATAGCAATGGCATAATGACCGCAAGTAACAAGTGTAATTGATTTATCTTTTTCATATCACGCTTTTTGTGAATAACAAGACAAACAGGCTTTTTACTCTTTGTTGGTTGTTTTGCTACTGCGTTTGCTACGATTGAAACTGCGATAGTCATCGAGTTCTATCTCTATATCGGGCTCTATGAGTGTCTCGCGAGGCTCACATACAAATTTTATATACTTGATACTCTTGCCTCGTTCGAGCCATTGTTGCTCATAGAATGTCTTGATACTGAGTATATCGTCATCGATGCCCGAGTTATATAAATCGTCGGTATCGACCAACACAGGAAACCTATTCTCTTGCACCATGGCGCGTGTGTAGGTGTATAGGAAGGGACTGTCGCTCTTGAGGTGTATGATACCATTCTCGGCCAAAATCTCGCGATACAACTCTATCATGCGGGTAGATGTGAGTCGCTTACGAGTCTTTTTCATCTGCGGGTCGGGAAATGTTATCCATATTTCCGACACTTCACCAGGGGCAAAGAAATGGGTAATAAGCTCGATGTGAGTACGCAAGAATGCAACATTCTCTATACCCTCGGCCAGCGCCTCACTGGCACCACTCCACATACGCGCGCCCTTAATATCGACACCTATAAAATTCTTGTTAGGATAGCGACGAGCCAATCCTACGGCATACTCTCCCTTGCCACAACCCAGCTCCAATACAATAGGATTGTCGTTGTGAAAGAACTGTTCATTCCACTTTCCGCGCATATCGAAGCCGCGCTCTTTGAGTACTGCAAACGGGTATTGAAAGACATGGTTGTAGGTATCCATGTCGGCAAACTTTTGTAATTTATTCTTAGCCATAATAGATTTTCTTAACGTATTATACGAGCCACTTTAGCCACGACTCTGCGACCATCGGCCATCACCACTTGCACAAGATATAGATTGGTTGTAAAGGCGTGCGTGTCGATGGTAGCATCGCAATCGCCGGGCTCGACATAGGCCAACAAGATGCCCGATGTGTCGAACAGACGCATCTCGACAATCTCTTGCGGTGCGGTGACTATCAAGTTATACGCATCGAAGTATGTTGTAATATCGGTGCATATGGTTACATCTTCAACGGCTGTTATACCGTTTATTGTGCCAAAGTCTTGCCACTGAGCAGTAGAACTGTATATCACCACACTCTCGGTTTCTACGCCAAGTGTTTTCTTCTCTATCTCCATATTGGCAAAAACTTCCTCTCCCAACTCGGCCGGCATCTCACGATAGGTGACGAAGTCCATGGCGTTGATACAACCATCGAAGGCATGATCGCCAATGTAGGATACCGTGGTAGGGATATGTGCTTTCGAGGCCGAGATATTGCGATAGAAGGCATATCGTTCTATGCTTTCTACTCCCTCGGGTATGAATGATATGTGTTGCAAAGCCGAACAGCCGGCAAAGGCAAACGCATCGAGTGTAGCTATACCCTCGGGCAACTCTATTTGTTGCAGCGAGGTACAATAATAGAATGCTCCCTCGGCTACACGCGATATAGTGATGGGCAATAATACCTGTTGCAAATGAGTACATGAAGCAAAGGTCCATGCCGATAACTCTGCAATGTCACAATCCTTCATATCGATGCTGCTCAACGCTGTACATGAAACGAAAGCACCCTCGCCAAGTTGCGACAAATGGACCGGCATAACAACACGTTCCAAAGCACCACAGCCGGCAAAGGCATAATTACCTATTGTTTCCATCGACTCGGGCAGTACAACCTGTTGCAAGGCACTATTTTGCGCATAAGCCCTTATACCCAGATACTCCAACTGTGTACACGATGACATATCGACACTCTTGAGCGATGAACATTTATCGAAGGCATAGTCGCCAATACGGCGCAATGATATAGGCATTGAAAACTCACTCAACGCACTACAACCGGCAAAGGCATAATCGCCTATCATTGTCAGTGCATTGCCTCCGGTCACCGACAACAATCGCTCACAACCGGCAAAGGCGCCATCGCTTATGGCCACCAATGTAGCAGGAAGCGTAACACGCTCCAAGGCTGCGAAACCAAAGAATGCCGAGGGTGGAATGGTATGGGCATCGAAGTGTGTATGATGTCCCAGATAATGTTCATTGCGGCTATCGTACATGGCAATAGAGCATTCCGACAAATCTATAGCCTTAATGCTCGTGGCATTGTCGTGCAGAAAAGCAAAGTCTCGGACATCGGCCGAGCCTTCGATAGCAATAGAGGTGAAAGAGAGGTCGCCGGCAAGCGCCTCTTCAAGTCCTCCACAAGATATCACCACTGTCTTATGATAAGCCTGTGCACAAATGGAGCTCAGCACCACCGCTGCACATAATAGCATTTTCCGTATCATAGATTCCACTACTTGTTTTGAGGCTATAAAGGTAGTAATTTTTGATGTAATAGCAATATCGCTCCTCTCAAATAGCACCTACTACACTCTGCTATCGATGCGAATGATATTTTCTACAAGAAATAGATCGCGTATCTCGCTCTTGGGTATTTCTATATCATCATACTGGCTGTTTTCGCTACGCAATATCACCATTGAGGGGTCGGAATGCTTGCGCACATACTTCACCATACGATAGTCATCGAGTAACACAACATATATCTGCCCCCAGAAGATAAGGTTGGTATTGCGCACCTCACGAATGGCTATCAAGTCGCCATTACCAATGACCGGCGACATACTATCGCCACTCACACGCACTACGCAGCAATCGGGGTGAATAGCCGGCATATTGATGGTACCTATAACCTGTTCATCGGCAAACATGCGCTCGCGAGTCATGCCTCCGGCCGTCACATCGAGGTCATACACCCGGGCACCCTCGGGCGAGGTATGCGATATTTCGCCCATAGGCACTGTTACCATGGGCAACTGATTGCCTCGCATGTGGCTCGACCACATTTCTCCCTCACCACTCATCAGCCACTCTTTCGACACGCCCACTGCTACTACTATCTTATTGTATAGGTTGTCGCTCAAGGGCAATTTGCCATTGAGGTGCTTCGAGAAGTTTGAGGCATCTACTCCTATACGTTCGGCAAAGGCGGCCTGCTTGAGCCCTAAACTACTCATGAGTTGCTTTATTCTTTCTACAGCATCGCTACTCATAATGTCTGTCATTTATAGTCTAACTAAACATAAAAATAAAAGGTAAAACAACAACAAATAAGGGTTGTTTTACCATGCAAAAATAGTATTTACGACAATATGAAAATTATTCCATCGCAAACTTTAACGTTTATTAACCACCAAATATATACCACTAATCAGCTCATAGCCACACCACAAGAGTGCTACTCGAGGTGCGTACCATCGCAGAACGGAGGCGTATGTGTACGTCCACAACGACACATAAAAGCTCGACGCTTGACAATGACTGTACCATTGGGTAGATATATACGCACATGGCCACCTATGCGCAAAGGGCCGCACTCTATTACCTTCACCTCGACCTGAGGTACAATATGTACTATATTCTTTTCCATATCAACACAATTTTCTTTACGTATAGAACATCTTTTGACACCGTTTTGTTTCGACTACAAGCCTCTGCAGAGAGACTATTTTACAACACTTGCTCTTTTCAAAAAAGTATGTACCTTTGCAATGATACTGAAAAGCTATGAAACACCTCTTTTGCAACCGTTGGCAACCGATGCGTTATTGGATATACCCCCTATTCATCATACTGCTCACGACAGCCTGTCGCGAGACAACCACGCCTCGCCCCAACGGCTTCTTCCGCATCGATTCATATCCGGCCACATATAAAGAGGTAAAGATGGGCAATATAACCCTCAACATCAACGATTCGGCTCTATGCAATGTGCCTCCAGGAGCTGAGGGAAACAGTGGCACCGAGTGGCTCAACATTACTTACCCGCGCTACAATGCTACTATTTACCTCAGCTACATTACGCTACACGACAACCTCGACAGACTCATGGCCGAGAGCATAGAGTTGGTGTACCGACAAAACGTCAATACCGAACAGGTAGAGGCAATAGCCTACGAAGACAAGGCTGCCAAGCTCTATGCTACACTCTTTGCCCTATCGCCCGAGAGCGCCACTCCCATACAATTCATTGCAACCGACAGTACCCAATATCTGCTGCGAGGCGCTCTATACTTCGACAACCCGGTCAAAGCCGATAGCGTTGCTCCCTCATTACAATACATCGAGGAAGACATTATGGTATTGATAGAAAACATTACACACACTCCCCTATAGAGTATGCCACACTGCCACACAATCATTACACAACAAGGGATACGCATAGATATATGGCGCATCGATGAGACACTTGAGCAACTGCTATACCTATGGGGTGATGCTCAACTTCCGTCTAACTACAAAGTGGCTACAGCAACCAAGCGACAACGCGAAATAGTGGCTACAGCGCTACTTATGCGACACCGTTTCGCTCAAGACTTAGAATTGCGCCATACGCCCAATGGGGCACCCATCATCGATGTCGGCAACATTTCCATCTCGCACACTGCCACTCACGTAGCCATAGCTACACACCCATCGCGGCAAGTAGGTATCGACATAGAGACATTGGGCTGTCGCGCCACAAGGGTGGCTACACGATTCCTATCGCCTCACGAGTTGGAGGCTTTGCCTATCGACGATACAGAATTTGAAACAGGGCATTCACGCCGAGGAGTGGCTATTCACTTCGCATGGTCTATCAAGGAGGCTGTATATAAAGTACACCCACACGCAGTAGAATTTCGTGAAGATATTATTCTCTCCCCCATCGTCACACTACCCACCGGCTCGGTAGAGGCCTATCTCCCCGCCATCAATGCTACATCAGAGGCTCACTACACCCTCTACGATGGGTGTACATTGGCTTGGGTAGTAGTATAAACTCAACATCTGCCACATTACCACACAAAAAAGGCCACCTAATTTTATAGGCAGCCTTCGTTCGTTTGTTGTCGTGCTTGAAAAATTAGCCCTCTACGATAGCATCGTTGGGACATACACCGGCACATGTACCACAATCGAGACATTGGTCAGGATCGATTTTGTAGATATCACCCTCAGAGATAGCTCCAACGGGGCACTCACCGATACAAGAACCGCAAGCAACGCAGTTGTCTGTAATAACGTAAGCCATGGTTTATAAATTTTAAATTTAAATATTAGGTTATATAACGAGAACAAAGGTAAGATACTTTTTCTCTTCTGCAAAATAATAATAAGGCTTTTTTAATACCATTACGACGGCATTTCCAATTCATGCCGTCGTAAATATTGCATTCTCAGCACTTAAGTGTACGTTATTTAGCATTTGTCTTAATATGGATAATAGCGTCCTACTACCTGAAATCCTACTCCACCATACACAGGAACCTCATAATAATAGTATCCATTGTAATAATAGGCCGGTACTCCTTTGTAGTATACAAAGCTTACTCCGAAGTTGGGCAAATAGGGTACAACCATTCCTATAGCCGGCGGAACTACCTCAAAGTGCGTGCCGTAGTTGCAATAATACGTTCCATCGTAATAGTAGTAGTATGAGTTGTTATAAACAATTGTCTGATAACCTACCGGCAACGACAACAACGAGAGTCCGAATGGAGCTGCTACCACCTGATATACACCGTTTACCAACGTGTGATAACAACAATCGTAGAAGTAATACGTCATACCACCTATCATATAACGCGCCGCATGAGGGGGCGGAGGTGTATTGTAACGGTAGTCGTGAGGACAACCATGACCATGAGGCGGAGCTACAAAATTGTAGCCATGAGGCGGGTGATGATTGGGGTGATATCCTCCGGGAGGAGGTGTATGCTGGTTATACTCGGGGTGTGGCTTGCCATGCGGGTGGTGGTGATGTCCATTATCGTGATGGTAATTATTGTCATTGCTATGACCTTTGTCACCACCTCGGCCCGAACTCGAATGGCCTCCCGACGGAGGTGTAGATGGCTTAGACGATGGGCGGTTGCGCTCTACCACCGTAGCATTGCTATTGCCTCGGCCTCCATGCGACGACTGACTCTTACCTTTCACATCGGGTTGCGACGAAGGGCGTGCATCGGGTTTGCGTTGCGAATTGGTCTGACTGCTCGATACAGACTTGCGCTGCGATGATGACGATGTTTGACGAGTTGATGATACACCACGCGAACTACTTTCACTGCCTCTACTATTTGCAGCGGTAGTAGTACGAGTCGATTCACTATTACCTCTACCACTGCTACGCTGAGCATCTACCGTTGCCACCGAGCCTATTGTAAATATTGTGGCAACACACAATGTCAATATTTTCTGTCTCATAATTCCCATAATTTTACAATTAATATTGCTTTGTATTATGACACAATTTATAACTAAAGGTTTAATTTATATTGATTTTTCTATATCCATATCCTTTGCATCAATATATAGTTGTCAGTTTACACCGAGGGTAATATGGTTCTGTCGTATTTTCACACCAATGTTCCGTATTGCCATTGGCACAATGTGGTTACGGTAATTCAATGCCGATGGGCAGAAAAGGTAATCTTTTGCTCCTCTGTGTTGCGTAGCAATATAGGGGAGCTGTCGAGCTGTGCGAGACTGAGGGGTTAAGAAAAATCTATATGGGTAATTATCACATTTACAACGATGTTCAGTAATACTGCTACGCCATAGGCTCTACGATTTCAACCCCTTCCCCTTACGGGACTTCCCCTATCTCGTTTCACTCGCAGGGGCAGAAAAGATTACTCTCAGCTACTATATTGCCTCTAATGAGGCACGAGTCGCGAGCGTCGCGACTCTACGAAAGGTCGTATTGCCATTGGCGCAATGTGGTTACGGTAATTCAATGCCGATGGGCATAAAAGGTAACCTTTTGCTCCTCTGTGTTGCGTAGCAATATAGGGGAGCTGTCGAGCTGTGCGAGACTGAGGGGTTAAGAAAAATCTATATGGGTAATTATCACATTCACACCGATATTCCGTAATCTCATTAGACCCTTGGCAATACGATTGTTCGTAGAGCCACAACGCTTGTGGCTCGTGTCCGGAACGGACAAACGCCTAATTTACGGTGTGTTTTTAACCCCTTCCCCTTACGGGACTTCCCCTATCTCGTTTCACTCGCAGGGGCAGAAAAGGTTACTCTACGGCTAATCCTTTGCCTCTAATGAGGCACGAGTCGCGAGCGTCGCGACTCTACGAAATGTCGTA
>JAFQRE010000007.1 GCA_017410245.1 Bacteroidaceae bacterium
AACCCCTTCCCCTTACGGGACTTCCCCTATCTCGTTTCACTCGCAGGGGCAGAAAAGATTACTCCATTGCATATTCATTGCCCCGCAGGGGCACGAGCCACAAGCGTTGTGGCTCTACGAATAACCATATTGCCAATGGCGCAATGTGATTACGGTAATTCAATGTAAAGTGGTTCTACGGCTAAGCATACCCGCAACAGTGGCTCTACGGCTCGCAATAGTGGCTCTACGGCCCATACTATTATATAAAGAAAGAGCCGGCTTAATGCTCACGCATTAGCCGGCTCCAATCATAGGGAATTTTTTACTCTTTTATTTTACATTTACTTTATAAACGAGTTGTTTGTCCACAGTGGCAACTTTCACGAGTGCTACACCCTTCATATTGGTAGGAATGTAGATGTTCTCACGACCGTTAACCTCGAAGTGGTTGATAACGCGACCTTGCATGTCGTACAATGTAACGCTCTTCACATAAACATCGCTGTTGATGATGTTTACGGCACCATTTGTAGTAGCTACTTTCAAGCGGTTGGCGTTGGCAACACTGATTGCAGAGAACTCGTTAGATGTGAATTGCTCTTGAGAAGCCCATTCGCTGACACGGTCCATATCGCAGTGTGCACGTAAACGCCAGAAGTAAACTACATTGGGAGTAAGCGCGGGAAGTTCGTACTCGGTAGTGTAGATTTCGTTTACTTGAGTCCATTGTGAACCTGTAGCCTCACGATATCTTAAGTCCCAATAGAGATGCTCTTCGCCCATATCCCACATGAGTTTGTCACCATATTCGCCATATTCGCCATGAGTAAGACCGGTAGGAATAGGACATACGGGGAGGTCGGCAGTTGTAAATGTTACAACTTCACTCCACTCTGTAGTATCACCCTCAGCAACAATACCACGTACTTTCACGTCGTAGCTGGTGAGGTGAGTAAGATCGGTAAGGGCAACAGCTTTTCCATTGACAACTTGAGTTGTAAACTCTTCGCCTGTAACGGCATAAGCAAACTCGTAATTCTCTTGCTCACCGCGCCATGTTACGTTGGCACTGTTCCAAGTAATTTCGTTAACCGATACAACAGGGATAACGGGGATAGGACGGCCATCGGCTTGGAATTCTTGGAAGCGACCGCGAACACCTTGGCCTGCGAAGCAGTTCCAGTAGATACGGATTTCGATAGTTTCGTTTACATACTCTGTAAGGTCAAGCTCAACGGGGATAAATTGAGTAACTGAGTCGGGTTTCACGTTGTTAGAAGCGAGAATAACCACTTTGTTCTCAAATTCGCCACCATCGCGACGTACTTGCACTGCCAATGTATCTTTCTCGGCCCACTCGGCATACATTTGGTTACCACCAAAGCGTTGCCAGATGTGCATGTTGTATGTAAATGAGAATGCGGCATCGCGCTTGTTAATCAAGAAGCGACCAAACGACATAGTGTTCAATGCACCATCTGTGGCGTTTTGGCTGATGTTACACATCAAGTTCCACTCGTCAACACCATAACCTCTATCAGACTCGTTTACAACGAAGTTCTCTTGGCCACCGGCAGTCCAACCTGCGGGAACAGCATTGCGATCTTCGATAGCCAAGTTGGGGCACCAAGGAAGTGTTTTGACTGTAGCATCGCAATCTTCTACATACTCGGTAGCATAGTTGAAGTCGGGATCGTAGCTGATAGCACGTAAATAGTATGCAGTACCGGCCTCAAGACCTTCTACAAGAATACCTTGTGCAGTGGGACCCATATATACTACGCGACCCAATCCGTCAACGATATCGCCTACTGCGAGAGGACCTTGAGGATTACCAAACTCACGAACGTTGGCATAAGGACGGTTTTCGCGAACTGAGTCGGTGAGCAATACCAAAACATCGTTTACTTCGTTGGCAACAACATCAAATGTGAGAGAGTTGAGCTCAGTACCTGTAATATCAACTTTTTCTGCAATACCAGGTTTTGAACTTATTTTACCCTTAACAACCGGACCGTAAAGAGGGCCACCTGTACACAATGTATTGGCGGGATAGAGGCTTACTTCATACTCTGTAGAGGCTTTCAATTTGATTTGCCAAGGCATTGTGATAGTATCCTCTGCATCGAATGTCATAACGATAGAGTTACCGAGAGAGTCGAGAGGATTGTAGAATGTACCATTCACAGGAGCATCGGCACAAGCACCTTCGGTGAGCATGATAAGATATTTATCAGCATCGGTTGTTTTGGTGAATTTACCATAAATCTCCAATGTAGTAGCATAGAGAGCGAGGTCTGTAACAGCCTCAACGGGAGCTACACAAGGAGCGGGAGGAGTGAATGTGAAAGTAGCACCATTCACGATGTCGGCTACACCAAGATAGGGAGCATTGTCACCGGGTTCTCCTACAAAATTGAGCATACCTTCTTCTTCACCTTCGGCGATAGAGAATTGGTCCTCATAGTTACCGCGCAATCCCATGCGGAAACCTTTTGAACTCTCAGTAGTACCGGTAACTTCACCAAATACTAACTCGATAGTATTGGTAGTCTCATGGAGACGGATTTGGCAATCGACAGAAATAATGCTTTCTTCGTCCCAACCCAACATTACACCCCAATTGTCATATTGAACAACGAGTGTACGATTAGGAGCTTCACCTTCAAGTTTATAGCTAACCTCTGTGTTTTCGAGTTTCACGATGTCGGCGTTAGGAATAATACCGATAATATTGTCGGCATCATCTTCACGCATTACAATCCACTTACCATGGCTGGCATCGATTGAAACTTGATCGCGACCGAGTGCGATGTAACCATGAGTACCAATTACAAATTGGTTGCAAAGAATGTCATTGAACTCAAAGTCGAAACCGATGGGGAAGCCGGCTTCGGCGGTAAGACCGTTAGAAACGGCATTGGGATACCATGCTTTTTCAATCATAGCATCTTCTTCATACATACCGATAGTATCCATGGCAACGCCACCTGTAATAGCGGTATATGTACCTTGTGTTACCTCAACTGTGTAAGCCGAGATTACTTGTGCTTGCAACGCTACTGTTGCACACAAGAGTGTGAAAAGTAAAAATAGCTTTTTCATAAGCGTTTTTGTTAATAAAGGTTGTTAGTAAATATTTAATAGTTATTTATCTCAATATCAGTTTTATTGTTTGGGTACTTTGATTGGTTTTCAATACAGCAATATATGCTCCGGCTTCACAATTTTCACCACATTCTATAATATGGTTCCCACTTGTCAGGTATCCATTAAATGGTTGTGCCACAAATTTACCATTTAAATTATAAATATTAATCAAAGCATGCGAATTTTTTTTCATATTAATATTGAAATATATATATTCGCTATCAATATAGGAGCTAAAAAGCGTGTCGTCATGAGGATTTTGAGGTAAATCTACCGCTGTGCCCTCAGGATTTCCGATAGTGCGATTGCGATTGACACGTTGCATATATATACGTTCTATATTTTCTCCATCACCGAGAGGCCCATCATCGTGCCAACATAAGGTCCAGAAGCCATTGTTGTGCATAACGGTAGAGCGAAGGTTGGTTTTCTCGGTTTTATTGTCGCATAGTGTAAATATATATGTAGGCTCGTCCCACAGAGGCTCTCCGGTATCGCTATCGAGCAGTTTTGCGTAGGCATCTACATCTCCAAATGAGTTGTCATGACGACGCATGTAGAAGAAAGCCACCTCACCATCACGTCCCGACTGTATGCTCGGATAGGCATAAGTACCTGTTTCGTAAGGCTCCAGTTCAAGTCCGTTTTCGCCCCACAACAACTCGCCCTCTTTGCTCACGCGCTGTGCAGTCATTCTATAGGCAGTTTGCCCGTTATTACACTCGCGCCAACAAGCTATGAAGCTATCGGTAGCAGGGTCGTGATGGCACTTCACCGTGAGCGCACGATAATCGGCATATCCCAATCGTTGTCCATCGCCATCAGTGGTAAATCCGAGTTCTCCATTGGGCTTTACGTATGCCAAATAGGCACTCTCGTATTGGGTATTGTATCGGTCGTCGTTCCATGCAACAATTACACCACCATCGCCCGAGGGTTGCACATCGAGAATGGTCCATACCGGTATAGAGCCCCAACCACTACGATAGATGCGAGTATCTTCGCTCCACAGCGAACTGCCATCGAAGTCCATTTTACGAGCATACACATCTTGAGCCGAGCCCTTGGTATATACCAGTATAAACTGATTATAACCGGCATTTACAAGGTAGGCATCGCGATACGATACTTTCTGCTCAGGGTCGGCGAGCGATACTTCTCCGGGACTCCACAACATGGTACCATCGTTGTCGATACGAGCAAGGTCTATTACCATGGCACTGCCATTGGCTCGCGACCATGCAAAGACATAACTGCCATCTTCGAGCTGAATAGCTTGTACACCACTTGTAAGGGTATGCGAAGCACCTCCATCGATAGAGATACCATCTTCGCCCCACAGCATTTCGCCTTGAGGCGAAACCTTATAGGCTGTGTAACTCAACAATCCGCTACCGGCGCCAAAGATACCCGACTGATAGTAGGTCATGCCATAGGGCGAACCTGTTGTAATGGTTGTGTCGGCCGGAGTGTGGCGTGTATCGTTTACAATGACTATAGCATTGTTGTCTCTATCGACAAAGAGACAACGATTGTAATAGGTCCATGCCAAGTTGGGGTGTGTTGATATTGTAAGTCCCTCTTCGCCAAATAGTTTTACTCCGGTGGTATCGACAGCTACCAGTTTTGTGGCAGCACCATTCTCACCACCGGGGTAGTTTACCATAAGCCACGATGTACCATCACTACCCATCGCCAACTCGGTGTAGTTGTAGCTTGCACCATCGGGCCAACACAATAGATTATCGGCAGGGTTGCTACTCCATTGCGCTGTAGCTGTGATACAAAGCAAACAGGCGGAGATATATGTAAGCAGTCGTTGCATATCGTTGTGTAAACTATTATTTAACTATTACTTTTACGGTTTCCGCACCAAAGGCAGTCTCAAGCGTAGCCAAGTATATGCCTGCAGGAACATTGGCACTCCACTCTATATATTGTCGGCCTGCGGCTAACTCACCTTGGTAGGGAGTGGCAACTATAGCACCATTCATATTGCGCACGGTCATGACAGCCTGCGTAGGAGCCGGCATGTTGGCTACAAACAAAGCATCACCCTCAACTATAGAGATTACGGCAGCGAATTGTGTATTCTCAGCCTCTACAGCCTCTATTGCAGCGTCTTTGGGAGCACCCAAAGTGAGATCGTTGTTGATGCGTTGTGTATGCAATGAGGGGTTACTCAAATAGTCATCTACCCATGCCACAGTCCAGAAACTGTCATTATACATAGCCGTGGAGAGGAGAGTCGATTTCCCGGTCGAGATTGTGTTATCGGTAAATAATACATCGCGACGTTGTGTGGTATCGGTTGTATTGATTACTGTTGCTAAGGCATGGGTACTTGTAAGTGCATTCTCTTTGTTCATATAGAAGATTGCGGCCTCACCATTTGCACCATTTTGTATCGTAAAGTAGCCATAATCGCTTTCCGAGAAGGGCTGTACTTCGTAGCCGTTCTCGCCCCATAGCAACTCGCCATCTTTCGACAAGCGTTGTGCCATGATGCGAAAAGCTTTTGCAGAGAACGATTCGCGCCAAACAGCCAAGAAAGAGTCGGTATAGGGGTCGTATAAGCAATGAGACTGAGAGCCTAAGTAGTTGCTATATCCGAGTTTCTGTCCATCAACACCGGCCGCAAATCCTATCTCGCCATTGGGTTGCACATAAGTGATGTATGTGTTTGTACCTGTCAAGTATCGGTCATCGGTCCAAGTAACGATAGCACCACCATCGCCCGAGGGACTTACTTCGGTCACGCTCCATGCCGGCACTTGTGTCCAGCCACTGCGATAGAGACGAGTATCTTCGCTCCAAACGGGAGTACCGTCGAAGTCGAGCTTGCGTGCATATATATCTCGATTGGAACCTACATAGTATATAATGATAACTTGGTTGTATCCGGCATCTACCACAGTGGGCCAATCGTAATTTACTTTGCCGGTACGGTCGATAATTTCAACCTCGTCTATGTTCCATAGCATTTCGCCATCGGGCGATATGCGTTGTGCTTTGATGGTATTGACTACCAAATCTTCATTGGCCGATGACCATGTGCACACATAGCTGCCATCATCAACCTGAGTCATTGTCATGTGCGAGCTCAAGGGGAATGATTGAGTACCTTCGAGGTTTATTCCATCTTCGCCCCACAAGAACTCGCCTGTTTGCGATATTTTATATAGTGTGTAGCTGAGATATTCCTCTTCAATAGCATTGCGCACATCGTGTACGGCCACTACTGCGTTACCATCTCTATCTACAAAAAGATATTCGTTGCAAGTTGTCCACGTGCGGGTAGGTTTATCTGAAATCATCAAACCATATTCGCCCAATAATTTATTTCCCGCTGTATCTAACAATTGTAGGTGAACACTCAGATTGCTATAGTTTTCATCGGCAGGAATTTGATAATACACCCAAGTATTACCGTTGGGTGCCATTTTCATTTCAGGTACACTGATGTCTCCATCATATAATACTACGCTCTCGCCGGGCTGGTTGCCCCATTGTGCCATAGCACCCAATATGGTTGCCAAAGCAAATAATGTTGTCATCATTCTTTTCATGGTAATAATTGCTTAGAGTTATTATAAAATAAAAAAATACGCGATAGTATTAGAATATCTCTTGCAGAGAGCAAGGCTCTCTGCAAGAGAAGTTTAAAAATCTTTATTTCACCAATAATTTCACTGTTTCAGTACCGTAGGGTGTGCTGAGTGTAGCCAAGTATATTCCGGCGGGAACATCGGCATTCCACTCGATATATTGCTTACCGGCTGCCAATACACCCTCAAAGGGAGTTGCCACAAGAGCACCATTGATATCATAGACAGCAAGGGTAGCTTGCGTATCGGACGACACATTGGTAGCAAACATTGCCACACCATCGACGATTGTAGAAACAGCCATAAAGTTGGTGTCATCAACACGAACAGCCTCTACAGCATCATCACTATTAGGATTGCCCAAAGTCAAATCGGCATTGATGCGATGCATGCGGATTGTAGAATTGGTGCTTACATAATCATCTTGCCACAAGACAGTCCAATAGCTATTGTTATGCATAGAAGTAGATAGGAGATCCGATTTTTCACTTACGGCCAAAGTGTCGGTAAAAATAGTGGTTTTACGCACTGCAGTATCTGCGGTATTTACGAGTGTAACACAGGCATTGGTGTTGGAAAATTGAGTTTGATTGTGCATATAGAAGAATGCAGCTTGATTATCGGGAGCTGTCTGTATCGAGAAGTAACCATACTGATTGCTTGTAAAGGGTTGAATTTCCAGACCCTCTTCGCCCCACAACAACTCACCATCTTTCGACAGACGTTGCACTAAGGCTCGATACATCACAGCCGAATATGATTCTCGCCATATAGCCAAGAATGTGTCGGTATAAGGGTCATATTTACAACGTACAGTCATACCTTGATAATCACCATAACTTAGTTTCTGACCATCAACACCGGCAGCAAAACCTATCTCGCCATTGGGTTGCACATAAGTCATATATGTAGCCATACCGGTCATGAAACGATCGTCACTCCATGCAACCAATACACCGCCATCGCCCGAGGGTTGCACATCAACCAAGCTCCATGCGGGAATAGAGTAGGGCCAACCACTACGATACAATCGGGTATCTTCACTCCATGCACTTGTACCATCGAAATCGATTTTACGGGCATATATGTCATAATTGCTACCTTTAAAGTAAACAATAATAGCCTGATTCATACCAGCATCAATTACTGTAGGCCATGTATAGTGCGATTTATTTTCAGGATCGGAAAGTTTCACTTCTTCAAGATCCCACAACATCTCACCATCGGGGCTGATACGTTGTATCTTAACTTCATAGATATCAGACTCTCCTTTTACCGAAGTCCATGCACACACATAACTATTATCGTCCATTTGTGCCATTGAAATATGGCTGTTCATAGGAAATGCTTGCGTACCTTCAAGACCTATACCATCTTCGCCCCAAAGGAACTCGCCCTTTTGCGATATTTTGTAAAGGGTGTAGCTCAAATATTGAGTTTTAACAGCATTGCGAATATCGTGAACGGCAACAATTGCATTGCCATCGCGGTCGGCATAAAGATATGTGTTGCAGGTAGTCCATGTACGAGTAGGTTTATTGGATACCAAAAGAGGCTCTTCCCCAAAGACTTTATTACCGGCCGAATCTAATAGTTGTAAGTAAACACAAAGATTACCTGTTCCATCATTGGCAGGGGCTTGTAAGTACACCCAAGTATTACCATTAGGAGCCATAGCGATTTCTCGTACATTTGTTTCACCACTGTAAATCAAAAGACTTTCGTCCACGTTACTACTCCATTGCGCCATAGCACCAAACATGGTTGCCATGACAAATAATATAGTCACTATTCTTTTCATGGTATAATATATATATTATGTGTTTAATATAATTATAACAGAATTGAAATAATGTCAAGCCCCTTGCAGAGAGTTTTACCCTCTGCAAGAGACATAAGAAACTTTATTTCACTAATAATTTTACTGTTTCTGTTCCATAAGGTGTACTGAGTGTGGCTAAGTAGATACCGGCAGGTGCATCTACCAACCATGAGATATATTGTCGTCCTGCAGCCAACTCACCATCGAAGGGAGTAGCTACAAGAGCTCCGTTCATGTTGTATATAGAGAGTGTGGCTTGCACATTGGCAGGAGTATTGGCTACAAACATAGCCTCGTTCTCTACGATAGAAGCAAGGGCTGCAAAGTTGTTGCCTTCGGCTTCAACACGCTCTACTGCATCATCATCGTTAGGATTACCAAGTGTGAGGTCGTTGTTAATACGTTGCATCATCAAGCGATCTTTCTTGTCCTCTTCTTCGAGGCTACCATTATCGCTCCATAGGGCAATCCAGAACTTGCCATCGTGCATAGGAGTAGTTTTTAAGTTAGTTTTCTCGCTCACACGCTCTCCTTTGGTAAACTCCGACTCGCGACGAGCGGTAGTATCGTTTACATTCACAGCTGTTACAAATGCTTCAACATCGCCAAACGAACCCGAATAGTTGCGCATATAGAAGAAAGCCATCTCATCGTTGATACCTTTTTGCAATGAGAGGTAGCCATAGTCGGTTTGTTCCATAGGCTTCAACTCAAGACCATTCTCGCCCCACAAGAGCTCACCCTCTTTATTGACACGTTGAGCCACTACGCGGTTCCATGATTGGCCACTGCTTGCTTCGTTCCATATAGCATAGAAGTTGTCGGTGTCGGGATCGTAAAGACTCTTTACGCTGAAGCTACGCCAACCGGAAAGGCCCAAAATTTGACCATTATCGGTGGTAAATCCAATCTCTCCATTGGGCTTGATGTATGCCATATATGCCGACTCGATTTGGGTAAAGTAACGGTCATCGTTCCATGAGAGCAAAGCACCACCATCGCCGGTAGGTACTACGGTGAGGCGTGTCCAAAGGGGAATTGAGCCCCAACCACCATTGTAGATACGTGTATCTTCGCTCCATACGGGAGTGCCGTCGAAGTCGAGCTTGCGTGCATAGATGTCTTGACCCGAACCCTTGGCATAAATCAATATGGTTTGGCCGTATCCACCATCTATCACATAAGGATACATATAGGTTGTTTTATCATCGGTAAGACGTACATCATCGGCATTCCACAAGAGCTCGCCATCGGCACTGATACGTTGCATTTCTACAGACATTTTACCATTATAACTATCACCATCGGTGTGCGACCAAGCAAATACATAGCTACCATCTGAGAGTTGAGTCATGTTCATTCCATAGGCATGAATATAAACCTTATCTGCACCCTCAAGAGTTATACCGGTTTCGCCCCAAAGGAACTCGCCCTCTTGAGATATTTTATATACTGTATGGCATTCTCCACCATTCTCATTGGCATAACGTTCGTCAACAACCGAAACAATGGCATTGCCATCTTTATCAACAAGAAGAATTTGACCGAAGGCGGTCCAAGTTTTGGCTTTGAAGTCGGCTACTACGAGAGGCTCATCAAACAAGATATTACCAGCGGGGTCGATAAGTTGAAGGCCTGTATAAACACCATCGGGACCGGGGTAGTTCATACCCAACCATATATTACCATTAGGTGAAATTTGCATTTCATGTGAATAGTAGCTTTCATTGGGCCATGCAAGAAGGTTCTCGGCGGGATTGCTGTTCCATTGACCAAAAGCTGTAATGAAACTCATTGCACCGACCACTGAAAGTAGTATTTTTTTTCTCATAACACTAATACTCAATTGGTTATTGTTTTACAAATATCTTTTCTGCTTCTACACCATAGGCTGTAGTCAATGTTGCCAAATATACTCCGGCAGGTACATCGGCTTGCCATGTGATGTTCACTTGTCCGTTGGGCAATGTACCACTGAAAGGAGTGGCTACAAGTTGTCCGTTGGTGTTGTATATAGCAAGAGTGGCTTGGGAGGCTTGTGAAGAGTTGATGGCAAACACCACCTCTTTGTTGTGTGCGTATGCTACAGTCATGCCACTATCGTAAGTCTCTATCTTGTCGATTGCTGCGTTACCGGGGTTGCCCACTGTACCATCATAATTGACACGTTGCAGGTAAAGCCATTTGTTATTGGGGTCCGATTCTACTCCTCTATCGTCCCAACCGAAAATCCAATAATTCTGAGAGGCCATATCTGTAACCTTCATATCGGTTTTTTCGGTAGGCGAAATGGTATCGGTAATGACGCGACTCTCGTCCCACAACAATGCTCCGTTGCGAGTGTCGAGCAATTGCATACGAATATCTACATTGCCATATTCGAGACTGTTGCGCTTCATGTAGAAGAGTGCTACTTCACCTTCGCGAGCTGTACGTATTGAGAGGTCGTCATAGTTTTCATATTCGCCCATGGGCTCAATTTCCAAGCCATTCTCGCCCCATAGCAATTCGCCATCTTTCGATACACTCTGAGCAACTATACGGTATGAACCTTGACCGGGTGTCGATTCGCGCCAAAATGCAATGAACGAATCGCTTGCAGGGTCGTATGTACAAGTAGTAGAGAGGGCGCGGTTTTCGCTATAGCACAGTTTCTGACCTTCGGCACCTGAGGCAAATCCCAATTCGCCGTTCGACTTGACATACGACATATATATCGACTCGATACCCGAGTAGTAACGGTCGTCGTACCAAGTAACAATCACTCCACCATCGCCCGAAGGCTTAACGCAGAGCAATGTCCACAATGGGGTTGAAAGAAAACCTCCATTGTAAATACGAGTATCTTTACTCCATACGGGAGTACCATCAAAGTCGAGCTTGCGAGCATAAAGTTCGCTACCCGAACCCTTGGTATAAACAAGAATAGATTGTCCATATCCTGCATCTACGATATAGGGCCAGAAGTAAGTGATGTTGCCTTCGGGATCAGTGAGACGAGTCTCATCGGCATTCCACATAAGCTTGCCATCGGCGCTGACACGTTGCACTTCTATCGAGAAGATTGCATCATTGTTGCTATGAGTCCATGTAAAAACATAACTGCCATCGCTCATCTCGGCAATGCCCATCATGGCACTGATGTAAGTACCCATATCGCTATCGAGCAGCACTCCATCTTCACCCCAAAGCATTTCGCCTGTTTGAGAAATCTTATAGGCTGTGTAGGTTCCAAGGTCTTCTTCTATGCTGCTATGACGCAAGTCGCTTACCACAACAATTGCATCGCCATTGCTATCTACAAAGAGATTTTGATTGACATAACCGGTGAGGCGATCTTGATGGTCCGATACCAACATGTTTTTCTCACCCAACAAGGCAACTCCGGTAGTGTCGAACAATTGCACATAGTGAGTATCACCTTCCCAATTCAACCACAGCCACGCATTGTCGTTGCACGCCATGCCCAAGTCGTAACCATAGAAATACTCATTCTCGGTATTTACCCAGTAGGGCTCCGAAACCTTGTTGCTCCACTGTGCTGTAGCAAGCACAGTGGAGAGAACAACAGATGCGGTTATGACGAATTTTTTCATATTGCGTTGAGATTAATATACAGCAACCTTTTGCGACAATTGAGTGTCGGGAGTAACGATATTGACAACATATACACCGGCTGCTTCGATAGCTATATTGAGCATTTCAGAAGCAGATGCTTGATATACAGTCTGTCCGGCCATGTTGTAGATAGTTACTTGATAAGGAACATTGGTAGCGGGAGTAACAACAACAGTCTCGTCGGCCTTGTTGTAGTGCACCGCAAATGCATTGTCGTTTTCAATATTCTCTACCGCCGCATTGTCGTTTGTAATAAAGAATGAACGACAACCATGAGCCTTGATTTCGAGTTGTTGTACAACCAACTTGCCATGGGCATTATATACCTTGTATGTACCACGAGGATCCATAATACCATTGCCCCAAGCATCGGTCACCTCGAAGCACAACACCTCATCGGCAGGCAAATCTATTTCGACAGTATCGACGGTGACTGTACCATAAGCATAAGGACCAAATTCGTGAATAATATTGCCATCCATATCCTTGATGAGATAGCGGTTTTCGTCGGCAAAGTTATCGGTCTTGATGATAAACTTGTTGCGCGGTGTTGTAGAAACGGGATCTTGGAAACTACCCGAGATGCTATTACCCTTGTATAGTTGGTAATTGACACCACCAAGTTTTATGATGAAGTCGTTAGCATCTTCTATCAAGTCGGCTTGGTGGAAAGGAACACTAATGAGTGTTGTTTTGCGAGCGGGAGCAAAACCTACCCATTCGGTCACATAATCCACGCCATTGAGTTTTACATCAAATCCGGCTTCAATAATATCTTGAGTCGAATTATTCACCAAGAACATTTCGTAGTAGTTGTATGCATAAGTACCACCAACAGGGATAAGAGGAGCTTGAATTTCGGCATTCATAGGAATTTCAAGACCGGGATAGTGAGGACGTTCGCTTACTACACTGAGTATATCTTCTTTATCCATAGTTACAAAGGCTACAACCTCAAAGTTGGCAGGATTGGTAGCTACACCATTTATCGTTTTGGGCACCTCATATACATATTTTCTTGAAAAGGAGTCGCCCTTTTGGCAAGTGGTAATTGTATCGCCCCATATAGGAGTGAGGAATGCACGTACCATGTGAGAGTGCACATAATTGTTACCTGCGCCACCTCCATTTTGAGGGCCAACAATATCATCTTCGGCAATTACAACATTGAGGAAGTTGTTATCTGCATCGACACTACCGGTATAGTAACCTTCTACATTAACTGTGAGTATGCGAGTATTGGGATTGTAGTCGCTACCAACCCACAAATTAACAGGTGCATCTTGATCGCAGATAGCACGGCTATATTCTACCCATACAGCACGTGAATACATGGGGCCTTCTTCATCGAAACTTGCACGATTGACCATACCATTGGGATAGCCATCGGGTTTGAAGTAAATATCAAGAGAGTCACCCTCGGTGGTGCGATAATCGGGCTCATTGGGAAGAGGATTTGCGTAATGGCCTGCATGATATGCAAGTGCATGAATCCTATCACCTTGAGCCTTCTTCAATTCGGCTATCATGTAGTGTGCATCGGGGCAATTGCCACAATGTATGCCGGTAAATTCTTCTATAAGCACTTCTTTTTTCAGCACTTCGGTGGTTACATTGTTCGATCCTGTTTTGAAGAATGTGCGGCAACCATGATTTTCTATCAGTTCTTCGGTATATACCTCATTATTGTTGGCATCATATATGGTATAAAAACCATTGTAAATACCATTAGACCAGCTATCGGTAATTTCAAAACAATATTGTGTATTGGGAGCAAGCGAAACAAATTCGGAAATCAACATAGGGTTTGAACGCTCGAAAGGACCCACTTCATATACTATATTACCCTCCATATCTTTGATTAAGAAACGGTTTTCATCAAGATACGCATCAGAACCTATCTCAATTCTTATAGTGGGAGTAGCAGCTTTGGGGGCATCGAATTTACCATTATATCTATTACCCTTGTAATCGTTGCCATTGAGACCTGTCAGTTTGATGGTATATTTGTTACCAGTCTCTTTCAACAAAGAGTTTACATCAAAAGGCAAACGTATGGTTGTAGTGGTACGAGGTGCAGCAGTACCTGTCCACTCTACGTCATAATCGGTGCTATTGAAGCTAATAACAAAATTGGCCGATGTTATCTCTTCGGTTGATTTGTTATTGAGGGCAACATCAAAATAGTTATAACCATAAGTGTCACCAATGGGAATCATGGCATCGGCAATTTCGGCAGCAAGAGGTACTTCGTAACCCTCATATACAGGCTTGCAACCGGTAACATTAAGCACATTCTCCTCGTTCTCGCACACGTAGGCTACCAACTCAAACTCTCCGGGGTTGAGTGTTACGCCATTGATAGTCTCGGGCACAGTATAAACATACTGTTTTGTGAAGTATTCGCCTTTCTTACAATTGGTAATGGCTTCGCCCCACGTACCGGTGATATAGGCGCGCACCATGTGTTGATGCATGTAGTCGCTACCAACACCACCACCCGATTGAGGACCTTGAACATTGTTTTCGGCAAGAACAACATTGAGATAAGATGCATCTACATCGGCTGTATAATAACCTTCGACATCGATTGTAAGTGCGCGAGTCTCGCTATTATAGTCGGCCTTCATCCACAAGTTTACAGGAGCTGCCTCTTCGGTTTGAAGGTGTGCATACTGAGCCCACACTGCACGATTAAGAACGATGTTATTGTCATAGCGTTGACGATTGATCATACCCGCAGGATAACCACTAATACCAAAGTGATCGTTTATAGCTTTTCCTTCGGCCAATCGGAAATCAGGTTCATCACTACCGGGTTTGGCATAACTACCGGCATGCACCGCCAAAGCATATACTTTGTCGGGCTGAGCCTTCAACATCTCGGCTACTATCTTATGCGCATAAGGACAATAACCACAATGAATACCGGTAAACTCTTCTACAAGAACTTTCTTGTTCTCTACTTCTGTCGAAACATTTTGTTGTGCAGTGGCTGTGCCTACCAACAACGTAAGGAGTAAAATAAGGGGTAAATTCTTTTTCATAAAAGTACCATTTGATTTTTTATAGTCACAAATTTAATAAATATGACCTTTCTTCATGAAATGCCCACCATAGTTTTACTACGGCATTTATTTGCAGTGCTACTAAAACACTACTGCATCATGTCATAACTATTTGTTATACAGAATTTTACATTGCCGTTTGTTTTTTCATTTGATGCATTATTTTTTTGAATATTGAGATAAAAATAATTGCAAAATTAATATTTTAATTATATTTGTACCGTATTTTAGTAACATAAAATTAAGATTATGAAAAATAAATTTTTCCAATATACAATCAGAAAGACTCTGTTTATTGCATTGACATTGTTATATACAATGAACGCAACAGCTGCGACAGACACAACAATGATAAATGTACTCAATAAGTCGTTGATGATGATAGAGGACAGTAGCAATGTTGCACAAGAGATGAGAGAATCTATTGAGATGATGAAACAGCAAGAGCATCTATCCGATAGTCTCCTCGTTCACTTCCTCGTTAGAGATGTAGCATACTATTTCCGTACCATGGGTAAGCAATCGAGTGCTGTTGAAATACTATTGGCTACGGCCAACTACATGGAAGACAAGCAATGCGACCCTTCGTTGTTATTGAAATTATATGTGCCTTTAGGAGCTGCTTACGAAGAAGCCGGACTATGGAGTATTGCCATGGAGTGCTATCATAAAGCCCTTAATATAGCCTTAGAAAAAGACCTAAAAGACGACATAGCACGTATATATAATAATATAGGTGTGGCATACTATCAGATAGACACCGACGAATCCATCAAGTACTTCAATAAATCACTCGAAATAAACAAATTGATTAATGACAAAAAGGAACTTTATCTCAACTATAACAATCTGGCTGCGGTCAATGTGAAATTGAATAAATATGATGATGCGCTCGACTATGCTTTGATGGCATTGCACATGATAGACAAAGAGGCAAACGCTGATATGTACTATGCAATGCAACGTAATATTGGTTCACTCTATGCACAAGCCGGTGACTACAACCTCTCTATCTCTTATCTCCGAAACGCACAAAAATTTTATGAACGCAATGGCAATATGCAAGATCTTATCACAACCTACGTGTTGCTGGCCGAGGTTTACAATAAAATAGGCGATGAGTCGCAAACCCTCGAACTGATAAAAATAATTGATACAAAACAGATTGAAAACTTAGACAATGCAGAGTTAAAATCAAAAATATACATAACATTGTCAGAACTTTATGAAAATAATAAGGACTATAAAAAGGCATACCAGAAATTGCAGAAAGCAACTATTCTAAAAGACTCGCTCATGCTTGCCAATGACGAAAGAAAGATAAATAACTTTGAAAAAATATTTGAAAACGAGCAACTACTCAAGGACAATGCACTGGTAATTGGAGAATTGCAGTTGAAGAAAATGCGTTCCGACCGACAATTTATCATCATCGCCATCGTACTGCTGATATTGCTCATTGTTGTAGTTTTCCTCGTCATTCGCGGCCGAATGAAAGATAAACTACTAAAGACCAATGTAATGCTGGCCGAGCAGGAAAAAATATTGCAGGAGAAAGAGAAGGAGTTGCAGCAAATAAAAGAAGCTGAACTGAATAAAACTATTGATAAGAAAAACCGAGAGTTATCAAGTTATGCATTATCATACACCCGCGACAATGAATTCATATTGAATTTAAGTGAGGAGTTGAAGGAACTGCTACTTGAAATAAATCCTCGCGAAACCGAACACAAAGAGCGCATACGAAACATACAAACTCAACTCAAGCAACACTACTCCACCGACAACTGGCAAGAATTTCGTTACTACTTTGAAAAGGTACACCCTTCATTCTACGATTTGCTTGATGAAATAAGCCCCGGTATAACACAACGACAAAAACGACTGTGCGCTATGCTATACATAGGACTATCTACCAAAGAGATATCATCTATAACCTTCCGCGAGGTGAGGAGTATTGAATCGGCACGAAATCGCCTTCGCAAGAAACTGGATATACCTGCCGACGAGTCTATACAAGAATTTCTATCGCGCAAGATGGGACAATAATATATATATGTGTAATAGATCATGAAAAGAATAGCAAAACTACTTGTTGCCGTTGCAATACTTACTGCAACATCTTGCGGCACTATGCCACGTCCTAACGAGTCACCACGCGTACGCACCAATTTCGATGCCGACTGGTTGTTTAATCTTGGCGATGAACCGGGAATGGAGCTGCCCAACTACGATGATAGTCAATGGCGAAAACTAAATCTACCCCATGACTGGGCCATTGAGGGAGATTTCTCGGCCGACAATCCATCGGGATATGCCGGTGGGGCTTTACCCGGAGGTATAGGTTGGTATCGCAAGCACTTCTGCTTAGATAGTACCGACTTGACTCAAGGTAAAAAAATATATATCGACTTTGATGGTATATATATGCTATCAAATGTTTTTGTCAATGGGGTTTCTACCGGAGTGCGTCCTTATGGATATATATCCTTCCGACGCGACATCACTTCGCTACTACACGAAGGCGAAAATGTAGTAGCAGTGCGAGTAGATAACTCGGAACAGCCCAACTCACGTTGGTACAGCGGTTGTGGTATATATCGTCACGTATGGTTAGTACAAACGTCGGCACTGCATATCGACAATTGGGGCACTTATGTAACAACTCCTACGATAGAGGACAATAGAGCCATTGTAAATGTATTGACTCGCTTGCGCAATACAACCAACAAGACAGCCGATGCAACCGTGGCTCACTATATACTCAATGCCGAAGGAAATACAGTAGCATATGCCGAGGGTAACATGAGTGTCGCTCCCGACACTACTGCTGAGGCAGGAGTTGATATAGTGTTGGATAGCCCTAAAAGATGGTCGGTGGAGACTCCATACCTCTATACGGTACGCACACAAGTAATACAAAATGGTGAGGTAGTAGATAGCTACGACACTCCACTGGGTGTACGTACATTCCATTTTGATGCAGCTCGGGGATTTTTCCTTAATGACAAGCCTGTGAAAATAAAAGGAGTGTGTATGCATCACGACCTGGGGTGCCTGGGTGCAGCTGTAAATATTCGCGCCATAGAGCGACAATTGGAGATACTCAAAGCGATGGGTTGTAATGCCTATCGTTGCTCTCACAATCCGCCAGCACCCGAAGTGCTCGATCTTTGCGACCGCATGGGATTTATTGTGATGGACGAGGCATTGGATATGTGGAGTCGCCCTAAGACGAAATACGACTATGCACGATACTTCAAGGAGTGGCATGAGCGCGACCTTACCGACTTGGTAATGCGCGACCGCAACCACCCCTCAATCTTCATGTGGAGCATTGGTAACGAAGTACGTGAGCAATGGACGCACGAGGCCAGCGATATACTCTCGCTCGAAGATGCCAATATGCCACTCAATCTTATTAAGCAGGCTACAGCTTTGGCACAACAAGGCGATACGTTGAGTACCAATTCACTCATCACTCGTCGTTTGTGCCAAATAGTGAAAAATCTCGACCCTCGCCCCATTACGACAGGTAATGACGAGCCTAATCCCAGCAATCACCTATTCCGAGCAGGCTCACTCGACATTATTGGTTATAATTATCATGTCGATTGGTTCGACTCGGTACCCGGCTGGTTTCCCGATAAGCCTTTTATTGCCACCGAGAGTGCATCGGCCTTGATGACCCGAGGTTACTATGAACAACCCTCAGACAGCATGATGCCACGCCCTATACGTTGGGATATACCCTACATCAATGAAAGCTATTCTTGCTCTTCATACGACCACGTGCATGCACCTTGGGGTAGCACACACGAGAAAAATTGGCGTATGGTCAAAGAGCGCGACTATGTGAGTGGCACGTTTATCTGGACAGGGTTCGACTATATTGGAGAGCCCACTCCATACACATTCCCCGCCCGCAGCTCCTACTTCGGTATCATCGATTTGGCCGGATTTCCCAAGGATATATATTATATGTATAAGAGCGAGTGGAGCAATGATACTGTTTTGCACCTATTCCCACATTGGAACCACACTCCGGGCGAAACGATTGATATGTGCTGTTATTACAACAATGCCGATGAGGTGGAGTTGTGGATAAATGGTGTTTCGCAAGGAGTGCACACTAAGCCCGAGGGCAAATTCCATGCCATGTGGCGCGTACAGTTTCAACCCGGTGAAGTAAAAGTGGTATCACGTCGTGAGGGCAAAGAAGTTGCCTCTCAAACAATCCGTACAGCCGGTTTACCGGCTCAGATACGACTCACTCCCGATCGCTCGGCTTTAAACGCCGACGGTTACGATCTCAGTTTTGTCACAGTTGAAATTCTTGACAAAGACGGCAATCTTTGTCCTTACGCCGACAATCATGTAACATTCGATATCCAAGGCAATGCCTTCATAGCCGGTGTAGATAATGGCTCGCCCTACTCTATGGAACGCTTCAAAGCCAATCATCGCAAAGCATTCTACGGAAAATGCTTGGTTGTACTACAGAATAATGGTAGCGCAGGCAAGGCTACGCTTACTGCAACTGCGCAAGGCCTCACATCTGCTCAGGTCACAATCTCGGCTCAATAAGAGCACACGATATATAATAAAAAAGCTCGTGATGAAAGTCACGAGCTTTTTCTATATAAGTAATGCTTATTATTTCACTTCCCAAGTGTCACCGCTGAGGATATATTCACGCAACGACTTGAAGTTTTTCTTGCCTTTCACCTCTTCTACCTGACGGGTAAGTTCATCGGTATAGTTGGGGGCATCAACATCACGGATAACACCCAAAGCAAGAGGCAAATCGTGACCGTCCATCATAGCCAACATTTGGTGCAATACATTGTTGGGGTTCTTGGCATCATGAACGAGAACATCGTCCATAGTGTAGCCATCTTCGCCAATAGTAACAGCTTTCAACATGTAGCCATCGAGAACGATACCGCGATTGTTCTCTTTACCAAATATCATCTTCTCACCATGACGGAGGTGGATAGTGCGATCGGCACGCACCTCTTTGTCGGCAACGTATGAGTGGATATTGTGGTTGAAGATAACGCAGTTTTGCAACACCTCGCACACCGCAGCACCTTTGTGAGCTGCCGCTGCAGCAAGAATTTCTACTGTAGTAGCCATCTCAACATCGAGCGAACGAGCAAAGAATGTACCACGAGCACCAAATACGAGTTCGGCGGGGATAAAAGGATCCTCTACAGTACCATAGGGCGATGATTTAGTTACCGAGCCACGATCGGTAGTAGGTGAATATTGACCCTTTGTAAGACCATAAATCTTGTTGTTCATCAACAAGATGTTGATATCGATGTTGCGACGCACCTCGTGAATGAAGTGGTTACCACCAATAGCAAGACAGTCACCATCACCCGAAACTTGCCATACAGTAAGCTCGGGATTGGCCATTTTAACACCCGATGCGATAGCACCACCACGACCATGGATAGTGTGGAAGCCGTATGTACCCATATAGTAAGGTAGGCGTGATGAACAACCGATACCGGAGATTACTGCAGTTTTGTGGGGGGCAACACCCACTTCGGCCATTGCTTTTTGCAAAGCATTAACGATAGCGTGGTCGCCACAACCGGGACACCAGCGTACATATTGGTCGCTCTTAAAGTCCTGTGCCGTATATGTTTTGTTCTCTTCCATGATTACTTCTCAATTAATTGGGTGAAATGTTCTACCAACTCGGCTGAGCTGAAGGGTTGGCCTTCTACCTTGTTGTAACGCAAGAACTCAACACCGGGTATTTTGCCGGCAAGGTATGATGCAAATTGACCATTGTTCAACTCGCATACTACCACTTTCTTATAACGACGAATTATCTCTTCGGCATTTGAAGGTAGCGGGTTGATGTAGTTGAAGTGTATCATAGCTACATCTTTACCCTCGTTACACATCTCGGTAACTGCCGAGTAGAGGTGTCCGTATGTACCACCCCAACCTACTACGAGGAGGTCAGAATCGGGGTTACCCAAAACTTCGAGTTGGGGTATTTCTTTTGCTACATTATCTATCTTAGCTTGACGAGCAGCTACCATCACAGCGTGGTTGGCGGGATCGGTCGAGATTGCGCTTGTCTTGGCATCTTTTTCAAGACCACCGAGACGGTGCATAAATCCTTCCATTCCGGGAACTGCCCAATAGCGTACTTGTGTTTCGGGGTTACGCATGTAGGGTTTCCAACCTTCGGCAAGCATTTCGGGCTTAACGTAGTTGGGACGAATTTCGGGATATTCGTCTTCTTCGGGTACACGCCATGCAGTAGAGCCGTTAGCGATGAAGCCATCGGTGAGCAGAATAACGGGAGTCATATGCTCGAGAGCTATCTTGGCAGCATTGAAAGCCATATCGTAGCAGTTGGCGGGTGTTGAAGCTGCAACTACAACCACGGGGCTCTCACCATTGCGACCGTAGAGAGCTTGCAAGAGGTCGGTTTGCTCGGTTTTGGTGGGAAGACCTGTTGAAGGGCCACCACGTTGAACATCGATAACAACCAAGGGCAACTCGGCCATAACAGCCAAGCCTATAGCCTCGCTCTTGAGGGCAAGACCGGGACCTGAAGTAGAAGTAGCAGCCAAATTGCCGGCAAAAGCTGCTCCAATAGCCGAACATGCGCCAGCAATTTCATCTTCCATTTGTACGGCTTTTACACCGAGGTCTTTACGTTTTGCCAACTCGTGCAGAATGTCGGTTGCGGGAGTAATAGGATAGCTACCCAAGAAGAGGGGCAAACCGGCCTTCTCGGCAGCTGCTATAAGACCCCATGCGGTAGCTGTATTACCATTCAAGTCGGTATAGATACCTTTACGTACCGATGCACTCTCTACACGATAGGTCGATACAGATGCATGTATGTTATTACCATAGTTGTAGCCATCGTTGAGTACTTTCACGTTGGCCTCGGCAATAGTAGGTTTCTTGGCAAATTTGTGCGAAAGCATATTGCCGGCTTGCGAAACAGGACGATCGAAGAGCCAGCATACAAGACCCAATGCAAAGATGTTTTTACAGCGAACTATCGATTTAACATCAAGACCAGAGTCGGCAAGAGACTCTTTGGTGAGTGTAGTGATAGCTACCGACATCACTTGAGCGGGGTCAATACCCAACTCTGCAATTGCATCATCGGTTTCGTAAAGAGCTTTTTTCAAATCGGCTTCTTTGAATGAGTCGGTATCTATGATAACCACGCCACCTTTCTTGAGGAATTGGATTTGAGTCTTCAATGCAGCGGGATTCATGGCAACCAACACATCGGCTTTGTCACCGGGAGTGTAAACGCCTTTACCTATGTGAACTTGGAAACCCGACACGCCGCTTAAGGTGCCTTGCGGTGCGCGTATCTCTGCCGGATAGTCGGGGAATGTCGAAATCTCATTGCCGATTGCGGCTGAGATAGCTGAAAAGATGTTGCCTGCAAGCTGCATACCGTCACCCGAGTCACCCGAGAAACGTACAACTACCTTTTCCAGAACTTTCACCTTTGTAGATTCTGTCATTTCGTTGCTATTAGTTTGTAGATTAGGTTAACTACTCCTACGGCTACGCCATAGGTCAGGTGCAAAGTTAATAAATATACTCTTTAAATCACAAATCTTTAGCGATTTTTTATCATAAAATATTTATTGGCACTTTTGCGCTTGTTTCTATTTTTTATTAGTATTTTTGTGTTGTATTGAAACAAATAGATGTCCGAAAGTTATAAAATATCTGACAAGGATTTTGGCGAAATCACAATTCGCTCAAGTTCCCGGGCGCGAAGAGTATCTTTTCGCGCTGAAAATGGCGCTATTACCATCGTTTGGCCTACGCATTGGGCTATCGACAATGCCTATATTTTGAAGTTGATTGATAGCAATAGAGAGGCATTGCACCGACTGCTCAAGCGCTCATCAAAGACTCATGTCGATACTACACTGTATGATGGGAAAGTCATCAAAATAGAGGAGGGCGAGTTGCGACTATGCGCCGATAATACCATTGGTAGAGGTCGTGTAGTAGTACGCCACTTTGATGGAGGGTTATATTTTCTGTTTAATGCCGACGACATATCATCAGCCTCGTTTCAACGAGGATTCTCTCGCTTTATACTCCACACCATTACACGATTATATGCCTCGACATTGCGCGATTTGGTCGATACTTGTGCTCAGCGCTGCAAGCCCAAGGTGCGTGAGGTGCGCATAGGTCGCGGACGCAGAGTGCTGGGAAGTTGCACTCGCTCGGGTATCATTACGATATCGGCATTTGTACTGTTCCTCCCACAACATTTACGCCATTATATAGTGTACCATGAGTTGGCTCATCTCTATCACCACGACCATAGTACACACTTCCACAAGGTGTGCGATATGTTGTGCGATGGCCGAGAGAAAGAATGGAATAAGGAACTCAAACAATTCGCATTTCCCATTGATTTATAAATGTTAATATATAATAAAAATATATAATTACACCGCAATACAACAACAAAAATTGTCGATGTGGGCGCATACGCTTGTATTTGAGATAATAATGTACTATATTTGCACCACACAAGAGACGTGGAGGGGGCAATGATGTCCCCTCGTTTTTTTCTTAGACACAGAAATATGATAGAAAAACAGGTAGTTTACGACATTGTAAATGAAGCATTGCAAGGAAGCGATTGCTTTATAGTAGATGTATTGGTACGCCCCGGCAACAACATTGTAGTCGAGATAGACAATCAAGATGGTATAGATATAGAACGATGCGAAAGCGTGCATCGCTTTATTGAGTCGAAACTTGACCGCGATGTTGAAGATTATGAGCTTGAAGTGGGCTCGGCCGGAATCACCTCTCCCTTCAAAGTTGTTGCACAATACCACAAGAACATAGGCAACGAAGTAGAGGTACTCACTCGCGATGGTCGTAAGTTGAACGGAATCTTGAAAGAGTGCAACGAAGAGGCTTTTACCTTGACAATTACCAAGAAGGTAAAACCCGAAGGCGCTAAACGTAAAATAGAAGTGGAAGAAGACCTCCACTTTGCATACACTGAAGTAAAATACACTAAATATTTAATTCGATTTAAATAAGCTATGGCAAAAAAAGCAGAAACCATCAATATGGTAGATACGTTCTCGGAGTTTAAAGAACTCAAGAACATTGAAGTAACCACCATGATAAACGTTTTGGAAGAGTCGTTCCGTAACGTGCTTGCCAAGATGTTTGGTACAGACGAGAACTTCGACGTAATCGTAAATCCCACCAAAGGAGACTTTGAGATTTGGCGAAATCGTGAGATTGTAGAGGACGGTGCTGTAACCAATCCCAATATGCAGATTTCACTCACCGAGGCTAAAGCCATAGACCCTGACTTTGAGGTAGGAGAGGAAGTAACAGACGAAGTGATTTTTGAAAAATTCGGTCGTCGTGCTATCCTCAATCTTCGTCAGACATTGGCCTCGAAAATTCTCGACTTGCAGAAAGACGCACTTTACAACAGCTACAAAGATCGTATTGGCGAGTTGGTAAGTGCCGAAGTATATCAGATATGGAAAAAAGAGATGTTGCTCGTCGATGACGAGAACAACGAGCTTCTGTTGCCCAAAGAGGAGCAAATTCCCAGCGATTTCTATCGCAAAGGCGACACAGTGCGTGCTATTGTACTCGATGTAGAGAACAAAAACAACAATCCCAAGATTATTGTTTCACGCACATCAAACGAATTTTTGCACCGATTGTTCGAGCTTGAGGTACCCGAGATACACGATGGTCTTATCCTCATTCGTGCCATTGCCCGCATACCCGGCGAGCGTGCCAAGATTGCCGTAGAGTCGTATGACGACCGTATCGACCCCGTAGGCGCTTGTGTAGGTGTAAAAGGTTCGCGCATACATGGCATCGTACGCGAGTTGCGCAACGAAAATATCGACGTTATCAACTATACTTCCAATCCTTCACTCTTCATACAACGCGCTCTCAGCCCCGCCAAGATTGCGTCTATAGAGGTAGATGAAGAGAACAAGCGTGCATCGGTATATTTGAGCGACTCTAAGGAGGTTTCGCTTGCCATTGGTAAGAATGGCCTTAACATACGCCTTGCCATGAAGCTCACCGGCTATGAAATAGAAGTGTGCCGCATGAAACAAGAGGGCGAGGAGAGCGTAGGTATTACACTCGACAAGTATGTAGGCGAGATAGACAGTGCTGCTATCAACGCATTTATGGCTGCAGGTATCACTACCGACCAAATGATACGCAGCACTTCGGTAGAAGAACTTGTAGAGAAAACTGGTCTTGACGAAGAGTTGGTAGCTCAAATACAAACATTCCTCAACGACGAAGAAGATGTATTCCTCGACGAATTTGCCAACGAAATAGACCAATGGGTTATCGATGCCCTCAAGAAGATGGGTTGCGACACAGCAAAACGTGTTTTGGCTCATTCGCGCGAAGAGCTTATCGATAAAGCAGACCTCGAAGAAGACACCGTTGATGAGGTGATTGAGATACTCAAGGCCGAGTTTGAGGACTAAAGGGCTTGATATCGAGGCGGGAGCGTTTACATAATTTTCAAACTTTAATTAAAGTCTATGTCAGTAAGGTTAAATAAAGTAGTAAGAGACTTAAACGTAGGTATCGACACAATTGTTGGTTTCCTACAGAAAAAAGGTATGGAGGTGGACTCTAACCCCAATGCCAAAATCAGCGATGAGCAATATGATATGCTTGTCAAGGAGTTTGCACCCGATAAAATCTTGAAAAAAGAATCGGATAACATCAGCCTCGAAAGACAGAAGCGTCCAACTCCTGTCGAGAAGCCTGCTACCCCTACTCCTGTGGTAGCACCGGAGACGGCCAAACCCCGCGTATTGCGCACCATCGACCTCGATAAAAAGTCGTCTGCTACTCAACCTGTCGAGACTCAGGCTCCCAAAGAGGAACCTAAACAGCCTCAAACCAAGGCTTCCGAGGTAAAAGTAGCACCTAAGGAAGAGCCCAAACCCGCTCCTACCCCTCAACCCAAGAAAGAGGAGCCCAAACCTGCTCCTGCTCCGGTGGTAGAGGAAAAGAAAGAACCCGTAGTAGAGGCCAAAACCCAAACTGAGGTTAAGCCCGAGCCAACTCCGGCTCCGCAGCCCAAGAAGGAAGAGCCCAAGTCTGCTCCTGCCCCCGTTGCTGAGCCCAAACCCGCTACAACAACTGCCGATGAGAATAAAAACGAAGTATTCTCATTGAGCACCGTAAGCGCTGCTCCTAAACCACAAGTATTGGGACGCATAGACCTCGATAGCATCAACCAGCAAACTCGCCCCAAGAAAAAGAGCAAAGAAGAGCGTCGCAAAGAGCGTGAGGCAAAACAACAAACCAATGCACCTGCTACAGCAGCCAATCAGCCTGCTGGCGAGCGCAAGAAACGCAAACGCATCAACAAAGATCGTGTAGATATCGAAAAGACTGCATCGACCATAGGTGCCAATCCCGAGAGAAAGGGCAACCAACAAGCCAACAACGAAAAGAAAAATAATAAAGCCAACAAACAACCCAAACGCCCCATCAAGGCCGAGGTAAACGAAGAAGATGTACAAAAGCAAATAAAAGAGACTCTTGCACGTCTTACTCAGAAAGGTACCAAGAAGGGTGCAAAGTGGCGTAAAGAGAAACGTGAGGCATTCTCAAACCGTGAGCAAGAGCGCGCCGAGCAAGAACTTGCCGAAAGCAAAATTCTTAAACTCACCGAGTTCGTTACTGCCAATGACCTCGCTTCGATGATGGACGTACCCATCAACAAGGTTATTGGTACTTGTATGAGCCTTGGCATCATGGTTTCTATCAACCAACGCCTCGATGCCGAAACAATCAACATCGTGGCCGAGGAGTTTGGTTTCCAAACAGAGTATGTCAGCGCTGAGGTTTCAGAGGCGATTGCCGAAGAGGAGGACAACCCCGAGGCTCTGATGCAACGTCCTCCCATTGTAACAGTTATGGGACACGTTGACCACGGTAAAACATCGTTGCTCGACTATATCCGTAATGCCAACGTTATTGCCGGTGAGGCTGGAGGTATCACCCAGCACATTGGAGCATACAACGTGACACTCGAAGATGGTCGCCACATCACATTCCTCGACACTCCCGGTCACGAAGCCTTCACCGCTATGCGTGCCCGTGGTGCTAAGATTACCGATATTGCCATCATTATCGTTGCTGCCGATGACAATGTGATGCCCCAAACAATCGAAGCCATCAACCACGCTTCGGCCGCCGGTGTACCCATTGTATTTGCCATCAATAAGGTCGATAAGCCCACTGCCAATCCCGACAAAATCAAGGAGTCGCTTGCTGCTATGAACTATCTTGTTGAGGAATGGGGTGGTAAATACCAATCGCAAGATATTTCGGCCAAGAAAGGTACTGGTATAGACGAACTTCTGGAGAAAGTATTGCTCGAAGCCGAGATGCTCGAACTCAAAGCCAACCCCAACCGTCGTGCCGTAGGTTCTATTATCGAATCGACTCTCGACAAAGGTCGCGGATACGTTGCTACCGTCATGGTACAAAACGGAACACTGCGCATGGGCGATATCGTATTGGCCGGTACACACCATGGTCGCATCAAAGCCATGTTTAATGAGCGCAACCAACGCATACAAGAGGCAGGGCCTGCCGAGCCGGTATTGATACTTGGTCTCGATGGAGCTCCTCAAGCAGGTGATACATTCAACGTAATGGAGACCGAGCAAGAGGCTCGCGAAATAGCCAATAAACGAGAGCAATTGCAACGCGAACAAGGTTTGCGTACACAAAAACTGCTCACACTCGACGATATAGGTCGCCGCATTGCCGTAGGTGGCTTCCAAGAGCTCAATATCATTGTCAAAGGTGACGTGGACGGTTCGGTTGAGGCCTTGACCGACTCGCTCATCAAGCTATCTACCGAGCAAATACAAGTAAATGTATTGCACAAAGCCGTAGGACAAATCTCCGAGTCAGATATTATCCTCGCAGCAGCCTCCAATGCTATTATCGTAGGTTTCCAAGTACGTCCTTCGATGGCAGCTCGTCGTTTGGCCGAGAAAGAGGGAGTAGATGTGCGCATGTACTCAATCATCTACGATGCCATAGAGCAGGTCAAAGCTGCTATGGAAGGCATGCTATCGCCCGAGTTGCAGGAAGAAGTTATCGGTACAGCCGAAGTGCGTGAGACATTCCACATCTCTAAGGTGGGTACCATTGCTGGTTGTATTGTCAAAGAAGGCAAGCTACGTCGTTCGGCACGCGTACGCCTCATACGCGATGGTATCGTTATCTATACCGGCGAGTTAGGCTCATTGAAGCGTTTCAAAGACGATGTGAAAGAAGTACTCACAGGCTACGAGTGTGGTCTTAACATTACCAACTACAACGATGTGAAAGTCGGTGACTTAGTTGAGGCCTACGAAGAAGTAGAAGTAAAGAAAAGTCTATAAAAACCAAACTTAGCATATAGAGAAGTTGTGCCCAACAGGACACAACTTCTTTTTCTATTACCACAAAGCACCGAGGGATTGAAGCCATAGTGCCACTATAGGGGTTAAGTGAGGGGAATACCATACAGGCATGGGCATTACCGAGCAGGCGCAACTTGGGCTAAGCCTCACTAACGCTTGTAGCTCTAAGAAATACCGTATCGCAAGGGTATGAATAGAATTACGGGATATCTTTATGATACCTTCTTCCTTTATTAGTCGAATTGTTCTTTTTTGAGGGCCTTGATGTTGCGCATGAGGCCTTCGTATTTGGCTCGTTTTATTGCCGAATGGCGGAATATGCGTCGGAAATCGTCGGGTGTGAGTTTGATTAAGGTTTCGTATGTGAGAGTATCGAGCTCTTCGATGGGTTGCAAAGCCTCGATGGTAGTACCGGTGGCATGGCTGTTGTGCGGGCATACCTCTTGACATGTATCACACCCATATACCCTGCGACCTAAGCGTGAGGCTACAAATGGAGGTATTTCGCCTCGGTTCTCTATGGTTTGACACGATATGCAACGTCGGGCATCTATGGTCATATCGCCTCCTATGGCTTGTACGGGACAGGCATCGATACATCGACGACACTCGCCACATTGAGTCGCAACGGGGGTAGAGGGGGCTATATCGAGCGTAGTAATGATTTCACCCAAGAAAAAATAACTGCCATGATGGGGTATAATGAGTTGGCTGTTGCGACCAATAAAGCCTATGCCTGCTTGGGTAGCCCAGTATCGCTCAAAAATGGGGGCTGTGTCGCAACAACAACGACACTCGCAAGGAGCTATAGTCTGTACAAATTGAGCCAATGAGCCAAGCATCTGTCTCATCACGTCGTGATAGTCGTTGCCATAGGCGTAGCGAGCAAAACGAGGATTGCTACGAGGCATTTCGCATGCCGGATAGTAGTTGAGAGCCACTACAATAACGGTACGTGCCGAGGGTAACAATCCTTGCGGATTGCGTCGGTGCGTGGCATGCTGTGCCATGTAGTGCATGCCGGCATGCTTCTCCTCTGCTATCCATTGTTGCCAATGGTTGTAGATGTTGTCGGGAACATCGTTGACGGTGGCAAAGCCACAGGCCGAGAACCCCACTTTTAGAGCCTCTTGAATAATGCGTTGTGCTACGTCAGAGCGTGTCAAATCGGTATCCATTCTGAAGCAACCATTCTATGGCACGAGGGAGTGCATATCGCAAGTTCTTTTCGGCCTTGAGAGAGTCATGAAAAACAATGATAGAGCCGTTGCGAGCGTATTGACGTACGTTGTTGAGCACCTGTTCGCCATCAAGGTTGCGACTATAATCGCGTGTCACCACGTCCCACATTACGGTTGTATATTTCTCTTTGATGGCGGCAAATTGTCCCGGACGAATAAATCCGTGAGGAGGACGGAAAAGAGGGCTCTGAATGAGGTCGTGAGCCTTCTCGATATTGCGCAGGTAGTCGGGGGTGCTCATCTTGATACCCTGCACATGACTCATGGTGTGGTTGCCCACTTGGTGTCCGCGGGCACGTAGCGAGTCGAAGAGTTGTGGATTGCGGGCTACATTGTCACCGGTACAGAAAAAGGTGGCATGAATACCGTACTCATCTAACAAATCGAGTACCCAAGGTGTAACCTGAGGTATGGGGCCATCGTCGAAGGTGAGGTATATAGTTTTCTCTTTCTGAGGGATACGCCACAACGCCTCAGAAAAGAACATGCGGTATAGAAAGGGAGGACGTTCTATGAACATAACCGGTAGTGATAAGAGTAGCACATTCTTATAAATATGAGGGTGAGCCAAAATTTTCATTCTGGCTCACCCTCATACTGTAATATTAGATAAGGCCTTGAGCCTGTGCATTGGCAATCATCTCCTCGGCAGTATCTTCCATGCCGTTTTCATAGAGCATGGTCAAGCCGGCTTGCAAGATGTATTGGTGCAAGTTGGTGTCGCCAACAGAGCGCAATTGCGAAGGTGTGAGTGATTGATACCATCGCAGGTATTGCAAACTGCGGTCGATACTGCTACATAACAACTCCTTGGCTTTCTCGGTCTCGCCAAGCGTGAGGTAATGTCCGGCAGTTTGTACAGCCAACGCCTCGAGAGGCACCAACCAACCGGGTATCTTCTCGTTGATGAAGTCGAGGGCATACAACGCTTTGTCATTTTGTCCTTCGACAATGAGTTGGTTTATCAAGTCGTTGAACATGACACGAGTTGTTTGACACATACGGCGTATGTTCTCGTCGAGGTAGATAGGTTGCTCTTGAGTAGCTTTTTCGAGGCCTCCCCAACGGAATTTGTTTATCATGTTGTCATACATACGCTCGGTATCAACCTTACCACATACATCGGTCTTAATAGGTACAACGTGGTGTGCCAATCCGGTGAGAGCAAAGTAATCTTCCAATCCGAGGTAGAGATCGCTCGAGACAGTTACAGCATAGTAGATGGGACGTTCCCAACCTTGCTGTATGTTGGTATTAATCATATCGAGCGATGCAACCTCATAGAAGTACAAGCCACTCTTACCGCTCAACTTGGGAGTAATGCGATCTACAACGTATTGCTCATATCCGGCAGGTATGCCTGCATTGGCTACAGCTGTAGCACTATCGACAGGAATGTATATCTTGTCGGTAGGCAAGTAGTTCAATTCGCCAAATTGCGTTTTCTTGGTACGTGGATCCTTACTGTAGAGGAAGTTGAGCGCATCGGAAGCCGAGAGCGACAGATTTTCATTGACAGGCAATACATAGGTATAAGATAGCTTGTCGTGAGCATAAGTCTCACGCTCCATCGATATGGGCAGAGCCTCGGAGTCGTAGGCCGGACGCTTCATTTGGTCGGCATACCAGTCGGTCTGGAAGTACGACAAGTTGCACACACGCACATCGGTACGGAATCCCTCTACCTCTTGAGCATACCACAAGGGGAATGTATCGTTGTCGCCATTGGTAAACAGAATAGCATTGGGCTCGACACTCGAAAGGTAGTTCATACCGAAGTCGCGGGCTATATAACGTCCCGAACGGTCATGGTCGTCCCAAGTTTGGCTCACCATCTGCAAGGGTACGCACAAGCACAATAGCGATGCTACAACCGCCGGAATGATCTTGTTGTTGAAGCGAATAGCCTCCAACGCTATCTCCAATCCGCGTGTAATGGCAGCCACACCGATACCTATCCATATAGTGAATGCATAGAACGAGCCGGCATAGGCATAGTCGCGCTCACGAGGTTGATAGGGTGTTTGGTTAAGGTATATAACAATGGCAATACCTGTCATGAAGAAAAGGAAGAAAGTTACCCAAAACTGCTCTATACCATTCTTGCCGGCAAAGGCTTGGTATAGCAGACCTATGATACCCAAGATGAGGGGCAGCATATAGAATACGTTGCGACCGGCATTATTGGCCATCTCGTCGGGGAGAAGCGAAGCATCGCCAACACGATACTTATCAATGAAGTTAAATCCGCTTATCCAGTTACCCTTATCTACTTCACCATGGCCTTGAAGATCGTTTTGGCGACCGGCAAAGTTCCACAAGAAGTATCTCCAATACATGTGGTTGAGTTGATAGTCGAGGAAGAACTGCATATTCTGAGCAAAAGTAGGCTTCTTGCCGGCACTAGCCCCCGACCACTCGCGGTAGGCCGAGATATGGTTGGGCTTGTTGCTGTGCATACGGGGGAAGAGCATTTGCGACTCGCTTTCATAGATATACGACTCCTTCTTGCCGGTAACAACATAGCGGTCGCGCTCGTCGGGTGTAGCCTTAACAGCCTTTTGATATATATTTTTACCCTCTTTTATTTGAGCTTCGCCATTGACACGTTTCACCTTCGATACAAAGGTGTGTCCGTATAGTAGAGGAGTCTCGCCATACTGCTCGCGGTTGAGGTAGCTGGCAAGGGTAAAGATGTCCTCGGGCGAGTTTTGGTCCATAGGAGTATTGGCTGCCGAACGTATGAGAATGAGTGCATACGACGAGTAACCAATGAGAATAACCATCAGTGCGGCCAATATGGTATTCATCAAGCGGAAAGAGATACGCTTGATATAGAATACGGCAAATATGAGCAATGCGCATACGAGCAATCCGATGTATAGTTTGTCGGTAATGAAAGGCATACCCGACAAGATGATGCTACACAAGAACAAGATGCGTGCACGTTTAATGTTTTTGCTGCTATAAGTCTCATAGATAGACCATGCTATCATACCCATTACCAACAAGAAGTATATGATGACTCCTGTATTGAACGGCATACCCAAAACATTGACGCAAAGCAACTCAAACCAACCGGCTACCTTGACAAATCCCGGCACGATACCAAAGAGCAACAAGGCAATAAGGACAAACGATACGAGCAATGCTACAAGAGAGCCCTTGGCACTCACGTTGTCGAACTTACGGTAGTAATATACCAGCACAATGGCAGGGATACACAACAAGTTGAGCAAGTGAACGGCAATAGATACACCCATGATATAGGCAATGAGAATGAGGAAGCGGTTGGCATAAGGTTCGTCGGCAACGCTTTCCCACTTGAGTATCAGCCAAAATACCACAGCTGTACAGAACGACGAGTAGGCATATACCTCGCCTTCGACAGCCGAGTACCAGAATGTATCGCTCCAAGTGTAGGCCAATGCACCTACAACACCACAGCCCAATATGGTAATGATACGGGCTATTGTCATCTCGGTACCTTGGGGGGCAACGAGTTTCTTAGCCAAGTGGGTAATTGTCCAAAACAGGAACAGAATAGTGCCTGCACTGAGCAATGCCGACATCAAGTTGAGCATATATGCCACTTGTGAGGGGTCGGAAGCAAAGTTGGCAAAGAAACGACCTGTAAGCATAAAGATGGGGTTGCCCGGCGGGTGACCCACTTCGAGTTTGTAAGCCGATGCAATAAACTCGCCACAGTCCCAGAAACTGGCTGTCGGCTCCAATGTGAGGATATAGGTAACGGCAGCTATGGCAAATACCACCCAACCCATCACGGTGTTCAGTAAGTTGTACTGTTTCATATTATTTCAATTCTTGTTATTTGCTTCATTCAATACGCGCATGCAACGTGCGTGCACGTAACAACCTGCAAAGATAACACAACTTATGCGCAATATGAAGTATTTATACAGTTTTTAAGTTTAATAGAGTATGGTTTGCTAAATATTGTGCTACAAATTTTGTTGTTGCGATAAACTTGCTAATTTTGCAAACAATAATAATTATTCATAAAACAATGAGCAAGGGAGAGTATTTGGCAAAGTGCAAACAGATAGCGATATCGTGCATACATAGGTTTGTTGTGGTATTGCTCTTAGGAGCCATCTCGTGGTTGATGATGGTAGCACTACCCAATTGGAGCTTGTTAGACCCCCTATCGCGCTCGTTCGACAGCTTCTCTTTTACCGACTTTTACTATTCGCTTTATCGCAATAGCGACGAAGCAAAGCCCAATGATCGCACTGTTATTATAGATGTCTCAAACAAGACTCGTGGCGAGATAGCAACAACAATAGAAACGGTTGTGAGCTGCGCACCCGTTGTGGTGGGTATAGATATCATATTCGACCGTCCCACCGGCGATACCATAGGTACACGCATGCTCTGTGAGTCGATTGCGCGTAATGCCGAGCACCTGGTGGCTATAGGCAAGCTCACCGGCTACGATGTGGAGACCGACCAATTTGCCGGACTGAGCGAGTCGCTACTCGATACTATTCAGGTTGGTAGGGGCTATAGTAATCTTAAGAATATAGGCGAAGGAGGCTTTGTGCGCGACTATACTGTGGCTCGATACGTTGCAGGCGATACACTGTTCTCGTTGTCCTCTACACTTGCCTGTCGTTATATGTCGGCTTTTGGTGGTGCTTCCATTGCTGCTGATGAGCCCGATGGTGTCATACACTTCATACCTCAAGAATTTACTATTATCAGTGCCGACTCGGTGGCCGGTCATCGTGACGATATAGCAGGTCGCATTGTACTTATGGGCAATATCAATAGCGAAGAAGACAGACACTACACCCCGCTGGGCGATATGAACGGAACTCTTATACATGCCTATGCCATAGATACCATGATAGACAATCCTACCCGTAGCATGGCACGTCATTGGGTGGTGTTGATTGAGATATTGCTGTTGTTGCTGTTTGTAGCACTCTATTGGAGTATCTTCGATGCGTGCGAAAAGAACGAACGCAAAGTGCTGTTGGCCGTAATCAACTGGATATACCCAGTAGCATCGGCCGTACTGATAATATTCTTGAGCGGTTGGCTGTTCATATCTTCGCATTGCTATATTTCTCCCATCATACTATTGGCCTCGATGGCACTGCTACCCAATATGGTGGAGCTATATATAGCCTCGAAAGACAAGTTGTTGCAAAATATACAACAACTCTTTGCAAAACTAACCACTAAAAAACAAAAACAATGAAATACAATTGTATCATAGCTGCTAAGAAAGTTCGTTTCTTACTGGTGTCGATGTTGATGCTCCTGGCATGTAGTGCATCGGCTCAAAAAGAGGTATCAGGCAAAGTCCTTGATGATAGTGGTGAGCCTATAATAGGTGCAGTCATCAAAGAGATAAATTCCAATATGGGTGTTATGTCGCATGGTGACGGTAGTTTTAAGATAAATGTATCGGGCAAGAAGCCATTGCGTATTTCATGTATAGGCTATGCTACAGTAGAAGTAGCGGTCGATAATAAGAGCTATATAAAGGTTGTGATGCATCAAGACAATGGCTATTCTAAAAAAAAGACCCAACAATCGCAAAGTGATGATGGCGAAGCATTGTATCAAAAGGCCAAACAATTGTACTCGCAAGGAGAATATGCCGAGGCTGTAAAATGGTTTCGCAAAGCAGCCGAGCAAGGCAATGCTTTGGCTCAGAACGGTTTAGGCAATTGCTATTATGCTGGTAAAGGCGTTATGCGAGATTATGACGAGGCAGTGCGATGGTATCGTAAGTCGGCCGAGCAAGGCAATGTTTTGGCTCAGTATAATTTAGGAGCTTGTTACTATAACGGCGAAGGCGTTACACAGAATTACGACCAAGCTATAAAATGGTTTCGCAAGTCGGCTGCGCAAGGCGACACCGATTCTCAGAATTATTTAGGCAGCTGTTACTTTGATGGAGTAGGCGTAACAAAAGACCTTGATGAGGCAGTGCGATGGTATCGCAAAGCGGCCGAGCAAGGCAATGTATGGGCACAGCATAATTTGGGCACTTGTTACTATAATGGCGAAGGCGTTGCAAAAGACCGCAAAGAGGCAGTGAAGTGGTTTCGTAAATCGGCCGAACAAGGCTATGCCGGAGCTCAAAATTATATGGGCCACTGTTACTACAATGGCGAAGGCGTAGCACAAGACTTCAAAGAGGCTGTGAAATGGTTTCAAAAATCGGCCGAACAGGGCTATGCTTGGGCGCAGAATAATTTAGGCAATTGCTACTATTACGGTAATGGTGTGAAAAGAGACTTTAAAGAGGCGGTGAAGTGGTATTGCAAGTCGGCCGAGCAAGGTCAAGCCGAGGCTCAAAATTCATTGGGCTTTTGTTATGCCAATGCCGAGGGTGTGCCATACGATCTCAACGAAGCCGAAAAATGGTGGAAAAAAGCAGCTGAACAAGGTAATATAGATGCTAAAATGGCTCTCAACAATTTGGCCGAAGAGCGTGCCAAGGGAGTTGCTCCTCCACCTTCGCTTTCTACATTGCTCACCGGTATATCAGACATCAGCGAAGAAGACTCTCAAGAATTGGTAGATGCCATAAAGAAAGAAATTGCCAACGCTCCCGAGCCCGAAATACCGGCACTCACTGCTACTTATACCACTACTACACCTCCGGCCGAGAATGTCGTGAAAGCTCCCAAACTGAAAGTGCTCTCCGATGCTCGAGTCACATTTACCGACACCCGGCACACATTGCGTTTTGCCATTTCCGATGCATCGCACGCTGTGAAGTATCGTATAGATGGAGGCGAAATAGTGACACTGAGTAGCAATGATGTAGCAGCAGGAGTGTGTGATGTGGAGCTACCCCAACGCGATTGTATGCTAACTATGTGGTGTGTAGGTGGCGATCCTCACATGATCAATTTCATCTACGATCGTGAGGCTTCGGCACGACAGTCGGCCACGTTGCACATATTGGCAATAGGACTCAACGACTATCAAGACCCCAACTTGGGCGATTTGAATTATGCCGAGCAAGATGCACGCGCCGTTATCAAAGCCATCAAGTCGAAACATAAAGACACCTTTGCCAATATAGATGCACAGTTGCTCGTAGGACGCGATGTGACAAGCGCACAAATATCGGAAAAGATAAACAATCTGGCCGATAAAGCCGCCTCGACCGATATGGCTGTTATCTTCTTTGCCGGCCATGGACTTGTCGATGAACGCGACCGCTACTATCTGTCTACCTACGACCTCACCGATGCTTCAACTCCTCGTCGCGGCGGATATAGCGCAAGCACTTTCATTGAGGATATAAGTTATATCAACTGCAAGCTGCTGGTATTTATCGATGCCTGCTACTCGGGCAAGTTACTTGAGGGTTATCGCGGTACGGTGTCGAGCGAAGACTTCTTCCGCGAGATGAACAAAACAACCAATGGTACTTGCATATACACCTCGAGCAATAAAGATGTCAAGTCGAAAGAGTCGAGCCGTTTTGGTCATGGTGTATTTACACAGGCTCTTATCGAGTCATTTGAGTTTGAAAACTCCGATGTCGATATGAATAACAGAATATCGGTTACCGAGGTGCGCAACTATCTCGAACGTCGCATACCGGAACTCACCGGCAACAAGCAACGACCCATCTATCGCAATGTCGAAGAGATAGACTTCCCGTTATTTATAAAATAGAATGACATGATGAGACAAATAACATTATCGATAGTAATACTACTCATGGCCACCCTTGCGGCGAGTGCCAAGGAGTATAGGGTATATGCCCTGCATGGCAAGGTAACTCGTGGCGAGAACAATATGACGGTGCGAGCCAAGGAGTATCTTGATGAAAACGAGTATATAACCATATACGAGGGAGGTTGCCTTATCGTTACCGAAGAGAAGAACGATACAGGCCGTCGCATTGCACTCAAAGAGATAGGCCGTCAGCGACTGAGTGTGCTTGTCGAGCGCGTCGAGGAAAGTGCAATGGAGAAGTTCTGGAAATTTGGCAAACAATTGGTATCGAGTCTTGTCAAAAGCGATACCCCACGCAATGCACAGCAATATATGTCGTCACAAGGAGGTAGCTATCGTGCCGAGGACGACGATTTGGCCTTGCTTGCAGCCACATCGCGTTGTCTGTCGGGACTTGGGACTTCCAACTACCCTATATCGTTTGTACTGAAGGAGAGCAATGGCAGTGTTGCAACAGCTATCTCCGACGACGAATTGTATATGCTCAGCGTGACTAACGGTAGCAACGAGTTTCTATTTGTCAATGCCATAATGCTACTACCAGATGGCAGCCGACAACTAATGTTGCCCATAGATGCCACAAGCAACTGTTGTGCACACCTATGCGTGCCACCCCTCACGACTGTCGATTTTTCGCAGTTTGCCGGCTTCATGCCCGCTACCAACTTGAGAATAATCTTGGTGGCATCTACCGTCGAAGTAAACTTCTCGGTACTATACAAAGACCTCGACGATAGCAACAATACAACCGTAAAACCCGCTTCGATAGGTTGGGATATGCAATACTTCGAGCCGCGACTTCTATAAAAACCGGTATAAAATAGGTTTATTCGTTTTTAATAACTAATTTTGCACCAAAATAGAGAAAAAGAGATATGGCTTATAACTTTGGCATAACACTCGATGAACTATATCGCGCAGTAGGGCGAGAAGTTTATGAACAATGTATCGAGAAGAAGTCACTGGCACGTGTCGATGAACGTGGACTTTTTCCCACACCATACACTCGCAACGACTACGAAAAAGCCGACGGTCGTGCCCGAGGACAAAACTATGCCTCCTTGCAATTGGCTTGTGAGGTAATAGATGAAGAGGGCAACGTGATAGCACGCGAAGGATTTCTCTCTTTCGCCGAGATGAACGTCGAGGTATGCGACTTGCTCAATGAATTTCCCGAGGGACACTTCACTCGCGTTGTCATACAATTGGTTGCTTTCGTCAATATATATCAGATGATGAACGATAGCTATTACGAAGCAAGAGTTGTATCAGATGTAATAGATATGCCACTCGACGAATCGCCCAATCGCATCATGCGCATCGATTGCCAACGCCTGCTCCACCCGCAAAAGCTAAAATAACACGCATTATATACAACATACACAGAGCTGTACCCATCACCCTGAGCGTACAGCTCTTTTTCTATACCCCCGCAAACCCTTTTGCTCCTCTGTGTTGCAGAGCAATATAGGGGAGCAGTCGAGCCGTGCGAGACTGAGGGGTTAAGAAAAATCAACATGGGTAATTATAATATTTACAATGATGTTCCATAATCTCATTAAACCCTTGGCAATATGGTATTTCGTAGAGCCACAATGCTATTTACACCGATGTTCCGTAACCTGTTTGTGCCATAGGCAATACGACCGTTCGTAGAGTCGCGACGCTCGCGACTCGTGGCCTCGTTAGAGGCAACGTGCATGCAAACGAGGGTAGCCTTGTCCGTACCAGCCACGAGCCACAAGCGTTGTGGCTCTACGGTTAACGCTATTTACACCGATGTTCCGTAATCCGATTGCGCCATAGGCAATACGGTTGTTCGTAGAGTCGCGACGCTCGCGACTCGTGCCTCATTAGAGGCAACGTGCATTCAAACGTGGTATTCCTTGTCCGTTCCGGCCACGAGCCACAAGCGTTGTGGCTCTACG